>NZ_JBFRCX010000001.1:0-813454 GCF_052113285.1 Rhizobium sp. YAF28 | reverse complement strand
CGCCAACTGGCACCTTTCGCTCTCTGAGGTGATAAAGACGGCGACGATCGGCGAGGGTGAACTGCTGATAGCAAAGCGACATGCCAAAATCTCCAAAGTGAAGCCATTGAAATTACTGGCATGTCGCACTTGGAAATAGAATGTACCCCACTACACACAAAGATCGCATAAGATAGGTTATGGAACTAAAAGCCGTACCCTAAACCGCACCCACTACTGCGCCGCCTGCATCTCCGGCTGTGGCCACCGCTGCAGCGCTTCCCGTCCAGCATCCGTCAAGCCATAGACGCCTCTGTCGAGTCGTTCGAACCAGCCATAGACGTTGGACAGCAGGATCTTGCCGGCCTCCGGTACACCGGATCTGATGTCACGCACACGCAACGGCCCAGATGCCAGCGCCGCAGCGCAGCCAAGCGCCTGCTGGCGATATGCCGTCATGAGCGGTGTGCGCGTGCTGCCGCCGAGCGCCGGGTCGCCGCGGCGTTTCTGGTGCTCGCGCATCAGCCGCGACCGGCGCTTCGGATTGGTCCGTGGCATCGGCGATACGGAGCCGACGATCACGCTGACGTCGCCGCTATCCGAAATGCCGAGCATGCCGATGCCGAGCCTGCGGCAGAGATCGCGGTAGCGTTTGTCGGCTTCCCGGCCTTTACCCTTGGCGGAAACCCGGCCCGCGATCCAGACCTCGTCAGAGACAGCCGCGCGATCGACTGCTTGCAGGATGAGTTCGAGATTGAAGCTGAGCTTCAGCTCGCAGACCACCACCACAGGCGGATCGTCGTCACTCAGGCCAACCAGATCGCAGCCGCCGACTTCGCCCTTGACGACGTAACCTGCCTTTTCGAGAAAGCCTTTGACGGGCAGATAAAGCGAAGTTTCCATGGGCCTGCGGATCGAAGAAAAGAATCGTTCCATAATCTACATCGATCCGTCCATGCGGGACACCGCATCGATCACATCCGCCCGGATTACACGGCATGACCGTGGACGCAGTCGTCAACGCATCCCTTCACCGGTTGACGGAAAACCCTCAAGACGCTAGCACGCTCGAAGCATATCCGGGGGTAATTCAATATGGATATTTTCACAGCGGCCGGTGTGACGGCCCTGCTGCAGGTCATTGCTATCGACCTTGTTCTCGCCGGCGACAACGCCGTCGTCATCGGCCTTGCTGCTGCCGGCCTGGAAGCCACGCAGCGCCGCAAGGCAATCATTGTCGGCATTCTGGCGGCAACGGTGCTCCGCATCCTGTTCGCCTCTGTCGCAGTCTATCTTCTGGCGATTGTCGGCCTTCTGCTGGCCGGCGGCTTGCTGCTGCTCTGGGTCTGCTGGAAGATGTGGCGCGAGCTGCGTGCCGGCCATGGCGAAGAACATGCGGCCGAGGCTGGCGCAGCTGCGCCGAGGAAGACCTTCTTCCAGGCTGCGACACAGATCGTCATCGCCGACGTTTCCATGTCGCTGGACAATGTTCTTGCCGTTGCCGGCGCCGCTCGCGAACACCCGAGCGTGCTGGTGCTAGGCCTCGGTCTTTCCATTGCGCTGATGGGCATCGCCGCGAACTTTATCGCCCGCCTGCTCAACAAACATCGCTGGATCGCCTATGTCGGCCTGTTGATCATTCTCTATGTCGCGCTCGACATGATCCATCGCGGATACCTCGAGGTTGCTCCATTTATCGGCAGCTAAACCTCGACTTGGAAGCTCATCTGGTCGAACGCCGGCACCACATGATCCGGCGTTTGCGCCATGACTACATCATAGTCGAGCGGCGTGTGCATATGCGTCAGGATCGCCCGCTTCGGTCTTAGCCGCTCGATCCAGTCCAGTGACTGTTCCAGCGAGAGATGGCTGGGATGATAGGCATATTGCAGGGCGTCGATGATCAGCATGTCGAGGTTCTGCAGCCTCTCCACCGTCTGCGGCGGGAAGTCGCTGATATCGCTGCAATAGGCCACATCGCCGATGCGGAAACCGAGCGAATGGATGTCACCATGCTGCTGCAGATGCGGCATGAAGGCGATCGTTCCGCCTGGCCCGTGGATTTCAATGGGCTCTTCCAGATCCTCGATCACGATCGGCAGCACGATTGGCGGATAATTGCTGCCCGGCGGCGTCTCCAGGCAATAGCCGAAGGCATCGCGCAGCCGGCTCATGGTGAACTGGTCAGCGAAGATCGGCACGCGCCGGCGGGTATTGTGAAAATAACCACGCAGATCGTCGATGCCGTGGATATGGTCTGCATGCGGATGGGTGTAGAGGACCGCGTCGACATGGTCGACCCCTGCCATGATCATCTGCTCACGAAAATCCGGCCCCGTATCGATGACGACGGTCGTTGCAGCGCCATCATCAGAAAACTGCTGCACCATAAAGGCAGCGCGTGTTCTTCTGTTCTTTGGATTGTCCGGATTGCAGGCGCCCCAGTCGCCGGTGATGCGCGGCACGCCGGGTGACGACGAACAGCCGAGAATGGTGAACCGCTGCCGTCGTGCCACGCCGCTAGATCCTCGGCATCTTCGAAAACAGCCTGAACGCATTGTCGGTGGTGATCCGCGCGACCTCCTCGTAAGGAAGGCCGATCGTATCGGCCAGTACCTCGGCCGTATTCACCACGTAAGATGGCTCGTTGCGCTTGCCGCGCCAGCGCTTCGGCGCGAGATACGGCGCATCCGTTTCGACGAGCAACCGGTTGTGCGGAATGGTCTTGGCGATGTCGCGCAGCTCTTCCGACTTCGGGAAAGTGAGAATACCCGAAAAGGAAATATAGCCGCCGAGCTCGACGCCCGTCTTCGCCAGCTCCGGGCCGGCCGAGAAGCAATGCAGAATGAAGGGGAAGGCCCCCTTCCCTGTTTCCTCGGTCAGGATCGCAGCCATGTCGGCATCAGCGCTGCGGCTATGGATGACGAGCGGAAGCTGCGTTTCCCGTGCCGCGGCAATGTGGCGACGAAAGCCCGTCTGCTGGTCTTCGGGCTTCTGCGTATCGTAGAAATAATCGAGACCGGCCTCGCCGATCGCGACGACCTTCTGATGGCCATTCGCGAGCCGTACCAAATCTTCCGTCTGGATATCCAGTTCGTCACCCGCATTGTTGGGATGCGTGCCGACCGAGCAGAAAACGGAGGGATATTTTTCAGTGATGCCGAGCAGCCCGTCGAGCTTGCGCACGCGGGTGCAGATCGTCACCATCTGCGCCACGCCCGACGCATGGGCGCGCGCCACTACTTCGTCGCGTTCCGCCTCGAAATCGGCAAAGTCCAGATGGCAATGCGTATCGATCAGCACGGCCTTAAGCCTCCGGAGCCACGTAGCGCGGGAAGACCGGCTTCGGCGCTTCGAGCGGCGTTCCCGGCACCAGACGGCCGGCTTCGCCAAGCGCTGCGAAGTCGCGCTTGTCGGCCGGCGCAGCCACCAGGTCGAGCAGCTTGCCGGACGATTCCGGCATGAAGGGCTGCAGCAGGATGGCGATCTGGCGTACCACTTCGGCAGTGACATAGAGCACCGTGCCCATGCGCGCCGGATCGGACTTCTTCAGCGCCCAAGGCTCCTGGCCGGCGAAATAGCGGTCGGTCTCGGAGACCACGGCGATGATCGAGGCCAGCGCGCGGTGGATGAGCTGCTTGCCCATGTCGTCGCGCGTGGAAGCGTGCAATGCATCGGCCTGTGCCAGCATCGCCTTGTCCTCATCGGTCAGCGGTCCGCATTCCGGAATCTGGCCATCGCAATTCTTGACGATCATCGACAACGACCGGCTGGCAAGGTTGCCAATGCCGTTGGCGAGGTCGGAATTGATGCGCGTGCCGATCGCCTCTTCGCTGTAGCTGCCGTCTTGGCCGAAGGAGACTTCGCGCAGGAAGAAGTAACGCACCTGGTCGAGGCCGAAATGGTTCACCAGATTGACCGGATCGACGACGTTGCCGAGCGACTTCGACATCTTCTCGCCCTTGTTGAGCAGGAAGCCGTGAGCAAAGACGCGCTTCGGCAGCGGCAGCTTTGCCGACATCAGGAAGGCCGGCCAGTAGACGGCGTGAAAGCGGATGATGTCCTTGCCGATGATATGCACATCGGCAGGCCAGTATTTCGCTCGCGGTCCGTTGCGGTCTTCGATATAGCCGGTTGCGGTAATGTAGTTCGTCAGTGCATCGACCCACACGTACATGACATGATCAGGGTCATTCGGTACCTTGATACCCCAGTCGAAGGTCGTACGCGAGACCGAGAGATCCTTGAGACCGGACTTGACGAAGGAGATCACCTCGTTGCGGCGTTCGGCCGGACCGATGAAATCGGGGTTTTCCTCGTAATGCTTCAGCAGCCGGTCCTGGTACTCCGAGAGCTTGAAGAAGTAGCTCGCCTCTTCCACCCATTCGACAGGCGTGCCCTGAGGCCCATAGCGCACACCATCGGCTCGCAGCTCGGTCTCGTTTTCCTGGTAATAGGCTTCGTCTCGCACCGAGTACCAGCCAGCATAGGAATCCTTGTAGATGTCGCCATTTGCGGCCATCAGGTTCCAGATGTTCCGAGAAGTCTCGTGGTGACGTTCCTGCGTGGTGCGGATGAAGTCGTCGTTCGACGCATTGAGCAGCTTCGCCATCGCCTGGAATTCGCCGGAATTGCGGTCGGCAAGCGCCTGTGGCGTGATGCCTTCGGCACGCGCCGTCTGCTGCATCTTCTGGCCGTGCTCGTCGGTCCCCGTCAGGAAGAAGACATCCTTGCCGTCGAGGCGCTGGTAGCGTGCCATGGCGTCGGTCGCGATCAGCTCATAGGCATGGCCGATATGCGGCTTGCCGTTGGGATAGGAAATCGCGGTCGTAATGTAGAAGGGGGTCTTGTCTGTCATGGCGGCCAATTCCGGCTTACTCTATAAAAATCGTCAGCCGCTATTAGCGCATGTCTCGCACAAGCGAAACATCAAGTTTGGCAGCCGCCTACGATTTCAGGGGCGCGCGGTGAGGAACTTGACTCGCGTTCTGGCGCAATCTACCCCTTGTCCGGCAAGAGGGCGGGACAAAAAGCGAAGTGCTATTTTTCATCGATCGCAATAGTCATGGCCTCGCGCCGTCGGAGGCGCGTATTTGACGTTCGAGCCTCTCTATTCCCTGTCCGGTCTTGTCGTAGGAGCGCTGGTCGGTATCACCGGCGTTGGCGGTGGTTCGCTGATGACGCCCCTGCTCGTGCTCCTTTTCGGTGTCCATCCGGCGACGGCCGTCGGAACCGATCTTCTCTACGCAGCAATCACCAAAACGGCCGGCACGGCTGTTCACGGCATGCATGGCCGCGTCAACTGGAAGATCGTCGGCAGTCTTGCGGCCGGCAGCGTCCCTGCCGCGCTTTCGATGCTCTGGCTGATGGCCGGCGTCGACCGAAAAAGTATTGGCGTCACGAATACCATCACCACCGCGCTCGGCTGGCTTCTGGTCATGACCGCGATCATGCTGGTTTTCCGCGGCCAGATCCTTGAATTTGCCGGCCGTGCCATCGGCGAGCGCATGCCGCCGAAACCGGCGACCATCGCAGTCTTCACCGTCGGTCTGGGCGTTGTGCTCGGCGTGCTCGTCACCTTGACGTCGGTCGGCGCCGGCGCCTTGGGCGTGACGATCCTGCTCATCCTCTACCCCCGCCTCGACGTGCGCGAGATCGTCGGCTCGGATATCGTCCATGCGGTGCCGCTCACCCTGATCGGCGGCATGGGATACTGGTTCATCGGCGAGATCGACTGGGCAATGCTGCTTGCCCTGCTGGTCGGCTCCATTCCCGGCATCATTGTCGGCAGCCTGCTTGCGCCGAAACTGCACGAGCGCACTATCCGCATCGTACTGGCCGTCACGCTCGCCGTGGTTGCCTGGAAACTGCTGGCCGGCTGATCAGGCGCGCGGCTGCTTGATCTCGGAAAGCACTTCCATGATCGTCTGCTTGCGGTCGAGATTGTAAGCGTCGGAGACGGTCAGCTTCTCGGTGATTTCGGAATAGAGCCGCGCCAGACGTTCGGCCGCCGCAATCTGCCCCTCGCCCGCAGCAAGGCGCGCGCGGTTCATGATGTCATCGCCTACATGGCTGACGAAGAAATCGAAGATCGTATCGGCTTCCTTGCCCGAAAGCGCATCCGCAAGCCGGTGCATGGCCTTGCGTGCCGCCGGCCCCTCGGAGGACAGAACGTCGTTATAGGCCTGAATGATCTCACCGCCGCCGTAGTTCAGCAGTTTCAGCGCCTCACCGACGCTGCCCTTTGCGGCGGAAAGCAGCGCCTGCCCCTCCCCCTGAATGCCGAGATGGGCAAGTGCTGAAACCAGCGCACCATCGTCAAGGGGTGCAAGCTTCAGCGGCAGGCAGCGTGACCGGATCGTCGGCAGTAGCTTTCCCGGCGCATGCGACAGAACGAGGAACATCGCCCGCTTCGGCGGCTCCTCGAGGATCTTCAGGATGGCGTTTGCCGCATTCCGGTTCATGTCGTCGGCAGGGTCGATGATGACAATGCGCCAGTTGCCGGTGCCCGAGGTCTGCGAGAAGAACTTGCCGGCCCGGCGTACCTCATCGACAGTAATCGCCGATTTCACCTTCCCGGTCTTCTCATCCACGGGTCTGGCAAGATGCAGGAGATTGTGCGAGGCGCCTGAGGCAATCTGCCTGCTGATGGCAGATCCGAGATCCGGATCGGCGATGCGGTCCGGCGCGGTGGCCGGATCGGGATGCGACAGAACATGATTGGCGAAGCGGAAGGCCAATGTCGCCTTGCCGATCCCCTCAGGCCCTTCGATCAGGATTGCATGATGGCCTTTGCCGGAGCGGTAGAACTGCGCCAGGAAATCCTCAGCATCTTCATGGCCGAAGAGCTTAGTGTTCTCGGCCGGCCAGATGGCGCCGTCGAGCAGTCCGGGCCTGTCCTCACTCATGATGCGCCGCTTCCGGCATCCGCGCTTCGGCTGATGGTTTCAGCAACTGCCTGACTATGGTGAGGATCTCCGCGGCAATCGCCTCTTCCGGCTGCGTGGCGTTGACGACATGGCAGCGTTCCGGCTCGCGCGCGGCGATATCGAGATAGGCTTCGCGGCGCTTCTCGTGCGTTTCGAGCGTTTCCTTCTCGAAACGATCAGGGCCGTCGGCGTTTCGCTTGATAACGCGCTCCAGCCCCAGCTTGGCCGGAATATCGAGGATCAGCGTACAATCAGGCATCACGCCGTTGATGGCGATCCGCTGCAGCGTCTCGATGAATTCTGGCTCCAGGTTGCCGGTAACGCCCTGATAGACGCGCGAGGAATCCATGAAGCGGTCGCAGAGCACGATCTTGCCCTTGTAAAGCGCCGGCCGGATGACTTCTTCCACGTGATCGTTGCGGGCGGCGGCAAAGAGGATCGCTTCCATGCGGGTGCCAAAGGCTTCCGCAGCGCCCGAAAGCAGCACATGGCGCACCGCTTCGGCGCCCGGCGAGCCCCCAGGCTCCCGGGTCAACAGCACGTCATGGCCTTCGGCTTTAAGGGCCTCGGCAAGACGGCGGATCTGCGTGGACTTCCCAGCCCCCTCTCCGCCTTCAAACGTAACGAACAATCCTGTACCGGACGACAATGATACTTTCCCGCATTCTGAGCGCCACGCTCTGCCTCTATCTATCCGAAGATGGTGCGGAACGAAACCTTTTGCCGCGGCGACATATTCACCTTCCCCGGCAAATTGCGGCAAAATCCGCGGGCAAAAAGGATCTCAGCTCTGCTCGGACTTGTCCCAGAGCCATGAGAAGAACAGCGATTCGCCAAGCTCCAGCAGCGCGTCGACCGCCCGGCTGGTGAGCGATCCAACCTCCACCGATTGCACTGTATAGAGTGGCACTTCGCGCAACATCCTGTTGCCGGAAACGATGCGCAGCGTGCCGACTTCCGTGTCGGCCTTCACCGGCGCCATCAGCGGCCAGTGGTAGACGATGCGGGCTGCGAGCCGGTCTGGATTGTTAATCGGAACATAGACGCTGACCGGTGCCTTGGCGACGAGATCAACGGTGCGCGCCGTACCGCCATAAACGCTTGCAGCACCGATGACTTCCTTGTCGGCAAAGACCTGACGGCTCTCGAAGGCTGTCAGCCCCCATTCCAGCACGCGCTTGGCTTCTTCTGTCCGTTCCTTGTCCGAGGCGATGCCTGCAAGCGCCACTAAAAGCCGCCGTCCGTTGCGCTGCACCGAGGCGACGATCGAATAGCCCTCGCCTTCCGTAAAGCCCGTCGCCAGCCCGTCAGCGCCGAGATCCATGCCGAGCAGCGGATTGCGGTTGCGCTGGAAGATCTTGTTCCATTCGAAATCCGCTTGGGCAAAATAGGGATAGAGATCGGGATAGGAAGCCTGCAGATCGACGGCGAGCGTCACCAACTCCCTAGCCGTCACCTTGCTCTTGCCGTCGGGAATCCCGGTTGAATTGCCGAAGATAGCCTTTTCCATGCCAAGCTCGCGAGCGCGCCGGGTCATCGATGCCGCAAACTGGTCCTCGCTGCCGGCCATGCCCTCGGCAAGGATGATGCAGCCGTCATTGGCGCCCTGGATCGCAACGCCCTTGATCAGATCCTCGACGCGAACCTTCGATTTCAGCGCTGCAAACATCGTGGCCGCACGCGAAGGCGCGCCGCCGGTACGCCAGGCATATTCGGAGACGGGATATTCGGTATCGAGCGAAATCTGTCCCTTGCTGACGGCACTGAAAACGAGATCCATCGTCATCAGCTTGGCAAGCGAGGCAGGCGCAAAGACCTGGTTCTCGTTCTTGGCGAGAAGCACAGTCCCGGTCGAGGCCTCGATCATATAGGCCTGCGCGGCCTTGGTGACGAAACCGGCCTCGGTGCCTTCTGCGGCAAAGGCTGCAGAAGCAGGCAAAAGCAGGCATGCAAGGAGGCGAAGCAGCGGCTTCAACATCGCTAATCCCATTGATCGTGCGGGTTGATTCAGGAGGGTAAAGCGAGCCGGAAGCCGATGCAATTACACTTTGTTGTAGGCTTTCATCGCACCTTTGCGCTGCCGCCATTCTGACGCTTGAAGGAGGCGAGGATAGACTCCTGCGTCAGGCCATCATTGCGTACCATCACAGCGTCGAAAGCGAGCGGAACGTTGACTGTCCTCGCCTCCTCCTGATAGCCCATGGCAAGCGATGTGCCCTTCGACCAGCCATTCGGACGCTCAAAGGGAATGGGTCCGATTTCCGGCAGAACCACCATCTGTTCCATCGTCTGAGCGCCATTGGTGAAGGCCGGCGGCGGCGTCAGGAAATGGCCGCCTGCCGGCGCCTGCATCGGCGCAGGAACTGGAGCCGCATTATACTTGGCGCTCGGCGTGGAGCCCGCATAGGCAGTCGAGCGGAATGGTACCGGCACGTTGGCCGGCGAAGGACTGGAGTAATCGCCGAGGCTCTGGAGTTGGTCGCCGGTGATTTTCTTGTTGTTGGAGGCGACCATGACGCCGGAGGCGATCTGGCCCCCGCCCGGATTGATGCCCGGGATGCGGCTACCCTTCGGAATATAGGAGGCCATCAGATAGGGCATGTCGTGACCGTCGAGCGGCGCCTTTCCGACATATTGCACGCGAACATTGCCCGTGCCGCTGTGCTGCAGGTCGAGCATGGAGGCGGTCTTGTTCGAAAGGTCGATGATGCGACCTTCGTGATAGGGCCCACGGTCGTTGACGCGGACGATCACGGAAGAACCGGTTTCGACGTTCGTCACACGCGCATAGCTCGGCAGTGGAAAGGTCGGATGCGCGGCTGAAAGATGCATCTGGTCGTAGACTTCGCCATTCGCCGTCAGGCGGCCGTGGAAGGCAGAGCCGTACCAGGAAGCGATGCCCACTTTGTTATAGGAGTAATCCTCCCTGGGGTAATACATCTTGCCCTTCACCACATAGGGATCGCCCACGATGTAGCGGCCGCCGCCCTTGGGAATATTGTTGCCGTTGGCAACGCGCGGGCTGGCTTTGACGCCATATTCGCTTTCGGAGAAATATTCCTTGCCGTGGGATTTCTTCTTGGGAACCGCCTGCGTCGTGCCGCAGGCCGCCACTGTTGCGCACATGGCCGACAATGCCAGCCACCGTGCCGTCGTTGCGAAAGACGCCGCCCCGTAATTCAGTTTCATATGCCCCACGCCACTCAAGACCGTTTTATGGTTAAGGAACTCATTCGTGAATGAGTTGGAGTTGCCTTATTCCCTGCCTGCCTAACGAGACTTTAATCTTGTGGATATCGTGGCTAATTTGCGAACAATTTCGGGGCGATAGCGAGAATTCTAATGGTTATGGTTAATATTTGGTTGATTTTAATCTGTGCGGGAATGAAATCGCGAATGTATTTCCGCATGTTGGACCGTTTCGGCTCGTGACAGCAACTTTCGGCGGACATGACCGCCCTGCCCCGCGTCAGAACATATTGAAGCAGTTTATCTGCTCAATTGCCGCCCGATCTGTCAGAGCACGTTGACGCTGAAATCCGAACCGCTATAAAGCCTGCCAAACCACGATTTGGCCGTCGTTGGAAGGAGGCTTCGTCAAAACGAAGGCCTGACAACAAAGACGAGCCGGATCAACTGGATGGAAGAGTGTCCGAGTGGTTTAAGGAACCGGTCTTGAAAACCGGCGTGCGGGAAACCGTACCGTGGGTTCGAATCCCACCTCTTCCGCCATAAATCGTTGAAATTATCAGTTATTTATCCTTCTGAAGCCGAATTTCCGCGTCGCTCGCGCCGACGAAGATGATCCAGGCTAAATGCATCGAATCGTATTTCATCATCCTCTTGATTTGGGATAGGTTCGCCCGAACGATACCTAAAAGCTGGATTGCGTTGTCTGAGCTCTCCAAAACGGCGAGTTCAATGGCGCAGTTGGAGGATGAGAGGGGAATTGCATGGCGGAGATGCTGGACCTCGACTGCGTCGTCGTGGGCGGAGGGGTCGTGGGGCTTGCAATAGCGCGCGAACTTGCAATGTCCGGCCGCGACGTGGTTCTTCTCGAGGCGGAGCCGATAACCGGCAGCATCACATCGGCCCGCAACAGTGAAGTCATCCATGCCGGGCTCTACTATGCCACCGGCAGCTTGAAGGCTGAACTCTGCGTTTCCGGAAAACACAGGCTTTACGACTATTGCCGGGAGCGAAATATCCTCCATAGAGCCTGTGGCAAACTCGTCGTCGCTGCGAGTGAGGAGGAAGTCGGATATCTTGAAAAGCTATCCAGGCAGGCCGCCGCCAATGGCGTGGAGGATTGCTATCTGATCGATACTGCGGAACTCGCCCGCAGGCAACCACAGATTAGAGGCTTTGCGGCGCTTGTTTCTCCCTCGACCGGCATCATCGACAGTCACGGCCTCATGCAGGCATACACTGCGGATATCGAGGCTAATGGCGGAGCCGTTATCTGCAATTCTCCTGTCATCGAAGGTGAATTCACTGCGGACAAGGTTCGCCTCGCAGTCGGCGGCCGCGATCCGGTAGAGATCGAGACACGCCTTGTGATCAATGCCGCTGGCCTGAATTCCTGGGCCTTGTCAGAAAGCCTGTCCGGGCTGGACGCCAGCACCATCCCGCCGCGTCACTACGCCAAGGGATGTTATTTTGCCCTGACTGGCCGCGCACCTGCAACGCAGCTGATCTACCCGGTCCCCGAACCCGGCGGTCTCGGGGTGCATCTGACACTCGACCTTGCTGGCCAGGCGCGCTTCGGTCCTGATGTCGAGTGGATCGAGACGATTGACTACGACGTCGATCCCAGTCGTGCGGACAAGTTCTATTCCGCAATCCGCCGCTATTGGCCCAATCTGGTGGATGGTGCGCTACAGCCTGCCTACTCGGGCGTCCGTCCGAAGATCGCCGGCCCGGCTGCGGGCGGTGGTGGTGACTTCGTGATCCAAGGGCCGGAGCAAACTGGTCACCCCGCCTATGTGGCGCTCTACGGAATTGAGAGCCCCGGACTGACCGCTTCGCTCGCCATCGGGCAGAGGGTCGCGCGACTTGCCGAATAGATAGCTTTCTATGTCCATCGGCCTTATGGCCAGCTGATATTTCGTCTCAGTACGCTGCTCGCTTTTTCGGCCGAGTTAGCCATGAGGCAAGAGCCGTGGAGGTGGTATCGACCAAAGCCTCTCCTTTGCTAATGCAAATTGAGAAAGCTCCGGTTCCAGATGATTTAATATTAGGTGTAATGCATGTTGCGTCGTGAAAATTTTACTTAAACTTCATGCTTAACTACTTATTAATAAGCAGCTTGCGCAGTTAAGGCGATGAATTATGCTTGCTCCCAACAACGGGAGGATTTGATGTTCACGAAGAGTTTGCTGGTGCCGGCCGGTTTTGCCGCACTGGCCTTTTCAGGACTGATGTTTCAGATCGCGGCTCATGCGTTTTCCGCGCCGGTTACATTACTTCATCCCTGACAGCGCTAAGCCGCTGCCATACCGGAACTTTTTTCGATTGCGCGCGTTCTATCCCACGTTTTAACCAGGAGGGAGATTATCATGGAAAACGCAGGTGTAGGTTGGATTGCAGCCATCATTATCGGCGGTTTCGCCGGATGGCTGGCGGAGAAGGTCATGCACAGCAATATGGGCGTGTTCATGAACATATTGCTTGGCATCATAGGCGCGATCGTCGCCAACTGGATTCTCGGTATCCTTCACATCCAGCCACTCAGCGGCTGGCTCGGATACCTGATCACGGGCTTTGTTGGCGCATGCATCCTGATTGCGATCGGACGCCTCATCCGCCGCTGACCTGACACGGAAAAGATTGCCAAAAAAGATTAAAGGCCGGACGTCCTGCGTCCGGCTTTTTTCGTCTATCGACGGCTGAGGAGACCAAAGAGATAGGCGACGCCTGCTGTAATGGCGATTGCGGTCAGCGGCTCTTCACGCACCTTGTCGCGGACACGCTCGGTCATGATGGAGGCTTCGTCGGTCACTGCGGTCTTTGCGCCCTGCCCCAGCGCAATCACGCTCTCCGAAAGGCGGGCCAGATCATCGCGCAACGCAGCAACCTGCGCGGACAGATCTTCGGCGGCTACTTCGGCCTTGACGCGCGCAGCGGTGGATTCGGCGGAAGCGGTTTTCAATTCGGCCATGGTCTGCTCCTGTTTGATCGAATGCCGCTTCAACGAAATGAAGACTGTAAAGGTTCCGCAACCAAGCATCTTTTGTCGCTTGCGGCGGGTTGGCGAGAGCGTGTGCAAGTCCCGCAAGCTTTTCATGCGAGAAGCCTTCATTTCCTCGCAGCTTTGTTTTATGGAACGACGAATGTCTGCCCTTCTGGGCCAATGATAATGCGAGGTTTGCGTTTCCATGTTCCATCTTCTGAGAAGAGCTGCTCAGACCTGGGTTGCCAAGCTGCTCCTGCTCCTGCTCGTCGGCTCCTTCGGCATCTGGGGCGTATCGCGAGAGCTGATAAGCGGCGGCAATAGCACGACGGTGGTCACCGTCGGCGACCAGCATGTGGACGTCAATGAATTCCGCCTTGCCTATCAGCGCCAGGTCGCCCAACTCGGCCAGCAATATGGCGTGCGCCTGACGCCCGAGCAGGCCCGCGCTTTCGGCGTTGAACAGCAGGTGCTTGCCCAGCTTCTGGCCGGTGCCTCGCTGGACCAGCTTGCCGATGATATGGGTCTCGGCCTTTCCGAAGACCGCCTTGCCCAGCTGATCGGCGACGATCCGGCTTTCAAGGCAGTCAACGGCCAGTTCGACCGCTCGCTCTTCACCTCTCGTCTGCGCAATGCCGGCATCCGGGAAGACGACTATATCAAGGATCGCAGCAAGCAGGCTGTCCGCAGCCAGATCATCGAAGCCGTAGCCAACGGCTTCCAGGCGCCTGCAACGCTCGTCAACGCGCTGAAACTCTATGGCAATGAGAGCCGCAGCGTCGATTACCTGCTGCTCACCAACGCCAATATCGAGCCGATCAAGGCGCCAGCCGTCGATGTGCTCTCCAAGTGGTTCGAAGACGCCAAACAGCGCTACCGCGCGCCGGAATACCGCAAGATCGCCTATCTGAAGCTTCAGCCTGATGATATCGCTGATCCCACGACCGTTACCGACGACCAGATCAAGGAAGCTTTCGACAAGGCCAAGGCGGCTTATACGACGCCGGAAAGCCGCACCCTGGAACAGCTGACCTTCGCCAGCAAGGATCTCGCCAATGCAGCCGAAACCGCGCTGAAGAGCGGCACGAGCTTCGACCAGCTCGTCACCGATCAGGGCAAGACCGCAAGTGACGTGCTGCTTGGTGAATTCACCAAGGACAAGGTTCCCGATCAGGCCGTTGCCGAGGCTGCCTTTGCGGTGAAGGCGGATGGCGGTACCACGGCTGTCGTCGACGGTACCTTCGGTCCTGTGATCCTGCGCGTGACCAATATCAAGCCGGAGACCACCAAGAGCTTCGACGAGGTGAAGGAAGAGCTTCGCAAGCAGCTTTCGGTTGCCAATGCTTCGCAGGAAGTCATCAACGTTCACGACCGTATCGAGGATATGCGCGCCGGCGGCACCTCTCTTGAAGAAATCGCCAACCAACTCAAGCTGAAGGCCGTCGTCATCGACGCCGTCGACATGACGGGTGCGGACAAGGACGGCAATCCGCTCAAGGATATCCCGGCACAGCAGCAGCTTCTGCCGGAAGCTTTCAAGACCGATGTCGGCGCTGATGCGGTCGCAATTTCCCTCGGCAATGACGGCTATGTCTGGTTCGACGTGCGCGACGTCATGCCGGATCGCGATCGTCCGCTCGCCGAAGTGCGTGACAAGGCCGTTCAGGACTGGACAGCCGAGCAGCAGAAGGCCGAGCTCGCCAAGAAGGCCGACGAGCTGAAGGCTCAGGCGCAGAAGGGTACCTCGCTTGCCGATATCGCCACCCCGCTCGGCATCGCCGTCGAAAGCAAGAGCGGCGTTACCCGCTCGACCGACGATCCCGTTCTCGGCCGCGCCGGCGTCAATGCCGCATTCTCCGGTCCTGTAGATACCGTCGCAACGGCCGTCGGCGCCGATCCGAGCACGCAGATCCTGCTGAAGGTGACCGACGTCAACGAAGAGCCGACGACCGATGCCTTGAACAACCGCGACCAGCAGATCGCCACCATCGCAAATCAGGCCGGTGACGATATTCTCGATCAGATGGTCAACCTGTTGCAGAGCCAGTATGGTGCAGAGGTCAACCGGACTCTCGCCGAACAGGCAACCGTCCGCTAGGGAGAAGCGACGCATGACCGATCTGAAGCCGCTTCTGGCCAAGGCAGCAAGCCGCGAGCCACTGACCCGTGACGAGGCCCGCCAGGCCTTCGATATCCTGATGTCCGGACAGGCAACGCCTTCGCAGATCGGCGGCTTCCTGATGGCGCTGCGCGTCCGCGGCGAGACGGTTGACGAGATCGTCGGCGCCGTCACCACGATGCGGTCCAAGATGCTGCGGGTGGAAGCGCCCGCCGACGCGATCGATATCGTCGGCACAGGCGGCGATGCCAGTGGCACCTATAACATCTCGACGCTGGCGGCGCTTATCGTCGCCGGCGCGGGTGTTCCGGTTGCCAAGCACGGCAACCGCGCGCTCAGCTCCAAATCCGGCGCTGCCGACAGCCTTGCCGCCCTCGGCGTCAATCTCGAAGTCACCCCGGAGATGATCTCGCGCTGCATTGCCGAGGCCGGCGTCGGCTTCATGTTCGCGCAGCAGCATCATTCGGCCATGCGCCATGTCGGCCCAACGCGCGTCGAACTCGGTACACGCACCATTTTCAACCTGCTTGGGCCGCTCTCGAATCCGGCTGGTGTCAAGCGGCAGCTTCTCGGTGTCTTCGCGCCGCAATGGGTCGTGCCGCTTGCCGAAGTCATGCGCGATCTCGGCTCCGAAAGTGTCTGGGTTGTCCACGGCGATGGCCTCGATGAAATCACCACGACCGGTAAGACCAGCGTTGCTGCACTCGAGAACGGCCAGATCCGCACCTTTGAGCTGTCGCCGGCCGATTTCGGCGTAACGCCCTGCGTGCTCGCCGATATCAGGGGGGGCGACGGCACGGTCAATGCCGCCGCGCTTCGCAATGTGCTCGGTGGCGCAAAGAATGCCTATCGCGATATAGCGCTCGCTAATGCCGCCGCCTCCCTCGTCATTGCAGGCAAGGCCGGGACGATCCGTGACGGCATGAAGCTCGCAACGGAATCGCTGGATAGCGGGGCCACGGCCGCAGCGCTCGACAAACTGATCGCCGTATCCAACGATATCGACTAGGATTGCCTCATGACCGATATCCTGAAGAAGATCGAAGCCTATAAGCGTGAGGAAATCGCTGCCGCCAAGGCAAAGACCTCGCTTGCCGATCTGAAAGCCATACAGGCCGGGCAGTCCGCGCCGCGCGGCTTCCACAAGGCGCTCGTCGCCAAGCGCGATGCCGGCCAGTTCGGCCTGATCGCCGAAATCAAGAAGGCAAGCCCGTCCAAGGGGCTGATCCGTCCGGATTTCGATCCGCCTGCGCTCGCCAAAGCCTATGAAGCCGGTGGCGCCGCCTGCCTTTCGGTTCTCACCGATACGCCGAGCTTCCAGGGCGCGCCGGAATTTCTGACGGCCGCGCGTGCTGCCTGTGCCCTGCCCGCGCTGCGCAAGGATTTCATGTTCGAGACCTACCAGGTCCACGAAGCCCGCGCCTGGGGTGCTGATTGCATCCTGCTCATCATGGCCTCGCTGACGGATGACGACGCGCAGCGCCTGCAGGACGAGGCCTTCTCGCTCGGCATGGACGTGCTGGTCGAGGTTCATGATACGCCGGAAATGGAACGTGCCCTGAAGCTGTCTTCGCCGCTCGTCGGCATCAACAATCGCAACCTGCGCACCTTCGAAGTCAGTCTTACGGTGAGCGAAACGTTGGCAGCCATGGCCCCGGATGACCGGCTTCTGGTCGGCGAGAGCGGCATCTTCACCCATGAGGATTGCAAACGCCTGCAAGCCGTCAGGATCAACACTTTCCTCGTCGGCGAAAGCCTGATGCGCAAGGACGACGTGACGGCCGCCACCCGCGCGCTGCTGTTTGGTGAAGCCGCCATCGCGGCCGAATGATATGAGCGGCGCAAAACCCGGCCTCACCCATATCGGCGCGTCCGGCGAGGCGCATATGGTCGATGTCTCGGACAAGGCCGAAACGGTGCGCATCGCCACCGCCGAGGGGCATGTGAAGATGGCAGCGGAAACATTGGCGCTGATCCGCGAAGGCAATGCGAAAAAGGGCGATGTGATCGGCACTGCTCGCCTTGCCGGCATCATGGCCGCCAAGCGTACCGCCGACCTCATACCGCTCTGTCATCCGCTGATGCTGACCAAGGTCACGGTCGAGATCGAGGAAGACGCCGCCCTGCCCGGCCTGCGCGTTACCGCAACCGCAAAACTCAGTGGCAAGACCGGTGTGGAGATGGAGGCGCTGACCGCCGTCTCGGTCGCGTGCTTGACGATCTACGACATGGCCAAGGCTGTCGACAAGGCAATGGAAATCGGTGGCATCAGGCTGCTGGAAAAATCCGGGGGCAAATCCGGCGATTTCCGCCATCCGGAGGCGAGATGAACCTTCTGCCGGTCGCCGAGGCCCTGAGCCGCCTGCTCTCCAGCGCAAATCCCGTCACGGCATCCGAAACGCTGCCCCTTGCCGAGGCCGAAGGCCGTGTTCTCGCCGTTGATCTGACGGCTGGCCTGACGCAACCGCCCTTCAATTCCTCCGCCATGGATGGCTATGCGCTGCGCCGCGAGGACGCGCCAGAGCCCGGCGCGGTGCTGAAGGTCATCGGTACATCGTCTGCCGGACATGGCTTCGAGGGAAGTGTCGGTCAGGGGGAGGCCGTTCGCATCTTCACCGGCGCGCCTGTTCCTTCGGGTGCCGATAGTGTCCTGCTGCAGGAGGATGCGGAAAAGATCGAAGGCGGGATCAGAACGAATTTTCCCGTACGGCAGAACCAGCATGTTCGCCCCCGCGGCCAGGATTTCGTCGAGGGTGAGGCCGTGCTCTCCGCCGGTACGGTGCTCGATTTCTCGCGGCTGACGGTAGCCGCCGGCATGAACCGGCCTGATGTCGAGGTGTTGCGTCGCCCGCTGATGGCGATCCTCGCGACCGGCGACGAACTGCTGCCGCCCGGAAGCACGCCGGGCCCGTCGCAGATCATCGCATCCAATACCCTTGGCATCACAGCTCTTGCCCGCAGGGCCGGCGCCGACGTGCTCGATCTCGGCATAGTGCCTGACGACAAGGCTCAGATCACTACGGCGATCGACAAGGCGCGTAACGCCAAGGTCGACGTGATCGTGACACTCGGCGGGGCTTCCGTAGGCGACCACGATCTGGTGCAGGCCACGTTGATCGAAGCCGGTATGGAGCTCGATTTCTGGCGCATCGCCATGCGCCCCGGCAAGCCGCTGATGGTCGGCAGCTTCGGCAAGACGCAGGTGCTCGGCTTGCCCGGCAATCCGGTCTCGAGCCTCGTTTGCTCGCTGCTTTTCCTTGAGCCGCTGATCCGCAAGCTCGCCTCGCTGCCAGCTGTCCAACGGGAGATAACGGTGGAAGCCGCCGCGACGCTGCGCGCCAATGATCACCGCCAGGATTACGTGCGCGCGAAGCTTTCGAAATCGGCCGCCGGCGGATGGTTGGTCGAACCCTTCGACAAGCAGGATTCGTCGATGATGAAGGCTTTCGCCCATTCGGACTGCCTGATCATCCGCCCGCCGCATGCACCGGAATTGCCGGCAGGAACCATCTGCCCGGTCATGCTTCTGCGGCCAGATCTCTTCGCCTGATATTTCCTGAAGTCACCGCGATCCAGAAGCAGATCTGAGCCAGTACGCTTGCGCCTAGAATGACGGTAGCAGCCGCAAGACCGGGATCGCTGCCGATGCCGGAAAGTGCGCTGCAGACGGCTCCAATAGCCATCTGCGTGAAGCCATAAAGGCCGGAAGCCGAACCGGTGACCTTTGGATTGACGCTGACGGCGAGCGTCAGCGCGTTGGGCGAAGCTACACCCGCCCCGACCGTATAGACCATGATCGAGGCCATCATCGGCAGCAGCGTCAGATGGTGGGTAGCGGCAAAGCCGAAGAAGACGAGCGCGGCCGCGATGCTGACGAGGTTGGACATCACCATCAGCCGCTTCATCGCAAACCGGCCGATCAGCCGTGTGGCGATCATGCTGCCGATCCAGTAGCCGAAGATCAGCAGCGCAAGACAAATGCCGACTTCGGTTGCCGGACGGCCGAGCTCGTTGATGACGATGAAGGGCGCAGACGCCGTGAAAGCATACATGGAGGTCGTCGCGCAGCCGCCGCCGATGGCGTAGCCGACGAAGGAGCGCGACGCGAGCAGGCCGAGATAATCGCGGCTCAGCGATTTCACCGAGGTCTCGACATTGCGCGTGCCGGTTTCCGGTACCTTGCGCCACGTCAGCAGGAGGTTAACGATGCCGAGAACGCAGAGCGCCACGAAGATCGAGCGCCAGCCAAGCGTGGCGGCAAGAGCGCCGCCGACGATCGGTGCAAGCCCCGGCCCGACCGTGACCATCAGGTTCATGATCGCAAGCCGCTTCGCCGTTTCATCGGGACTGGACATGTCGCGCACGATGGCGCGTGCAATCACGAGACCGGCGCAGCCGCCGAAGGCCTGAAAGAGCCTTGCTGCGATCAGCGCATGCACGCCGGGTGAAACCAGCGCCGCAACGCCGGCAATTGTATAGAGCACAAGCCCGCTCATCAGTACCGGCCGCCGCCCGTAACGGTCCGAAAGCGGCCCGTAGATAAGCTGGCCGACGGCAAGACCGAAGATGTAGAGGCTGACGGTCAGTTGCATTTCGCCGATCGATGCGCCGAGATCGGTTGCCGCTGCCGGCAAAGCGGGCACGAAAATATGCATGGCAAGCGTGCCGCTGAAGGTGATCAACCCGAGCAGCCAGATCGGTATGTGAAGCTTTGCGCCAAGCGGTCGGGCTTCGGTTATCGGGCCGGGATGCGAGTTCACTGTTCAGGCTCCTCAAGCTGCCGGGCAAGCACGTCGCTGATGTGATCGAGCACGCGCCATGTGGTTTCGATGTCCTCGCGCGGGAGAAGAGTAAGCGCCTCCTCGCGGATACCTTGTGCCACGCGCTCTACCTCCTCCACGGTCTTCCTGCCCTCCTCCGTCAGCAGAATCTCCTTGGCCCGCCTGTCCCCGCCTTCCCGCCGCTCGACGAGTCCGGCTTTCTCCAGATTGTCGATCAGGCGCACGACAGATGAATTGTCGAGCGAGAGCGAGGCGGCCAGTTCTTTCTGGTGCATTGCTGTCGGTGAACGGGCGATGCGCAGCAGCGGCAGCCATGTCGCTTCGGTCAGTCCGAAGGGCTGCAGGCGCAGGTTCGCGACCCGGCGCCAGTAGCGCGCGGTCTGGGAGACGAGGCTCCCGAATGAGGTTGTGATCTTGTCGTCGGTCATAGGAATATCGATGAGATAGCAATAGATGACATGTCATCTATTTTGGTGCAAGGCCAAAGTGTCGCCACGTAGCTTGATGAGAGGCATTCGCCTCGTTTCACCTCAATCGGAAAACCGCGCTACTGGCGGTCGAGTTGCCCTTGGCTCCGCCAAAATCCGGCACGGCATAGTCCGCAATCTGCAGCAGGGAGCTCATAGGAAGAGACGCCCTGCCCGGATCGCCGATGAGCACATCGAGACCGGCCGTGCGGCAACGTTCAAGGAAAGGCAGAACACGTTCCACCAAGGCCTCGTCATAAAAGATATCGCCGGCCAGGATTATGTCGGCGACAGGCGGGGCATCCTCGATGATGTCGCCGAGTCGCGTCTCGATCACGACATCATTGGCATTGGCATTCAGCTGCGCCGCAGCAATCGCCTTCGCATCGATATCGATGGCGAGCACATGGGCTGCACCGCATTTCATCGCTGCGATGGCGACGAGGCCGGAGCCGGTGCCGAGGTCGACGACATGTTTGCCGGCCACCTCTTCGGAATGGTCGAAAAGATAGCGCGCAAGCACGGCGCCGCCCGCCCAGGGATAGGCCCAGTAAGGCGGCATCAGATCGGAATCATCAGCCATTGCAAGGCGATAGAGGCCGCTCCTCGGTGTCGCCATATGCAGTCTTACGTTAGGGATGCAAGGAACACTCGCAAGCGGCAGGTTCGCTTCGATGAAGGCCGTCAGGTCGAGACGATCATCTGCTGAAACCGGTCTCATCTGGTATCAATTGCCCTCGTCGTGACAGGCTATCAGGCCCCGCTGGATGGCATAATACCTCGCTGGACCTTTGTATAGTTATGGAAGCCCACGTCTCGGGCTAACTTTTCTCGGGCGATCCCGAAGGGCATCGCCCCAGATTTCCTACAAGCCGGAGGACACGTTATGCAACCGATCACCAGACGCTCATTCTCGGCCGCGCTCGTTGCAGGGGCCGCACTCGGCATGTTTCCGGCTGCCGGCCGGGCCGCCGATATCGTCAAGGCGAAGAATGTCGTTCTCGTCCATGGCGCCTATGCCGATGCATCCTGCTGGCTGGACGTCATCCCTCATCTCCAGGCTGCCGGCCTGAATGTGATGGCCGTGCAGAACCCCCTCACCTCATTTGCCGATGACGTCGAGGCGACCAAGCGTATCCTGGCGCTGATGGACGGCCCGACCGTACTCGTCGGCCATTCCTATTCGGGCATGCTCGTCACCGAGGCCGGCGTTGATCCCAAGGTAACGGCTCTCGTCTATATCGCCGCCCGCGCCCCTGATGCCGGCGAGGATTATACCGCGCTCGCCAAACAGTATCCGACGCCGCCTGCAAGTGCAGGCCTCGTTCACAACGGCGGTTATGCGCAGTTGAGTGAAGAAGCTTTCGTCAGGGATTTCGCCGGCGATCTGCCGGTTGCCCGCGCCAAGGCGCTTTATGCCGTGCAGGGCCGCATTTCCGATACACTGTTCAACGCCAAGACGACCGTCGCTGCCTGGCGCTCGAAGCCATCCTGGTACGCGGTCTCGAAAAACGACCGCACCATCAATCCGGATCTCGAACGCTTCATGGCAAAGCGTATGAACGCAACGACGATCGAACTCGACGCCAGCCACGTTTCGCTGATTTCACAGCCGCTCGCCGTCGCCCATCTCATCCTCGCAGCAGCGGGTCAAAGCGACAAGATCTGAGACCGCTGCGGCCTGCCGGCCGCATCACCTTATTGGTGCGGCCGGCGACCCGCCTCAGCGGTCTTTCTTCTTGGTGAATTTGCCCTTGCCACCATCGAACTTGGGGCCATCGAACTTGGGACCGTCGAATTTTGCACCTTCGGACCTGTTCTTGCCGCCCTCGAATTTGGCGCCTTCGAATTTCGGCTTCGGGCCTTTCTTCGTCCAGGGCTTGTCGTCCTGACGCCCGGCGCCGACGGGCCTGTCCGTCCCGAACTTGCCCTTCGGCTTGTCGCTGCGGAAACGGTCTTCGCCGCGGTCTTCGAACGGCTTCTTGGCGTAGGCGGGCTTGGCCTGCTTGCTGAAATCGGGCGTACCGTTCAGCTTCACCACCCGGATGCCGCGCTCCATTGTCTTGTTCGGGCCGAGGGCGCCGAGAAAGCTCTCAGCGCTGTCAGCGGCGATTTCCACGAAGGTCTCATCCGGCTGCATCTTGATCGCGCCGATCTCCCGCTTGGTCACGTTGCCGGCGCGGCAGAGCATCGGGATCAGCCAGCGCGGCTCGGCATTCTGCTTGCGGCCGACGGAGACTGAGAACCAGACGCTGGGGCCGAAATCATCGCGGGGCCCTTTCTGCGCCGGCGCGAATTCGCGTCCCTCGCCATTGTCGCGGCGCTTGCGGGCGCGATCGTCCTGCACCGTAACTTCGATCAGGTCTTCCGGCGCCGACTGGTTGGCGCGGTAAAGACGCACGAAAGCGGCGGCAAGCGTCTCGGCGCCATGGCTGGCGATCAGCTTCTGCACCAGCCCCTGCTCTTCCTCCTGCGGCTTGTCGGCGAAGATCGGGTCCGCCAGCAGCCGCTCGTCATCACGCTCCGTCACTTCTTCCACGGAAGGCGGCCGCGCCCAGGTGGCGGCGATGCCGGCATTGTCGAGCAGCCGCTCTGCCTTGCGGCGAACATTGAGCGGCACGATCAGAGCGCTGACACCTTTGCGACCCGCACGGCCCGTACGGCCGCTGCGGTGAAGCAGCGTTTCCGGATTGGTCGGCAGATCGGCATGCACAACGAGGTCGAGGCCCGGCAGGTCGATGCCGCGTGCAGCAACGTCGGTTGCGATGCAGACGCGAGCCCGTCCATCACGCATTGCCTGCAGCGCGTGGCTGCGTTCGTTCTGCGTCAGTTCGCCCGACAGCGCCACAACGTGGAAATTGCGGTTGTGGAACCGTGCCGTGAGATGATTGACGGCAGCACGCGTCGAACAGAAAACGATCGCATTGCGCGCTTCGTAGTAGCGCAGCACGTTGATGATCGCGTTTTCGCGGTCACTCGGCGAGACGGCAAGCGCGCGATACTCGATATCGATATGCTGCTTTTCTTCCGCCTGCGTGCTGATGCGCACGGCATCACGCTGATAGCTCTTCGCCAGCTTGGCGATGGCCGCGGGAACGGTGGCGGAAAACATCAGCGTACGCCGCTCGTCCGGTGCCGCGTCAAGGATGAATTCCAGATCTTCGCGGAAGCCGAGATCGAGCATCTCGTCCGCCTCGTCCAGCACTGCGGCCTTCAGCTCGCTCATATCCAGCGCATTGCGACGGATGTGGTCGCAGAGGCGTCCCGGCGTGCCGACGACGATATGGGCGCCACGCTCCAGCGCGCGGCGCTCGCTGCGGATATCCATGCCGCCGACGCAACTGACAATCACGGCGCCAGTCACTTCATAAAGCCATTCCAACTCGCGCTTCACCTGCAGCGCCAGTTCGCGCGTCGGCGCGATCACAAGGGCAACGGGAGCGGCGGCGGGGCCAAACCGCTTCGCGCTTCCCAGAAGCGTCGGTGAGAGTGCTAGCCCGAATGCAACGGTCTTGCCCGAGCCGGTTTGTGCGGAAACGAGTGCGTCAGACGCTGCGAGCGCCGGATCGAGCATCGCCTTCTGGACAGGGGTGAGCTCGGTATAGCCGCGCTTCTGCAACGCCTTGGCGATCGCCGGAGAGACGCCGTTATAGTCAGTCATGTGTTCGATCTTTCGGAGCTGTCAGACGCATAACGCGTCGTAGCCGGAATCGTCCGGCCGAAGAGTTGGGCCGTTCCTACTCGCTCCGGCTGCGAATGTCAAAGTGTCTCGCCACGCCATGTGTAGATGGCGATGCTGCCGGAGCGTCCGCGAATCCTCGTCTCGAACGGTCCGGTCAACTGGCCTGCCTGCGATGGAACGGCCTCCGGACCCGCTGCGTTGAGCAGGTTCGCGCTGAGTGCAAGCTCCGCACCGCGGCTTGCCGCCACCTCCATGAGCCGCTGTGCGACATTGACGGTATCACCCGTCGCGGTGATCTGCTGCCGGTCGCCGCTACCGAGCCGTGAGGCGACGATCGGGCCGCAATGGGCACCGAGCTTGAAGCCTATCTTCCTGCGGCGAAGCTCCGGATGGCCTGCAAGGAAGCTGCGTGTGTGGTCGGCAAGCCGCACGGCGCAGGCTGCTGCCCGGGCTGCATCGTCCGCCGTTGGTTCGGGCAGCCCGAAGAGGATCATGGCTCCATCGCCCATGAAGCTGGTGATCGCCCCGCCAAGCAGCTGCACTTCCTCGTCGATCAGTTCGAAGAAGCTGCTGAGAATCTCCCGCACTGCGGCCGGTCCGACTGCCTCGCTGAGGCCGGTGAAGCCCGAGAGGTCGATGAAGACGATAGAGGCATTCTGGCGCACCGGCTCGGCTAGGAAAGCCGGGTCACGCGCCAGCCATTCGCCGAGGCCCGGCGCCTCGATGCGCTGCAGCCGCTCGGACTGATCGGCGAAGTGCCGCGCACGGCTGCGGTCGCGCCAGAGTTCTGCAGCCCCGAAAATAACTGCGGGTGGCAGGGCGGCCGCAATCGGCAATGCAGCACTCAGCCAATAGCCGTTCGCGAAGGCAGCAAGGTTGAGCATCGCCCAGACAATGACCGTCAGGCCGATGATGACGAAGCCGAGGGCGCTGCGGCGCCATGCGATCAGGGCGACCAGAAGAATAGGCAAGGCCGTCGCAATGCCGGCATCCGCCTGCCGTGTCCTGCTATCACGCACCATGCCGTCGCCGGCTATCAGATGCGTGATCGCGGTCGACATCACTTCGACACCCGGCAGGATTGGATCGAACGGGGTCGGAAAGACATCGCCGCCGCCGGTCACGGTCGCACCGATCACCACCACCTTGTCGGTGATGGCATCCGCCGGCAGCTTCCCATCGAACGCATCGGCAGCGCTGAAGGTGCGGATGCTGCCTGCAGGACCATAGAAGGTCAGCGGCAGGCGCTGGCCCGTGTCCGTTGGAATGCGGCGGGCGCCAAGCCGGATGCCATCGCTTTCGATCAATGGTTCGACACCGAGCGCAACCGAAGCGACGCGCAACGGAAAGGCTGCATCCAACCGGTCGGCGGCGCGAGAAAACAGCGGAATGAATCGCGGCACGCCGCTCTGGTCCGTCGCCACATTGACGATGCCGAGCGCTGCAGCCTCTGCGAAGCGGGGTTGCGGCAGCAGAAGCTGATGCGCTTCAGGGATCGCGGCAAGCGGATCCTCCGCATTCGCTGTCACTGATTGGAGACTCTGTGGGAAAGTCGCAGCGCCGGCGATGATGCTGGGCGTCGCCTTGATAGCCGTTGCAAGCGCCGCATCCCCCTCCTCCGTGTCGGGATCGACAAGCAATATATCGAGAGCCAAGGCCTTTGGTTTCAACGCGCCGATGGACGTGACGAGCTGCGCAAGCCTCTCCCGCTTGAGCGGATAGCCATGTGCTGCGGCGGTACGATCATCGATAGCGATAATGGAAACGATATCGGGCGGCGCGCGGACGCCGACGATCGTGCTGCGCAGATCGGCTAGCGTGGCCTCCATGCGCTCCATGAGGCCGGAGTCCGACTGCAGATGGAAATAGCCGAGCATAGCGCCCCACAGACCGGCGAGCAGCAACGCGATCACAGTCTGAAGCCGACGGTTCATGAGACGACTTATTGACCGAGGCGTGAAAGAAGGGCCGCGACGCGGGGCGCGGGCCACGTGCGGACGGTGAGCGCAGCGGTTCCGCGCGTTACGTCCACACCCTCGCCCGGTCCAAGCACGACAGCCGCACCTGCCGGACGCCGTACGCCAACGCGCCCGCGTGTGACCAGTACGGAGGTCGTGCCGCCTTTGACATCGACGGCCCATTGCGTGCCGCGAACGGCGGCGATCGCCTGCGGCGTCACCACCTGGAAGCCGCCGCGGTGCTGGCTGCTGTCGACGTCGACGAGAGCAGCCTTGCTGCGCAATGCAAGCGAATCCGGACTGCCATCGCGATTGCGGTCGGTGAGCTTGAAGGATGCGCCACGCTCAGCGGTGATGTTGACGCCACCAGGACAACGGAAAATCTGGTTGCCGTTTGCCGCACGCGAAATCGCGCAGCCGGCAGACTGGGCATAAGCTGTGCCATCAGGCAGCAGGCTGATGATCAGCACAGCGGAAAACAGGCTGCGGGAGATTGCTGACATGGCTTTCATGATCCGCCCCTCGTGACTCGCCGGTACATTCGCGAATGCGCCGGCCGGCCCATACTAGCTGAATTCGCCGGTTTCCCTATGCAAAAACGTGAAATTGCGCAAGCCATTCAGAGCGCGCGTCGCTCAACTCATGCGTCGGCTGGCGAAGGCCCGACATAGCGGGCACGCGGGCGGATCAGATGGCCGCTTTCGATCTGCTCCATTGCATGCGCCAGCCAGCCGGCGGTGCGCGCCAGCGCGAAGATGATGATCGGTGCCTCCTCAGGCAGGTCGAAGGCTGCGGTCATGGCGGTAAGCGCGAAATCGACATTGACCTTCTCGCCCACCATTTCTTCGCCGGCCAGCTGCACATCGCGAAAGACCGGCGGCACGTCGAAAGAGGAGAGCAGCACGCCCGCCCGCACATCGCCATCGGGGTAAAGCGGGTGCCCGAAGGCGACAGGCTTACCTCCCCGTAGCAGCAGGTGGCGGATCGCATGCTCCGCCCCAGCGCCGGATGCTGCCTTGGCAAGGGCATCGACGCTTCGCCATGCCGAACCATGCAATGGTCCGGTCAGCGTTGCGAGACCCGAGAGCACGGCGGCAGAAAGTGCTGGCCCCGTCGAAACCGTGACGCGGACGGCGAAAGTAGAGGCATTGAGCTCATGATCGGCGAGCATGACAAGCGCCCGCCTGAGGCAATCGGCAGCCTCCGGCCTGCCCCAGCATGCAGCAAGACGGTGATGCAGCGGATGATCCGTCGATCCCGGCGCCAGCGCATCGGCGACGGTTGAAAGCACGCTGCATGCTTCCATCTGCAAGGCAGCGCGTGCACGTCCGAGAGACGGCAGATCGGCGCTCACCCGTCCCGCCAGCGCCAGCAGCACGGCTTGAATGGACGGCGGCGCCGGCTCCAGGGCAGAGGCCGGTACGCAGGCAAAACTCTCTGCATTCCACAGTATCAGCGCCGTCTCCTCCAGCGTCGCATAGGCTGAAAGCTCCGCTGCATCCTGCCCCCGATAGAGCAATCGTCCTGCGGCGATGGTCGAGATTGACGATGTCAGTACCGGATCGCCCCAGCTGATCGCTTCGGCGGCGACCGTCTCGCTCTTGCGCCTGCCGGCATGCCGCTCGGCAAGCCGCTTGACATCGCTTTCCTGATAGAGGCTGCGGCGTGGATCGGCGGGGTCGGCCTTGGCGCGGATCCGCCCGCGGCTGACATTGGCATAAAGTGTCTGCGGCTTGGTGCCGAGTTCGGCTAACGCTTCCTCCGCTGTCAGCCAGCTCATGTCAGCCTCACATTGATCAATTACGTCAAGATTGACGTCAACTAAACTAGAGCCGATCTTTCATCCGGTAAAGGAGAAGACCTATGAAAAATGGTTTGGAAGATGTCATCGCCGCTGAAACCCAGCTCTCGGATGTCGACGGCGAAGCCGGCCGGCTGATCATCCGCGGCGTATCGCTGGATCATCTGGCAGGAAGCAGCGCCTATGAGGATGTTGCTGCCCTGCTGCTGGACGGCCTGATCGAGCCGCATCTTGACGCAAGCGAATTGCGCCGCCGGCTCGGCCAGGCGCGCATGGAAGTTTTCGCCGAAGTCAAGACTGCCGATACTCGCCTGCTAAAGCTGCCGCCGGTCGATGTTATGCGTGCTCTTGTTGCCCGCCTACCTGACGGCGAGGATATAGATACCGTGCTCCGTCTGCTTGCCGCACCCGCCGTCTTCCTGCCGGCGGTTCTGCGCCTGCAGCGAGGCGAAAAGCCGCTAAAGCCCGATGCGGGCCTCTCACAGTCGACCGACATCCTGCGCATGCTCTCAGGCGCGGTGCCGAGCGCCGAGCAAACCGCAGCCCTCGACACCTATCTCGTGACGATCTCGGATCACGGCCTGAACGCCTCGACCTTCGCATCGCGTGTCATCGCCTCCACGCGCGCCGGCCTTACCTCCTCGGCGCTGGCGGCGATCAGCGCGCTGAAGGGGCCGCTGCATGGCGGCGCGCCGGGACCGGTGCTCGATATGCTTGATGGGATCGGAAGCGAGGCCAATGCCGGCCCCTGGCTGCGTTCCGCGCTCGATCGCGGTGAGCGGCTGATGGGCTTCGGCCACCGCGTCTATCGCGTGCGCGACCCACGTGCGGACGCCCTGAAAAATGCGCTGAAGCCGCTCGTTGCCGCAGGCCAGGTCAATGCCATCAGAATCGCACTTGCCGAAGCCGTGGAGCAGGCAGCGCTCGCAATCCTCAGGGAACGCAAGCCCGACCGGCCGCTGGACGTGAATGTGGAGTTCTATACCGCGCTGCTCTTGGAAAGCCTCGGCTTCCCCCGCGACGCCTTCACTGGCGTATTCGCCATCGGCCGCACCGTCGGCTGGATTGCCCATGCCCGCGAACAGGCACTGGAAGGTCGCCTCATCCGCCCGCGCTCGGTCTATGTCGGGCCGTTGCCGGAAGCGGCGTGACGAAAAGAAAAAGCCGCTCCCTCGTTTCTGAGGGAGCGGCCGAATTTTAAACCAACCGGCTCTGTTCCGTCGCAGCTTCGATGAAGCTTGCAAAGAGCGGATGCGGGTCGAGCGGGCGGGACTTCAGTTCCGGATGGTACTGAACGCCGATGAACCAGGGATGGTCAGGATATTCGACCGTCTCCGGCAACACGCCGTCAGGCGACATGCCGGAGAAGACCAGGCCGCAATTTTCCAGCCGGTCCTTGTAGTCGATATTGACTTCATAGCGGTGGCGGTGACGCTCGGAAATATCGGTCGAGCCGTAGATATCCGAAATCTTGGTGCCCTTCTTCAGGGACGCCTTGTAGGCGCCGAGGCGCATCGTGCCGCCGAGATCGCCGGCAGCGTTACGCTTCTGCAGCTCGTTGCCCTTAACCCACTCGGTCATCAGACCAACGACCGGCTCCGGCGTCGGTCCGAATTC
Organism: Rhizobium sp. YAF28; assembly: GCF_052113285.1. Taxonomy (NCBI): domain Bacteria; kingdom Pseudomonadati; phylum Pseudomonadota; class Alphaproteobacteria; order Hyphomicrobiales; family Rhizobiaceae; genus Rhizobium; species Rhizobium sp. YAF28. The sequence continues at coordinate 783,949 of NZ_JBFRCX010000001.1, read as the reverse complement.
GGTCGAGGAAGCGTTCGGGACATCGGCGAGGTTGCGGGCAGCCTCAATGACGGCCATCTGCATGCCGAAGCAGATGCCGAAATACGGCACCTTGCGCTCGCGGGCAAAACGCGCCGCATGGATCTTGCCTTCCGAACCGCGCTCGCCGAAGCCGCCGGGCACCAGGATGCCATGGACCTTTTCGAGATAGGGAGCCGGATCTTCCTTTTCGAAGACTTCCGACTCGATCCATTCGAGCTTGACCTTGACGCGATTGGCAATGCCACCGTGATGCAGTGCCTCGATCAGCGACTTGTAGGCGTCCTTGAGGCCGGTGTACTTGCCGACGATCGCAATCGTTACCTCGCCTTCCGGCGTGCGGATGCGGTTGCAGACCTCTTCCCACTGGTCGAGGCGCGGCTTCGGAGCCGGTTCGATGCCGAAGGCCGCGAGCACTTCGTCGTCCAGGCCTTCCTTGTGATAGGCCATCGGCACGTCGTAAATATTGGCGACGTCGAGCGCCTGGATGACGGCGGAGGGACGCACGTTGCAGAACAGCGACAGCTTGCGGCGTTCAGCTTCCGGGATTTCCCGGTCGGCGCGTACCAGCAGGATGTCGGGATGAATACCGAGCGCCTGCAGTTCCTTGACGGAATGCTGCGTCGGCTTGGTCTTCAACTCGCCGGCTGCCGGAATATACGGCATCAGCGTCAGGTGGACGTAAACAGCCGTGCCGCGCGGCAGGTCGTTGCCGAGCTGGCGGATCGCTTCCATGAAGGGCATCGCCTCGATGTCGCCGACCGTGCCGCCGATCTCGCAGATGACGAAGTCGTAGTCGTCATTGCCTTCGGTGACGAAATCCTTGATCTCGTTGGTGACGTGCGGAATGACCTGAACGGTCGCGCCGAGATAGTCGCCGCGGCGTTCCTTGTCGATGATGTTCTTGTAGATACGGCCGGTGGTGATGTTATCGGTCTTGGTCGCCGAGCGCCCTGTAAAGCGCTCGTAGTGGCCGAGATCGAGGTCGGTTTCAGCGCCGTCATCAGTGACGAAGACTTCGCCGTGCTGGGTCGGGCTCATAGTGCCCGGATCCACGTTCAGATAGGGGTCAAGTTTGCGAAGCCGCACCCGATAACCACGGGCCTGCAACAACGCTCCGAGAGCCGCGGCCGCAATTCCTTTTCCGAGGGAAGAAACCACGCCGCCAGTGATGAATACGTATCGCGCCATGGGAGTCACCGGATACCTTTTCAAAAACGATTCCACCAGCCCAAAAATTCTTTTCCAGAACTTTTGGTGCATGGCGCAGGAATCTGAACAAAAGAAAACCGGCAGACCCGAGGGCCTGCCGGCGGTTTATTTTCAGGACCGGCTTATTGTCCCGTGGGGACGCCGGAAGGCTGTGCCGGCGCAGTCGCGGCCGGTGCCTCAGGCTGAGCCGGAGCCGTCGTCGTCGGAGCTGCCGGAGCAGTCGCCGCAGGGGCGCTCGCAGCCGGAGCCGGGGTTGCTGGTGCCGAAGCTGCAGGGGCAGCCGGTGCCGGAGCGGCAGCGCCGCCGTTCGGAATGCCGCTATTGTCAGCCGGCTGTGACGGAGCCGGCGTATTGGTGCCGCCGAGCGAATCGAGGATGCCGTTGCCCTGCCCGCTCGTTGCCGGAATGCGGTTGAGAATATCGGTCGGGCGGCTTTCGTAACGGGTCAGGATACCGAGGCCGAGCGAGGTGAGGAAAAACAGCGTCGCCAGGATCGCCGTCGTGCGCGTCAGCGCATTGGCCGTGCCGCGGGCCGACATGAAGCCCGATCCGCCGCCGATGCCGAGGCCGCCGCCTTCGGAGCGCTGGATGAGCACGACGCCAACGAGCGCGAGCACGATCATGAGATGGATGACAATCAATACGGTCTGCATGGGTCCAGTCCTGCCCGTCTGAGGACGGACATAAAGTAAAAATCTGGCGGCTCTTTACATGAGGTCTTGAGCTATTCCAAGCCCTTCGGCCAGGAATATACAATCGCCTCAGGCAAGCAGCGCTTCATATGTGCCGTAGATGGCGAGGAAGTCCGTGGCTTTCAAGCTCGCCCCGCCGATCAGCGCACCATCGACATTGTCGACGGCGAGCAGCTCGCGGGCATTTGCGGGCTTGACCGAACCGCCGTAGAGAATGCGCATACCCTTGCCCTCGTCGCCGAAGCGCAGGACGAGTTCGTCGCGGATGAAGGCATGGACGATTTCCACATCCTTTGCCGTCGGCGTCAGTCCCGTGCCGATCGCCCAGACGGGTTCATAAGCGATGACAGTATTTTCGGCCGTCGCCTCCTCGGGCAGCGAGCCGGAAAGCTGGCGCTTGAGGATGTCGAGCGTCTGATAGGCGTCACGCTCGTCGCCGGTCTCGCCGACGCAGACGATTGCGGTGAGATCAGCCAGATAGGCGGCCTGCGCCTTGGCCCGCACCATATGATCGGTCTCGGCATGGTCAATGCGCCGTTCCGAATGGCCGACAATCACATAGGTGCCGTAGCAATCGGCAATCATTTCGGCCGAAATGTCGCCGGTATGCGCCCCGGATTGCGCCTGATGGCAGTCCTGGCCGCCGATCGCGAGCGGGCTGTCGGTGGCGAGCGCGGTCGCCACATAAAGCAGCGTGGCCGGCGGGCAGATCAGGGCTTCGACTTTTTCCGACAAGGGGGAGCTGACGCCTTGGGCAATCGCCTTGATCTGGTCCAATGAGGCACGTGTGCCGTTCATCTTCCAGTTCCCCGCCACGAGCGGGCGTACGTCAGGTGTCATGCTGCTCCTCCCAAAATCCGCATATCGGGCGGCCTTAGCAAAAGCTTGCGGTAAAGGAAAGCGCCCCGCGTAACGTTGGGGGAATATGATCGTTTAAAAGCTCTGCGCGGTGTGAAATCCGTCCGTTCAGGACGCCAGAATCCAGTTCAGCACTTTCCGCCAGTCGATCATGCGGATCGGCGTCCCGTGGTTGCCATTCTGGAAGAGCGTGAAATGCGTCGGGTACTTCGCCTTGTCGAGCTTTTCGAACAGCGCCTGCTGGTCGGTTGCCGCATAAACAGGATCGCGGCTGCCATGGGCAAACCACAGCGGCAGCTTCGCTTTGTAGAACGGGCTCTTCGCAAAATCCGGATCAGAGACCCCGCTCATGATCAGCATGCCCTTCAACCGCTTGACGCTTTCGGCATCGCGCGTGATGCCCCAGCAGATCTGGCTGCCCATGGAGGCGCAGCTCAGAATGACCGGCCGGCCGGGCGATTGCACGCTCGCGTAGCGGATCAGCCCGGCAATGGCTGCAACGCCATTGGCGTCGAAGGTCCTGACGGTCGGCGAATAATAGACGCCGCCATTGCCGGCCGTAAGGTTCTTCAGCCGGTTGAAATTGCCGCCGAAGGAATAGTCGTTGGCGCCGAGCCGCCGGTCGCCGTCGCGACCGTGGATGAAAATGACCGTGAAGGCGGCATTCTGAGTCGGTCCCACCCTGGTGACATCGAGCCTGATGCCGTCGAGCGACAGCGTTTCATCTGCCTGCAGCTTCTTCACGCCAAGCGAGACATATTTCTGCTGCACCCGCTTTTGCGGGATCTGGTCGCGCCCGTTGATGTCGCGCATCTCGTCGTAATCGATCACATCGAAGGCGCCGTCATCGCCCGTCTGCAGCACTTTCTGCGTTGAAAACAGATCGTCCTTGTAGGGCGGCAGGGCATCGGCTGTGGCGGTCGTGATGGCCGCGGACAGGAAAAAGGCCGCAATTGCGGTAATTATGGTGCAATGACTTGTGGACATCGGCATGCGGATGGTTCCCAGAGAGCTGCCGCGACTTGCCATTCGGCGTCCAGCAACGCAAATCACATCTTGAAAAGCTCCGCAAATCCGGGGCGCGTCGCGTATCGGGGCGCTTTCTGTCAGAATCCCCCTGATTCGCAAATGCGATGCGGACTGTGACTATTGTGGGCCAGCGGCGGCCCTTCACGAGAATAAGATCTGAACGGTTCCATGGAAGACAGCAACGACCTCTTTTCCGGAATGCCCCTGTCACAGAAGCAGGAGGAGGCTGCAAAGCCAGCCGCGCCAGCCGAACGGCCCGCTGCAGCGGCACCGGCAGCCCCTCGCCCCGCCCCGGCGACGTCGAACGGCGATGATTACGGTGCATCCTCGATCCGCGTTCTGGAAGGTCTGGAACCGGTTCGCATGCGCCCCGGCATGTATATCGGCGGCACCGACGAAAAGGCGCTGCACCACCTCTTCGCCGAAGTCATCGACAACTCGATGGACGAAGCGGTGGCCGGCCATGCCGATTTCATCGATGTCCATCTGGATACCCAGGGCTATCTGACGGTCACCGACAACGGCCGCGGCATTCCAGTAGAGAACCATCCGCAGGTTCCCGGCAAATCGACGCTCGAAGTCATCATGACCAAGCTGCATGCCGGCGGCAAATTCGACGGCAAGGCCTATGAGACCTCGGGCGGTCTGCACGGCGTCGGCGTCTCTGTCGTCAACGCTCTGTCGGATCATCTCGAAGTCGAGGTCGCCCGTAACCGCAAGCTCTATCGCCAGCGCTTCTCGCGCGGGGTGCCGCAGGGCGGGCTCGAAGAGCTGGGCGATGTGCACAACCGTCGCGGCACCAAGGTTCGCTTTCATCCCGACCCGCAGATTTTCGGTGATCATGCGAAGTTCGATGCGGCGCGTGTGTTCCGCATGGCCCGCTCCAAGGCCTATCTCTTCGGCGGCGTCGAGATCCGCTGGAGCTGCGAGCCGGGAGTGCTGCCTGAGGGATCGGATCTGCCCGACAAGGCCGTCTTCCACTTCCCCGGCGGCCTCAAGGATTACCTGCAGGCAACGATGGGCAAGGAATTCACGGTCACCCGCGAGATCTTCGCCGGCAAGACCGAGAAGGTAGCCGGCCACGGTGCACTGGAATGGGCGATCACCTGGTATGGCGGCGATCCGCAAGTCCATTCCTACTGCAACACCATCCCGACGCCCGAAGGCGGCACGCATGAGGCCGGTCTTCGCATTGCGATGACCAAGGGCCTGAAGAGCTATGCCGAGCTGACGCAGAACAAGCGTGCCGCACAGATCACCACCGATGACGTGATGATCTCGGCAGTCGGCATGCTCTCGGTCTTCATCCGCGAGCCGGAATTCGTCGGCCAGACCAAGGATCGTCTCGCGAGCGTCGAAGCCCAGCGCCTTGTCGAAAATGCGCTGCGCGACCCCTTCGACCATTATCTCGCCGACAATCCGAACGAGGCCGAGAAGCTTCTCGACTGGGTGATCGAGCGCGCCGAAGAGCGCTTGCGCCGCCGCAAGGAGAAGGAAGTCAACCGCAAGACAGCAGTGCGCAAGCTGCGCCTGCCCGGCAAACTCGCCGACTGCTCGCAGAACACCGCCGAAGGCGCCGAACTCTTCCTGGTCGAGGGTGACTCGGCAGGTGGTTCCGCCAAGCAGGCGCGCAACCGCGCCAACCAGGCGATCCTGCCGCTACGCGGCAAGATCCTCAACGTCGCCAGCGCCGGCCGCGAGAAGCTCTCGGCCAACCAGCAGATATCCGATCTCGTCCAAGCGCTCGGCTGCGGCACGCGCTCGAAATACCGCGAAGAGGATCTGCGCTACGAACGCATCATCGTCATGACCGATGCCGATGTCGACGGTGCGCATATCGCCTCGCTGCTGATTACCTTCTTCTATCAGGAGATGCCTGAGCTGGTGCGCGGCGGGCACCTCTTCCTCGCCGTGCCGCCGCTCTATAAGATCACGCAAGGGGCAAAATCCGCCTATGCCCGCGACGACGAACATCGTGCCGAGCTGATGGAGACGGAATTCAAGGGCAAGGCCAAGATCGAGATCAGCCGCTTCAAAGGTCTCGGCGAAATGCTGCCCGCCCAGCTCAAGGAAACCACGATGGATCCGTCCAAGCGCACGCTTCTGCGAGTGCTGATCGACGAAGTGGATTTCGAGGGCACGCGTAACGCTGTCGACGACCTGATGGGGACCAAGGCCGAAGCCCGTTTCCGCTTCATCCAGGAGCGTGCGGCCTTCGCAGAGGATCTGGATATTTAACGCATGTCGCGCAAAAGTGTGTAGCGGTTTTGTGACGACGACATGCGAAAACAAAGGCTTAAAAGCGTGAAGCGGATCTGAAAGATCGCGGCCCGCTTTTAAGTCATGGCGAATTCATCGAACTGACGAAGAACCGTTACGAGTCCGTCAAATTACCGGCGCAATAGAACGGCCGGCGCTCTGTCCTCCAGCGAGGTCCACGCAGCGCCGGCCGTTCTGTTTCAACCCTTTGCCGGATATTTGCCATGACCAAGCGTTTTCTTGCGACTGCCGCTTTCGTTCTTCTGTCCAGCGCCGCTTCCGTTTACGCGACCGATATTGGCGCGACCGTCGAGACCGCCTGCCCGTTCGGCGATTGCGCGGCAGCGATCTCCCTTTCCTATCTCGGTGAATTCGTCATCCCGACCGGCCAGATGGAAAACGGCGTCGAATTCGGCGGCATTTCCGGCCTCGATTTCGATGCTGCGACCGGCCATTACATCGCCATCAGCGACGACCGCTCCGAAAAGGCCCCGGCCCGCTTCTACGATCTGGATATCGATGTCAGCGCCGAAGGCCTCAAAGGCGTCACCATCGTCAAGCACGTTACCTTTCAGGACAAGAACGGCCAGCCTTTCGCTATCCGCACCGTCGATCCGGAATCCATCCGCTTCAGCAAGGACGGCATCTACTGGGGCAGCGAGGGTGACGCCAAGGCGCTGATTGCCCCCTTCGTCCGCGTCACCTCGCCTGACGGTGCTTTCGTGCGCGAGTTCAAGCTGCCGGACGGTTTTGCACCGACCGCCGACAAGTCGACCGGCATCCGCGACAATCTCGCTTTCGAGGATCTTGCCGTATCCCCATCCGGTGACGTTTTCGTCGGCGTCGAGGCAGCCCTCTACCAGGACGGCCCGAACCCCAGTCTGACAACCGGCAGCCTCTCATGCATCATCCGCTATGACGGCGCAACCGGCGAGCCGAAGGCTCAATATGTCTATCCGGTCTCACCGATCCCACAGGCTGCCGCCAAGCCCGACGGCGGCAACGACAACGGCATGTCGGAAATGATCGCCCTTGACGATCATCGCCTGCTCGCCGTCGAGCGCAGCTATGCCCAGGGATTCGGCAACAACATCAAGCTCTTCATGATGGATCTCGACGGCGCGACCGACGTTTCCGGCATCGCTTCGCTTGCCAAGAACGACCAGCGCGTCGTCCCGGCTCGCAAGAGCCAGGTGCTGGATCTGCGCGCCATCGGCCTGACGCCTGATAATATCGAGGCCATGGCGATCGGTAAGGCAAAGGACGGGACCGACGTTTTGATCCTCGGCGCGGACAATAATTTCTCGACCGGCCAGAAGACTCAGTTCTACGCCTTCAAGATCAACCGCCGCCCGCAATAATATCTCAAGGATTTACGGACCAGATAACCACGCTTTGTATACGCTTTGTCCGGGCGGACCTTGAAACCGCCCGGTTCATAGCCCATAAACTAGGACAACAATAAAAAGAGGCGCGCGTGGGTGTGTTTGATCGTCAGAAAACCAATACGGAGCCGCGATGGCTGGGGCCGTCGGCGACGATACGTACGCCGCTGATACCCTCCATTTCGGCTGCCCGCTGGCTGCTCGTGCTTGTTGCCGCAGCCGGCGTCTATTTCTTCTATGGCTTCGTGGTGCCTGTGCTCGCAGCCCTCGTCATAGGCTTTGCGAGCTGGCCGCTTTACCGCAAGCTGGTTGCCCGCGTCGGTGGCAATACGACGATCGCCGCGACGATCGCGATCATCCTCATCGTCACCTTCCTCGTCATTCCGATCAGCCTTGCGGTTGCCTATACGACCGGTGAAGTGCGCACCTGGGTCGCATGGGCGATCCACGCCAACCGCTTCGGGGCGGAAACGCCCCAATGGATCGTCGCCTTGCCTCTGGCCGGTTCCTACCTCGACGAACTTTGGACGAAATATATCGGCAGCCCCGGGGCCATGGGTGAGCTCATCCAGGCCGTCAGCGGTGCCAATATCGGCAATATCTACCGCGCAATTCTAGCGGCCGGCGGTGGTGCCTTCCACCTGTTCCTGACGCTGCTCTTCATGCTGATCGCGCTCTTCTTCGTCTATCGCGACGGTTTCTCCTTCTCCAAGCAGATTGACATGCTCGGCGAGCGTATCCTGCCGAACCGCTGGGAGCGTATTTCCCGCGTCGTGCCTGCCACCATCAGCTCGACCGTCATGGGCATGACGCTGATTGCCATCGGCGAAGGCATCGTGCTCGGCGTTGCCTATTGGATTGCCGGCGTACCCTCGCCCGTCACCCTTGGCGTGCTGACCGGCGTCATGGCGCTGATCCCGGGCGGAGCGCCGCTCTCCTTCACCCTGGTATCCGTCTATCTGCTGGCCAGCGGCTCGCATGTCGCCGGTATCGGTCTGTTCGTCTGGGGCACGGTCGAACTCTTCATTGTCGACAAGACACTGCGCCCCAAGCTCGTTGGCGGACCGATCAAGCTGCCGTTCCTGCCGACCTTCTTCGGCCTCGTCGGCGGCGTGAAGACGATGGGCTTCCTCGGCCTGTTCATCGGCCCGGTGCTGATGGCGCTGCTGGTCGCGATCTGGCGCGAATGGATACATGAAGTCCGCGCCGCCGATGCGGGACCGCAGATCATCCTCGACGAGCAGGCGCCGCCGGTGCAGCGTGCTGCCGAAGGCTAGGGCCTTTCCGACTTAGGCCAGCCGCTTTTCCATGAAGAGGCTGAGCGGATCCGGCTGATAGGAGCCGAACGGCTCGATCTCGCGATATCCGTATTTCCTGTAAAGGCTGATCGCCTCCGGCTGATAGATACCGGTCTCCAGGCGGATTGCGTCGAAACCGTTCTCCCTGCCGATCTCCTCCAGCCGGTCCATCAGGCGGCTGGCGATCTTCAGGCCCCTCGCCTCGGGATCGACGAACATGCGCTTGATCTCGGCCGTCCCGTCACCTGCCTCCACCAAAGCACAGCAGCCGACGATCTCGCCGCCGTTACGCGCCACGAAGAAGCTCACGGATGGCTTTTCCAGCGTGGAGATATCGACGCGGTGGTTGCTCTCGGGCGGATAGAGCGACTGCGCATAGGCGTCGGAGAGATCAAGAAGGCGGATCACGCCATCCTGGCGCGGCGGTTCCAGAGCGATGGTGACGGACATTTTCTCTCTCCTGTTCCGGCGAAACGCGTGATTTTTCCCTTGATGACAAGGAGTTAATATCGCTGCCTTCATTCCGTTGGAATTGTGCTTTCGAAGGGGATGACACGCTCAATAGCCATGGAGGCAAAATATGCAAGCCGTCCTCATCGCCATGACGATCCTCGGTTGCGACGATTCCGTCAGCCAGTGCAATTACGTCGCCACGGTCGACAAACACTGGGAAACCGTCGTCGCCTGCGATGCCGAGGCCGAACAGCGGCTGAAGACCTATGCCAATGCCAGCTATCCGACCGTCATTGCCGTCTGCGAGGCGCCGAAGTCGCTTGCCGCTACCGAACCGGCCAATCCGGCGCCCGCTGCGCCAGCAGCGCCCGAGGTAGCCGAACAACGGGATGGCCTTGGCGGTTTTGTGGATACTATTGCCGGGCGCGTGCGCGCCAACTTGCCTTCCGGCCAGGACGTGAAGAACAGCCTGGCGAAACCGCTGCACTTCGTCTCTGCAAGCTATTCCTGGGCTGCGGCCCGGTTTACCGACTAGGCCGCTGCAAGCGAGGCATAAACACGGGCCGACCGGCGCTGCTCGGCCACATGAAGCTTCTCGACCATATCGAGCAACTCGCCGACCGCGTCATGCTGCCCGACCCGGCTGTGGAATTTCTGGAGCAAGCGCCCGCAGATGCTGCCGAGCAGCGAGGCCGAGGTGTTGCGCGAAGCCTCGCGCCACAGGAATGTCGCTTCCACGAAAATGATGCTGATATCGCGCGGCAGGCCCGCCGATTCATAGAGCGCGCGCACGGCATGCATGCGGCCCGTGGCAAGGATTGCCCGCACGCGCCGGTCGCTGCAACCTGACAGGTTGACGATGGCGCAGGCGAAGAATTCCACCTTGCCGCAGCAGAGCGCGTGCATAAGGAAGGAAGGCGTCAGCCGGTCGTTCAGGCGAAGATGTTCGACGAGATCTGGCACTTCGATCGGCGCGATATCGCCGGCGATGGAAACGATCGCCGCTTCCGTCGCCTCGCGGCTGATGCGCTGCAGCCTCTGCAGGCCGATTGCCGCCTGCGCCAGCGGCAGGCCGACCAGCGCATTGCTGACATGCTGCGTCAGAAGCTGGCGGGCATCGGCCGGCAAATCGATGCGGTCGAGAAGCAGGTTTCTGATGTCGCTGACATCACCGAGCCGTTCGGCAATCCGCTTCAGGGATTGGGCGGAAATCGCCGCGCCGTCATTTTCGAGCAGGCAGAGAATTTCGTCCTCGTCGCCGACTTCGGCAAGTGCCGCCGAAACGGGGCGGGTCAGATGGGCGCGTGCCGCAATCAGCATGCGCGTTGCACCGCTGCCGCGTGCTGCGAGATCGACGAGATCGGCATCGGTCAGGACCGGCGAGCAGGTCACCGCATGGCAGGCGATCTCCGGCTGGTCTTCGGCAAGCGAGAGAATGATGTTGCGCGGCGAATGCGGCGCCCAGGCGATCGCTTCGGCGAGCGCAAGCCGCACACGCGGCGACGGATCGTCGAGCAGGTAGGTCATCGCCTTTTCAGCAGCGTCGCGCCGCTCGTCCGACATTTCCGATTTGAGATAGACGCGTCCCAGAGCATTTGCAGCGGCCGCCCTGTCAGCCGTCTTGGCCGTTTCGACCCAACGAAGAAATGCTTCAATGATCACGACAACGCCCCAGCACTGAACGCGATTCCTTCGCGTCTTATTTAATACAAGGACGATAGCCGGAAAAAGTTTATGATTGGTTCACCATATTTATTAGGCTTTGTTCAAGCCTTGTGCCGAGGTCAGACCTTCGGCCTGAACATTTCGAAGACCTCGCTGCCTTCGCAATAGTCCATGTAGCCCATGCGTGCGATCGGCCGCGCCAGCGCCACATCGAACCGGCCATCTCTGACGATCGCCTCATCGATATGGATGCCGACGACCTCTCCGAAAACGAAGACATTCTCGGATGCTTCGCCGGACAGCGTCTTCGGCTCAATGATCTCGGTCACCTTGCATTCCAGCACGGCGAAGGCCTCTGTCACATAGGGCGCATCGATGAGCTCTGCCTGCTTTGGGGTCAGCCCGGCGAATTCAAACTCGTTGGTGCCGTAGGGCAAGGCGGCCGAGGTCAGGTTCATCTTCTCCGCGAGGTTGCGGCTGACGAAATTGCAGGTGAAGACGCCGGTCTCCCTCGCGTTTTTCTGGCTATGCTTGTGCCCGCTCGATGAGAACATCACCAGCTTCGGCTTGTCGGCTACCGCATTGAAGAAGGAATAGGGCGCGAGATTGATCGACCCGTCCCTGCCCTTGCTGCCGATCCAGCCGATCGGCCGTGGCGCGACGATCGCCTTGAAGGGATCATGCGCCAACCCGTGCCGGTTGGTGTCCGTTGTGTAGAACATCAGTCTTCACCGCCGAGCCAGGTGACCGTCTCGGTTAGCTCAGGGCGTGGACGCTCGACGGGTGGAAAGGTAGTGGAGCCGATGTGGATGAAACCGGCAACCTTTTCGCCCGGCTGGACGCCGAGCAGCGGATAGGCGCGCTCGTCGAAGGCGAACCATTCTGTCAGCCAGTTGGCGACATAACCATGCGCATTGGCAGCCAGGATGACGTTGAGGCACAACGCGCCCGCCGACATGATCTGTTCCCATTCCGGGATCTTGAAATGCGGACCGGCCTTGCTGACGATGCCGACGACGACAGGCGCACGGGTAAAGCGTGCGCGTTCCACCAGGATCATTTCCTCTAAGAGATCGGGTTTTGCTTCGAGCGCCAGCTTCAGCAGTTCTTCGCCCAGCCGCACGCGCTCTTCGCCGCGATAGACGATGAAGCGCCAGGGGGCGAGCTTGCCGTGATCGGGAACGCGCGATGCAAGGCGCAGGATTTCCTCGATCTCGTCCCTTGCCGGTCCCGGTTCGCACATCTGGAACGCAGGGATGGAGCGGCGCACGGCGAGATAATCGATCAGCTTGATGTCGGATTTCATGCGGGAGAAACTCTCATTTGTATGCAGAGGCTGGCCACAGGTCTTGAATTTGCCATGGCATTGGTCTTGAAGTGGACTCTGCGATTTCAGAAGTCAATCGGTTCACGAACAGGATGTTTGGCATTTTGCCTTTTGCACGGATCGGCCTTGCTGTTGCCCTGATGTTGCTGACGCCGTTTGGCGCCGCCGCCCAGGACGCCTTCAAGGAGTTCAAGCAGCTCGAATCGACGCCGAAAATGCCGAAGCTCAACGCGTTCATCGCGCCAGGCACGACGCAGGAGGGCGTGCATCTGCGTGACGTCTCGCTGGAAGCCAAGCTCACGGCCGATGGCGCGCCTGTCGAAGACGGGCTTTCCTGGTATGTATTCAGTCCCGTCGCTGGAAATGATGGCAAGCTGCCGCTCATCGCAAGCTCCCGCGGTGGCACCGCAGCCTTCCAGCTCGCTGCCGGCGATTATTTCGTCAACGTTTCCTTCGGCCGCGCCGGCGTCACCAAGAAGCTGACGGTGTCGGATGAAGGCGCAGTCGACAAGCAGGTGATGGTTCTCGATGCCGGCGGGCTGCTGCTCAACGCCGTCTCCGGCTCCGATGTCCGCATTCGGCCCAACCAGCTGAGCTTCTCGATCTATTCCGCGGAAGTCCGCGACGACGGCGAGCGCGGCCTTGTCATGGCCGATGTGCCACCGAATACGGTCGTGCGCCTCAACGCCGGCACCTATCACGTCGTCTCCGAATACGGCAATGTCAACGCGACCATCCGTGCCGACATCCAGGTGGAGGCCGGCAAGCTCACCGAAGCGACGATCCAGCACAGGGCGGCACAGATCAATTTCAAGCTGGTCTCGGAAACCGGTGGCGAAGCGATCGCCGATACCGCCTGGTCGATCCTGACGGCAGCCGGCGACAGCGTCGGCGAAAGTGTGAGCGCCTTTCCGGCCATGGTCCTGGCGGAAGGTGAATACACGGCGGTCGCCCGCAACAAGGACAAGATCTATCAGCGTGACTTCACCGTCGCTGCCGGCGTCAATACCGATGTCGAAGTGCTGATGAAGAACCAGCAGGCCCAGCAGCCGATTGCTCCGGCCGCCACAGCCGTGCCGCCAGGACAGGCCGCAGCCGGGCCGAAGGGTGTGCCCCAGCCGGGCGGCGAGATCCCGCCGCAGCCGCCCTTGCCGTCGTATGAAGATCTGCAAAGCGGCGACGGCGCCAGCCTCGACTGACGCCGCGTCCGAAATCTCCGGAAATGCTCAGCTTGCGCGCTTGAGGAAGGCCTTCTTCTTCGGCGCCATCGAGAAGACTGCGTCAAAGAGACGGGCGAGCAGATCCTTGCGGTCGCTGCCGCTGCTGAGTTCTTCCCAGGACAGTACCCTACCCACATGCGCGGTGATCGTGCTGCCTGAAAGACGGCGGAATTCGCGGATGAGCAGCGACAGGCGCAGCGTCATCGAAACCCTGCTGGCGAGATGGAAGAGCCGGCCGTTCTGGCCCTCGAAATAGATCGGCAGCACGCTGGCGCGGGTCGCCTGGATGAGCTTGGCCGGGAACATCTTCCACGGCAGGTCTTCGGCGCGGCCGAAGCCCTTCTTGGCGGTGGCCACGCCACCAGCCGGAAAAATCACGATCGTCGTGCCTTCCTTCAGCAGGCGAACTGCCTCGTGCCGGCTCTTCATGTTCATCGCCATCGCTTCCTTGGTCTCCTCGAAGGAGATCGGCAGCGAATAAGGCGCCATTTCCGGCACCTTCAGGAGATCATTGTGGATCAGTACCCGGAATGGACGACCAATCTGCTCGGCTAGCGCCAGCACTGCAATGCCATCGCCGATGCCGAAGGGATGGTTGGCGACGATGACGATCGGCTCGTCCGGCACCGGCTCGAGCGGCCAGCTGCCCTTCACATTGATCTCGACATCGATGAGGTCGAGCATCTTGCCGAAGACGCGGTCGCTTTTGCCGACAATGTCGGAGCGCCAGATGTCGTAGAGCCGTACATAGCGGTCACGGCCGGAAAGGCCCTCGATGGAGCGGATGAGCCAGCGCTTCAGGCGCGGATCCCGTTCGTTCGCGTAGGAAAGCTCTTTGAAGCGCACTCGAATGCCTGCCGGGATGAAACCCGTCCCCTGTTTTTTGGCGGCTATATTACTGTTGCATGTCAGATTTCTGACAGCGCCGAGCAGATCAATGCCGGGCGCTGCCAATATCCAAAAGGCAATTTTCAGGCTGCCTTGGCCTTCTTTGCCTCGAGCTTACGACGGATATCGGGCGCAGTCGCCTCCAGGGCAAGGCTTTCGACAGCCGAATCCAGCGACATCGATGTCTGCTCCTGGCTGCCGAGGCGGCGGATATTGACCGTGCGCTCCTCGGCTTCCTTCTTGCCGCAGACGATGATGACGGGAACTTTCGTAACGGAATGTTCGCGGATCTTGTAATTGATCTTCTCGTTACGGAAGTCGGTCTCGACATGCAGTCCGGCTTCGCGCAGCGCCTCGGCCACTTCCTGGCCGTAGCCGTCAGCTTCCGAGGTGATCGTGGCGACGACGACCTGCAGCGGCGAAACCCACAGCGGCAGATGGCCGGCGAAGTTCTCGATCAGGATGCCGAGGAAGCGCTCCATCGAGCCGCAGATGGCGCGATGGATCATCACGGGCTGCGTCTTTTCCGAATTGCTGTCGATGTAGAAGGCGCCGAAGCGTTCCGGCAGGTTGAAGTCGACCTGCGTCGTGCCGCACTGCCATTCGCGGCCGATCGCGTCCTTCAGCGTATATTCGAACTTCGGCCCGTAGAAAGCGCCCTCGCCCGGCAGGATGCCGGTCTTGATGCGTCCCTCGGACTGCGCCTCGATCGTCTTCAGCACATCGGTCATGACGGCTTCCGCCCGATCCCAGAGCGCATCGGTGCCGACGCGCTTGTCCGGACGGGTGGAGAGCTTCACGACGATTTCCTTGAAGCCGAAGTCTTCATAAACCGAGAGGATCAGGTCGTTGATCTTCAGGCATTCGGCTGCCATCTGCTCGTCGGTGCAGAAGATGTGCGCGTCGTCCTGCGTGAAGCCGCGCACGCGCATCAGCCCGTGCAGTGCGCCGGAGGGCTCGTAGCGATGCACAAGGCCGAATTCGGCGAGACGGATCGGCAGTTCGCGATAGGATTTCAGGCCATGCTTGAAGATCTGCACGTGGCCGGGGCAGTTCATCGGCTTTAGCGCAAAGACGCGGTTATCCGCTTCCTTGTCTTCGGGATGCGTCATGGCATGGGCCGATTTCACGGCGAACATGTTTTCCTGATACCAGCCCCAGTGACCCGAGGTTTCCCAGAGTGCGGTGTCGAGCACCTGCGGCGCGTTGACCTCTTGATAGTCGACGGCGAGCCGACGACGCATGTAGGAGACGAGCGACTGGAAGATGCGCCAGCCCTTGCCATGCCAGAAGACGACGCCCGGACCTTCTTCCTGGAAATGGAACAAGTCCATTTCGCGGCCGAGCTTGCGGTGGTCGCGCTTCTCGGCTTCGGCCAGCATATGCAGGTAGTTATCGAGATCGGCCTGGTCGGCCCATGCCGTGCCGTAGATGCGCGACAGCATGGCGTTGTTGCTGTCGCCGCGCCAATAGGCGCCGGCAACCTTCATCAGCTTGAAGGCGGTGCCGATCTGGCCGGTGGAGGCCATGTGCGGGCCGCGGCAAAGGTCGAACCACTCGCCCTGGTGATAGATCTTCAGATCCTGCCCTTCGGGAATCGCATCGACGAGCTCGACCTTGTACTGTTCGCCCTTGGCGGCAAAAACTTCCTTGGCCTTCTCCCGCGACCACACTTCCTTGGTGAAGGGCGCGTTGCGGGCGATGATTTCCTTCATCTTCTTTTCGATCTTGGGCAGATCGTCGGGCGTGAAGGGTTCGTTCTTGGCGAAGTCGTAATAGAAGCCGTTCTCGATCACAGGGCCGATCGTCACCTGCGTGCCGGGCCATAGTTCCTGTACGGCTTCAGCCATCACGTGTGCGGCGTCATGCCGGATGAGCTCCAGCGCGCGGCCATCCTTGCGTGTGATGATCTCGATCTTGCCGTCGGTCACGGCATCGGAAAGGTCGCGCACGGTGCCGTCGATCGCAATGGCGACGGCGCTCTTGGCAAGCGACTTGGAAATGGATTCGGCAACATCCTTGCCGGTCGCGCCAGCCGGGAAGCTGCGTACCGAACCATCGGGAAATGTCAGGGAAACGGATTGGGACATTCAAATTCTCCTTGTCCAGTCCCGCCAACGAATGCGGGTGGTTGAAACGGAAGCGTCATCCACCGGGAATGCCGCTGCCGCCTGATACTGATATTTGGTGTCTGAGTAAAGGAGAAGCGAGCCTAGAGGACCATATCGAAAAGGCCGCGCACTGTGTTCCAGTTGCGCATCGTCCCCACGCCCATGCGCTTGGTCGTGAGCGCCGATAGCAGCTTCGATTGGCTCGGCTTGCCGTGGAAATCGATCCAGAGATCGCAACCGACAAGCTTCATCCGCTGCCCTTCGGCAAGGAGCGGCTTCAGCGCTTCCACCTTGTCCGGGTCGATCGGCAGCCGGTTGACGCGCACGATCACCTGGTCGCCAACGCCGTCCTTGAAGGGATTGGCGCTGCAGAGCGCCATCCAGGTGCAGTCGCTGCGCACGATGATATCGACATGCTTGCCGAATTTTTCTTCAAAAGCCTCCTCCAACTGCTCTTCGACTTCGTGCGGCCGCATTTCATCTGCCTCGAACACGAGGTTGCCGGTGGAGACCAGCGTGCGCGGTTCACGATAGCCCAACTCTTCGGCAAGCTTTCGCAGATCTTCCATGATCACGCGCCGCTCGGAGGTCAGGACGATGCTGTGCAGAAGTGCGATGAAGGTACACACCTTATGCCTCCTTCCGCCCGAGCCCGAAATAGCGCCACGGCGTAAACCAGCGGAAACGGGATTCGAGGTTGTCAGGTACCGGATCGAGCCCACTTGTGCCGCCCGGACCGCACCGGCCGACGCGGAAGAGCGTCATCCAGCCGCCGGCCCAGAGCCCATGGCGGGCGACGGCCTCATAGCCATATTCGGAGCAGGTCGGGATATGCCGGCAGGAATTGCCGACGAAGCCGGAGAGCGTCAGCTGATAGAGGCGGATGAGCCCCATGCCGAAAAGCCGGTCAGGCGTCTTGCGGAACGGGCCTTGGTAGTTGCGCGAAAATCTCTGCAGCGGTCGGGCGCGAGGCTTCGGCGCGGCGGCACCGCCCTCGTCTTCCTCTTCTTCGCGCAGCAGACAGAATTCGCACATAGCTTACGCCTCGACGGTTTCAGCGCGCTTTGCCTCTATCTGGCCGATGGCATCGACGACGGCGTCGAAGGTCAGCATGGTGGAGGCATGACGCGCCTTGTAATCACGCACGGGAAGGAGATAGCGCATGTCGGCGAACCGTCCATCTGGCCCCTCGCCATCCGCTTTCAGCATGGCGAGCATATCCTCGCGCGCCTTGCGCACTTCGCCTGATGTCGCGCCGACAACATGGCGGGCCATGATCGAGGAGGAGGCCTGGCCGAGGGCGCAGGCCCTCACGTCATGCGAAAAGGCGCTGATCCTATCGCCATCCATTTTCAGCCAGATGCGCACTTTCGAGCCGCAGAGCCTGGAATGCGCCTGGGCGCTCGCATCCGCATCGTCAAGCGTGCCGGTCAGAGGAATATTGCCGGCAAATTCGAGGATTTTGCTGTTATAGATGTCATCCATGACGGATTTGGCTCCAAAAACGCCTAAAAGCGACGCTAATTCCTATGTGATTGTCATGTAAACAAAAAACACACAGTCAAACGACAGCATACTTACATACCAGGGTCGTCTTCCTATATGTATGTCGTTCGAGGGCCATTGAAATGCAATGGCCCCGGATAAGTTTGATTGGGAAACCGTGCCGGAAGGGTTCGAGAAAGCGAGCCTGGAAAGCCCCGGAGCCTGCCAAAGGTGCAAGAATTCCCGCTTGGGGTACCAGTGGCTAGTCCGAATAAGGTCCGCGTTGCGGACCAGGAGACCATTGAATATGGACGCCATCGTCAAGAATTTTCCGCAGACCGCCCGTGAATCCGATCGCCCCTCCCAGCAGGAGGCAGAGGACGCCGTTCGTGTCCTGCTGCGCTGGGCTGGCGACGATCCGTCGCGTGAGGGCCTGCTGGATACGCCTGCCCGCGTCGCCAAGTCTTATCGCGAGCTCTTCGCCGGCTACGAGATGAGCCCGGAAGACGTGCTCGGCCGGACCTTCGAGGAGGTTGCCGGTTATGACGACATGGTGCTGGTGAAGGACATTCCCTTCTTCTCTCACTGCGAACATCACATGGTGCCGATCATCGGCAAGGCGCATGTCGCCTATATGCCGGACGGACGCGTTCTCGGCCTGTCCAAGATCGCCCGCGTCGTCGAAATCTACGGCCGCCGCCTGCAGACGCAGGAAACGATGACCTCGCAGATCGCCAAGGCCATTGATGAGACGCTGCGCCCGCGCGGTGTCGCCGTCATGATCGAGGCCGAACATATGTGCATGGCCATGCGCGGCGTTCAGAAGCAGGGCTCGACCACATTGACGACAACCTTTACTGGAACGTTCAAGACTGAACCGGCCGATCAGGTCCGATTCATGACAATGGTAAGGGGCCGCTGAGATCAGCTCCCTCAGGAGGGCCGCGATGAGTGAACTGATTTTCAATCGGCCGTCGGACGACAAATCCGAGCTGGAGGATGCTGGCGATTTCACGCCACGCTTCGATGATCGCGGTCTGATCGCGGCCATTGTCACCGATGCCGGTGATGGCGAACTGCTGATGGTCGCCCATATGAATGCGCAGGCCCTGGCGCTGACCATCCAGACCGGCTTCGCCCACTATTTCAGCCGCTCGCGCGGCAAGCTCTGGAAGAAGGGCGAGACCTCGGGCAATCTCCAGACCGTCAAGGAGATCCGCACCGACTGCGATCAGGACGCCATCTGGCTGAAGGTCGAGGTCGCCGGCCATGACGCGACCTGTCACACGGGCCGCCGCTCGTGCTTCTACCGCACCGTCACCCTGGAAAATGGAAAGCCCATGCTGACCATCGTCGATGACGACCTGCATTTCGATCCCAAGGACATCTACGGAAAATAGGCCAAATATCCCAGCCACCTGCTCCTTATTGCGACGCCGGTCGTCTCTATATACAATTTGGAAAGGGTTCGGGGCGGTTAATAGGAACCCAGTGTTCTGCCGGGAGGAAGGAACGCCATGTTGGGCTGGAGTATGAATCGTCAAAGCTCCGATGGGGGCGGTTCCGGCTTGGCGGTGCGTGATGATACGCCCGTTTCTCCCGTGCTCGCCGTTCCCGAAAAGAAAGCAAAGCTTGCCCTGGCGCTTGGCGGCGGCGCCGCTCGAGGCTGGGCGCATATCGGCGTGCTGCGTGCGCTCGATGAGGCCCGCATCGAGATCGGCATGATCGCTGGCACCTCGATCGGCGCGCTTGTTGGTGGCTGCTATCTGGCCGGCAAGCTGGACGAGCTGGAAGGTTTCGCTCGTTCGCTCACTATGCGCCGCATCGCAAGCCTGCTCGACCTGACGATCGGCGGCTCCGGCCTCTTCGGTGGCATGCGGCTGACCAAACGCATGCAAGAACATCTGGAAGGACTGACGATCGAGGATCTCGACCGGCCCTTTGTCGCCGTCGCGGCCGAGGTCAACACCGGGCACGAAGTCTGGATCGCCAATGGTTCGCTGATCACGGCGATCCGCGCATCCTACGCCCTGCCCGGCATTTTCGAGCCGGTGCGCAGCAATAACCGCACATTGGTCGATGGCGCGCTCGTCAATCCCGTGCCGGTTTCCGTCTGCCGAAGCTACGAGCAGCCGCTCGTCGTCGCCGTCAACCTCAACTATGATCTCTACGGCCGTTCCGCCGTCGTTCGCCACAATGCCAGCCTCTCGCCTGCCGAAGTGCAGCAGCAGAGGGATGCGCCCTATGCCGCCAGGATGGGCATGACCGGCGTCATGGTGCAGGCCTTCAACATCATTCAGGACCGTATCGCGCGAGCGCGCCTTGCCGGCGATCCGCCCGATATCTCACTGCAGCCGCGCCTGTCGGACATCGGCCTGTCGGAATTCCATCGGGCGGGGGAAGCCATCGAACGTGGCTATGAAGAAGCCCGGGCAAGGCTGCCCGAGCTGCAGCGTATGCAGGAACTCTACGCCAGGCACCCCTGACGCCCAAGCAATTCCAGCAAAAGTGTGCAGCGGTTTTGCGTTCGGAATTGCGTAGAATAGAGAGTCACTCAGCTTGCAATATATGCCTTGATCTCTTCGGCTTCTCGCTCGACCTCGGCGATGCGCGACTTCACGACGTCACCGATCGAAATGATGCCGGCAAGCTTGCCGTTGGCTTCCACGGGAACGTGGCGGAAACGCTTGCTGGTCATCAGCTGCATAAGCTCGTTGACCGAGGTCTGCTCGTTGCAGCGGAGGACCTTCGAGGTCATGACGGAAGAAAGCGTCTGATCTAGCCCGTCCTTGCCGGACTTGGCGATGACATGCACGAGATCGCGCTCGGTGAACATGCCGGAAATCTTGTTTTCCATGCCGACGACGACGATCGCGCCGATCTTCTTCTTGCTCAGAATCGAAGCCGCCTCCGCAACCGTGGTGTTCGGCCCGGTGGTGACGACGTCACGACCCTTCAGATCGAGTATTGCCTTGACGGAACTGGCCATTTGTACCTCCCATGGCGAAAGTGAAACACTTGTCGGGAACACAGGCTCCGCGGCGGTTTCTCCTCCCATCGCGGATTGATCAATGGTGCACTGCTTGGGTCAGGATTGCAACTCGTCGTCAGGATGGGGCACGGGTTCTTCAGGCAGTTTCCGGTCGAAGAGAGCGAAAAGGAAGAAGCCGAAGACGAAACCGCCGATATGCGCATCCCAGGCAATCTCCTGGCTGCCGTCGCCGACGAGCGGGATGCCGACGGCGATCAGCGCGTTGCCGACCAGCCATAACAGCGTGAAGATGATCACCGTGCGGCTCTGCATCGCCTGCAGCACCGACAGTCGCGGATTGAGGTGCGCGGGGCGGACCATCTGCCGCCCGGAGGGGAAGGCAAAGCGGCAGGCCGCGCCCATGAGGCCCGAGACCACACCCGATGCACCGATCAGCAGCCCTTCGCTGCCCCAGTTCAGGGCCGCATGCAGGGCCGCCGAGGCGACAGAGGAAAGAATCCAGAAGACGATGAAGCGGAACGCGCCGATGCGGCGCACGACGGGCGCGCCGAAGGCCATCAGCCACAGGCCGTTGAAGACGATATGCTCGATGCTTCCGTGCAGCAGCGAATAGGTGACCGGCGTCCAGTACAGCTGCGGGCCCTGCTCTGCAAGCGAAACAGCATAGCGCAGCGGAATGAAGCCGAAGTTGAACAGGAACCAGGAAAGCCCGTCGGGAGACAGTAGTGACTGCCCGGCGTAGATCAGGATCAGAAGCAGCAGGGTGGCAAACAGCGCAGGCGGAAGATTGAAAACCGGCTGGCGTGGCGGCCTGGCCGGCGGTTCGGGCTGCATAGGCTGGAAAGCCTGATCAGGCCCGGACGTCTGTTCGTTCATGCTCATCTCGCCTCGTTGGAGGTCACAGCCATACAGGAGCCAGCTTCAAAAAAAAAGCCGTCCGGAACTGGCCGGACGGCTCGCCTGGGTTCCCCGAAGGATGCCCCTCCCCCTGGCAGTCCTGTGCAGAACTTCACTGTTCGAAGTGATGGAGAGACGGTCTCATGACAGGTCCCGGCACTCAAGCGAAACCCTTTCTTAACCTTAACTCGCCGGATTTGGCATGAAATCCGCAAGGTAGAAGGTGAAGGGGCGAAAACCGCGCCCCAATGAACCGAAATGAGACACTGCCATGCGCCTTCAGATCACGATCGACATATTCGACTACTGGAATGCACTGCGCGGCGGGCGGGATGCACCGCTGAAATCGCAGATCGAGCCCGGCGCGATCCCTCATCTCCTGTCGAGCCTCTTCATCTTGGAGACGGCGGCAGACCGGCATATCCGCTTCCGCCTCGCCGGCACCAAGATCTGCGATCTCTTTGGCCGCGATCTGCGCGGCGAGCGTTTCTCCGCCCTTTGGGCTAACGGCCAGCACGAGGATATCGAAAAGACGGCACAGGGCGTCATGGCTCACGCCATTCCAACGCTTTTCAACGCGACGGGCTACAGCACCGCCGGCCATCATGCGGCCTTTGAGATCATCATGATGCCGCTGCGTTCGCCCGAAGGTGGCTGCGACCGGCTGCTTGGCGCCATCGCGCCTGCCGCCGCTGCAAGCTGGCTGGAGATCGTGCCGCTGGAGCTTCTCGCCCTCGATCGCAGCCGGCTGCTGCACGACAAGTTCGGCCGCACGGCTGAGGCCGAACCGCGTCGCCCTGTCGAGGTCGCCACCGAAAAACAGGCCACGTTCGGCCGCGCCATGCTGCGTGCCATGTCGCATTTCCTGCATGGGGCAGCCGCTCGCTGACTGTCGCATTTTGGGTCGCCGCCCATAGTACTTTAGGGTTATGCGGCGGCTCGTTCCACAACCTTCTGTTAAGGGATTGCAGGTAAGGATTGGGCTCAGCGATTTCATAAAGAAGCCCTTTGATGCACTCGTTCCAGCCCGCTCAGACGCACCGGCCTGCGCCGCGCCCAGAACAGGGAGTGTTCCAGCGCGTGCCCATCAATATGCAGGGCCGGCTGATGCTTGCGAACTACGAGGAATTCGAGTGCGTGGTGATCGATATGTCGCCCGGCGACATGTATGTCACCTGCGCCGGCCGCCCACGCGCCAATGAACGCATCGTCGCCTACATCGACCATCTCGGCCGCGTCGAAGGTCATGTACAGACCGTCGATATGCGCGGCTTCACCATGTCGATCAACGCCACCGAGCGCAAGCGCGAGAAGCTCGCGGCCCAGCTCACCTGGCTTGCCAACAAACACGAGCTCGGCCTGCCGGAAGATCGCCGTCATGATCGTCTGACCCCGCGCGAGACCAAGACCGACCTCACGCTCGAAGACGGCACGCGCTACACCTGCCGCATCATGGACCTTTCGCTCTCGGGCGCCGCCGTCGATTGCGAAGTGCGCCCGCCGCTCGGCACGCCTGTTCGCCTCGGCAACATGCGCGGCCGCGTCGTTCGCCACTTCTCGGAGGGTGTTGCGATCGAGTTCCTGTCGGTCCAGTCGCGCGAGACGTTGCGCGAATTTCTCTAAAGCAATTCCAGCAAAAGTGCGCCGCGGTGTTGCGCCCGGAATTGCGTAAAACAAGAAACCAATTCCAGCAAAAATGATCAGCGGTTTTGCGCCCGGTTTTCGGGCCTGTACTACACGGGATAGGACTGACAATTTCAGTGTTGGGTTGAATAATCTCCTGCATCCCGTGTGGCAGATGCCATAGAATGCCGCCACTCTTGTCATTTATCCGTCACAGACTTGAAGGATACAGCGCACCTCAGCAAGCGGCACGGTCATGTCGGTCCTGTTTCCGGAAATCGAACCCTATGAACACGGCCTGCTCGATACAGGCGACGGCAACCTGATCTATTGGGAGGCCTGCGGCAATCCGGCAGGCAAGCCGGCGCTTGTCCTGCACGGCGGACCAGGCTCCGGCTTTTCCACCGCTGCACGCCGCTATTTCGACCCGTCCGTGTACCGCATCATCCTCTTCGATCAGCGCAATTGCGGGCGCAGCCTGCCGAATGCCGCCGACGCCGCGACCGACCTCTCCCGCAACACGACCGCTCATCTCATCGAGGATATAGAGAGGCTGCGCAGCCTCTTTAGCGTGAAAAAGTGGATCATCTTCGGCAATTCCTGGGGTTCGACGCTGGCGCTCGCCTATGCGCAATCCCATCCGGATCATGTCAGCGGCATAGTTATCGCAGGAGTCACCACGACACGGCGTTCCGAAATCGACTGGCTCTATCGCGGCATGGCGCCGCTCTTTCCCGAGGAATGGCACCGTTTCGGCAAGGCGCTGCCACCGGAGCTCCGTGGCATCGACAGGGTGAGCGCCTATCATCAACTCCTCAACGATCCCGAAGAGCAGGTACGGCTGAAAGCGGCGCGCGACTGGCATGAATGGGAAGCGGCGACAATCCTTCTTGCCGATCCCGCCGGTCTGCCCGGGCGCTGGTCCGATCCGCGCTACCTTCTGACGCGCGCCCGCATCATCACCCACTATTTCCGCGAGGGCGCGTGGCTCGAAGACGGCATCCTACTGAAGAATGCTGATCGCCTCGCCTGCATCCCCGGCTTTCTCATCCACGGACGCTTCGACATGGAAGCACCGCTTGTCACCGCCTGGGAACTTGCCCGCGCATGGCCGGGCGCCGAGTTCATCGTGCTGCCAAAGGCGGCCCATTCGACTGCAAATGCGGATATTGCCGCCGCAATCGTCGCTGCGACGAACAGATTCCGCGATCCCTGACGAAATTATTTTTACGGCGGAAAATCGGGACGTAAGGCGAAATCGGCTTTCTGCACGGCGATTCCGCCTGTTTGTACGCTTCAATCGGATCTCCGCCGGCCGCCATCCCCACTGCAGCTTGTTGCAGAAATTTATCCGGCTTATCGAAAATCGTTAACAGCCTGTCCGTTTTTCGGCCATTTCCCGCCCGAAAGCCTTTTTCCCAATCCTTCAATTTTAATCGAATTCGAGACGAATGCGCTTTTAATTTTAAGCGTATTCGATGTGGATTTGAATCAAGTTCGATGCGCTTTTGAATAAACTAAGCCATTAATTTGATTGCGTAATTTTGCGTGAGATAAAAACGTCCGTGTCATTGTCGTCCTCATAACGGGGAGACGATAATGTCAATTCGAAATCTACTGAAGAGCGGCCTTCTGGCCGTTAGCGTAACGGTGGCAATGGCGGGCGCAGGACAGGCATCACCCGCCAGCATGACACTTGCAGGCAATGCGAGCCCGCCGATCGGGCACTATGAATTCTGTCAGACCAATCCGAGTGAATGCGCTTATGCCGGCGGCGATGCCGGCCCGGCGATCCTGACCGAGGATCGCTGGAAGGAGATCCTCAAGGTCAACTACACCGTCAACTCGACCATCCAACCGATGACGGACATGGAGATCTATGGTGTCGAGGAGCGCTGGGCCTATCCGCGCACTGTCGGCGACTGCGAGGATTTCGCGCTGCTGAAGCGCAAGATGCTGATCGATGCCGGCTTCTCTCCATCAGATACGCTGATGACTGTCGTGCTGCAGCCGAATGGCGAGGGCCATGCGGTGCTGACCGTGCGTACGGATCACGGCGACTTCATTCTCGACAATATGCGCAACAAGGTGCTGCTGTGGTCGGATACCGAATACACCTACCTGAAGCGCCAGTCCGCCGATGATCCGGCCCGCTGGACGAAGCTGCAGGACGGCCGCGCCGTCGCTGTCGGTAGCGTGAAGTAACAGGCATACCGGCCCCGGTCAGTCCCCGCATCCCCGTCCCGACCGGCGCCCAGAGCCGTTCCCGCTGTCCCGGGAACGGCTCGCTTCTTTTGTGGCACTTCCTTTTGGTTGAGTTAACGGCCCGTTAACTCCCGCCGCTCCATCCTCATCAGGAGATTCTTCACCGGCACCGACGACTCGCGTTTTTCTTACGGCGGCCCGATATCCGAGGACGACGATGAGCAATTCCGCCGTGGGCCACCCTGGTGAGCAGCCCCTTCTTTCGACCCGCTTCCTGGTTCGCGTCACGGCGACGATTGCGGTCTTGGCGCTGCTGACGGTTGCGATCAGCGTTGCCGGCCGCTGGTTCGGCCGTCACATCTCGCTTGCGGGCAATACTGAAAGCACTGCCGGGATCACGCTCACCATCGGCCTCGACACGGTCGGCCTGCCTGCCAACACGATTCGCTTCCCCAGCGAACGTCATGACGGCACGGCCGAACGGGTCGATCTCTATCTCACCTGGCCGGAAATGGAGGGCTACAGCAAGGAAACGCGCCAGCGTTTCGACGACGTTGCCCAATCGTCAGGCCTGATTTTCCTGCAGATCACCCAAGGCACGATGTCGCGGGACATGTCGGGCCGGCTGGAGCCAATCTATTCGCACCTGATGGATGGTGCCTCGGAAACCTTTGCCCATGGCCTGACGCTGCACCGCCTGCGAGCCGATGCCGGCTACAACGGCGAGGTGCTGCTGACCGCGCCGCGCGAAGGAAGCGCCGATTACGTCGTGCGCTGCGTCCTGCCCTCGTCTGCGGAAATGGCAACCAGCGGCGATTGCCAGCGCGATATCAAGGTCGGCAAGGATTTAAGTGTGCTCTACCGGTTCTCGAGCCGTCATTTGGCCGACTGGGACCATATTGATGCCGCGATCAGGACTTTTGTGGGAAGCCGGCTTGTGAGCCGGTCTGCAACACTCCGCTAAAATCCCCGCAAATGTCTGAAGAAACGATTCATCATAAACGGATTGGTAACGCTGAACCGGTAGTTTTCCAAGACAGCCGGTTACGCAGTAGGGGGCGCGTGACCCGCCGAATATCCAAAATGCAAGCGAAGAGTGGAATAGTGTCAAGGTCAATTTCCTCCGTATCATCGCCGCGGTCTGCCGGTTTCCTCGCAAAGGTGCTGACGATCCTTTCGATGGCTATCGCGATCGTCGCGGTCGACTCGGTCAATGCCGAAGCGGAAGCTGCAAATCCGAAATATGCCGGTATCGTCGTCGATGCCCGGACGGGGAATGTTCTCTACAGCGAGAATGCCGACCGTCTGCAATATCCGGCGTCGCTCACGAAGATGATGACGCTCTACATGACATTCGAGGCGCTCGAGCAGGGTCGCATCCGCCTCGATACGCCCGTCCCCTTCTCCGCTCACGCTGCCGCCCAGGCGCCGACCAAGCTTGGTGTGCGCGCCGGCGGCACGATCACCGTCGAACAGGGTATCCTCGGCCTTGTGACGCTGTCTGCCAATGATGCTGCGACCGCCCTCGGCGAAATGCTCGGCGGTTCGGAAGATCGTTTCGCCCAGATGATGACAGCCAAGGCCCATGCGCTCGGCATGACGCGCACGACCTATCGCAATGCCAACGGCCTGCCGAATACCGCGCAGATGACGACGGCCCGCGATCAGGCCCGCCTCGGCATCGCCCTTCGCCAGCATTTCCCGCAATATTACGGCTATTTCAACACCCGCGCCTTCAAGTTCGGCAACCGCGTGATCCGCAGCCATAACCGTCTCGTCGGCTCCGTGCGCGGCGTCGATGGCATCAAGACCGGTTACACCCGCGCCGCCGGCTTCAATCTGGTCAGTTCCTTACAGGCTGATGGCAAGTCGATCGTCGGCGTGGTTCTCGGCGGTGCATCCACCCCTGCCCGCGACTCGCAGATGCGCAATCTGCTCGCGACCTACATGCCGAAGGCTTCCAGCAGCGGCGGCGCGCTTGTCGCCCAGTCGAAGCCGATGCCCGAGATGATCGAAACACCTGCTCCGGTTTCCCCTGCCAAGGTTGCCCAGGTGGCTGAAAAGAAAACGATCACAGCCAATCAGCCGCCGGTCACGGCAGCCGCTGCCGATCTCGGCCTGCCGCACAAGGGTCCGCTTCCGGACAGCCGTTATCAGACGGCTAGCACCGAAGTTGCCTATGCGGAAACCGCCGCACCCAAGACAAACAATCCCTTGCTGACGCAGCCGATGCCGTCTCCGACCAAGGTCAAGACCGTGCCGATCAAGCAGCAGCAGGAACAGGCTTCCGTCGCCGTGCCGACGCCGGCACCTGCCTATATACCGCCGGAACAGGGCGACACTTCCGTCGACGAGTTGACGACAGCCTCCACCAAGGCTGCCCCGGCAAAGGAAGTTGCCGCCAAGGAAGTGCCACAGCCATCCGGCTGGGTCGTCCAGATCGGCGTTTCCTCCAGTCGTGAAATGGCGATGGACCTCCTGGCAAACGCCAAGGCCAAGGGCGGCAAGGCGCTGAGCTCCGCCAAGCCCTTCGCCGTCGCCTATGCCAATGACGGCGATCAAATCTACCGCGCACGTTTCGGCGGCTTCGATGGCCAGCGTGATGCGGTCAACGCCTGCAAGGCCCTGAAGAAGGCCGGCGTCAAGTGCTGGGCGGCTGCTCAATGAGATATCCGGCGCTGCCTATGAATGATTTGGCGGCGCTCCCGCCTGCCGGCTGCGGTGTTCGCGCCGCCGGCAGTCGATCCTAGTTCGATTTGTATTGCGTACGAGGAAGATGATGTCGATCAACGAGAATATTCCAAATGCGCCTGCAGGGCGCCGGGCGGTCAACAAGGGCCGTTCCGGCCTGCATCCGCTGCACGAAGCAGCGCTGCGTCTTGCCGAAATCGGGCTGCAGCGCCCAAGAGCGAAGTCGCCGAAGACCCGTGATCTCATCAACCTGCTGCTGTGCCACGGTGCGCGCGCCTGGCGCTACTCGCAGCCGGAGGCGCATATCCACCTGCACATCACGTCGCCCGATGGCAATTCGCCGGTCGTGCTGCGTTTGCGCTGAGGCGTCAAAGCAATTCCAGCAGTGCGCAGCGGTTTTGCGTAAAAACAAACGGCTTTAAAGCAATCCGAGTTCCGACAGCTCGCGGCGAAGATCTGCTGGCATTTCGGCAATACCGGCGCCGAGACTGTGGAGATCGCGCGGCACATCCTCATCAGGATAATAACGCCAGCCCTGGAAGGCCCGCTTTGGCTGCACCGAGGTTTCGATCACCTCAGGACCGAGCACCAGATGGCAGCGGCCGATCCCCTCACCGTCCGTGAATGTCTGGATATCGAGGATCTTCTGGCGGGCTTGTACCTGCCCCTTGATCACCCAATAGAGCGAGCCGCCGTCGAGCAGTTCTTCCACGCGCTTCGGTACCATGCGGGTCGTATGGACCGAATGCGGTTCCAGTCCAGCGGCGATGGCGCGCAACGACCGTTCTGCCACCCATTCGCGCAGGTCTTCGATCGAGTCGCAGCCGACGCAGAGCTTGATGAGATTTAGTGCCATGCTGCCGTTGAAATCCTTTTGACCGGCAGCGTCAAGGAGGAAGCAACGGGCGTCCACAAACTCAGCATTCTACGACGTTGACGGCAAGGCCCCCAGTCGAGGTTTCCTTGTACTTCTCGCTCATATCGTAACCCGTCTGGCGCATCGTCTCGATGCAGGCGTCAAGCGGCACGAAATGCTGGCCGTCGCCCTTTACTGCGAGGGATGCGGCCGTGACCGCCTTCACCGCACCCAGCGCATTGCGCTCGATGCAGGGGACCTGCACCAGGCCGGCGATCGGATCGCAGGTCATGCCGAGATGGTGTTCGAGCGCGATTTCCGCGGCGTTTTCGATCTGGGCCGGCGTGCCGCCCATGACGGCTGCGAGGCCGGCTGCTGCCATCGCGGCGGCCGAGCCGACCTCACCCTGACAGCCCACTTCCGCGCCCGAGATCGACGCATTGTGTTTGATGATGCCGCCGATCGCCGCTGCGGTCAGCAGATAGTCGTGGATGCCGTTCCGGTCCCAGTCCTCGTGGAAATGCTCGTAGTAGCGGATCGTCGCGGGAATGACGCCTGCCGCGCCATTGGTCGGCGCGGTCACGACGCGTCCGCCGGCAGCATTCTCCTCGTTGACTGCCATCGCATAGACGCTGAGCCAGTCGTTGGCGAGCAGCGGGTTGACGCGGTTGCTGCGCCATTCTTCCTGCAGCTTGTCGTGAATATGCTTGGCCCGGCGTTTGACGTTCAGCCCGCCGGGCATGATGCCCTCGACCTTGAGCCCGCGCTCGATACAGGAGCGCATCGCTTCCCAGATGCGGTCGAGGCCGGAATCCAGCTCCTCGCGGCTGCGCTGGCTTTCCTCATTGGCGCGCTTCATCTGCGCGATCGACAGGCCGGAACGTTCTGCCATTTCCAGCATCTGCTTGGCACTGGCGAAAGGGTAAGGCACCTTGTAATTGCCTTGCGAGGTCTTCTTGCGCGCTCGCATCTGCTCCAGCTCCGTATCGGTAACGACGAAGCCGCCGCCGACGGAATAATAGATGCGCTTGACGAGAAGCCGACCGTCCTTGTCATAGGCGGAGAAGCTCATGCCGTTGGCGTGACCCGGCAGCGGCTGCTTCTTGTCGAAGATCAGGTCCGTCTTCGGCTGGAACTGGTAGGCCGGATGCCCCTCGGGCGTGATCCGGCCACTCTTTTCCACCCCATTGATGATCGCATCCATGCGATCGGGGTCGACCTTGTCGGGCGCCTCGCCCATCAGGCCGAGGATGACCGCCCTGCCTGTTCCATGGCCGATCCCTGTGTGGGCGAGCGAACCGTGCAGGCTGACCTTGATGGCGGCCACCTGTGCGCCGGTGGAAGGACGCGGCCATTCGTTGGACAGGATGAGTTCAAGGAACCGGTTGGCAGCCGTCATCGGCCCCATCGTATGCGAGCTCGACGGCCCGACACCGATCTTGAACACATCGAATACCGAAAGAAACATGGAAGCGCCTTTTAAATTTCACGATGCACACTATGCGAGCCCGGTTCCGCATCCGCGTGGCGGACCGACATCGCCTTGAACCGGTGCGACATCCGGCCGGACACTAGAGCCTTTCCCGGTCAGATTGAAGCATTCTGTTGGCTCAAACGGAGTCGGATGATCGACCGGCCGGCGCGCGTCGTAGCCCAGATCTACGGCCAAGCCGGCCGGTCGATCAGGCGGCCCGTTTCAGCCAACCCGAAGGGCCGGGCATCTTTCCGCCAGGATCAGAAGCGATCGGCTCGGACATACCCCAGAGGTATGCCCTTCGCCAATCGCTTCTGCCCTGACGAAAACCTGCTCCGGCAGAATGCTTCAAGCTGACCGGGAAAGGCTCTCGTTCGAAGCGGCCCATCTTGCTAGTCATTCTCATCTTTGCCGGTCATTGCAGCAATCGCATGCATATGTAGAGTGGCCACGTTTGATGCGGGAAATGAATCACTGATGATGACGACGGCGGATTATATCGCGCTTGCCTTCTTTATCTTTATCTGGATGGGCTATTCGTGGCTGTTGCACGGCCAGACCTTCTTCGGGCGCACCAGCCTGACCCATGCCATGGCAGAGCGGCGGCGTGAATGGATATATAATTCCCTGCGCCGCGATTTGAAGATGATCGATACCCAGATCATGGCCGGGCTGCAAAATGGCACCGCCTTTTTTGCTTCCACATCCATTTTCGCGATCGGCAGCTGCTTCGCCTTGCTCGGCGCCACGGAAAAGGTGGATGCGGTCTTCGCCGACCTGCCTTTCGTCTTCCACAGTGGCCACGCCGTCTTCGAAATGAAGGTCGGCGGCCTTGCTGCCCTTTTCGGCTACGCTTTCTTCAAGTTCGGTTGGTCCTACCGCCTCTTCAACTATTGCACCATTCTCTTCGGCGGCATTCCGATGGTGCATGATACGGAAAAGGACATCATTGCCGCCGAGCGGGCGGCGGAGCGTGTCATCCGCATGAACGTCATCGCCGGCAGCCATTTCAACGAGGGTCTCAGGGCGATCTTCCTGTCGATCGGCTATCTCGGCTGGTTCATTAACCCCTATGTTTTTATGGGTACGACATCAATCGTGGTTTTCGTCCTTACCCGCCGGCAATTCTTTTCGGAAGCGCGCCTCGCCATCATGGACGCAAACCCGCCACCAAATCTCCACCTTTCTCCTGTTCAGCGCAACAAGCCGTCAGCGAGTGACGGTGATGAGCTGTCCGAGGGATTGTGAATGATAGTGTCGGCAACGGAAGCGGCGGCTGCCGCAAAACCGCCGCGTATAGGCCTTGTGGATACGGTGCGTGGCGCGGCGCTCATTGCCATGGCCACTTACCATTTCAGCTGGGATCTGGAGTTCATGGGCTACCTTACGCCCGGAACGGCCGAGAGCGGCTGGCTGAAGATCTATGCCCGGGCGATCGCCACCACCTTCCTCTTCATCGTCGGTGTCAGTCTTGTGCTTTCCAGCCGGCCGGACATCCGCTGGCCTTCCTTCTGGAAGCGTTTCGCCATGATCGCCGGCGCGGCCGTGGTGATATCGGCAGCGACAGCCTATTTCGTGCCCGGCGGATGGATCTATTTCGGCATCCTGCATTCCATCGCGGTTCTGAGCCTGATCGGTGTGGTCTTCCTGCGCCTACCCTTGCCCGTGACCCTGCTCGTCGCGCTGGCACTGTTCGTCGCCTGGATCGCCGATGCCTTCGTCATGCCCGGTGTGCTGGATTCGCACCTGTTCGACCCGAAATATCTGGCCTGGATCGGCTTTGCGGCCACGCCAGACCGGTCGAACGATTTTGTGCCACTCTTCCCCTGGGCAACGCCCTTCTTCCTCGGCATGGGCCTCGCGCGTCTTTCCTTCCGTACGAACCTGCCGCAGAAGCTGGCATCATTGGGCACGGGTGGAACATGGCTCGCGCGCCTCGGCCGCCACAGCCTCGCCTTCTACCTCATCCACCAACCGGTGCTGATCGCCATCGCCTATGGCCTGACCTTCATCGTCGCGCCGCCAAAGCCCGATCCGGCCGCGACCTATCTGCGCCAATGCAACACGTCCTGCACGGTCGAGCAGGGCGAAGCGCTCTGCCGCGGCTTCTGCCAGTGCACGCTCGATCAGCTGCAGGCGCAACAACTCTTCGCGCCGTTCCAGGCCGGCGAGGTCAAGGCGGATGATGAGCGGATTATGGCGCTTGCAAGCCAGTGCAGCGCCGAAATAGAGCCTGCGCCGCAGTCACAGCCCGAGCCCCAACAATAATCAGGTGGTGACGCCGATCTCGGCGAGGCGGCCGAGGCAGGCCTCCTCGATATTGTCGAGCTCGGTAATCGTCTCGTCGATATCCTTGCGCTTCTGGCGCAGGTCTTCGCGCTTTTCGTCGACGCGCTTCATGAGCAGCTTGATCTGGCCAAGTTCGCCCGGCGGCTCCTTGTAGACCTGAATGATTTCGCGGATTTCAGCAATGGTGAAGCCGATGCGCCGGCCGCGCAGGATTTCCTGAATGAGGCGCCGGTCGGCAGGCCGGAACAACCGCGTGCGTCCGCGGCGCTCCGGATGGATCAAACCTTCGTCTTCATAGAAGCGAAGCGTGCGCGTCGAGACTCCGAATTCGCGCGTCAGCTCCGTTATGGTATAATACTTGTTCACTAACATCTCATCCCCGTCATCGACCCGGCATAATATTGACTTTTACGTAATAGTCAATTTCGGCATCTGCTCAGATACCGAACCACCATGTCGCGAGGCCGAGAAAGGCGAAGAAGCCGGTGCAGTCGGTGACGGTCGTGACGAATACGGACGAGGCGATTGCCGGGTCCGCTCCCATCTTGTCGAGCAGCAGCGGCAGCAGGATGCCGGCAAGCGCCGCTGCAATCAGATTGATGATCATTGCCGCTCCGATGACGGCGCCGAGCTGGTAATTGTGGAACCAGGTGCCGGCGATCACGCCCAGCAGCAAGGCGAAGAGCATTCCGTTCAGTATGCCGACCCCCGCCTCTCTGCGGATGATGCGGCCGGCATTGTAGATATCGAGATCACGGGTCGCGAGCGCACGCACCGTCACGGTCATGGTCTGCGTGCCCGCATTGCCGCCCATGGAGGCGACGATCGGCATCAGCACCGCAAGCGCGATCATCTTCTCGATCGAGCCGTCGAACAGGCCGATGACGCTGGCAGACAGCATCGCCGTGCCGAGATTGATCAGCAGCCACAGGAAGCGCGAACGCACGGTCGAGATGACGTTGTCTGACAGTTCTTCGTCGCCGACACCACCGAGGCGCTTGATGTCTTCGTCCGCCTCTTCGTGGATCACGTCGACCACGTCATCGATGGTGAGCACGCCGACGAGCCGTTCGTTTTCGTCGACGACGGCTGCGGAGAGAAGGTCATACTGCTCGAAGAGCTGGGCAGCCTCTTCCTGGTCCATCTCGGCGGGGATCGGATGGTTCGTTTCCCGCATGATGGTTTCGATCTTCATCTGCCGCTTGGTGCGCAGGATCTGGTCGAGATCGACCGCGCCGAGCAGCTTGAAGGTCGGATCGATGACGAAGATCTGCGAGAAGGAGTAAGGCAGATCCTCTTCGTCGCGCATGTAATCGATCGTCTGGCCGACCGTCCAGAATGGCGGTACGGCGACGAATTCCGTCTGCATGCGGCGGCCGGCGGAGCTTTCGGGATAATCGAGCGCGCGGCGAAGGCGCACGCGCTCCGTGAACGGCAGCTGCGCGAGAATCTCTTCCCGGTCTTCCTGGTCGAGATCTTCGAGAATGTAGACGGCGTCGTCCGAATCCAGTTCACCGATGGCAGCCGCAATCTGCTCGTTCGGCAATTGGTCGACGATCTCGCGGCGGATCGTCTCGTCCACTTCGGTCAGCGCCGTCATGTCGAAATCGTCGCCGAGCAGGCGCACCAGCGCCAGGCGCTGATCCGGCTGCAGCGATTCCAACAGGTCGCCTATTTCCGATTCGTGCAGGCGCGCGACATTCTGGCGAAGAAACAGCGTGTCGCGGTCGGCGATGGCGGCACCCAGGCGCGCCAGGAAGTCGCTGCGCACATTGCCGTCTTCGTTGTAGATGTCGACGTCCCCGTCGGCCGGACGTCTGCGATTGCGGTCTTCCGTGTCGGTCGTCGTCATATGCCGCCCTCGCATCTCAATTTGATTTCAAAGACTAACGAGCCGCATTCGAGAATGTCGGCTGAAAATGCATTGTCAACAAGCGGATAAGCGAATTCCGCCCTGCCCTTGCGGCCGTCGGAATTCTCATTGACCAGCTAGCCGAAAGCATTTCTGCCGTAAAGCGCAAACCTATGCTTTCTGATGACAATGCCTGCGGTCGGTTATAGTTTCCGCTGCCATTTGCCGAAAGGAAGCTTAGCTGTGCCGATCCGCCCGATTCTCCGCTATCCGCATCCCGGCCTGAAGACGGTCTGTGCCCCCGTGACGGTGTTCGATTCGGCCCTGTCGCAGCTTGCCGACGATCTGCTGCTGACGATGCGCGCAGCCCCCGGCGTCGGCATCACCGCTGCCCATACCGGCGTCTTCCAGCGTCTGACGGTGCTGGAGCTCGACAAGGCGGATGACGTGCGCATCTACGCCAATCCCGAGATCACGTGGTTTTCGGACGAGACGATGGTTCATATGGAAGGCAGCGTCTCCATGCCCGGCGCAACGGACGAGGTCACGCGCCCGAAGGCAATAAGGTTCCGCTATCAGGATCTGGATGGCCATCAGCACGAAGAAGAGGCATCGGACTTCCTCGCCATCTGTATCCAGCACGAAGTCGACCAGCTCGACGGAATTTTCTGGCTGCAGCGCCTGTCACGGCTGAAGCGTGATCGGCTGATCAGGAAATGGGAAAAGACGAAAAGCTGAGGTCCTGCTACGATCGGCCGAACCATCAGCACCCTTGCGGCGTTTGCCTTGCAGAACGAAACCCGGAAGGAGACGGAAATGGCAAAGTCAAAGATCGATGACAAGACCCCGCTTTCCCGCGAAGAGGATTACCGCGACTTCGAAGAACGCAATCTGGATGACGGCTGGCCCTATGCCGACGGCAGCGGCGCAAGGGCTGAGGCAACCGGAAACCGTGCGTATGGCGAAACCTCGGCTAATTTCGACCGCGACCGCAATAGCGGCTTCCGCATCGATGGCACGGATGAGGATGGCAATGAAAACCGCCTGAAGGATTCGCTTGAGCCCGATACGATCGACCGCGACGAGAGTGACGACCTCGAAGCCCGCGTGACCGAGACTCTGGAGAACATCCCTGACGTGGATATCGACAGTGTGGAAGTTCACGCCGACGGCCATACCGTGACGCTGGAGGGTTCCGTCGAAACAATCGGCATTGCCCGCAAGGTTGAGCTCGCCGCCCTGTCGGTGGATGGTGTTCGTCGCGTGCGCAACCGGCTGCAGATGACAGGTGTCGATGCCCACATCCCGAACGAGGATTAAGGCCGAAAAACACAAAGTTGCCGCATTTCAAAACCGGAAAGCGACCTGCTTTCCGGTTTTTATGTCTCTAAAATTACAAATAGTTAATCAATTAAAGATTGCAGGATTGTCATGTTGGCGAAAGCGCTGACATCTCAGGCAATTAACTGTGCCGGCTAAGGTAACGCGCCCCTCAAGAACATTGACAAATATGTGATTTCATTTGGACAAAACGTCGCAAGATGGCTGTCATCACTCTCACAAAATTGCCCGAATTGGGGAGCGGACTCGATCTTGCCGAGGGTTGGTTTTGCGTTGTTGAATTCAACAACAGATTGAGGAGATAGACCCATGCGCATGAAATTCGCCGTCGCCGCCACCCTGTTTGCCGTCAGCATGGCAAGTGCCGCTTTCGCGCAGCCGAAATTTATGGACGATTATTCCAACGATGGTGATGGCCTCTACCAGACGCCGGTCGCGCCGGCAAAGCCCGTCCACTACCCGACGCGTGTGGCCCCCCCGGCCTATTCCAGCGACTATACGAATGACAGCGACGGCTTCGCACCTGCCGCGATGTCTAAGCCCGCGAAAGTCGACAACACCGCGACCGCCAGCATCAAGCCGCTTCCGGATTGCCACAGCATGATCGGCCCGAAAGGCTCGCGTCAGAAAGGTGCCGATAGCGGTGCAAGCCGCACAGAGGCATGCCGCGCAATGCATTGACATGATCTAAGAAAGGGCCGGTTTCCGGCCCTTTTCTCTTGTAAATTCAATGTCCCGCGCCGCGTAATCCACACCTGTGGCAAGCTTTTAAAAAAAACTGTCACATCGCGCTTGTGTCCGTCTGAGGCTTTTGCTACATGCTGCCTCGCCGACGCAAATCGGCTCTACCACGATGCGGTCGTGGCGGAATTGGTAGACGCGCAGCGTTGAGGTCGCTGTGGGGCAACCCGTGGAAGTTCGAGTCTTCTCGACCGCACCAAAGAAACCCGCTTCGGCGGGTTTTTTCTTTTTTGGCCATAGGCTTAGTTCTCCGGTGCTGATGTCCTTGCCGCAAGACGAGCGCGCGGCAGCCCTTTCCCGCCGATACCGCCCCTCGTGGATATCACAGCAACGCCTGCTGGCACCGGCTGATTGCATCTGTGAGACGGCTGCCCGCCGCAAAGAGCGATTGAATCGCTCTGCGCCTGCGTCCATATAGAAGCCCGCGCCCGCCCTCTCTTTTTGCGGATAGCGTCAAGGACTGCCATGCTACGCACCGATCTCGACTTCTCCATGCTCCCGAAACTTGGTTCGCGCCCCGTTCGCTGGCGCATCGCCGATGGGCTCGTTCCCTATCAGGAAGCGGTGGAGACGATGGAACGGGAAGTGGCTGATATTGCAGATGGCGGCGACGAGCTTGTCTGGCTGCTGGAACATCCGCCGCTCTATACGGCGGGTACCAGCGCCGATGCTAAAGATCTCGTCCAGCCGGATCGTTTTCCGGTCTTCGCCACAGGACGCGGCGGCGAATACACCTATCATGGCCCCGGCCAGCGGGTCGCCTATGTCATGCTCGATCTCAAGCGCCGCAGGCAGGATGTGCGTGCCTTCGTCGCTGCACTGGAAGAGGTCATCATCCGCACGCTCGATTCGATGAATGTGCGCGGTGAACGCCGCGAAGATCGCGTCGGCGTCTGGGTCCGCCGGCCGGAGAGACCCCTGCTGCCTGACGGCACCATGGCGGAAGACAAGATTGCGGCACTCGGCATCCGCCTGCGCAAATGGGTGACCTTCCACGGCCTGTCGCTCAACGTCGATCCCGATCTCGATCATTTCAGTGGCATAGTGCCCTGCGGTATCTCGGCCTATGGCGTCACCAGCCTCGTCGATCTCGGCCTGCCGGTCATGATGACCGATGCCGATATCCGCTTGCGTGCCGCCTTCGAAGAAATCTTCGGCGAAACCGTCAACGATACCGGACACTGTCCCTGATTGCCGTCCTTGATTGCCCAGGCTTCCTGTGGTTCATGACACCATCCGCAAGAAGCAGCCATCATGTCCGAATCTCCCTCCGCACAGAATCCGCTCCAGGGCATGGCCATCATGGCCGGTGCCATGGCCATCCTGCCGACGATGGATGCGATCGCCAAATATATGGCGACCTTCGAGGGCATGTCGCCCGGACAGGTAACCTTCTACCGCTTCTTCTTCCAGCTCGTCTGCACCCTGCCGATCCTCTTTGCCATGTTCGGCATGCGGGCTCTGTCGGCCAAACGCCCGTGGATGAACCTGCTGCGCGGCGCGCTGCATGGTGCGGCGAGCCTGCTTTTCTTCGTCGCAGTCAAATACATGCCGCTCGCCGATGTCTTCGCCATCTATTTCGTCGAGCCTTTCATGCTGACGGCGCTTTCCGCGCTCTTCCTGGGAGACAAGGTCGGCTGGCGGCGCTGGATGGCAATTGTCGTCGGTTTCGGCGGCGCCATGATCGTCATCCAGCCCAGCTATGAGATCTTCGGCCTGAAAGCACTGCTGCCAGTCTTCTGCGCCTTTCTCTTCTCGCTCTATCTCTTCCTCAATCGCGCCATCGGCGAGGCGGATTCGCCGCTGACGATGCAGACCATGTCCGGCATCGGCGGCACGATCTTCATGACCGCGGCACTTTTCGTCGGAAACAGCATCGGCAGTGCCGACTTCACGCCCTCCCTGCCCGCCTCCTGGCTCGGCCTCGTGCTGCTGCTCATTCTCGGCACGATTTCGGGCTATGCGCACATGCTGGTTGTTAAGGCTTTCCGGCTGGCGCCGCTCTCGCTGCTCGCTCCGTTCCAGTATTTCGAGATCATTTCGGCGACCGTGCTTGGTTACGCCCTCTTCGGCGATTTTCCGAATGTTTCCAAATGGATCGGCATCGCCATCATTGTTGCATCGGGGCTTTTTATCATCTGGCGCGAGCGTCTCCAGGCGCGATCACTAAAATCCGCACGAAATGCGGCATCGAAGGTTAACCCTGCTTCTTGAGGGATCTTCAATTCGGGATCGCTAAAACCATTTCCGACTTCATGATGAAGTCTGGAGATAAAACATGAGTGAGTTCCGTCTCGCTTTTCCGGCGTGTGTCATCGCCGGGAAGCATCGGCTGACGGCCGAAGACATAGTGCTGCTGCGCAAACACACCTTTCCGGAGGGAATCCGGACATCCGATCATGTCGTGGTGATGTTAGCGCTCAATAATTCCTGCCCCGAAAAATGCGCCGAATGGAACACGTTCTTCGTTGAACAGCTGGCAGGCTTCATCGTCGATTATACCTATCCGCAGGGCTCGCTGGACGAGATCAACGTCGCATGGATCGTGCGCATGTTCACGACCGACGGCGTCGTGAATTCCGCGCTCGAGCTTGAGCTCATCCTGCACGTCATGGAACTCAGCGCTCACGTGCCCGATGAGCTGCGGGCGCTAGCGCTGGATCAGCTCCGCCTGGCGCTCGGCGAGGATATCGGCGGTTACAAGCTGACCCGTGCCACCGACCGCAGGAGCATCACACGGCAGGACGTGGATTACGTCATGCGCGTTTTGAGAAGCGTCAGCGAAGGCGGCGTCATCGGCGTTTCGTCGATCGAATATGGCGTCCTGCAGCGCATCGAGACGACAACGCTATCAGGCGCCAATCATCAGCGCTGGGGCGAGATCATGGCTTCGGTCGAACTCCGGGATTATGCCCAGCCGAGGCGCAGCCGCTGGCTGCGCATCATCGACGAAGAGCCTGTCGCCGCAGCCGCAGTTGCCTGATCTCCCAAATCTTCAGACTGCCTCTGATTCTTCAGCCCAATTGTGCGTTCCGGCTTTTTATGCGTAAAACTCCGGAACGCATTTCCTGGGTGGAGTCTCGATGTTCAAGAAAATCCTGATCGCGAATCGCGGCGAGATTGCCTGCCGCGTGATCAAAACCGCGCGCCGCATGGGCATTGCCACCGTTGCAGTCTATTCGGATGCGGATCGGGATGCTCTGCATGTCGAGATGGCGGATGAGGCCGTCCATATCGGCCCTGCTCCGGCCGCCGAAAGCTATCTTGTCGCTGACAAGATCATCGCCGCCTGCAAGGAGACAGGTGCTGAAGCCGTGCATCCCGGCTACGGCTTCCTGTCGGAACGCGCCTCCTTCTGCGAGGCGCTGGAAAAACAAGGCATCATCTTCATCGGCCCGAAGCCCAAGGCCATCATGGCGATGGGCGACAAGATCGAATCGAAGAAATTCGCCAATGCCGCCAAGGTCTCGACCGTTCCAGGCTATCTCGGCGTCATCGAGGATGTACCCCACGCTGAAAAGATCGCAGCCGAGATCGGTTATCCCGTGATGATCAAGGCCTCGGCCGGCGGCGGCGGCAAAGGCATGCGCATTGCCTGGAACGAAGCGGAAGTGCGCGACGGTTTCGACCGCGCCCGCTCTGAAGCCAAAAGCTCCTTTGGCGACGACCGCGTCTTCATCGAGAAATATGTCGTCGATCCGCGCCATATCGAAATCCAGGTTCTGGCGGATGCCCACGGCAATGTCGTCTATCTCGGCGAGCGCGAATGCTCCATCCAGCGCCGGAACCAGAAAGTCGCCGAAGAAGCGCCCTCGCCTTTCCTTGATGAAAAAACGCGAGCAGCCATGGGCGCACAGTCGGTGGCGCTGGCAAAGGCCGTCGACTATCAGAGCGCCGGCACGGTGGAATTCATCGTTGATCGCGACCGCAATTTCTATTTCCTCGAAATGAACACCCGCCTGCAGGTCGAGCACCCGGTGACGGAACTGGTGACCGGCATCGATCTCGTCGAACAGATGATCCGTGTCGCCGCCGGCGAAAAGCTGCCCTTCGCCCAGAAGGATATCAAGCTGAGGGGCTGGGCGGTCGAAAGCCGCCTCTATGCGGAAGATCCCTACCGCAACTTCCTGCCCTCGATCGGCCGCCTGACGCGCTACCGCCCGCCGGCCGAAGGCCGCAACGGCGATGTGATCATCCGTAACGATACCGGCGTCTTCGAAGGCGCTGAGATCTCCATGTATTACGACCCGATGATCGCCAAGCTTTGCACATGGGCGCCGAGCCGTCTGCAGGCGGTGGAAGCGATGGGACAGGCGCTCGACGCCTTCGTGGTCGATGGCATCGAGCACAACGTTCCCTTCCTCGCAGCACTGATGAAACATCCGCGCTGGCGCGAAGGGCGTCTTTCCACCGGCTTCATTGCCGAGGAATATCCTGAGGGCTTTGCGCCGATCGCGCCGGATGCTTCGGAGGAGGCAGCCCTTGCGGCTATCGCGCTGTCGGCGACCCTGGTCGATGCTATCAGGCGCGAAGGCTTCGCCGATCGCCTGCGTCACCCCAGCGGCCCGCTCCGCGAAGAATGGGTCGTCAAGCTCGGCGGCAATTATGTGCCGGTCAAACTGGTCGATGGCCTCGTCACCATTCCCTTCGAAATGGAAATGGAGGTCGGCGGCCGCACGGAAACCGTTGTCACCGATTGGAGACCGGGCGATCCGGTCTGGCACGGCAGGGTCGCCAGCCGGCAGGTGACGGCGCAGATCCGCCCGATCCTCAACGGCCTGCGCATCGACTGGCAGGGCCTGTCGGTCAAGGCGCGTGTCTTTACGCCCCGCCATGCCGAGCTTGACCGTCTGATGCCCGTCAAGCTGCCGCCGGATACGTCCAAGCTGCTGCTTTGCCCCATGCCCGGCCTCGTCGTTTCCATTGCCGTCTCCGAGGGCCAGGAGATCAAGGCGGGCGAAACGCTTGCCGTGGTGGAAGCCATGAAGATGGAAAACGTGCTGCGTGCCGAGCGCGACCTCGTTGTCGGCAAGATCAAGGCCGCTCCCGGCGAGAGCCTCGCGGTCGATGCCGTCATCATGGAATTCGCCTAAAGCATCAGCCCGAAAGTCGGAACCGATTTTCGGATGGCGCTCCAAGTCCTTTTTCCGCTTGAGCCATCCTTGCCGGGCGTGCAAGAGTCCGACACGCAAATCACGAGGAGATCGAAGATGGATGTTCGCGCCGCCGTTGCCGTTCAGGCAGGAAAACCGCTTGAGGTAATGACTGTTCAGCTGGAAGGTCCGAAGGCCGGCGAAGTGCTGGTCGAGGTCAAGGCGACGGGCATCTGCCACACCGACGATTTCACGCTGTCGGGCGCTGATCCGGAAGGCCTCTTCCCGGCAATCCTCGGCCATGAGGGCGCAGGCATCGTCGTCGACGTCGGCCCGGGCGTCACGTCCGTGAAGAAGGGCGACCACGTCATTCCGCTCTACACGCCGGAATGCCGCGAGTGCTATTCCTGCACCTCGCGCAAGACCAATCTCTGCACCTCGATCCGCGCGACCCAGGGCCAGGGCGTGATGCCGGATGGCACCTCCCGCTTCTCGATCGGCAAGGACAAGATCCACCACTATATGGGCTGCTCGACTTTCTCCAACTTCACTGTCCTGCCGGAGATCGCCGTTGCCAAGGTCAATCCGGACGCGCCCTTCGACAAAATCTGCTACATCGGCTGCGGTGTGACGACCGGCATCGGTGCCGT
This sequence comes from Rhizobium sp. YAF28, assembly GCF_052113285.1. Lineage (NCBI taxonomy): Bacteria > Pseudomonadati > Pseudomonadota > Alphaproteobacteria > Hyphomicrobiales > Rhizobiaceae > Rhizobium > Rhizobium sp. YAF28. The sequence goes on along the minus strand of NZ_JBFRCX010000001.1, from coordinate 741,345 downwards.
CATCAACACGGCCAAGGTCGAGATGGGCGCGACGGCCATCGTCTTCGGTCTCGGCGGTATCGGCCTCAACGTTCTGCAGGGTCTGCGTCTTGCCGGTGCCGATATGATCATCGGTGTCGATATCAACCCGGATCGGAAGGCATGGGGCGAGAAGTTCGGCATGACGCATTTCGTCAACCCGAAGGAAGTCGGTGACGACATCGTGCCCTATCTCGTCAACATGACGAAGCGCCACGGCGACCTGATCGGCGGCGCCGATTACACGTTCGATTGCACCGGCAACACCAAGGTCATGCGCCAAGCGCTGGAAGCGAGCCACCGCGGCTGGGGCAAGTCCATCATCATCGGCGTCGCAGGCGCCGGCCAGGAGATCTCGACGCGTCCCTTCCAGCTCGTCACCGGCCGCAACTGGATGGGTACGGCCTTCGGTGGTGCCCGCGGTCGCACCGACGTGCCGAAGATCGTCGACTGGTACATGGAAGGCAAGATCCAGATCGACCCGATGATCACACACACAATGCCGCTCGAAGACATCAACAAGGGCTTCGATCTTATGCACAAGGGTGAAAGCATCCGTGGCGTCGTGGTCTATTGATGGCCACGCCTGCCTACATGGCCGACCTCAAGGGTCTCGATGAGCTCTCCGCGCGGGAGCTCTACGATCTCTTGAGGATGCGTGTCGACGTCTTCGTCGTCGAGCAGAACTGCTCCTATGCGGAACTCGACGGCAAGGATATCGACGCCCTGCATCTGCGGCTGCTGGATGACGGCGAACTGCTCGGCTCGACGCGGCTCCTGAAGCCATACAGCGCGCAGGATCCGGTAAAGATCGGCCGCGTCGTCGTCTCGCCCACCCATCGCGGCAAGCGGCTCGGTGACGCGCTGATGACCGAATCGATCGCCGCCTGCGAGCGGCTTTATCCGGAAAATCCCATCGCGCTTTCGGCGCAGGCGCATCTGCGCCGCTTCTACGAATCCTTCGGTTTCATGAAAACCTCGGAGGAATATCTGGAAGACGGAATTCCCCATCTCGACATGGTCCGCCAGCCGGCCACCCAGCTGGCGTGAGGATATCGCCATGATCTATGTCGATGCGGACGCCTGCCCCGTCAAACCCGAAATCCTGAAAGTGGCCGAACGCCTCGGCATGGAAGTGACCTTCGTCGCCAATTCGGGCCTCCGCCCGTCGCGCGATCCGATGGTGCGCAACGTCATCGTCTCCAACGCCTTCGACGCTGCCGACAACTGGATTGCCGACAATACCGGCCCGACAGATGTGGTCGTCACCGCCGATGTGCCGCTTGCGGTTCGTTGCGTTGCCAAGGGCTCCTTTGTCACAGGCCCGACCGGTCGCGTCTTTGATGAAACCAATATAGGCATGGCAAGTGCCATGCGCGATCTCGGCGCGCATCTGCGTGAAACCGGCGAGAGCAAGGGCTACAACGCTTCCTTCAGCCCGAAAGACCGTTCGCGTTTCCTGGAAACCTTCGACCGTCTCTGCCGCCGGGCAAAGAATGCGTGATCATCGCCTCGCGTGCTGGAATCGGGTGGCATGGCAGCTATGCCAATTCCTAGCTTGAAGTCAGCCGTTCCCTCGTACATATGGGATGTGACGCAGACGACTGCGGCGCTCGGATCAGTCCGGGTCGCAAAGTCGCGGGGACGGCCTCGCTCTTGACAAGGAGAGTATGATGGCTTGGTTCCTGCTTTTTCTCGCTGGCCTTTTTGAATGCGGTTGGGCAATCGGTCTGAAATATACCGATGGCTTCACCCGTCCGATGCCGACGATCCTCACGGTCATTTCCATGGTGGTGAGTATCATCCTGCTCGGTCTTGCCGTCAAAAGCCTGCCCATTGGCACCGCGTATGCGATCTGGACCGGTATCGGCACGGTCGGCACTGTGCTGCTCGGCATCTGGCTTCTGGGGGACGCGGCAAGCGCCTCTCGTCTGATCTGCATCGCGCTGATCGTCGCCGGCATTGCCGGCCTCAAAATGACCGCCTGAAAGAGAAGTATCTGAAATGAAGAAGAGGCTGCGAGCGATGAAGCACCCGCAGCCTCTTCTGTTAAAGCATGTCGCGCAAAAGTGTGCAGCGGTTTTGCGACAACGACACGCGTAAAAACAAAGACCTAAAGCGCAGCAAGCCGATCTGAAAGATCGCGACGCGCTTTAGGCTGTCGCGTTTCTGTTATCGACGGACCATGCACCGGCGCCGGCAAAGAACAGGTAGAGGAAGACGAAGCAGAACAGGATCGCGCCGTCGCCCTGGTTGAGAGCCGGGAAAAAGCTGTGCGGCATATGCGCCATGAAATAGGCGATCGCCATTTCGCCCGACAGCAGGAAGGCCACCGGCCGTGTTGCGAAGCCGATGAGAATGAGGATACCGCCAAAGGTTTCCAGCAGTGCCGCTACCAGGAACAAAGTGGACAGCGGGCCGTCGCCCTGCGCTGCCGGGAAGCCAAAAAGCTTCATCGTTCCGTGCTCGATGAACAGAAGCGCGGTCATGATTCTGAGAGCGGCCAGACCATAGGGGCGGTAGGCGGATAGACGCTCGAAAGTTGACATAAAGACTCTCCTTAAGGGTGTACTGCCGAGCGTTACCGTGTCTCTAACAGGGATTGAAGACACAGTTTGCTGACAGGCGTTCACAACTTCGACAGTGGATAAACACCTGAAGAACCTCCTTTATTCGTTCACAACGGGATGTTGTCGTGCTTCTTCCAGGGATTGCTGAGATCCTTGTTCCGCAGCATCTTCAGGCCGCGAGCCAGTCGGCGCCGTGTCGAATGCGGCATGATCACCTCGTCGACATAGCCCCGCTCGGCCGCCACGAAAGGCGACAGGAAGCGATCCTCATACATTTTCGTATGCGCCGCGATCTTTTCGGGATCGGCGATATCCTTGCGGAAGATGATTTCGACGGCGCCCTTGGCGCCCATGACGGCGATCTGCGCCGTCGGCCACGCATAGTTGAGATCGCCCCGCAGATGTTTCGACGCCATCACGTCATAGGCGCCGCCGAAGGCCTTGCGGGTAATGACGGTCAGCTTCGGCACGGTCGCCTCCGCATAGGCGAAGAGCAGTTTGGCGCCATGCTTGATGAGCCCGCCATATTCCTGCGCCGTGCCCGGCAGGAAGCCCGGCACATCGACGAAGGTGACGATCGGAATGTTGAAGCAGTCGCAGAAGCGCACGAAGCGCGCCGCCTTGCGCGAGGCGTCGCTGTCGAGCACGCCGGCAAGCATCATCGGCTGATTGGCGACGAAACCGACAGTCGAGCCCTCGATGCGCCCGAAGCCGCAGACGATGTTCTTGGCGAAGCTCGCCTGTATCTCGAAGAAATCCCCCTCGTCCGCCACCTTCTGGATCAACTCCTTGATGTCGTAGGGCTTGTTGGCATTGGCCGGGATCAATGTATCCAGCGAATTGTCGGCATCGGTCACCGACTGGTAACATTCGATCTCAGGCACCGGCGAGGTGTTCGACTGCGGCAGGAAATCGATAAGCCGGCGCACCTGCAGGAGCGTATCGACATCATTGTCATAGGCGCCGTCGGCAATCGAAGAGCGCGTCGTATGCACGCTCGCGCCGCCGAGTTCTTCGGCCGTAACAGTCTCGTTGGTGACGGTCTTCACCACATCGGGACCGGTCACGAACATGTAGGACGTATCGCGCACCATGAAGATGAAATCCGTCATGGCAGGCGAATAGACGTCGCCGCCAGCGCACGGCCCCATGATGACGGAGATCTGCGGAATAACGCCAGAAGCCAGCACATTGCGCTGGAAGACCTCGGCATAACCGCCAAGGGCCGCGACACCTTCCTGAATACGCGCGCCGCCCGCATCATAGATGCCGATGATCGGCGCGCGGTTCTTCAGCGCCATATCCTGCACCTTGATGATCTTCTCGGCATGGGCTTCCGAGAGCGAGCCGCCGAAGACGGTAAAATCCTTGGCGAAGACGAAGACGGTACGGCCGTTGACCGTGCCCCAGCCGGTCACCACGCCGTCGCCGGCAATGCGGCTCTTGTCCATGCCGAAATCGGTGGAGCGGTGCTCCACGAACATGTCGAACTCTTCAAAGGAATCTTCGTCGAGAAAGAGATCGATGCGTTCGCGTGCCGTCAGTTTGCCGCGCTGGTGCTGCGCGTCGATGCGCGTTTGTCCGCCACCGAGACGAGCGATACCACGGCGGCGTTCGAGCTCTTCCAGAATATCCTTCATGATCTCCCCTCGCCGCCGTTGACGGCCGATTTTACAGCTAGAGCAATTCCAGCAAAAGTGTGCAGCGGTTTTGCGTCCGGAATTGCGTTAAAACAAAGAGATAGATCATTTCCGGGTTTCGAAGAAAAACGAAATGATCTAGCGTCCGCTGAGTGCGAAGGCGGAGCGCACGCGCGCGGCGATATCTTCCGCCAGAATGTCGTCGGCCAGGTTAGGATCGGCGGTCATGCTTGTGACTTCGAAGGAGGTCACGGCGATCACAGATCCGTCTTCCACGGAGGCGGCATCGATGCTCACCTTCGCGACATTGCGGTCCTTCTGGAACCCGAGGCCCTTTGCGACGGAAACGATGCGGATCGTCAGCACCACACGCGGCAATTCGCTGGTACGGACCGTCCCGCGAATCGCGGCATTGACACGATCGCTGATGCCGGAAAGCAATTCCGCCGACATAGTCGTGCTCGAGAGCACGACGGCGCCGCGCACGTCATAGACAGGCTTTTCCTGCTTCTTCGGCATGAGGCTGGCGCAGGCCGTTAGCGCCACGCATGCAAGCGCTATCAGGCAAAATCTCAACCTCGGCCAATTCATTCCAAATTCCCGCACATCCCCGTCTGGAGTCGCAGATTTGGTCATAAAGCCCATCAACGCAATATGATTCAGGCCCTTAGCGCGAAAAAAACATCCGTCGCGGCTTTGAAATCCTCAAAACGCTTGGCCCGGCGCTGCTCGGCTTCTTCGTCGCTTCCCCAATGTTCGATGGTCCAGTCCTCATCGAGATGGGCGAGCGACCAGGCTTCGTCAGGCGTGATCTCGCCTTCGGCAATGGCAAGCGCCAGCACCGCCGAACCGGTGATCGTCGTTACCGTGTGTAGGGCCGCCAGCTCCAGTGCGCTGTCGTGCCGGCGCAATGCCAAGCCGAAGGCGGCGATTGCCTCGCGTGGCTGCTCATGATGCATCACGCCCTCGACGAGGATGAAGCGCGCGCCGAGATCGGCGGCTGCCCAGTCGAGCACCGGATCCCAGCGCTCCGTCTGCCGCTCGACAAGCTTTTCCGGGCCATCGGCGCGGTAGCAGAGCAGGTCGCTCGACGAAAAGCGCAGGATATCCTCGAAGACGGCCTGTGTGTCGGTCGCGACACCATCGATTGCCGTGTTGACGAGGCGCGTCACCGGCATCAGCGACGGATCGATCACCTCGGCCTGCGCATCCCATTCGGCGGCAACGAGCTTTGCCAGCGTCTCGCTCGGTACGGCCAGGATCTGACGGGCCGGCGTGCGCACCATCTTGCCATCGAGTTCGATCGCAAAACGATCCTCGTGGGGCGCAACGGCAACGGCCTGATAGAAGCGCTTCGGCAGCGGCTTCTTCATCTGGATCTGCGCGCGGCGGATCGGATCGGGATGGCTCAGGCCTTCGGAAAGGTCGTTCAGCAGGTCGCGCATGGGCTCACCTCAGGAAAAATGGCGCAATATCTCGTTCGGATGGTAGGCAATCGCATCGGCGCCGTTGGCGATCAGCTCATCCACGCTGGCATAGCCCCAGGCAACGCCGATCGCCTTGGCACCGGCAGCCTTTGCCATCTGCATATCGTAAATCGCGTCACCGATGACAATGGCATCAGCGGCATTCATTCCGGTTTCGTCGCAGCACTCCGTCACCATGGCCGGATGCGGTTTGGAGGGGCAATCGTCGGCGGTGCGCGCGACGGTGAAATGCTTGTCGAAGCCGTGCGTTTCCATGACAAGGTTCAGCCCGCGCCGGGACTTGCCGGTCACCGCGCCGATCAACAGATCCTCGCGCCCGCTGATGGCGTCGATCATCTCGCGGATGCCGGGAAAGAGCGGCTCCCGGTAGTCGAGATCCTGCCGCACGACCGAAAACAGCGATTTGTAATGCGCCGTCATGTCGATATCTTCCTGCTCGACATGCGGCTTGCCCTGCATGCGGGCAATGGCGATATCGAGCGTCAAACCGATAATGGCCTTGGTGTCTTCAAACCGAGGCTCTGGCTTACCGAACTTATCGAAGGTGCGGCGCATCGTTTCGTGGATCAGCCCGGCACTGTCGACCAGCGTGCCGTCGCAATCAAAAAGCGCGAGCTTCATTCGCTGTCCCTTTCGGCGCCTGCAAGGTCGAGACCGAGGAGGTTCCAGGTCTGCACCATATGCGGTGGCAGTGGCGCGCTGATGCGCAGACGCCCGCCCGAAGGGTGCGGGATGTCGATGTGACGCGCGTGCAGATGCAGCTTCTTCTGGATGCCGCCGGGGAAATCCCAGTTGGGATCCTCGTCGTAATATTTCGGATCGCCGATGATCGGGTGGCCGATATGCAGTGCATGGACGCGCAGCTGGTGGGTGCGGCCGGTATAGGGCTCCATCTCCAGCCATGCGAGGTTCTGTGCCGCCGTCTCCAGGACGCGGTAGAAGGAAATCGCGTGATCGGCGCCATCCTCGCCGTGCTTGGCAATGCGCATGCGGTCACCATCGGCCGTCGGTTCCTTGACGAGCCAGGTCGAGATCTTGTCCTCGTGCTTGCGCGGCACGCCCTTCACCAGCGCCCAGTAGGTCTTCTTGGTGTCGCGCTCGCGAAAGGCGGCCGTCAGCTTCTGGGCGGCACCGCGCGTGCGGGCAATGACGAGTACACCTGATGTATCGCGATCGAGGCGGTGAACGAGGCGTGGCTTCTCGCCCTTCGGGCTGGTCCAGGCTTCCAGCATCTGGTCGATGTGCCTTGCGACACCGGAGCCGCCCTGCACCGCAAGGCCGGGCGGCTTGTTGAGCACGATGACCTTTTCGTCTTCATGCAGCACCATGCGGGAGAGAAGCTCGAAATCACTCGAATGCTTGAGGTCCTTGCCGGCGATCGGCCCGGACTTCGCCTTGGCATCGACATCGAGTGGCGGTATGCGCACCATCTGGCCGGGCTGCACACGCGCATCCGATTTGACGCGGCCGCCATCGACACGCACCTGGCCGGAGCGCAGCAGCTTCTGCAGCGGACCGAAGCCGAGCCCCGGATAGTGGATCTTGAACCAGCGGTCGAGCCGCATGCCCGCTTCATCGGGCTCCACCTTGATGTGTTCTATACCTGCCATGGAATTCTTTCGGAAAATATGGGCGCGGTCGGAGCCGGCGCCTCTCTTGCCGCTGCCTTTAGAGCATTTTTCACAAAACGGAAATCGGAATCGAAATCAGAGCCACACGCGCATCAGGCCGAGGCCGGCCATGACGGCAACCATCGAAAGCCCGACGCTTGCTGTGATATAGATGCCGCCGGCAAATACATCACCGCGCTCGAACAATGTGATCGCATCCAGAGAGAAGGCGGAGAAGGTGGTGAAACCTCCGAGAAAACCGGTGATCAGCAGCAGCCTCAGCTCCACCGATGCATTGAAACGGCGCATGATCATCTCGGCAAAGACACCGATGATGAAGCAGCCGACGACATTGACGATAAGCGTGCCCCAGGGAAAGCCCGGCCCCATGAGCCGCAACGAACCCAGGCCGACATAATATCTCAGAAGCGAACCGATTGCGCCGCCGACCGCGACGAGCAGAGCCTGGAACATGCCTCCGGTTTATTGCGATTCCATCCTGATTCCAATCGCATCTGCGGAATTCTTACCATTCGGTAAAATGCGAATGATTTTCTTAAGCCGAACGCGAAGATCGCACCGGTATGACGGGCGCATGACACAGCTTGTTTCCATATCGGCAAGTACAGCTGCCCTCGCCTTCGAATCCCTGCGCATTCCTCAGCGCGTGGCGACGGGCACGGCCGCGCGGGAGGCCCGAAAGATTGCCGAACGCCAGCTCAATCAAAGCGGCGAAGATCCGGAAGAATCGACCAATATCATCCAGAATACCGAAGTTGCGCTTGATCTCATGACCAAGGGTTATCGGCAGCCACAGGCAGGCTTGCAGCAGGCCCTGCAGTCCTACGAGGATGTCTGAGATTTAAATATTGCTGGGAGGAGCAAGGCTCGCGACTTTGGTCGCGGGCTTTTGTTTTTCAGCACTTATTTGCCTTGGGCCGACAGCACGTTGAGCACCAGATCGACCTTTCCAGCCTTTTCGAAAGTCAGTGTGACCGGTACTTTGTCGCCCTGCTTGAAGGGCGTCTTCACTTTCTGGAACATCAGATGCAGGTTGCCGGGCGAAAGCTCCACGGTCTGGCCCGCGGGAACCGCAATGCCATCCTTCAGCTCGCGCATCTTCATGACATTGTCCTTCATGGCCATCTCGTGAAGCTGTACCGCGCCGGCATCGGGCGACGTGACCGACACAAGGCGGTCATCGGTCGAGCCGTTGTTCTTCACTGTGAAGAAGCCGCCGCCAACGGGTTGGCCGGGCAGCATCGCTTTGGCAAAACCGCCGGAGACTTCGAGATCGCCGACTTTCACGACGTCGCCGTCAGCGGCCATGTTCATGGAACCCATGTTGCCCATGTCCATGCCCTGCATGTGCTGATGGTCCTGGCCGACAGCGGATCCGGCAAAGCCGCAAGCGCAAAGCAGCGCCGCCAAAGCTGATGTCCTGACAATCTTCATCGAATATCTCCTCGCTCTCAGAGCCTTTCCTGATCAGAATGTTTCAATCTGATCAGGAAAGGCTCTCGGCTGCCGATAGCCAATTTCGCCTACGAATGCAAAAGCCCATTTGCCGCGGACCGCAACCGGCTTTTCAGAGCCGCGACAAAAATTTGTGCGGTCGCGACATTTTGCTTGCCAAGCCCTGCCACCCCCGGATAATTGCCGCAACCTTGTTGGGAGAATCCGGCGCGCAATGCCGGTGCCGAAGGAGCAACCGCCCCGGAAACTCTCAGGCAAAAGGACCACAAGGGGCAGACGGAACTCTGGAGAGAGGCGTTCTCGAAACGTCCGCCGAAGGGATAACAATCTCAGGCACAGGGACAGAGGGGGCTCAAGGAGACAAGGCGCAACCGCGCCTTCAGTTTTGAGCCCGCGCCCGGAATATCCGGCGCAAACCCCGGAGGCGTCGTTTGGACGATACTGCTGCCCTCAAGAAAACCCCGCTACACGCGCTGCACCTGTCGCTCGGCGCCCGCATGGTGCCTTTCGCAGGCTATGACATGCCGGTGCAATATCCGGCCGGTGTCATGAAGGAACACCTGCAGACCCGTACCGCCGCCGGTCTTTTCGATGTCTCCCATATGGGCCAGCTCATCATCAAGGCGAAGTCCGGCAAGTATGAGGATGTGGCGCTTGCGCTCGAAAGCCTCGTGCCCGTCGATATTCTCGGTCTTGCCGAAGGACGCCAGCGCTACGGTTTTTTCACGGATGAGAATGGCGGTATCCTCGACGACCTGATGATCGCCCATCTCGACGACCACCTCTTCGTCGTCGTCAACGCCGCCTGCAAGGAGCAAGACATCGCGCACCTGCAGAAGCATCTTTCCGACACCTGCGAGATCACCGTCCTCGACCGCGCCCTGATCGCACTGCAGGGCCCGCGCGCCGTCGAAGCGCTGGCTGAACTCTGGGCAGATGTCGCCGCCATGAGGTTCATGGACGTGCGTCACTGCCGCTTGCACGACGTTTCCTGTCTCGTCTCGCGTTCTGGCTATTCCGGCGAGGACGGCTTTGAAATCTCCATTCCCACCGACAAGGCCGTGGATGTCACCAACCGGTTGCTCGAGCATCCCGATGTCGAGCCGATCGGCCTTGGCGCCCGCGACTCGCTGCGCCTCGAAGCCGGCCTCTGCCTCTATGGCAACGACATCGACACGACCACCTCGCCGGTCGAGGCGGCCATCGAATGGGGCATGCAGAAGGCCCGCCGCACCGGCGGTGCGCGCGCCGGCGGTTTCCCGGGTGCAGATCGCATTCTCGGCGAGCTGGACAAGGGTGTGGCCCGCAAGCGCGTCGGCCTGAAGCCTGAGGGCAAGGCGCCGGTGCGTAGCCATGCCAAGCTCTATGCCGATGCCGAGGGCAAGACCGAGATCGGCGAAGTCACCTCGGGTGGTTTCGGCCCCTCGGTCGAAGGCCCCGTCGCCATGGGCTATGTTCCGGTCTCCCATGCCGCAGCCGGCACGCAAGTCTATGCAGAAGTGCGTGGCAAGTATCTGCCTGTCACCGTTTCCGCCCTTCCCTTCATCACGCCGACCTACAAACGCTGACCCCTATTGCGAGAGGATTTTTCCATGCTGAAATTTACTGCTGAACATGAATGGCTGAAGCTCGAAGGCGATGTCGCGACCGTCGGCATCACCACCTACGCTGTCGAGCAGCTCGGCGACCTCGTTTTCGTGGAATTGCCTGAAGTCGGCGCTACCTTCTCCAAGGATGGCAATGCTGCGACAGTCGAATCCGTCAAGGCGGCTTCGGATGTCTACTGCCCGCTCGATGGCGAGATCGTCGAGGTTAATCCGGCCATCGTTGCCGACCCGTCGCTCGTCAATTCCGATCCGCAGGGTGCTGGCTGGTTCTTCAAGCTCAAGCTCACGAACCTTGCCGATGCCGATGGCCTGCTCGATGAAGCGGCTTATAAGGAGCTGACTGCGTAATGACGACGCCTACCGAATTCCAGTTCACCGACTATCAGCCCTATGACTTCGCCAATCGTCGTCATATCGGCCCCTCGCCGTCTGAAATGTCGGATATGCTTGGCGTTATCGGCTACAAGAGCCTCGATGCGCTGATCGACGCCACCGTGCCGCCCGCCATTCGCCAGAAGGCGCCGCTCGTCTGGGGCGCGCCGATGACGGAGCGCGAAGCGCTCGACAAGCTGCGCGAAACCGCCAACAAGAACAAGGTCCTGACCTCGCTGATCGGCCAGGGCTATTACGGCACGATCACGCCGCCGGTGATCCAGCGCAACATCCTGGAAAACCCTGCCTGGTACACGGCCTACACGCCCTACCAGCCGGAGATTTCGCAAGGACGCCTCGAAGCGCTCCTGAATTACCAGACCATGATCTGCGACCTGACCGGCCTCAACGTCGCCAACGCCTCGCTGCTCGATGAAGCGACGGCCGCTGCCGAAGGCATGGCCATGGCCGAGCGCGTTTCCAAGTCGAAGGCCAAGGCGTTCTTCGTCGATGCCGACTGCCATCCGCAGACGATCGAGCTGATCAAGACCCGCGCCGAGCCGCTCGGTTGGTCTGTCATCGTCGGCAACCCCTTCATCGATCTCGATCCGGTCGATGTCTTCGGCGCGATCTTCCAGTATCCGGGCACGCACGGTCATGTGTGGGATTTCACCGGCCTGATCTCCCGCCTGCACCAGACGGGCGCGATCGCCGTCGTTGCCGCCGATATCCTGTCGCTGACGCTTCTGAAGTCGCCGGGTGAAATGGGTGCCGATATCGCCATTGGTTCCTCGCAGCGCTTTGGCGTTCCGGTCGGCTACGGTGGCCCGCATGCCGCCTATATGTCGGTCAAGGACGCCATCAAGCGCTCCATGCCCGGCCGTCTCGTCGGCGTTTCCGTCGATGCCCGCGGCAACCGTGCCTATCGCCTGTCGCTGCAGACGCGCGAACAGCATATCCGCCGCGAGAAGGCGACGTCGAACATCTGCACCGCGCAGGTCCTGCTCGCCGTCATGGCCTCCATGTATGCCGTCTTCCATGGTCCCAAGGGTATCAAGGCGATTGCCCAGCAGGTCCACCAAAAGGCAGTGCTGATGGCCAAGGGCCTGGAAAAGCTCGGCTACAAGGTCGAGCCGGATACCTTCTTCGACACGATCACCGTCGATGTCGGCCACATGCAGGGCCTCATCCTGCGCGCAGCCGTCGCCGAAGGCGTCAACCTTCGCAAGGTCGGCCAGACGAAGATCGGCATGTCGCTCGACGAACGCACCCGCCCGGCAACGCTGGAAGCCGTCTGGCGCGCCTTCGGCGGCAATTTCCAGATTGCCGATTTCGAGCCGTCCTATCGCCTGCCGAAGGATTTGCTGCGCACCAGCGAATACCTGACACACCCGATCTTCCACATGAACCGCGCCGAAAGCGAAATGACCCGCTACATCCGCCGGCTCTCGGACCGCGATCTGGCGCTCGACCGCTCGATGATCCCGCTCGGCTCCTGCACGATGAAGCTGAATGCCACGGCCGAAATGCTGCCGATCACCTGGCCGGAATTTTCCGACATCCATCCTTTCGTGCCGGCCGACCAGGCGCTCGGCTATCGCGAAATGATCGATGACCTGACGGAAAAGCTCTGCGCTGTCACCGGCTACGACGCTTTCTCCATGCAGCCGAATTCCGGCGCGCAGGGCGAATATGCGGGTCTTCTGACTATTCGCAATTACCACATTGCGAACGGCCAAGGTCACCGCGACGTCTGCCTGATCCCGACCTCGGCGCATGGCACCAACCCGGCTTCGGCCCAGATGGTCGGCATGAAGGTCGTGGTCGTCAAGGTCCGTGAAAACGGCGATATCGACCTCGACGATTTCCGCGCCAAGGCGGAGCAGTATGCGGATAATCTCTCCTGCTGCATGATCACCTATCCGTCGACGCATGGCGTGTTCGAGGAAACCGTCAAGGAAATCTGCGACCTCGTGCATCAGCACGGCGGTCAGGTCTATCTCGACGGCGCCAACATGAACGCCATGGTCGGTCTGTCTCGCCCTGGTGACATCGGCTCCGACGTCTCGCACCTCAACCTGCACAAGACGTTCTGCATCCCACATGGCGGCGGCGGTCCGGGCATGGGCCCAATCGGCGTCAAGTCGCATCTGGCGCCTCATCTGCCCGGCCATCCGGAAACGGACGGCCGTTCGGGTGCGGTCTCCGCAGCAGCTTTCGGCTCGGCCTCCATCCTGCCGATCTCCTGGAGCTACTGCCTGATGATGGGCGGCGAAGGCCTGACGCAGGCGACGAAGGTTGCGATCCTCAACGCCAACTATATCGCGGCTCGTCTGAAGGGCGCTTACGACGTGCTCTACAAGTCGGCTGCCGGCCGTGTGGCGCATGAATGCATCATCGACACCCGCCCGCTGGTCGACAGCTGCGGCGTGACCGTCGATGACGTCGCCAAGCGCCTGATCGACTGCGGCTTCCATGCACCGACCATGAGCTGGCCGGTTGCCGGCACGCTGATGATCGAGCCGACGGAATCCGAGACCAAGGCCGAACTCGACCGCTTCTGCGAAGCGATGCTGGCGATCCGTCAGGAAGCCCGCGACATCGAAGAGGGACGTTCGGACAAGCTGAACAACCCGTTGAAGAACGCTCCGCATACGGTCGAAGACCTTGTCGGCGAATGGGATCGCCCCTATTCGCGCGAACAGGCCTGCTTCCCGCCCGGTGCCTTCCGCGTGGACAAGTACTGGTCGCCGGTCAACCGCGTCGACAACGTCTATGGCGACCGCAACCTGATCTGCACCTGCCCCCCGGTTGAGGCCTACGCAGAGGCAGCTGAATAGCAGTCAGGCCAGACGCCCAGCGTTGAGCAATCCAAGCCCCTTCCATCATGGGAGGGGCTTTCCTAATTCTGATAGAGAATGCGCGAAGAAAGGCCACAACAAATGCCCCAGGATCAAAGCGAAGCCAGAATGCAGGCGCCATGGTCGAAGCCTGTACTCCTCGCCCTCGAAGAGCCCGACCAATACGTGACCATCGATAATACCCAGGCTGCCTCCTGGGCGATGATCGAGGACTGGCCGACGGAAGATGGCGCCGCACTCGACCAGGCGCTGCTGATCTGCGCCGACGTCATCAAGGGCAAGCGCACCGGCGAGGATGCACGCAAGGCATTCATCGCCGCCGCAGTCGAAGCGGGCCTCGATATCAAGGCCTGAACGGCGGCGATTGGCAAGGAGCTGCGGAGACGGATGATGCGCAGCTATGCATTCCTGACGATGAAGGACAGCCGCCAGACTTTTTCGGGACTTTCATCCGCACTAGTGAACCATTTTCGGTTCTCTGCGTAACTATCGTTGCTGGACGCTGCAAAACCAGCAGGGAGAAGGGTCGCCTGCCCCTGTACCGGGCACCCTTCTCCTGTATCGCCTTACGCACCGGGTTAACCTTACTCTCTAACCGTCGATCGAAACTCCGTTCGCCTGCGAACGTAATTTCTGGCACAAAGACACTACGCCCCTCGTAGCTCAACGTAAGAGCAGCTGTCTGGTTTGCAGCCGATCCAGGTTCAATTCCTCGGCAGGGGCACCAGTTTCCCAGTCCCCCTGCTTTCTATCTGCGTCGAAGCGGGACGATTTGCGGCTTAGAAGCGCTCGCCAACCAGCTCTTCGCTCTTGGCCCACAATGCCTTGGCCGTCTCGGGATTTAGCGCGTAGGAACGCACCCCCTCGGAAATCGGGCTGATCTCGGCATCCGTCACTTCGGAGACGTGGCAATTCTCGCAATATCTGCCGCCGACCGCATCTGCCGGGGCGACGAAACCTGCCCAGACGGAGGTAGCCGCACCTTGGGGAATCGTCTTCCACTGGAAGGGCGGTTTGCCCTCGGCGGCGAGTGCCGCATTGATCTGCGCCATTATGCCTTCGATCATGCCGGGGTCGAGATGACGGCCGAGCTCGGTCTGGATGCCGCCGGGATGCAGTGCCGTTGCACGGATGCCGCGCTCGCCAAGACGCCGGTCGAGCTCCACCGCGAACAGGATATTTGCGGTCTTCGACTGGGCATAGGCTGCCCAGGGCTCATAGGTCTTGCTCTCGAAATTGAGGTCGTCGAGGCTGAAGGGCGCCATGCGATGGCCCGAGGATGCGACGATCACCACGCGGCCGCCGGATTTGACGATTGACGCGATGCGGTTGACCAGCACGAAATGACCGAGATGGTTGGTGCCGAACTGCGTTTCGAAACCATCGGCGGTGTGGCCGAAGGGAGCGGCCATCACGCCGGCATTGGCAATGACGACATCGAAGGGGCGGCCATCCGCAATGAGCGCATCGGCGCAGGCGCGCACGCTTGCCAGAGAGGCAAGATCGAGCTCGACGATATCGAGGCTGCCGCCATTGGCAGCATCCGCGCGCACGACTTCCGTTGCCGCCCTCGCCTTTTCAATGTCACGTGCCGTGCCCACCACCTGCGCCCCGTGGGCTGCCAGCACGCGTGCGGTTTCCACGCCGAGGCCAGCCGAAACACCCGTCACCAGCACGCGCTTGCCCTTGAGATCGACGCCGGCGAGCACCTCGTCGGTGGTCGATCTCGCGCCAAAAAGTCCACTCATGATTATCTCCTTGATCATGGACGCACCGCTCCGGACTGGTGAACCATTGCCCACCGGCCTCAAATGGAATAAAAAGAGGATGCCTCCAGATAAATACGGAGGGCGCCTCCGCTTATCAAGGGGACTTCTCGTAAATGGCCGAAAAAAGTGACGGGTCCACCGTCCGAAAGCCGCGTGCGGATGCCGAACGCAACCGCCTTCTGTTGATGGAAACGGCAAAGACCGTATTTGCCGAAAAGGGTTCCAGCGCCAGCCTGGAGGAAATCGCCCGCATTGCCGGCGTCGGCATCGGTACGCTCTATCGTCATTTCCCGACGCGCGATGCACTGGTTTCCGCCATCTACCGCAATGAGACGGCGCAGCTTGCCGCTGCCGCCAAAAGCCTCGCCGAAACGCATCCGCCTGTCGAAGCGCTCCGCCTGTGGCTTGTCCAGTTCGTCGACTATGTGGTGACGAAACATGGCATGTCGGAAGTGCTGGATTCGCTTGTTGGCGGCACCTCCGAGCTCTATGCGGATTCTGCCGATTTGATTATCGGTGCCGTCAATCTGCTGGTGGAGCGCGCAGTCGCCACCGGAGAAATCCGTCTGGCGATGGACCCTCTCGACATTTTGCGCGCGCTGGCGGGCGGCGCAAGCATCAGCTGCGGCCCGGCTTGGCGGAATGCAGCAAGGCAACTCATCGATATCCTGATTGCGGGTATGAAAGCCGGTCGCTGAGGCTGTCGTGCCATTCCGGCACAGCCGTCCCAGATCCCCTCGCCTTTCGCTAACCGAAGCCGTTCAGCATTCCCTAAATCCTTGTCGGTAAAACGCTGGATGTCCGGAAATAGGGAAACGGTCGATGAGCATTTCTGCAATTACGCATACGGCTCTCTCGGGAATGCTGGCGCAGTCGACGCGCGCCAGTGCGATCGCCAACAATGTCGCCAATGCGAGCACGCCAGGTTATGGCCGGCTGAACACCAGCTTCCAGTCCGTCGAACCTTCAGGCGTGCAGGCAAGCGTCACCGAGACGGATCAGGGCGTGGATTTCGCGACCGAGCTGACCGACCTCGTCGGGACCGAACAGAGCTACAAGGCAAACGCATCAGTCTTCGAGACCGGGGCCGATCTCTGGGATGTGCTGATGAGCATCAAGCGCGATTAAAGCGCCCTTCGCTATACGATCGAATAAGCCACCGAACCGAGCGCCACCGCGCCGAAGGCGATCAGCATATAGCTCGTCGCTCGGCCGACCTTCGCCGTGAAATCGGCCGAGAGCCGGTCTCTTGCAAGGCTGACCGCGCCACTGAGGCAAAACCACCAGAGGAGCGACCCCAGGAAGACGCCCGAGACGATCATCGCCGAGCTGAAGCGGCGCGTCTCTTCGGTCAGGCCGAGGCCGGCAAACAGCGCCCCGAAGGAGAGGATCGTCGCCGGATTGGAGATGGTCAGCAGGAAGGTCGAGATGGTCGTGTGCAGGAAGTCGGCCGCATCGATCTTCGCAGCCTTTATCTTTCCTTTGTTCTTCAGTCCCCGCCAGCCGAGCCAGAGCAGCATCAGCCCGCCGCCGAGCGCCAGCGGAATAGTGGCTGTCGACATGGCCTCGGAGAAAACAGCAATCCCGGTCACCGCGACCAGCGCGTAGCTCGCGTCACCCAGCGCCGTCCCCAGCCCGCCGGAAAAACCGTACCAGAACCCCTTCTCGAGGCTTCTGTTGATGCAGAGCGTTCCGATCGGCCCGAGCGGCGCGGTGATGATGACGCCCAGCAGGGCGCCCTTCAGGAACAGAAAGAGCATTGTCCGCTTCGTTTCTTCTTGGTCGCTTGTCGGTCTCGGACAGGCTCATAAAAATCAAAAGGCCGCCAATTATGGCGGCCATCAGGCAATTTCAATGAAAAATTGCTTAGCATGTCGCGCAAAAGTGTGCAGCGGTTTTGCGATAACGATATGCGCAAAACAAAGACTTAAAGCACGTCACGCGATCGGAAAGATCGCGACACGCTTTAATGCTGAGCCGGAACCACGGCATCGCCGCGTGCGGCAAGCGCTGCCAGATCGGCGGGCTTCAGCTCGACGGACTCACCGCAGCCGCAGGCCGATGTCTGGTTCGGATTGGTGAAGATGAAGCCGGAACGTAGCGTCGTCGTTTCGAAGCCGAGTTCGGTGCCGAGCAGGTAGAGAACGGCTGACGGCTCGATCCAGACCTTGGCACCGTCACGCTCGATCAGGTCGTCCTTGGCATTGGCCTCCATCACCAGGTTGATGGTATATTCCATCCCGGCGCAGCCGCCTTTCTTGATACCGACACGAATGCCCTTGGCATCCGGTCCACCGTTGCCAACGATCGCCTTCACGCGTTCTGCGGCAGCTTCCGTCATGCTCATTACTGCAAAGCCCATGGGCTCAATCTCCTTCCGCAACCGGGGTCAAGATCCGGTGCTTCATGATTCAATGTAAGGCGATCACCTTAATCGATCAATACCAGCCGACAGCGACCTGCGCCTCTTCGGACATGCGCTCCGGCGTCCACGGCGGATCGAAGGTCATGGCGACCTCGACGCCCGAAACGCCTTCAACAGCGCCGACGGCATTTTCCACCCATCCCGGCATTTCGCCGGCAACCGGGCAGCCGGGGGCCGTCAGCGTCATCATGATCTTCACCATGCGGTCGTCTTCGATGTCGATCTTGTAGATGAGGCCGAGCTCGAAGATGTCTGCTGGAATTTCCGGGTCATAGACGGTCTTGAGAGCGCCGATCACGTCGTCGCTGAGACGCGCCAGCTCCGCTTCGGGAATGCTGGAATGCACGATGCCTTCGCGTACGTCGATCTTCTCTTCATTCAGGCTCATGGCTTCTTCCTCAAGCAAAGAACTTGCGCGCATAGTCGAGCGCATCTGCGAGCGCATCCACCTCGGCGCGGGTATTATACATGCCGAAGGATGCACGGCATGTGGAGGTCACGCCGAAGCGTTTCAAGAGCGGCATGGCGCAATGCGTGCCAGCGCGAACGGCAACACCCTGGCGGTCGATCACCATCGAGACGTCATGGGCATGAATGCCCGCCAACTCGAAGGAGAAGATGGCGCCCTTGCCGGGCGCATTGCCGAAGACGCGCAGCGAATTGACCGCCTTGAGCCGCTCCTCGGCATAGGCAGTCAGATCCGCCTCGTGGGCCGCGATATTCTCGCGGCCGATCTTGTCCATATAGTCGAGCGCATAACCAAGCCCGATCGCCTGCACGATCGGCGGCGTGCCAGCCTCGAAACGGTGCGGCGGATCATTATAGGTGACGATATCCTCGCTCACCTCGAAGATCATCTCGCCACCACCCTGGAAGGGCCGCATCTCCTTCAGCCGGTCCTTCTTGCCGTAGAGCACGCCGATGCCCGACGGGCCATAGAGCTTGTGACCGGTCATGACGTACCAGTCGCAATCGATATCCTGCACGTCGACGGGCAGATGCACGGCACCCTGCGAACCGTCGATCAGCACCGGAATGCCGCGCTCATGGGCAATGCGGCAGACTTCCTTGACCGGAACGATGGTGCCGAGCGCATTCGACATATGGGTGATTGCGACGAGCTTGGTCTTGTCGGTCAAGCTCTTCTCGAAATCCTCGATATGGAAGGCGCCCTCGTCATCGACAGGAACCCAGACGAGCTTCGCGCCCTGCCGTTCGCGGATGAAATGCCAGGGCACGATGTTGGAGTGGTGCTCCATGATCGTCAGCACGATCTCATCGCCCTCGCCGATCTTGGGCATGCCCCAACCGTAGGCGACGGTGTTGATCGCCTCGGTCGAGTTCTTGGTGAAGACGATGTCATCAACCGAAGGCGCGTTCAGGAAGCGGCGAACCTTTTCGCGCGCCGCTTCATAGGCTTCAGTTGCGGCATTCGACAGGTAGTGAAGGCCGCGATGCACATTGGCGTATTCGTGGCTGTAGGCATGCGAGATCGCATCGATCACCGCCTGCGGCTTCTGTGCGGAGGCGCCGTTGTCCAGATAGACCAGCGGCTTGCCATGCACCTTCTCCGCAAGGATCGGGAAATCCCTGCGGATGGCTTCGACATCATAGGCGGTTGCCGGCACGATCTTGTCCATGGCGATATCCGATCAGGCGTGCTTTTCCAGCCAGGCCGAAATGACGCCTTCCAGCGCCTCGACCAGGGCTTCGTCTTCCAATTCCTCGACGATCTCGGCAACGAAGGCGTTGACGAGCATCGCGCGCGCCTTGTTCTCCGGAATGCCGCGGGCCATCAGGTAGTAGAGATGGTTGTGGTCGATATCGGCAACCGTCGCACCATGGCCGCACTGCACGTCATCGGCGAAGATTTCGAGCTCGGGCTTGACCGAGAATTCGGCATCGTCGGACATCAGCAGCGTGTTGCAGGCCATCTTGGCGTCGGTCTTCTGGGCATCGGGCGCGACCCGGATCATGCCCTGGAAGACGCCCTTGGCGCGATCGAAGACGACGTTGCGGATCACTTCCGTCGAGCCGGTGTGCGGCACGTCGTGGCCAAGCACCATCGTTACGTCCGTGTGCGTCTCGGCGCCGAGCAGATTGATGCCGCGCAGCGTCAGATCGGCGCCCTCGCCCGTCACCTTGATATTCAGCTCCTGGCGCACCAGCTTGCCGCCGGCATTGATGACGAAGAGCTTCAACTTGGCGTCAGCGCCGAGATCGACGCGGATCTGGCCGAGATGCGTATCCTCAGTCCCCTGCTGCTGCAGGATGATCCAGGTCAGTTCCGTGCCCTGCCCGACCGTGATGTCACTGACATGCGACACGAGTGCGGCATTGTCGGTCACCGACTGGTGACGCTCGATGACGACACCCTTCACATTGGCGCCGAAGGCAACCGGTAGGCGGGTATGAATGTCGCCGCCGGCATGCACGAACTGGATTTCCAGCGGCTCTTCGAGCTCGGTGCCATCAGGCACGTCGATCACATAGCCGTCCTTGACGAAGCTGCCGTTGATGCGGCCGACCGCATCGTCGCGGCTGAGCGCGTCGAGATTGGCGGCGGCCGAACCGTCGGTCAGCTTTTCGGAATAGACCGAAACCGAAAGATCGCCGGCAGAAGCCTTGTGGACAGGCTTGCCCTGGATCACGGCAAGAACCGGAGAGCCGTCAACCAGCGGCTCCAGCGCTTCCGAGCCGGCGTCACCCGCCTGGGCCGGAATGTTGCGCAGCAGGTTCTTCAGGTCCGTATAGTGCCAGGCTTCGACGCGGCGCGTCGGCAGGCCTTCCCTCTTCAGGTCGTCGAGCAGCCGGTCGCGGAGCGCAGTGACCGCGCCATTGCCCGGCAGTTCGCCGATCTGCTGGTTGAACGCTTCGATCAGCGCCGCTTCGGCCACGGTCAGGCGGCTCGTCGTTTGCATGTTCATGGACGTCGTCCTTTCCGCCACGCTCAGGCTGCGGCGCCGATGATGTCGGCGTAACCGTTGGCTTCCAGCTCATGGGCCAGCGTCTTGTCGCCGGACTTGATGACCTGGCCCTTGTAGAGAACGTGCACGGTATCCGGCACGATATAGTCGAGCAGGCGCTGGTAGTGGGTAATGACGATAACGGCGCGATCTGGCGAACGCAGCGCGTTGACCCCATCGGCCACGACCTTCAGGGCGTCGATGTCGAGGCCGGAGTCGGTTTCGTCGAGCACGCAAAGCTTCGGCTCAAGCAGCGCCATCTGCAGGATTTCGGCGCGCTTCTTTTCGCCGCCGGAGAAGCCAACGTTCAGCGGGCGCTTCAGCATCTCGGTGTTGATCTGCAGCTTGGCCGCAGCGTCCTTGACCCGGCGCATGAAGTCCGGCGTCGTCAGCTCGTCTTCGCCGCGTGCCTTGCGCTGCTCGTTCATCGCCACCTTCAGGAACTGCATGGTGGCGACACCAGGAATTTCGACTGGATACTGGAAGGCCAGGAAGATGCCCTTGGAGGCGCGCTCGGACGGATCGAGCTCGAGGATGCTCTCGCCATTATAGAGAATGTCGCCCTCGGTGACTTCGTAATCGCTGCGGCCGGACAGCACATAGGAGAGCGTCGACTTGCCGGAGCCGTTCGGGCCCATGATGGCGGCAACTTCGCCGGCCTTCACCGTGAGGTTCAGGCCACGGATGATCTCGGTGCCATCTTCGGCGATGCGGGCATGAAGGTTCTTGATTTCAAGCATCTTTGGTTCCTGCGTTTGGTCTGCGTAGCTCATCGGAGCCTCGCGCAATTTCTAAGACATCTGCATAATTGTGCTCGGCGCTACCGCCAGAAGAAACGAATGACACGGAGAAACGCGACCGTTATGAGCCAAGGCCCTTCGAGAAATTCCGGGATATCCGGAAACATCTTTGCCGATTTTTCCATGCGCTGCCGGAGAAACATATAGGGCTGCTCCGGCGGCACTGCTGTCTCGTATCTTTGCTCGCGGGGGCCTATCTTCGACAGGATCTCTCCGCGCATATTCGTCAGGCGTTCAAGAATTCGCTTCTTGTCCGCCTCGCTCATGTCAGCCGACGCTGCCTTCGAGCGAGATGCTGATCAGCTTCTGCGCCTCGACGGCGAATTCCATCGGCAGTTCCTGCAGAACTTCCTTGACGAAGCCGTTGACAATCAGCGCGATCGCAGCCTCGGTCGGAATGCCGCGCTGCAGGCAGTAGAACAGCTGGTCTTCGGAGATCTTCGAGGTGGTCGCCTCGTGCTCGAACTGCGCCGTCGAATTCTTCGCCTCGATATAAGGCACCGTATGGGCGCCGCACTTGTCACCGATCAAGAGCGAGTCGCACTGGGTGAAGTTGCGTGCGTTCGAGGCCTTGCGATGGGCCGAAACCTGGCCGCGATAGGTGTTCTGCGAAACGCCGGCGGCAATGCCCTTGGAGACGATGCGGCTCGACGTGTTCTTGCCGAGATGGATCATCTTGGTGCCGCTGTCGATCTGCTGATGACCGTTGGAAACGGCGATCGAGTAGAATTCGCCTCTGGAGTCATCGCCACGCAGGATGCAGGACGGATACTTCCAGGTAATCGCCGAACCGGTTTCGACCTGCGTCCAGGAGATCTTCGAACGGTCGCCACGGCAATCGCCGCGCTTCGTGACGAAGTTGTAGATGCCGCCCTTGCCGTTCTTGTCGCCCGGATACCAGTTCTGGACGGTGGAATATTTGATCTCGGCATCATCGAGTGCGATCAGCTCGACCACGGCGGCGTGCAGCTGGTTTTCATCGCGCTGCGGCGCGGTGCAGCCTTCGAGGTAGGAGACGTAAGCGCCTTCCTCGGCAATGATCAGCGTGCGCTCGAACTGGCCGGTGTTCTTCTCGTTGATGCGGAAGTAGGTGGAAAGCTCCATTGGGCAACGCACGCCCTTCGGCACGAAGACGAAGGAACCGTCGGTGAAGACGGCCGAGTTCAGCGTCGCATAGTAGTTATCGGTCGTCGGAACGACGGAGCCGAGATACTTGCGCACGAGATCCGGCTGCTCGCGGATGGCTTCCGAGATCGACATGAAGATCACGCCGGCCTTCTTCAGCTCTTCCTTGAAGGTCGTGACGACGGAGACAGAGTCGAACACCGCATCGACCGCGATCTTCGGCTTCTGCACGCCGGCCAGGATTTCCTGTTCCTTCAGCGGAATGCCGAGCTTCTCGTAGACCTTGAGGATTTCAGGATCGACGTCTTCGATCGACTTCGGACCCGGCGTGCTCTTCGGCGCCGCGTAATAGTGGATCTCGTTGAAATCGATCTTCGGGTAGTCGACGCGCGCCCATGTGGGCTCGTCCATAGTCAGCCAGCGCTTGTAGGCTTCGAGGCGCCATTCGAGCATCCATTCCGGCTCCTGCTTCTTGGTGGAAATCAGGCGGATGATGTCTTCGGAAAGGCCCTTGGGTGCCTTGTCCATTTCGATGACGGTTTCGAAGCCGTATTTATACTGGTCCACGTCGATTTCGCGGACGCGATCGACTGTTTCCTGGACAGCAGGCATGTCACTCTCCAATCTCGCCGGATAAAAGGTCCGGCAGCTTGTCAGTGGGGCAATTACTTACCCCTGATGTAAGTGGCCAAAAGGGACTTTTCAGCCCTGTTGGCAAGTAGAAATTTGCGTTTCCGCAAGTTTGTGAGGCGTTCAGGCCGCCTCGCCCGCCAGCTTTCGCCGGGAGGCAATCTTGGCGAAGGCTGCAATCGCCCTGTCCACGTCTTCTTTCGTCGTCGAAAAGCCGAGCGACATGCGCAGAGCCCCGAGCTTCGGATCACGGCCCATCGCCGTCAGAACATGGCTTTCGCCGACCCTGCCGGAGGAGCAGGCCGAACCCGCTGAAAGTGCCACACCTTCGAGATCGAAGGCGATCTGACCGGTCTCCGCCTTCATGCAGGGAAGCGTGAAGAAGATGGTATTGGCAACACGCGGGCCGCCGGCGCCGTGGATGATGACATCGGGCGCTGCAGCGCGCATGCCGGCTTCCAACCGGTCGCGGAGTGCTGCAATCGCAGCATTGCGTTCTTCAAGGTTCTGCAGCGCGACTTCCGCCGCAGCCCCGAAACCGATCAGCGCCAGAGAATTCTGTGTCCCTGACCGGTGACCCTTCTCCTGCCCACCGCCGCGGATCAGCGCCTTCGGCATCAGCGCTTCGCCGCGGGTGACGAGTGCGCCGGCGCCCTTCGGGCCGCCGATCTTGTGGGAGGAAATGATCATGAAATCCGCGCCGATCTGCCCGATCTCGATCGGCAGCCGGCCGGCCGCCTGCACCGCATCGACCACGAAGAGCCCGCCATGCGCGCGGACGATCTTCCCCGCCTCTTCAACCGGCTGGACGATGCCCGTCTCGTTGTTGACGAACATGATCGCCACCATGGGCAGGCCCGCCGTCTTGTCGTGAGCATCGAGCAGGTCGGAAAGCGCTTTCAGATCGACGACGCCGGCATCCGTCACCGGAATCTCGGTCGTCCTGTCCTTCGGGAAACGGCCACCTTCGCGGACTGCCAAATGCTCGACGGCGGAATGATAGAGACGACCGAGCTTCAGCGGCGTGCGGCCCATGCTGAATTCTGGTGTCAGCACCATGTTGGCCGCTTCGGTCGCACCACTGGTGAAGATCACATTGGCGGGGTCGGACCCCGTCAGCAGCGCAATCTTGCGGCGCGCGCTCTCGATGGCGGCGCGGGCGGCACGGCCCTCGCCATGCACGGAATTTGGATTGCCGAACACGTCTATGGCGCGCATGATCGCGTCACGCGCTGCAGGGTGCATCGGCGATGTTGCGTTCCAATCGAGATAAAGGCGTGGCGGCGCCATTGTCTTCGGTCCTGCGCTTGACGAGCTTGCTTCGGGCGCGGCGGTGCATTTTTCTTGAAATTTCCGCCGGGCTTGCCTTATGACACGTTCCACGCTGCGTGGATCGCCATGCAAGTTTCGAATTGTTCTAAACTGCGTTTTAGAAAAGCTGACAACTGTCGTCAAGTCATGTTGTCGCCAAACGTGGCGTGAACGCGAAATAAAACCCGGAGTACCGATGCCCGAAGTTATTTTCAACGGCCCAGCCGGCCGTCTCGAAGGCCGCTACCAGCCCTCCAAGGAAAAAAGCGCACCGATCGCCGTCATTCTGCACCCGCATCCGCAGTTTGGTGGCACGATGAACAACCAGATCGTCTACCAGCTCTTCTACATGTTCCAGAAGCGCGGTTTTACGACACTGCGCTTCAATTTCCGGGGCATCGGCCGCAGCCAGGGCGAATTCGACCATGGTGCGGGCGAGCTTTCGGATGCCGCCTCCGCGCTCGACTGGGTGCAGAGCCTGCATCCCGATTCGAAGACCTGTTGGGTCGCCGGCTACTCTTTCGGCTCCTGGATCGGCATGCAGCTTCTAATGCGCCGTCCGGAAATCGAAGGTTTCATGTCGATTGCCCCGCAGCCGAATACCTATGACTTCTCGTTCCTGGCGCCCTGCCCGTCCTCCGGCCTGATCATCAACGGCGAATCGGACAAGGTAGCCCCCGAAAAGGACGTCAACGGCCTCGTCGAGAAGCTCAAGACGCAGAAGGGCATTCTCATCACCCACCGCACCGTGCCTGGCGCCAACCACTTCTTCAACGGCCAGGTCGACACGCTGATGGCCGAGTGCGAGGATTATCTTGACCGCCGCCTGAACGGCGAACTGGTGCCGGAACCGGCAGCCAAGCGCATCAGGTAACGGCCTGCCGCATGGCGGCCGTCATCTCGAATTCCACGCCCTCAACACCTTCGATAAAGATCGGCCCGCGCTCTCGCATGCCGATCTTTTTTAATACGCGCTGCGAGGTGAGATTGTCGGGGTGTGTAAAAGCGATGAAATGCGGCGCAAGATCTCTCGCGAAGAACCAGTCGGCAAGGCTTGCTGCGATTTCCGTTGCATAGCCTTTGCCCCATTCTCGGGCGTAGAAAGCATAACCCATCTCATACTCGCCGGTGTGGTAGATCGAGATCCCGGCACGTCCGATGAAGTGGCCGTCCTGTCGGCTGACAATTTTGTATTTCGTCGTGCTGTCACGCGCCTGCTCGGCAAGATATGTTCGCAGCCGCTCCTCGCACTTTTCGCGTGACCAGGGCGCTCCGCCAGACATGTAGCGTGTCGTCTCGATTGTCGAATGCAGGTCGTGGATCAGGTCGGCATCGCCGTCTTCCCACATCCGAGCGACAAGGCGCGGCGTTTCGAAAATGACTTCCCCGCTCATCTGGCCGGCTCCGCCAGCACACCACCGCTTGCCGGCTGGTTGACACCCGTCGTGCCGGGATAGGTGAGCGGCAGTCCCTCCAGCGAGCGCACGGCCAGATAGGCCCAGGCTTCCGCCTCCATCGCATCTCCGTCGAAACCGGCCTCTTCTGCAGTGATGACACGAGAACCGGTCTTCTCGGCCATATCGGCAAACTCCGCCATGATTGTCCCATTCAGCCGTCCGCCGCCGCAGACGATGTAGACCGAAGGGCTCTCGGGCAGATAGGAGGCGCATTTGACGATCGAGGCGGCAGCTACATGCGCAAGCGTGCGCGCGCCATCCTCCAGGCTCGCCTCGCCATCTGCCAGCGGATTGAAATCGCCACGGTCGAGCGAGCGCCGGATATTGCCCTTGAAGAACGGGCTGCCGAGATAACGGGCGGCAATATCGGGCACCACCTGTCCGCGCCCGGCGATCTCGCCGCCGGGGTCGTAGGTCTTGCCGGTCTGCATCTCCACCCACTGGTCGATCAGCGTATTGCCGGGGCCACTGTCGAAGGCGGCAATGCGGCCCTCCGCGCCGATATAGGTGAGGTTCGAAATGCCACCGATATTGACGAAGCAGACGGCCTGCCCTTCCTTCTGAAACCGGCCGGCAAGGGCGGCGTGATAGGCCGGCACCAGCGGTGCGCCCTGCCCGCCATGCACCATGTCATTGGCGCGCATATCATAGACAACGGGAATGCCTGATCGTTCGGCCAGAAGCTGCCCGTCGCCGATCTGGATCGTCAGCGCGTCGTCCGGCCGGTGCAGCACGGTCTGGCCGTGAAAGCCGAGCACATCGACATCACCGCTGCTAAGGCCAAATTTACCGAGAAATGCCGTAACGGCATCTGCATGACGTTCGGTCAGTTCGATTTCTATTTCACGCAGTTCGTGCGGCCGCGCAGTGCGATCGGTCAGCGGCCGGGCCAAATCCAGCGCGCGCTTCAGCCTCTCGCGAAAACCGCCGTCATAGGCCACCCCCAGGAACGGTCCGCGCTCGATGAAGCCTCGCCCGTCCGTCCGCAGAAGCGCCACATCGATGCCGTCCATCGAGGTGCCGCTCATCAAGCCGATCGCAGTCCTGACGATATCCATTGCGCCGCGAGCCTTTCATGCGATTCCCGGATGCACTTTTGGAAAAACAGTGCTAAACGC
The DNA here is from genome assembly GCF_052113285.1 of Rhizobium sp. YAF28. Lineage (NCBI taxonomy): Bacteria > Pseudomonadati > Pseudomonadota > Alphaproteobacteria > Hyphomicrobiales > Rhizobiaceae > Rhizobium > Rhizobium sp. YAF28. The sequence continues at coordinate 714,103 of NZ_JBFRCX010000001.1, read as the reverse complement.
GCCGCGACGGTTCAACAAGCGTCAATCCCAAATCCCGTTCGACGTTCAAGAGACGAAGCCCATGTCCGAGTTCAAGTCCGATTTCCTCCGCACGCTGCAAGAGCGCGGCTTCATTCATCAGATTTCCGATGAAAGCGGCCTCGACGATCTCTTCGCCAAGGAAACCGTGACGGCCTATATCGGCTTCGATCCGACCGCACCCAGCCTGCACGCCGGATCGCTGATCCAGATCATGATGCTGCACTGGATGCAGAAGACCGGCCATCGCGCCATCTCGCTGATGGGCGGCGGCACCGGCATGGTCGGCGACCCCTCCTTCAAGGAGGAAGCCCGCCAGCTGATGACCGTCGATACGATCGAAGGCAACATCGCCTCCATCAAGCGCGTCTTCTCGAACTACCTGAACTACGGCGACGGTCCGAAGGACGCGCTGATGATCAACAATGCCGAATGGCTGCGCTCGCTGAACTATCTCGAGTTCCTGCGCGATGTCGGCAAGCATTTCTCGGTCAACCGCATGCTGTCCTTCGACAGCGTCAAGACGCGCCTCGACCGTGAGCAGTCGCTGTCCTTCCTGGAATTCAACTACATGATCCTCCAGGCCTATGACTTCGTCGAGCTTGCCAAGCGCTACGACTGCCGCCTGCAGATGGGCGGCTCGGACCAGTGGGGCAACATCGTCAACGGCATCGACCTCGGTCACCGCATGGGGACGAAGCAGCTCTACGCGCTGACCTCGCCGCTGCTGACCACCTCGTCGGGTGCCAAGATGGGCAAGTCGGCGACCGGTGCCATCTGGCTGAATGCCGACATGCTCTCGGCCTATGATTTCTGGCAGTACTGGCGCAACACTGAGGATGCGGACGTTTCTCGCTTCCTGAAACTCTACACCACCTTGCCGATGGACGAGATCGCCCGCCTCTCGGCACTTGCCGGTTCCGAGATCAACGAGGTCAAGAAGATCCTGGCGACCGAGGTCACCGCGATCCTGCATGGCCGCGAAGCAGCCGAACAGGCAGCCGAGACGGCCCGCAAGACGTTTGAGGAAGGCGGTCTCTCCGACAACCTGCCGTCTGTCGAGGTTCCGGCCTCCGAGCTCGACGCCGGCATCGGCCTCCTGTCGCTGATTGTCCGCGCCGGTCTTGCCGCCTCGAACGGCGAAGCCCGCCGTCACGTCCAGGGCGGCGCCGTGCGCATCAACGACCAGGCTGTCAGCGACGAGCGCAAGATGATCGGCAGCGGCGAAATCACCGCCGATGGCGTCATCAAGCTGTCGCTCGGCAAGAAGAAGCACATCCTGATCCGCCGCGCAGCGTAAACCGCGCCAGCGATGCCAAGAGAAAAGCCGGCCTTCCCGCCGGCTTTTTCTTTGCCTGTTTCAGGATAATGGCGGGGAAAACTTCTCCATCACGAAATTGTCGAGCTTCTGCCCGCGCTTTTCGACGGTCTGTTGCGTGACCACAACGAACCCCTTGCGCTCGAAGAATGGTCGCGCCGTCAGGCTCGCATGCGTGTAGATCCGCTCCATGCCTGATGCCAGCGTCTCCTGCTCGACGCGCGCCAGCAGCCGGCTCGCCACGCCGAGCCCCTGAAATTCGGGATGCACGAACATCATGTCCAGGCAGCCATCGGCGATGAGATCGGAGAAGCCGACCGGCTTGCCGTCAATGTCAGCTATCCAGGCCGGGCGGCTTATCCGGCGCTCGGCCCACTTGGCGGGATCTTCCACCTGCGCCCAGGCATTGATCTGCGCAGGCGAATAATCGCGCGACGAGACTTCGCGGATGGCGCGCAGGAAGATCTCGATCGTCGCGTCGCTATCCCCGGGCGTATAAGGCCGGATCAGGATGGAGTTCTGCACCGATAACCCCCAGCGATTTACTGGAACTAGCGATTTACTGGAATTCGAAGATCTGGCGGAAGACGCCGGGCGCGATCACCGAGAGCGGGTTGATCTGCAGGTTCGGCTGATCGAACTTGCCTGTCAGCTTGAAGGTGATGCCGATCAGGCCTCGGTCTGAACCATTGCCGAGGATGACGCCGATCAGCGGCAGCTCGGCAAACAGCCGGTTGAGGCCATAGGCCGGCATGAAGGTGCCGGTCATGTCCATGTTGCCCTTCGCATTGCGCACCACGCCCTGGAAGGTGGCGCCGATCTGGTCGCCGCGCAGGACGCCGTTTTCGATGGAGATTGCCCCGCCGCGCGAAACCACACGGGCAAAGCCGCGCTGGAAGCGCTGCGAGGAGGTATCGATATCGCGTTTGACGGCTTCGTTCAGCGTGCGCTGGTCTGAACCGACAGGTGTGGAAACGATCGAGCGCAGGCGCTGCTCGTTGACGATCGAGAAGCGGCGCACGTCGAGCGAGCCATCCCAGCCGCCGCCCGCATTGAGACGGATAGCCAGATTGAGAAGCCCGCCCTGCATATGCTGGTAAAGATCGGCAAAGCGCGAGACGGAGCCGGCATCGCCGCTGGTAATGTTGATGACACCGCCGCCCTGCATCTGACTGACGACCGCCTCACCGCTATCCGTGATGCCGGAGAAATTCAGCGATTGCAGCCGGCTGCCACTCATGGCGATCTGCGCTTGGAAATTACCGATCTTCTCGTCATTGAAGCCGATGATGTTCTGCAGCTTCGCCCGCACGCTCACGCTGCTGTTGTCGCTGCCGTCGCCATCGCTGTCCGAATCCGATTTCAGCCGGGCGATGATCGGTCGCGCATCGGCGCTGGCGCCGGATACGGAAATATCGAAGCCGCCTTTGCTGCGCTTCAGCGACAACCCGAAATCATCGAGGGAAGACAGTTTCACGCTATCGAAATCCGCCGATATCAGGCCGCTTTTGCCGATGGTGAGCGCCCCGGTCGCCCCGAAGCCATCCCCCTTCAGACGGAAATTCTTGACCTGCGTATTATCGGGCGGGCCGGAAACCTCGAATTCGGCATTGGCGGGAATACCAGTGCCCTTCGACCAGCCGATCCAGGGGAGGTCGAGCGATGCCTTGCCGAGATCGAGCTGCACGTCCTGCCGGTCTTCGTCGAGGCGCGTCAGTACCAGCTTGACGCTGCCGCCGAGGATGCCGGACAGGCCGGGCAGCAGCCTGTCGCGCTGATCGCCGTTTAGCGTTGCCGTGATCACGCGCTGCGGCTCGATGCCAGAAGATTTGTCGACGGGCTCCAGCATATCGATATCGGCGGAGACGCCATCGATGTCGGCCTTGCCCTTGACCTTCACCTGCTGCGGATCGGCATCGAGTGTGCCGTCGAGATTGGTGATGACACGCCCCGAGAACGGCTTGGCAAGCGCGACATCGGTGAGCTTCATCTGCGCCTCCCATTCGGGAGGCGGCGGGTTCTGCGAGGACAGAAGTCCGAAATGCGCCTGCACATGGGCGTCGATAGTGCCCTTAAGGTCGTCGGGCACAAAGCCTGCGCGCTGCAACACCTTGATCGGCTTGTAGGTCAGAAGCTCGCCCACCGCATCCGCCGAGCCTGAAACGGAAATGTCAGCATCTGCCATCAGCGGCTTGTCATAGACTGATGGCATCACGAAGGTGCCCGGCTGCACCGCCACCGAACGCCCGGATGGGAAATAGGAGGTGCCGCTCTTGAGTGAGATCGTAGCCTTTCCGCCCGTCAGGTCGAAATGCGCCGCAGTATCGCGCACAGGCGGGATCTCGCCGGCGACATTCAAGCGCGTACCGTCGATGTCGAAGGCGATGCGGAGCTGGTTTTCGTCGAGCCGCAGGCCCCGTCCTCCTGCCGCCTCATCCAGACGCCCTGGCGGAATGTAGACGGAAATGGAAGCATCGGTCACTACGCCGCCGAAGAGGTTTCCCAGCACCCAGACCCGCGCTTTGGACGCCATCCAGAAAGGCCAGAGCTGCTTGACCGCCGTCGTCTGCATCTGCTGCGACTGGCCGGCAAAACTGATCTCCGGTGATTTCTCGTTCAGCCGGATGTGCAGCGCCCCATAGAGGGAGCCGAGCGGCGAGGAAGCCACCATATTCGTGAACTGGAATTCGCGGCCGGCGACGAGATAGCGTCCGGTCGCCTGCAGATCGAAGGACAGCGGCTGCTCGCCGGAATTGGGTGCGGCCGTGCCGCCGCTGATCAGCGCGTCGATGCCGAACCCCTTGCCCGCATTCGGATCGAGCTTGTCGAGGTCGATCAGTGCGCCGCTGATCGGCAGAATGGTCGCGCCGAGATGCAGCTGCGATTTGGCGATCTCCAGCGTCTGCTTGTCGAAGTCATAGGCCAGATTGAGTTGCCCGTCCGTCAGCTCCTGAGAATCGCCGTCGACGTAGATGAGGCCTGGATCGAATTTGAGAGCCGCATTGAGCGATGGCTTGACGCCGTCGGCAGCTCTGACTGCGGAAATGGTGAGATCGCCGAAGGTATTGAGGCCCTGGCGGATCTCGCCCTGTTCGTTGCGCTTCAGTGTAAAGGGCGTCAGGTCGGCATGCGACAATGTGGCCACGAGCCGGGATGCGTGCCCGCCCGCCTGTTCGGTGATCACATTGAGGTCGGCCGCCTCGCCGTTGATGGAAATCTGGCCGCTCAATTGCAGCGAGTTCGGCCCGGCATGTTCAAAGGCGAGACTGTCGACGACGAGCGAAAGCGGCCCATTTGCCGTATCCGCGAGCTTGATATCGATGCCGGAGATGCGCACGGAGTCGGTGGCGCCGCGCTCGACGAAGTTTTCGAACAGGTCGAGATGCGAGAAGATCGTCTCCATTGCCGCTGGAATGGCATCGACGCGCAGGTCGTCAAGCTTGATGGGAGCGCTTGATGGAAGCAGCGACGTATCAAGGGCAATGCCGTCAGCTTCGACCGATGATACGGCGATGCGGCCGCGGAAGAGCTGCAGCGGATCGAGCGCCATGCGCATGGAGGATGTGGTGGAAAGATGCTGGCCGCTCTGCTGGTCGATCATGTTGACGTCGCGCGCTTCGAGCGCCAGCCGCAGGCCGGAGGTGAAGCGGATGACGGTGGAGCCGACCTCGGCGCGGTAGCGCGGCCCCAGCGCGCTGTTCAGCGCCGACTGCGCCTGCTGCGACAGCGGCGCGTCGATAATCCCGCTTTCGATGGTGAAGACGATCGCCGCCAGGATGAACAGGATCACCACGCAAAAGCCGCCGGTGACCTTTGCGGTGCCACGCATGCGCGAGCGCGGCGGCGGGCAATGCACGATCAGAGGATCCTCCACTTGCGCGGAAGGCAGGTTGTGCAACGCGACGATATCCTTCTTGCGAAACGTGACTTTTTCGCCGCGGATGGCTGACATGCGCCTTGGGAAACTCCTGAATCTGATTTGAACGGCTCTGGGCGGGACGCCGTTTCATCCACTATATAACCCGTCTGATATAGTATCCCTCCTAAACCCGGCAAAAGAAAGTTTTGAGAATGTCCGCTCCCGGTATTGGCTCTCCTGCTCCCGATTTCAGCCTCCCGCGCGATGGCGGCGGGCGCATTTCACTCTCGGATTTCCATGGAAAGCCGGTGGTTCTGTTCTTCTATCCCAAGGATGACACGACGGGCTGCACGACCGAATCGCTGGATTTCACGGCACTTGCCGGTGAGTTTGCAGCCGCCGGTGCCGCCGTCGTCGGAATGTCGCCCGATTCGGCCACCTGCCACGACCGCTTCATCAAGAAACACAAGCTGACGGTGGCACTCGCCTCGGACGAAGAGAAGACCGTGCTGCAGGCCTACGGTGTCTGGAAGGAAAAGAAGATGTACGGCCGCACCTTTATGGGCGTCGAGCGCACCACCTTCCTGATCCGCAGGGACGGCACGATTGCCACCATCTGGCAGAAGGTGAAGGTTGCCGGTCATGCCGAAACGGTGCTGGCAGCCGTCAGGAACCTCGCTGCGTGACGACCATCACCTCGCTGCGCGGCGGCGCGATCGATGCGATCCGCTCCGCCGATCTCGATCGCAAGACGGGGCTCGCGCAGGAAAGCGCTACCAGATGGTTCGCCCGGCGCATCTCGCTGCGCTCGCCGCTGGATGCTCCCTTGCCCGAGCGTCCCGGCCGGCCGGAAAAGCCGCTGCTGGTGCCGCCGACACAGGTCGGAAAACGATCGCTCCATACCGTTCATGGCCGCATCGCCCTGCTCCACGCGATCGCCCATATCGAGCTCAATGCCGTCGATCTCGCGCTCGACATCGTTGCCCGATTTGCCTCGGCGCATGTACCGAATTCCTTCTTCGACGGCTGGATGCAGGTGGCCTACGAAGAGGCCAAGCACTTCCGCATGGTGCGCAAGCGGCTCAATGATCTCGGCGCCGATTATGGTGATCTGCCCGCCCATGACGGCCTCTGGCAGGCGGCGCATTCGACCCGCAACGACCTCACAGCCCGGCTTGCCGTCGTGCCGCTCATTCTCGAAGCGCGCGGCCTCGATGTTACACCTGCGCTGCAGGCCAAGATGCGCGAGACCGGCGACCTCGAAAGTGCTGCCGTTCTCGACGTCATCTACAACGACGAGAAGGGCCATGTCGCCGTCGGCGCCAAGTGGTTTCGCTTCCTCTGCGCCCGCGAAAAGCGTGATCCTGCAAGGACGTTTCAGGAGCTGGTGCGCGCCAATTTCCGCGGTCCGCTGAAGGCGCCGTTCAACGATGTGGCCCGCGCCGAAGCCGGCCTGACCCCCTCCTTCTACCGCGCGCTCACCTCGACCAGCCAGAGTTGAGCGGCAAGCTCCAATAGGCCTGTGTAAACCGACTGTTAACCATAAAAGTATGTAATCATTTCCCAATGAGGCTGGGCGCTAAAAGCGAATCTTTGGGAGACCCTTCGTGACGAACGGACATCACAGTCGGGTCTTCGGCAAGAAGGCACAGGAACACGTCCTCATTCTTGCCAGTGGCGACAAGGTGCGTCACATGACGGTAAAGCCATGGATGGCGGCGCTAGCCTTCTGCTTCGTCGGCGTCTTTTCCATCGGCTATCTGCTCGCCACCTCCTACCTCGTGCTGCGCGACGATCTGATCGGCGCGACCATGGCCCGCCAGGCCCGCATGCAGCATGACTATGAGGATCGCATCGCCGCGCTGCGCGCCCAGGTCGACCGCATCACCTCTCGCCAGCTTCTCGATCAGCAGGTGGTCGAGGACAAGGTCGACAAGCTGATGGAACAGCAGATGGCGCTGACCTCGCGCCACGGCAAGCTCGATAACCTGCTCGATCGCGCCGAAAGCTCTGGGCTGACTGGCAAGAATGCGTCTGCCGCGGATGTGCCGGCGCAATCCTATGCGCCCGAGATCAAGGACAAACGCGCTTCGCTGACCGGCGGCGCACAGGCGATCGAAAAGATGCTGGCAGGCGACAACAAGCCGGCCGACGCCGAAACCCCCGACAATTCCACCCTTGCCTATGTTCCCGCTGAAGAAACCGTCGGCGATCGCGCCGACCGCATCTTTTCGAAGGTCACGCTCTCGCTGAAGACCGTCGAGCAGGACCAGAAGAACCGCATCGACCAGCTGACGAGCGACGCCGGCAACGCCGCCAATACGATTGAAGGCGTGCTCGACCGCTTTCATATCGCCGTTCCGGCTGAGACGATCGCCGCCAAGGAAGAAGAGGACAGCGCCGTTGGTGGTCCTTACGTCGAGCCCGAAAGCAACGACGATTTCAACAATTCGCTGGTGCAGCTCGATGGCGCGCTGACGCGTCTGGAAACGGTGCGCAGCACCGCCGAATCCCTGCCCTTCCGCAATCCGGCCATCGGCAAGGAAGTCACCAGCCCCTTCGGCAACCGGCGCGATCCCTTCCTCGGCCGGCTTGCTCTGCATTCCGGCATCGACTTCCGTTTCTCGCCGGGTGAAAGGATCCGCCCCACCGCGCCCGGCAAGGTGACCGCCGCCGGCTGGACCGGCGGTTATGGCAACATGGTCGAGGTCGATCACGGCAATGGCATTTCGACGCGCTACGGCCATATGTCGGAAATTCTGGTCAAGGTCGGCGACACGGTCGATCGCAACAATGTCATTGGCCTGGCCGGCAGCACCGGCCGCTCCACCGGTACGCACCTGCATTATGAGGTGCGTCAGGATGGACATGCCGTCGATCCGATCTATTTCATGAATGCCGGCCTTAAACTTGCCACTTATATAAAATAGCCGGACCGCAGTAACGAACGCTTCACCTCGCTCCTGGGGTGGAGCCGCTATTCCTTGACTTGCCGGCCGTTTAGGACTATGTCGCCCACCATTGCGGCATGCAATCCTGCCGACTCGCCAGAGACCGGCCGAACGGAACGGAAACAGTTTTCCCTTTGACGACATTTGCTGAACTTGGTTTGAGCCCCAAAGTGCTCTCCGCTGTTACTGATGCGGGCTACACCATCCCCACTCCCATTCAGGCCGGGGCAATTCCCTTCGCGCTTGAGCGCCGAGATATCTGCGGCATCGCACAGACCGGCACCGGCAAGACGGCATCCTTCGTTCTTCCTATGCTGTCGCTTCTGGAAAAGGGCCGCGCCCGCGCCCGCATGCCCCGCACGCTGATCCTGGAACCGACCCGCGAACTGGCCGCCCAGGTTGCCGAGAATTTTGAAAAATACGGCAAGAACCACCGCCTCAACGTCGCCCTCCTCATCGGCGGCGTTTCCTTTGAAGATCAGGATCGCAAGCTCGAGCGCGGCGCAGATGTTCTGATCTGCACCCCCGGCCGCCTTCTCGACCATTTCGAGCGCGGCAAGCTGCTGATGAGCGGCGTCGAAATCCTCGTCATCGACGAAGCCGACCGCATGCTCGACATGGGCTTCATCCCCGATATCGAGCGCATTGCCAAGCTGATCCCCTTCACCCGCCAGACGCTGTTCTTCTCGGCCACCATGCCGCCGGAGATCCAGAAGCTCGCGGATCGCTTCCTGCAGAACCCGGAGCGGATCGAAGTCTCCAAGCCGGCCTCGGCGTCGGTCACCATCACGCAGCGTTTCGTCGCCTCTCACGACAAGGATTACGAGAAGCGCGCCACATTGCGTGACCTCATCCGCGCTCAGACCGATCTGAAGAACGCGATCATCTTCTGCAACCGCAAGAAGGATGTCGCCGATCTCTTCCGTTCGCTGGAGCGTCACGGCTTCTCGGTCGGCGCCCTGCACGGCGACATGGACCAGCGCTCGCGCATGGCCATGCTTGCCAACTTCAAGGACGGCAACATCCAGTTGCTCGTCGCCTCCGACGTCGCAGCCCGCGGCCTCGATATTCCCGATGTCAGTCACGTCTTCAATTTCGACGTGCCGATCCATTCGGAAGACTACGTTCACCGTATCGGCCGCACCGGCCGCGCCGGTCGCTCCGGTGCTTCCTTCACCATCGTCACCCGCCGCGACCAGAAACATGCCGACGCGATCGAAAAGCTGATCGGCGAAAAGGTCGAATGGCAGAGCGGCGATCTCTCCTCTCTGCCCCCGGCCGAAGAAAGCCGCGACAGCGATCGCTCTCCCCGCCGCGCAAAGACTCGCGAGCGGGATAAGGATCGTGGCCGTGACCGCCGGTCTGCGAGTCATAAATCTGATATCAACGCCGAAGATAATGGCGTTGAAGTCGTGGAAGCAGCACCAGCAAGACCAGCAAGGGCCGAAACCGTGAAGAACGAGCGCAAAGCAGAACCGAAGCCACAGAACAACGCGCGCAACGGTCGGCAATATCCGGCGAATGATGACAATCGCGAGCGCCGCCGCCATCGCGACCATGACGACGGCCCGACGCCGGTCGGATTCGGTGACGATATCCCCGCTTTCATGCTGATCGCTGGCAACGCCAAGGTCTGATTGCCCGATGGGCAAGCCCGGCATCGATTTCCCAGGCTTCGGTGTAGGCCTGGTGATTTTGCGCGACGGCAAAATCCTCCTCTACAAACGCGTGCGTCCGCCTGAAGCCGGCTACTGGAATATCGTCGGCGGTAAGGTCGACCATATGGAGCCGGCTGAGGAAGCCGCGCGTCGCGAGGCGGAAGAAGAAACGGGACTGACCATCGGCCGCGTCGAGCGGATCGGCTTGACCGAACAGATCATCGAGGCCGACCGCCAGCACTGGATTTCCCTTCTCTATATCGCCCGCGATGTGGCGGGCGAGCCGCAGCTCACCGAACCCGACAAGCTCTCGGATTTCGGCTGGTTTGGCCTTGCCGACCTGCCTGAGCCGCTGTCGGCTTTCACCAGGGTCGCGATATCAGCTCTTCCAGCTGGCGAGTTGCGCTGATCATTCAGCCCGCAGCGCCGCTTCATAGGCAAGCCGCACCCAGCGCGCCATGACATCGGGATCGTCATAGGCCTCGTCGGGGATGCTCCAATAGGGCATCTTCACCGGAGTTCCCTTCTTGCCCTCGTAGAACCATTGGCTGGCGCCCGCCGCGGCAAATTCCGGTGCGCTCTCTTCATCGGCCTTCAGCAGGATTTCGTCGCGCACCTCGAGCGCCAGGATGCGGCCGAGATGGTAGATGCCCTTGCCGCCGAACATGCGCTTGATGGTGACAGGCCCAAGCGACTGAAACATTTCATCGATGCCGGCATTGTCCATGGCCTGTCCTCTTTCCTGCGCAGCCGAGCCTATATCGTGTGATAACCGCGGTTCAAATAAAGAAGCGCCGGGTGGATCTCGGTGAAGCGAACGGCAGCGACTTCGCCGAAGATGACGTTATGGGTCGGCATTTCCTTGATGTCGGTCACCCGGCAGTCGAAGACGGCAAGCGCATCGGCAAGCACGGGCGCGCCCGTTGCCAGCGTTTCGAAGCGGGCGCTCAAGAAACGATCTCCGTTTTCCAGATGCGTGCGGCCTGAAAAGGCATCGGCAACGCCCTGATGATGGGCGCCGAGCGAGTTCAGCGCGAAGATGCCGCTTCGCCAGAAGATCTCGTTCTTCGCATTGGTGTTGCTGAGGCAGACGAGAACGGAAGCCGGATTGTCGGACACCGAGCAGGCAGCCGTGATGGTGACGCCACGGCGGGCTTCACCGAGCGCCGTCGTCACGAGCTGCACATGGCCGGCATAGCGGCTCATGGCATCGCGATAGAGGCCGGGATCGATATGCTGCCTGTTCAACACATGCTTCTCCACAATCAGTGTCTTGTTTTTATTATTTCACCAATATGGCGGGCATCGGTTACCTTTTCTACAATGGCACCCTCTAAAAGCTGCAGAACACGCTTGTTTTTCTTTGACGATTGCCGCCGTGCGGATAAAAGGGCATGGACAAGACGAGAGACCTGCACCTTTCATGATGACCCTGCGTGTCATAGCCGCCCTTCTGTCGCTCATGGCGTTGACGGCCGAAGGCCGCGCGGCCGGCGTGACGATCGGCGTCGTGGCGCCGCAAGAGGGCACTTTCGCCTCGCTCGGCGCACAGATTTCCGCCGGCGCGAATTTTGAGATCCAGCGGGCGGGCAATACGGTCGTTCCTGTCAATGAGACCTGCCAGGACAATAGCGGCCAGGCGATCGCCGATGCGCTGATCGCTGCAAAAGTCCAGATCGCCATCGGCTTCCTCTGCAGCGAGACGCTGGAAGGCGCCCTGCCGAAGCTGAAGGACGCCAATATTCCCGTCATCACCGTGTCGGTACGCTCGCGCATCCTGATGGAGGATTCGCTGAAGAACGGCTGGCCCCTCTTCCGCCTCGGTCCGCAGGATAGTGATGAAGCCGCCAGGGTCATCCAGATCATCCTGCAGCAATGGACGGCGTCTCCGATCGCCCTCATCGAGGACGGCACGATCCATGGCCGCGAACTGACGGAAGCCGTGCGCAACGCACTGGAAGAAAATGGCCTGAAGCCTGTTTTCACCGACACCTACCGGCCGGGACAGGAACAACAGATCGGCCTCGTGCGCCGCCTGAAGCGGGCCGGCGCCACCAAGGTCTTCATCGGCGGTGACAGGAACGATGTCGCCATCATCGCCCGGGACGCCAAGGCTGAAAATATCCCGCTCGATATTCTGAGCGGCGACGCGATGCGGGCTGCAAACCAGCCGCTGGCGCTGGCTGATGGCGTAGGCGCCGTTGCCATTCCCGAATATGCGCTTCTGCCTGATGCGGCTGCGACCGTCGAGGCCTTGCGCGCAGCCGGAACCGAACCGGAAGGTTATGTTCTGCCGGCAGCCGCAGCCGCGCTGATTGCCGATCAGGCCGTCCAGGCAGCGGTGGCCGAAGGCAAGCCGGTGGCCGAAAAACTGATCGGAACGCAGTTCAATACGCCGATCGGCCCGGTCATCTTCACGCCGGCCCACGAACTGTCGCAAAATCCCTATCGTCTTCTCGAATGGCGCGGCGACACTTTCGTCCCGCCGGCCGATGGGACAGATTGACCTATTGAAATTTGCCGTGAGGCGCTCGCCGCTTCCGGTTGAGAGGAGACCGAGATCATGACGACACTGCCCATCCGCATCGCCCCATCGATCCTGGCGGCAGATTTTGCAAAACTCGGCGAGGAAGTACGCAACGTCACTGCGGCCGGCGCCGACTGGATCCATCTCGACGTCATGGACGGCCATTTCGTGCCGAACATCTCCTTCGGCCCCGATGTCATCAAGTCGCTGCGCTCCTATACGGATGCGACCTTCGATTGCCATCTGATGATCTCGCCGGCCGATCCCTATCTGGAGGCTTTCGCAAAGGCCGGCTGTGATCGCATAACCGTGCACGCAGAGGCCGGACCGCACCTGCACCGCTCGCTGCAGACGATCCGCCATCTCGGCAAGAAGGTCGGCGTCACCCTCAATCCGGCAACGCCGCTTTCGGTGGTCGAGAACGTGCTTGACGATGTCGACCTCATTCTCATTATGTCCGTCAACCCCGGTTTCGGCGGCCAGAAATTCATTCCGGCAATGGCAGACAAGATCGCAGCGGCGAAGTCACTCATCGGTGATCGCCCGATCGAGCTTGAGGTGGACGGCGGTGTGACGGTCGATACCGCGCCTGCCGTGGCAAAGGCCGGCGGCAATGTGCTCGTCGCCGGATCGGCAATTTTCAAGGGCGGCTCGGTCGAGACCTATCGCCAGGCCATTACCGCCCTTCGCAACGCGGCTGAGGGAGCTCGCTGATGACGAAGCGCATGTTCATGGGCGGGTTTTTCGCCGTCTTGCTGACCGGCATGGCGGCCATGGCCTCTGCTGGCGATATCGCCAATATGCAGCCTGTCGGCTTCTCCGCCGACGGCAAGGTCTTTGCCTTCCAGGAATTCGGCATGAAGGATGGCAAGATCCCCTATTCGGAGACCTATTTCATCAATACCGAAACGGGTGCTGATCTCGAGGGCACGCCCTTTCATCTGGAACTGACCGACAAGGATGCCGATCTGTCCAAGGCACGCCGCCAGAATCTGACGGCAGCCCGCCAGCAGATGGACAAGTACAACCTTCTGACCAATCCCGGCCTGATCGCCGCCTTCAACCCGCCGACCGAACTCGGCTCGCCGATGAAGACGATCCGTTACACGACAATCGCAAGTGACGGCCCGCCGCGGGGCGCCTATTCGCTGCTGCTCGGCGATGCCGAAGTCGCCAAGCCGGAAAGCTGCAAGGACGTCAACCGCGTCATCGGCTTCACCCTGCAGCTCATCGAGAAGGACGGTGCACCGAACCGCCAGCTGGTGCATGAGGACAAGTCGCTGCCGGCAGATCGCGGCTGTACTGTGGAATATCGCATGGGCGGCGCCCTCGTCTATCAGCCGGAATCGGGCAAGCCTGTCCATATCGCCCTCATCCTGGCGCTGAGCGCCTCTCCTGACGGCCGCAACGGCCGCTGGATCGCCGTTCCGGTTCACCCCTGAGAATGAACCGTCTGCGGGCGGCATGGCCGTCCTTATCAGAACTTTTCATCGGCGCCCCGCTCTGGGGCGTCCAGATGCTGATCTCCGCCATGGCGGGTCTCTATCTGCGCAATGGTATGGAGACGAGCCACGTGCTCGATCTCTCCATCCTCTATTTCGGCGGCGGGTTGCTCTCCTGGCCCTTTAACTTGCTTGCCGGGCGTTATCTTGCGCTCGGCCATCAGGCGGAGGCGCGTTTTGCCGCATTCTTCCTGGTGCTGACGATGGGCACGGTCCTGATGACGGCCTTTCTCTTCGCCATGGACTACCGGATTTTCTATTCCCGCTGGCATTCGCCGTTCGGCTCGGTCATCTGGATGTTCCAGTTTGTCTTTACCGGCGCCAGCGCCGTTTATCAGTTCCTTGTCCTTGGCCTGGGGCTGTTTTTGCCCCTCGGACTGGTCTGTCTTTTTGTCACTAGCCTGGCTCTTGCCAAACGCATGCGTTGAGATTGCCGGCCGTCTTTGCTACAGGGGCCGCAGCTACTGTCACGAAATGAAGGCGCTCGTCCATGATCCCTCGTTATTCCCGGCCCGATATGGTCGCCATCTGGTCTCCCGAAACCAAGTTCCGCATCTGGTTCGAGATCGAGGCCCATGCCTGCGACGCGCTGGCAGACCTCGGAGTGATCCCGAAGTCGGCAGCCGCCACCATCTGGGAAAAGGGCGGCAAGGCGACTTTCGACGTTGCCCGCATCGATGAGATCGAGGCCGTCACCAAACATGACGTCATCGCCTTCCTGACGCATCTTGCAGAAATCGTCGGCCCCGACGCCCGCTTCGTCCATCAGGGCATGACCTCCTCCGACGTGCTCGACACCACGTTCAACATCCAGCTCGTGCGCGCTGCCGATATCCTGCTCGCCGACATGGACCGTGTTCTGACAGCGCTGAAGACGCGCGCCTTCGAACACAAGGATACGATCCGCATCGGCCGCAGCCACGGCATCCATGCCGAGCCGACGACGATGGGCCTGACCTTCGCCCGCTTCTATGCCGAGATGAGCCGCAACCGCGCCCGCCTCGTTGCCGCCCGCGCTGAAATCGCGACAGGCGCCATCTCCGGCGCTGTCGGCACCTTCGCCAATATCGACCCTGTTGTCGAAGAGCATGTCTGCGCAGCACTCGGCCTCGTTCCGGAACCCGTTTCCACGCAGGTCATCCCGCGTGACCGCCATGCCATGTTCTTCGCCACCCTCGGTGTCATCGGCTCGTCGATCGAAAACGTCGCGATCGAAATACGCCACATGCAGCGCACCGAAGTGCTGGAGGCGGAAGAATTCTTCTCGCCGGGCCAGAAGGGCTCTTCGGCCATGCCGCACAAGCGCAACCCGGTCTTGACTGAAAACCTGACCGGCCTTGCGCGTCTCGTGCGCATGTCGGTCGTACCCGCGATGGAAAACGTGGCGCTCTGGCATGAGCGCGACATCAGCCATTCGAGCGTCGAGCGCGCCATCGGCCCGGATACCACTGTTACCCTCGACTTCGCGCTGAACCGTCTCGCCGGCGTCATCGAAAAGCTCGTGGTCTATCCCGAGAACATGATGAAGAACCTCGACAAGTTCCGCGGCCTTGTCCATTCGCAGCGCGTTCTCCTGGCGCTGACGCAGGCCGGCACCTCCCGCGAGGATGCCTATCGCCTCGTGCAGCGCAACGCCATGAAGGTCTGGGAACAGGGCAAGGATTTCCTCGAAGAACTGCTGGCCGATGCCGAGGTGCGCGCTGCACTCTCCGAGGCGGATCTCCGCGAGAAATTCGATCTCGGTTATCACACCAAGCATGTCGACACGATCTTCCGCCGCGTCTTCGGCGAAGCTTGATCGGCACAAGACAGGTCATGAGACGGCGCCCGTGAGGCGCCGTTTTCATTTTCGCTTCCGGGACGTAGTCGCCGGCGCAGCGCGCTTCTTTTTCTCCGGCTTGCCGATCGATGCATCGCCCGGCTCATCCGATATCTCACAAACCTCTGTCTCACCCCGGCCCTTAGCCGCCTTGGCCACCAGCAAGTCGAGGTGCTTGAGGTCTTCTTCGTCGAGATTTTCGATGCCGATGAAGCGGTTCTCGGCATGGCTCGTCAGGATGATTTCGTTGAGCTTTGCCTGGATGGCCCGCGTATCGCGTGTCTGCGCATTCTGCAGCACGAAGACCATCAGGAAGGTGATGATCGTCGTACCGGTGTTGATCACCAGCTGCCAGGTTTCCGAGTAGTCGAAGACGGGGCCGAGAGCAGCCCAGATAATGACGGCGATAAGCGCCAGAATGAAGGTCACCGGCTTGCCCGCCCACTCCGATATCTTGGTTGCGAAGTGGGCAAACACATGGCGTATGGTCACCTTGAAATCCTCCTTCGAAGTCGGCACAAGACAAACTCCGAGCAAGGTTCCGAGGTTCCGGGCTCTGTTGAAATTCCGGGGCATCGCGCAAATTCGCGACACCCCGGGATGTTGCCATTACATGGCTTCGCGGGCGATCAGCTTCCGGTAAAGATGCCAGGTCGCATGGCCGAGGATTGGGATGACGAGTGCGAGGCCGACAAAGAGCGGGATTGTGCCGATGACGAGCGACGCGGCAACGATCAGGCCCCAGAGCAATACCGGTATCGGATTGACGAAGGTTGCCCGGATCGAGGCGACCATCGCGGCCACCGCCCCGCAGTCCCTGTCGAGCAGCATCGGGAAGGTCACGACGGTGATCGCCAGTACGACGAACGCAAAGCCGAGGCCGACTAGATTACCCCACAGGATGAGCTGCATGCCTTCCGGCGTACCGAACACTTGCTGCAGGAAGAGCGACATGGAGCGCGGGAAGACCTCACCAAGAAGGCCTGCATAGATGGTTTGCGCCGTGACCAGCCAGACGGTGAAGATCCCGAACAGCAGGAGGCCGACGGCGATGATCGACGGCAAAGCCGGCGAATGGCGGACATCGAGTGCATGTTTCCAGGAGGAATCGAGTCCGGCCTCGCGCCGGCGGCTGATTTCGTAGAGGCCGATCGCGGCTATCGGGCCGATCAGCACAAAGCCCGACATCAGCGGAAAGATCATCGGTGCGAGATTGGCGCCCGAGCTCAGCATCGTCAGGAAGATACCGGCGATCGGATACATGAGACACAGGAAAACGTAATGCGAAGGCTTCTCGCGGAAATCCTCGAAACCCAGCCTGAGCGCGTCGAAGACGTCGGCTACGCTGATCCTGTTGACCACGGGCCGTGCGAAGCTCTCGCCAGCACCCGTCATGACATGAAATGTCGTCATGGCTTTCTCCTCCTCAGCCAAGATGAACCGGAGGCGAATGTGTCGGCAACAAGGGCCGACACGAGAACGCAACCGGCATAAAGCCACGTTAGCAAATTTTTTGAGCTAAGTCGCTCTTTCCCTTGACATCGCGGTTAAGCTTTCTCACATCGGCGGCACCATGAAAGCTTCAGACGCAGATATCCTCATCATTCCCGGCTATACCAATTCCGGCCCCGACCATTGGCAGAGCCGCTGGGAAGCAAAACTCAGCACCGCGCGCCGAGTCGAGCAGGCGGAATGGTCCAAGCCCGTGCGCGAGGACTGGACCGCGCGCATCGCCGAAGCGGTGAATGCCTCAACACGCCCCGTGGTGCTCATCGCTCATTCCCTCGGGGTGCCATCGGTGATCCACGCAATTCCGCTGTTTCAAAAGCGCGTAGCCGGCGCCTTCTTCGTCGCGCCGCCCGATGTTGCCAATCCGGATATCCGCCCGAAGCATCTCATGACCTTCGGCCCCTACCCGCGCGATCCGTTACCTTTCCCCTCGATTACGGTCGCCAGCCGCAACGATCCCTTCGGCACCTATGAGCATGCTGATGACATCGCTAACAGCTGGGGTTCTTTCCTTGTGGATGCGGGCGAGTCCGGTCACATTAACTCGGAATCCGGCCACGGCCCCTGGCCGGAAGGCACGATGGTCTTTGCCCAGTTTCTCAGCCGCTTGCCCGGCTGAGAAAGCCAAAAAATCCGGCATTTCCAGTGAATTAAGCGATCGCTTTCTAAGCATTTCTTAATGGAAAGACCGCAGACTGCGCTGACGCCAGAAAAGCGAGAGCGCCCGTGAAGCAAACCCACCCGCCAAAAGCCGCCAATGTCAGTTGCGACGAGCCGGCGGCCGATGGGTTCGCAAGCTACACCGACGATTCCGACATTGCGGAGCGCGAAAGCCGATGGAATTATGCGCTCGTTGGCTCCGGGCTCGGTGTCTGGGACCACAATTACCGCCTCGACAAGAAATATTACTCGCAGACCTGGAAGAGCATACGCGGCATGGCGCCGGATGAGGAGGCCGACGGCGACTACGAGGCCTGGCTGCAGCTCGTTCATCCCGATGATCGCGATTTCGTCGTCAACGCCATCGAGCGCCAGAATGCTGGCGACCCCGACTATCATGTCTTCCAGTATCGAGAGCGCCACAAGGACGGCCACTGGGTCTGGATCGAATGCCGCGGCGCACCCGTCGAGTGGGATGAGAACGGCGCTGCTCAGCGCGTCGTCGGCACGGACACGGACATTACCGCGCGCAAGGAAACCGAGGAGATGCTCGCGCAGCTCTCCCGCCGCCTCGACCTCGCTTTGCAGATCAGCGATATCGGCGTTTTCGAAGCCGATATCGATCACGGGACCGTCGAATGGGACGACCGCCTTATTGCCATCTACGGACTGAAGGATGCCGATCGTTTCTCGGCAGCCAATGCCTGGCTCAGCACTGTTCATCCTGATGATCGCGATCGCGTCAACGAAACCGTCGAAAGCAACGTCAACAACGAGACCGGCTTTCATCAGGAATTTCGTATCATCAGAGGCGATGGCGCCGAGCGCATCATCCGTGCCCGCTCGGCCTTCTTCGTCGACGGCAATGGCTGCCGCAAGCTGATCGGCGCCAATTGGGACGTGACGGAGGAAGTGGCGCTGCGCAACGAGTTGCGGCGCGCCAAGGATCTTGCAGAAGCACGCAACCGCGAACTCGAAGCCGCCAAGGAAAGCATCGAGCATCTGGCGTTCCATGATTATCTGACCGGCCTGCCGAACCGTCGCTATCTCGACAAGATGCTGGAGGAACTCTCCGCCCATTGTCGCGAGGAAGGTCTGGCGCTTGCCATCCTTCATATCGATCTCGACCGCTTCAAGCAGATCAACGATACGCTCGGCCACCGCGCCGGCGATTATATGCTCAAACATGCTGCCCGGGTGCTGCGCGATTCCATTCGCGGCACCGATTTCGTCGCGCGCATCGGCGGCGATGAATTCGTCGTTCTCTGCATCGTCGACACTCCCTCGAAGAAGATTGCCACCGTCGCCGAGCGCATCATCCGCGAGCTGCGCAAACCCATCAAATACGAGGGGCATGATTGCCGCTTCGGCGCCAGCATCGGCATCGCCATCGATAGCGGCCCCAAGCTCGACGAAAAGCAGCTCCTGCTCAATGCTGATATCGCGCTCTACCGGGCCAAGGGCTCCGGCCGCAACCGCCACGAATTCTTCTCCAATGCTGCACGCCGTACGATCCTGACGGCCAAGCGCCTTGCCGATGAAATCCTGATCGGCCTGGAGCGCAACGAATTCGTGCCCTTCTATCAGCCGCAGTTCGATGCCCGCACGCTCGATATCGCCGGCATCGAGACGCTGGCCCGCTGGCAGCATCCGGAACACGGACTGCTGGCGCCGGATCGCTTCCTCGACATTGCCGAGGATCTCGACGTCGTCTCGACCATCGATGCGCTGATCCTCGAACAGGCGATCGCCGACCGGAAAGCCTGGATCCGCGAAGGCCTCACCATTCCCCGCATCTCCGTCAATGTCTCCGGCCGGAGACTCTCCGATCCGCAGCTTGGCAAGAAGCTGCGCTCGCTGAAGATCGAGCCCGGCACGGTCTCATTCGAACTGCTAGAATCGATCTCGCTTGACGATTGCGACGAGGCGGTCACCGCCAATCTCAAAAAGCTGAAGAAGCTCGGCATCGACATTGAGGTCGATGATTTCGGCACCGGTCATGCCTCGATCGTCAGCTTGCTGCGGCTGAGCCCGAAAACACTGAAGATCGATCGCGAGCTGATCAGGCACCTGCCGCAATCGGCCGAGCAGCGCAAGCTCGTGCGTTCCATCATCGAGATCGGCCGCTCGCTGAATATTCTCGTCACCGCAGAAGGTGTCGAGACCGCCGATCACGTCCGCATCCTGCAGGAGCTCGGCTGCGACATGCTGCAGGGCTATGCGCTCGCCCGGCCGATGTCCGGCCTACAGTTCCCGGCTTTCATCCGTGGCGAAAGCTGGCGGCAACCGGAGGGTGAGGCTCGCGCACTGCAGAAGGATCTCCGCCATTCCGTGGGCCGGCCCATCTCCAAAGCAGCCTCCGGATAAAGACCTGTATAACCCCTCCGAGATTTTGCCTTCATTCCACCGTAAAGAAAAAGGCGGTAATCTTTCCTTGGCAAGATTTCGATTCTCATTGCGGTTTTCCCGCCCAAGGCCGGAAACCGGGGAAGGAGTGATAGGCGGATTGTGAAACTCTCTCTTTTCCTTTAAGGGGACGCCACGAGATCGATCCACGCGCGCTATCCCAAGAGCGCCAACAGCTAGAGAATAACCACAATGAACCGTCGCCGCCGTATCTACGAGGGCAAGGCAAAGATTCTGTATGAAGGGCCTGAACCAGGCACGCTGATCCAGTTCTTCAAGGACGATGCCACTGCTTTCAACAAGAAGAAACACGAAGTCATTGATGGCAAAGGCGTCCTCAACAACCGTATTTCTGAATATATCTTCAGCCATCTGAACAAGATTGGTATTCCCACCCACTTCATCCGCCGGCTCAACATGCGCGAGCAGCTGATCAAGGAAGTGGAGATGATCCCGCTTGAGATCGTCGTGCGCAATGTCGCCGCCGGCTCGCTCGCCAAGCGCCTCGGCATCGAGGAAGGCGTGGTCCTGCCGCGCTCGATCATCGAATTCTACTACAAGTCCGATGCGCTCGAAGATCCGATGGTCTCCGAAGAGCACATCACCGCCTTCGGCTGGGCCAATCCGGCTGAGCTCGACGACATCATGGCGCTTGCCATTCGCGTCAACGACTTCATGACCGGCCTCTTCCTCGGCGTCGGCATCCAGCTCGTCGATTTCAAGATCGAATGCGGCCGCCTTTTCGAAGGCGACATGATGCGCATCATCCTGGCTGACGAAATCTCGCCGGACAGCTGCCGCCTCTGGGATATCGAGACCCACAAGAAGATGGACAAGGACCTCTTCCGCCGCGATATGGGCGGTCTGCTGGAAGCCTATTCCGAAGTTGCGCGCCGTCTCGGTATCATCAATGAAAACGAGCCCGTGCGCGGCACTGGCCCCGTTCTGGTCAAGTAAAAGCAGGGAAAACAAGTGATCAAGGCTCGCGTCACTGTCACGCTGAAAAACGGCGTTCTCGATCCTCAGGGCAAAGCCATCGAAGGCGCGCTCGGCGCCCTCGGCTTCGGCGGCGTCGGTCATGTCCGCCAGGGCAAGGTCTTCGACCTGGAGCTCGAAGGCACCGACAAGGCCAAGGCCGAAGCCGACCTCAAGGCCATGTGCGAGAAACTCCTCGCAAACACGGTCATCGAGAACTACGCGATCGCGATCGACTGACGATCATAGGCCCGCCACGCGGCGGGCCTTCAGGATGAAGCGTCATGGAAGCAAAGCTGGAGACGGAAGTCTCGAAATTCATGAGCTATGTTTTGCGCCATGGGCCGGAAGCCGCAGGCCTGACGCTTGATGCCGAGGGCTGGGTATCCTTCGATGCATTCGAAAAGGCGGTGACGTCGAAATACGACATCTCCCGTGCCGATATTATCGGGATCATCGAGAACAACCCGAAGAAGCGCTTTGCACTCGTCGATAACAGAATTCGCGCCAACCAGGGCCACAGCGTCGAAATCGATCTTGCGTTGAAGGCGGTCCAGCCGCCTGCAATTCTTTTTCACGGTACGTCACGCGTGAACTGGCCCCTGATCGAGCGCGAAGGCCTGAAGAAGATGGAACGGCGCCACGTCCATCTCTCGGCGGATGTCGATACGGCCAAGATCGTCGCAACACGCCGCAAGGGCGACACTATTATCCTGCGTGTAGACGCAGCACGCATGTTTTCAGAGGGGCATTCTTTCTTTGTCTCAGACAATGGAGTATGGCTCGCCGAAAGCGTTCCAGTTCAATATCTTTCGCCAAACGCGGGGACCTTATGAAATCAGCCGTCGTTCAACTTCCGGGCCTCAACCGCGATCGGGACATGATCGCCGCTCTCACCAAGATTTCCGGTCAGCAGCCGGTGACGATCTGGCAGACGGAAACGGAAATCCCTGATGTCGACCTGATCGTCATTCCCGGCGGCTTCTCCTATGGCGATTACCTGCGCTGCGGAGCGATCGCTGCTCGCATGCCGGTCATGCAGGCGATCATCGAGAAGGCGAACAAAGGCGTGAAGGTGCTCGGCGTCTGCAACGGTTTCCAGATTCTGGTCGAGGCCGGCCTTCTGCCGGGCGCGCTGATGCGCAACGCCTCCCTGAAATTCGTCTGCCGCGAGATCAAGCTCGAAGTCGTCAACGCCGAGACGGATTTTTCCCGCGCCTATGAAAAGGGCCAGATCATCCGCTGCCCGGTCGCCCATCACGACGGCAACTATTTTGCCGACACGGAAACTCTCGCTGCCATCGAAGGCAACGGCCAGGTCGTTTTCCGCTATGCCGAAGGCACCAATCCCAATGGTTCGGTCAACGACATTGCCGGCGTTATGAACGCCAAGGGCAATGTGCTCGGCATGATGCCGCATCCGGAAAATCTCATCGAAGCCGCTCATGGCGGTTCGGATGGCCGCGGCCTCTTCGCCTCGGCGCTCGACGTCATCGCCGCCTGAATTCTGGCCGAAGAGCAAGATAGATGCACCCTCGCCTTTTCGCAGCCATCGCTAACGCTGCTGCCTTTGCCGGCCTTGCCGCACTCGTTGCTGCCTGCCAGTCCTCGACGCCTGCAAAGGGACCGGACCGCAGTGCGTTGTCGACGATGGAGCGTGTGGCGCTCGGCGCCAATGGTTGCTGGTTCAAGTCGGGCGATGCGGCTTTTGCGGCCTACAAGCTCGCACCGGAACTCAATTCCTTCTCCGGTCGTCCGCGCATTCTCGTCGTGCACAAGGGCAGCCCTGAAAGCCGGCCGCTGCTCGTCGTGCAGGCCGAAGGCAATCCGGCCAAGATGCAGGCGTTCGGCCCCATGATGTCCGAGCCGGTCGCCGGCCGCATCGCTGCCGATGTCACCCGCTGGTCGGGCGGCAATCGCGCCTGCAGCTAAGCTTTGGCTTAATCCCAGAAAAACGATTTGCTGACTTCGCGTGCGGCATCGGACCGCGACAGGCCGATATCCTTGAGTTGATCCGCTGTCAGTCCGCGCAACGCCAGGCGCCCCTCCCGCTTCTGTTGCCACAGAACGAAGACTGCCCACAGGCGGCCGAGCCGAGTCGTGGCCGGCGCCTGCCTCGGGAGGACAATTTCGTGTGGGCTATCGATAGAGACAATCGATACAATCTGGTTCTTCATTTGAGGTACAACGGACATCCTTGGCTCCTGTTGTTTCCGCTCTAGTGATTGTCACATAGTATTGACAGCAAGAGGGTGACAATCTATTCATTGTCACCATGACAAATTGGCTCCCAGATCTCTCGCAGGGCTCCGGCCCAGTCTATATGCGGCTTGCGGACAATATCGAATCCGCCATTGCTTCCGGCGCTTTGCCGGCGGGAGCCAAGCTGCCGCCGCAGCGAAATCTCGCTTATGACATCGGGGTGACAATCGGAACAATCGGCCGCGCCTATGCGCTGGTTCATGAGCGTGGCCTCGTCGCCGGTGAAGTCGGCCGCGGCACCTATGTACTCGATCGTGCCGATACGCCCCCGAGCGAACAGACGGATCCCCTTACCCTTTCGCTGAGCGGCACCCGCATTGCAGACGCCCCGGCAAACAAGCTCCGCTTCGACACGACCGCCGCCCCCGATCTTGGTCAGGGCAAGGTGATCGCCGGCATCATGGCCGAGATCGGCGAGCAGCATCTGGCGGAAATCTCCTCCTATTCACGCAGCTTCCCGCGGAACTGGTTCGAGGCAGGTCGTCTCTGGCTGGCGCGCAACGACTGGTCGCCGGAGGTCGAAAATGTCGTTCCGACGCTCGGCGCGCATGCGGCGGCAATTGCCGTCATCGCCGCCGTATCTGCACCCGGTGACAAGATCGTTTTCGAAAACCTCACCTATACGCAGGTCAGCCGCAGCGTCCGCCTGCTCGGGCGGCGCACGCTGACGGTCGAGTCGGATGAGAACGGCGTCATTCCCGAGGATTTCGAGCGGCTCTGCCAGCAGCAGCATCCGAAGCTGATCTTCCTGATGCCGACGGTCCACAATCCGACCCTTGCCATCATGCCCTATGAGCGGCGCGTCGCCATTGCGGATATCGCCAGACGGCATGGCGTGTGGATCATCGAGGACGATCTCTATGGCGGCATGGCGAATGACGCTACGCCGCTGCTTGCCGCAATCGCGCCCGATCGCACCTTCCTGGTCAACGGCCTGTCGAAATCGGTTGCTGCCGGCGTGCGTGGCGGCTGGGTCGCCTGCCCGCCACATTTCGCCCAGCGCATCAAGGTCACGCACAAGATGGTCACGGGCGGCCTGCCCTTCATTCTGGCCGAAACCTGTGCGCGGCTCGTCCAGAGCGGTAAGGCGCACGAGATCCGCAATGCAAGTGTCGTGGAGCTATCGGCCCGCGTGGGCCTCGCCCGTGAGGTCATGCGGGGATTCGATTTCGAATCCCACCCGCATGCGCCCTTCCTGTGGCTGAAACTGCCGGAACCCTGGCTGTCCGGCACCTTCAAGAATGCCGCCTTCCGCGATGGCGTGCTTGTCGATGACGAGGACGAGTTCAAGGCCGCGCGTGGCGAGAAGGTCTATCACCGCGTGCGCATCGGTTTCTCCTCGCCGAAGGATAGAAACGAGCTTGTGTCGGGTCTTATGATATTGAAACGCCTATTGGAAAATGGCGGCTCCGCCTATGACGGAGAGATCTGAACTGTTGCAAATTGGTGTCAGGATTGCGGAAAAAGCCACGATCCGAATGCGAGCGCTTTACCGTCGATACCTGCATGTTACCTCTTTCCCATTCCGCTGGTCGGGCGAGAATCAAGGGACAGCAGATGAAATCCGATTTCCGTTTAAGCCTGTCGAGTATCGCGTCGGTCGCAGTAATCGCCAGCAGCTTGGGAATGTCATCAGCGGCGCAAGCCGGAGACAAGATTTTCGACGAATTGCGCTTTGGCGCTTCCGCTTCCGTACAGGGCGGACATTCCCATGAAGATGGCGTTTTCCCCGAAATAACGGCCCTTTTCGATCCCTTCGGCTTTGAGCAGGCAACCGGCTGGAAGCAGCAGCTCATGCATCCGCGCGTCCATGTCGGCACCTCGATCGGCACGGCGGGTGAAGCCACGCAGTTCTTCGCCGGTTTCACCTGGACGGTCGACCTCAGCGACAAGATCTTCGCTGAAGCTGGCTTCGGCGGCGTCATCCACACTGGCGAGCTTCGCGATGACGACGACCACCCCGACCTCGGCTGTCGTGTGCTGTTCCACGAATATCTCGGCGCCGGCTATCGCTTCAACAGCAACTGGAATGTCATGGCGCAACTCGCCCATTCCTCGAATGCCAATCTCTGCGACGGCCCGAACGACGGCATGACCCGCGCCGGACTGATGGTCGGCTACAAATTCTGACGGGCCTCGCCCGTTAAAGACAGCATTGTGAAGCTTTTGATGCCTGCCCTCTGTTGACGGCAGGCATTTTCCTATCGCGCGCAATTCCTACTTAAGCTAAAGACACGGCAAACGCGCTAGGGCATGTCCGTTGTTCTTCGAATCTCGGTCATGGTCTATCTCTTTGTTTCACGCAATTCCGGACGCAAAACCGCTGCGCACTTTTGCTGGATTGCTCTAAGGCAGGGACTTTCGAGAGCTCATGACCATCCCAAACACTATCAAGATCACGCCGGAACTCATCGCCTCACACGGCCTCAAGCCGGATGAATACCAGCGCATTCTGGATCTGATCGGCCGCGAACCGAGCTTCACGGAGCTCGGCATCTTTTCGGCCATGTGGAACGAGCACTGCTCCTACAAATCCTCCAAGAAGTGGCTGCGCACCTTACCGACCAAGGGACCGCGCGTCATCCAGGGACCTGGCGAAAATGCCGGTGTGGTCGATATCGATGACGGCGACTGCGTCGTCTTCAAGATGGAGAGCCACAACCATCCGTCCTATATCGAGCCCTATCAGGGTGCGGCGACCGGTGTCGGCGGCATCCTGCGCGATGTCTTCACCATGGGCGCGCGTCCGATCGCTGCCATGAACGCGCTGCGTTTCGGCGAGCCGGATCATCCGAAGACACGCCATCTCGTTGCCGGCGTCGTGGCAGGTGTGGGCGGCTACGGCAATTCCTTCGGCGTGCCGACGGTCGGCGGCGAAGTGGAGTTCGATGCCCGCTACAACGGCAACATCCTCGTCAATGCCTTTGCAGCCGGCCTTGCCAAGTCGAACGCCATCTTCCTCTCGGAAGCCAAAGGTGTCGGCCTGCCGGTCGTTTATCTCGGCGCCAAGACCGGCCGTGACGGCGTCGGCGGTGCAACCATGGCATCGGCAGAATTCGATGAATCGATCGAAGAGAAGCGTCCGACCGTTCAGGTCGGCGACCCCTTCACCGAAAAGTGCCTGCTCGAAGCCTGCCTCGAGTTGATGAAGACCGGCGCCGTCATCGCCATCCAGGATATGGGTGCAGCCGGCCTCACCTGCTCGGCCGTCGAAATGGGCGCCAAGGGCGACCTCGGCATCCTGCTCGAACTCGACAAGGTGCCGGTGCGCGAAGAGCGTATGACCGCCTACGAGATGATGCTGTCGGAAAGCCAGGAGCGCATGCTCATGGTGCTGCAGCCGGAAAAGGAAGAGGAAGCCAAGGCGATCTTCGTCAAGTGGGGCCTCGATTTCGCGATCGTCGGCAAGACCACGGACGATCTTCGCTTCCGCGTCATGCATCAGGGTGAGGAAGTCGCCAACCTGCCGATCAAGGATCTCGGCGACCAGGCTCCGGAATATGACCGCCCCTGGCGCGAATCCGGCAAGCGTGCGCCCCTGCCCGCCAACCTCGTTGCAGCACCGGAAGATTACAACGAAGCGCTGCTGAAGCTCGTCGGCTCCGCCAATCAGTCCAGCCGCCGCTGGGTCTATGAACAATATGACACGCTGATCCAGGGCAACTCCCTGCAGCTTCCGGGCGGCGACGCCGGTGTCGTGCGCGTCGAAGGCCATCCGCTGAAGGCGCTGGCCTTCTCCTCCGACGTCACCCCGCGTTATGTCGAGGCCAATCCTTTCGAGGGGGGAAAGCAGGCGGTTGCCGAATGCTGGCGCAACATCACCGCGACCGGCGCCGAGCCGCTGGCGGCCACAGACAACCTGAACTTCGGCAATCCGGAAAAGGCCGAGATCATGGGCCAGTTCGTCGAGGCCGTGAAGGGCATCGGCGAAGCCTGCCGCGCACTGGACTTCCCGATCGTCTCCGGCAACGTCTCGCTCTATAACGAAACCAATGGTGTCGCGATCCTGCCGACGCCCACCATAGCCGGCGTCGGTCTGATGCCCGACTGGCGCAAGATGGCCCGAATCGGCAGCGCTGCCGAAGGCGACCGGGTTCTGCTGATCGGCACCGACGGCAGCCATCTCGGCCAGTCCGTCTATCTGCGCGATGTCGTCGGCAGCACCGAAGGCCCGGCACCCGAGGTCGATCTCTTCGCCGAACGCCGCAACGGCGATTTCGTCCGCTCGGTTATCCGTAACGGTCAGGCGACCGCCTGCCACGACATTTCCTCCGGCGGCCTCGTCCTGGCGCTCGCTGAAATGGCGATGGCGTCAGGCAAGGGTCTCAACGTCAGCCTCAGCGAAGGCAAGGGTGCGGCCCATGCCCAGCTCTTCGGCGAGGATCAGGCGCGCTACGTTCTGACCGTTCCGAAGGATGTTGCCGATTTCATCTGCGCCAACGCAGAAGGTTCAGGCATCCCCTTCCGCCGCCTCGGTACTATCAAGGGCGATGCCCTCGTCGTCGACGATCTGATTGCGCTGCCGATTCAGCAATTGCGCGATGCCCATGAATCGTGGTTCCCTGATTTCATGGACGGCCGCGGCGAGCTTGTCGCCGCGGAATGATGCGCAAGGAGTAACGATCATGGCCATGAAACCCGGCGATATCGAAGACATGATCAAGGCCGGGATTCCCGGTGCCAAGGTAACGATCCGCGATCTGGCAGGCGACGGCGATCACTACGCCGCCGAAGTCGTCGCGGAAGCCTTCCGCGGCAAGAGCCGCGTGCAGCAGCACCAGATGGTCTATGAGGCGCTGAAGGGCAATATGGGCGGCATCCTGCACGCTCTTGCCCTGCAGACCTCGGCACCGGATTGAAATGCTGGCTTCGGCCGACTGAAGATCTGAAACGAACAGGCCCGGCTGGAAGGCTTCTTCCGCCGGGTTTTTGTTTTGAAACGGAAGCGATGGCTCGAAAGTGATCGACGCCTCCTCACCTTTTCATTGCTGAGCTCTCAGGCCGGCAGCTTGTCCTGCTCGGGATAGGCAAAGACCGAGGCCGGCATCGGGCCTGCGGTCAGCAGCGTGAAATCGAAGGCGGATTTCTTGTCCGGCCCCAGCACATATTGGCGGTGCACGCGCAGCTGATCCTTACGGATCTTCTTGTAATGTTCAGGCGTCAGCATCTGCCGCACGCGGATATGGATCATGCTCGCCTGCGGCGCATCCGGATGGCCGGAAACGCTGACGACAGGCACCTTGTAGAAGTTGATCGAGTCCGTCAGGCACTGCACATCGAGCCAGAAAATATCCGGGCAACGCGCAATCAGGCCGACGCGCGAGCGCAAGGGCGTCGCCGACGATATCAGCGCGCATTGCAGGATCGCGCAGCCGAGCGTCGCAAACACCACGCGCTTGCCCTTGAAAACGTCAGGCTCCCGCTCCAACAGAATCCCGACGACATGCGCCGCGACGCTGGAGCCCATACTGTGCGAGGAGATGACATATTCATCGGCCTCCTCGTTGAGTGCCGCGCGCATCGAAGTCGCGCATTGTTCCAGCCAGTCGTTGAAAACAGGCCTGTCCATGCGTGCCAGCGCCACGGCCATTTCCCAATCCGCGAAGAGATGCAGCGTGTGGAAGCGCTCAGAGAACGGCAGGAAACCGAAGGTGAAGAAGATGGCCGCCAGCGGCGCGCTCCAGCCGACGTGCCAGCCGGGAAGTCCCAGCCAGTAATGCAGCGTCAGGATCTGCAGTGTGATGACGATTGCGAGCGCCGTCAGCAGGAAGGGAAAGAGGAAGAACAGGCCAAAGCGCCAGGCATGGCGGAAATAGCCGGCCATGCCGCCCTCGCGAACAACCTGCCAGAAGCTTGCAAAGCCCGCCGCGATCCGGCTTGCCGTATTGCCGGTGCGCAACCGCTGCACCAGCTCGTTATGGTCGAAGACATGGACGCGTGTCTGCGTCTGCCAGCCATCGGCGCCGGTGCCGACATCGAAGGAAACATACTGCCCGTCGACCGCAGCACCGGTCGCGACATTATAGCCCCAGACGAATGCGCTTTGCCTTGCGGTACGCTCGTACCGCGCCCGGTGCGCTGCGCCATCAAGCGGTTCGAATCCGGGGAAATGCAGAACAACCCGCTTGTCGACGAGTTTCATAGTGTTTTTCTTCTTTCAGGCGGGTTGAGTGCGCCGTTGTCAGGATGACGGGTTCGCCTGAAAATACGGCGAAAAACCGGATAAAACCTTCGAGCCGTCTTGCTAAGCGAACTCTTCCGGAATTCAATAGGTAAGGTGCGTTTCGATAGGGCTGAGGGGGATTTTGTGGCCAATCTCGTGAATGAACTGGTGTCAGGTGTCGTCAATAGCGTGCTGAAGGAAATCCTGAAGAAGACGACGGGCCGCACCACGACCAAGCGCAAGCGCCGTAAGGCAGCGTCTGCAACGACGAGCCGCACCGCCCGCAAGGCAACGCCGACGAGCCGTAAGCCTGCTCGCAAGCAGGTCAGCAAGCGCCGCACGGCGGCAGGACGCAGCAGGCAGCGCCGCGCCTAACTTTCTCCATCATAAGTTGCAATACCTGCATTTCTTCGAGGCAGGTGCATGAGCGGGTGCGATCTCGCCGTCATGACCGAAGTCTCGCAATGGGATTTCAGGCACTTCACCGATACCGAGATAGAACAGATCCGGGCTCACCTCAGCAAGGAGCCGTAACACAGCGGCAACAATGTGCGCCACAGAGTGTCGCGGATTGGTCTTTTTTTGGTTTTGGCGGCTGGAATTCCGGCTTCCACATGCTATCTAAAGAAAACGATTGAAACGGCGGGCCTTTAACCCGCCTGTTGAAAGGATTAGGTCCCATGAGCGGTATCAACGAATTCATCGAAAACGAGATCAAGAGCAACGACGTCGTCCTCTTCATGAAGGGCACGCCGCAGTTTCCGCAGTGCGGTTTCTCCGGCCAGGTCGTCCAGATCCTCGATTACATCGGTGTGGACTATAAGGGCATCAACGTGCTCGCCGATTCGGAAATCCGCCAGGGCATCAAGGATTACTCCAATTGGCCGACGATCCCCCAGCTCTACGTCAAGGGCGAGTTCATCGGCGGCTGCGACATCGTCCGGGAAATGTTCCAGGCCGGTGAGCTGCAGCAGCACCTCCAGGAAAACGGCGTCACCATTAAGACTGCCGTCGCCTGATCGGTCACCGGGCGTCCGTCCGGTTTCCAAATCTGTATCTTGAGTTCGAGGCGCTGCGCTAAGCAGCGCCTTGACCTGTTTATGGGAATTTCATTGTGACAGATTCATCACAAGCCATGTCCGCGGGTCGGCTGCCCATGGGCAAGCTCGAATTCATCGCGCTTGCGGCTTTCATGATGGCAGTCAACTCGCTGGCGATCGACATCATGCTGCCCGCACTGCAGCAGATCGGTGCCAGTCTCGGTGTCGAGAACGAAAATCATCGCCAATATGTCGTTTCCGCCTATCTTTTTGGCTTCGGCCTCGCGCAGCTTTTCTACGGTCCGCTTTCCGATCGCTTTGGTCGCCGCATTCCGCTCCTGATCGGCCTCTGTATTTACGTCGTTGCCGCCTTCGGTATCGCTGTCGTCCCGACCTTTGCCGGTCTTCTGGCGCTGCGCTTCATCCAGGGTCTTGGTTCCGCCGCGACCCGCGTCATTACTATTTCCATCGTCCGCGATGTCTACGGTGGTCGGCAGATGGCGGAAGTCATGTCGCTGATCATGATGGTCTTCATGGTCGTGCCTGTTATTGCGCCCGGCAGCGGCCAGATCATCATGCTCGTCAGCACCTGGCACATGATCTTCGTCTTCATCGGCACCATGGCGACGGCCGTTGGTATCTGGATGTATCTGCGCCTGCCGGAGACGTTGGATCCGGCTAATGTTCGCCCGTTCACGGCGCGCTCGATCCTGCAGGGCTTTGCGATCTTCCTGTCGAACCGTGTCGCCCTCTGTTACACCATTGCCAGCACGATCCTGTTCGGCGCGCTGTTCGGCTTCATCAATTCCGCCCAGCAGGTCTATGTCGGCATTTACGGGCTCGGCGTTTACGCTCCGGTCGCCTTTGCCGGCGTGGCGCTGTTCATGGCCTTCTCGTCCTTCATCAATTCGCAGCTCGTCGGCCGGTTCGGCATGCGCCGCCTGTCGCATGCCTCGCTCTTAGGCTTCAGCGCGTTGAGCTTCATCTGGATGCTCGTGCAGGTCTTCGGGCCGCAGCCGATGCCGTTCCCGATCTTCATCACCTTCTTCGCGCTGGTCATGTTCCAGTTCGGCTGGATCGGCTCGAACTTCAACTCGCTCGCCATGGAGCCGCTCGGCCATCTCGCCGGCACGGCTTCTTCGGTGATCGGCTTCATGAGCACGGTCGGTGGCGCATCGATCGGCGCCATGATCGGCCAGTCCTTCAACGGCACGGCGACGCCGATGATCGTGGGCTACTTCGTCGTCTCGTTGATCGGCATCGTTTTCGTGCTGATCGCCGAAAAGGGCCGGCTGTTCAGAGCGCAGCATGCGCCGCTGTCGAAGGACGCATCGCTTTCCAGCTTCACTGATATCGGACACTGATATCAGGCCCCATACCGGGACTGAAGCTCTCAGACACGTCAGGCGACGGGCATCCTGGTAGGAACCCGTCGCATCCCGCATTCATGCGGCCGCGTTTTCGGCCGTTCTTACGTCATTCAGGGGGATTCGAATGACTCCGACACATAAACCGCACACGGAAAACCAGGGCTCGGCCCGCATCGGCATGGGCTTTGTCGAGTTCGTGGTGACCATCGCCATCATGACCGCCAGCATCGCCATGGCGATCGACAGCATGCTGGCGGCTCTGCCCAGCATCGGCCATTCGCTTGGTGTGACCAACAGCAATGACACGCAGCTCGTTATCGGCGTGTTCTTCTTAGGCTTCGGCGCCTCGCAGATCATCTTCGGCAGCCTGTCGGATGCCTTCGGCCGCCGCAACATCCTGCTCGGCGGCCTGGCCTGCTATATCCTCGGCATGTTTGCGGCGGCCGCCACCGGCAGCTTCGAAATGCTGCTGATCATGCGTTTCGTCCAGGGCATCGGCGGCGCGGCCGTGCGCATCACCACCATGGCAATCGTGCGTGACTGCTTCGGCGGCCGCGAGATGGCCCGCGTCATGTCCTATGTCATGATCGTCTTCATGATCGTGCCGATCGTTGCCCCCTCGGTTGGCCAGCTGATCATTACCTATGCCGAATGGCACTGGATCTTCATCCTGCTCGGCATCGTCGCCTCGATCCTCTTCGTATGGGCGCTTCTGCGCCTGAAGGAATCCCTGCCACCGGACGAGCGTATTCCGCTCTCCTTCGCCGCTGTCGGCGACGGCTTCAAGACGGTTCTGACCAACCGTATCACCTGCGGCTACATGATCGGCTTGACCATGTTCACCGGCGTCATCAGCGCCTATGTGATCTCGGTGCAGCAGGTCTTCGGCGAGGTCTACGGCCTCGGCGACTGGCTGCCGATTGCCTTTGCGGCAACGGCGGGCGGCATTGCCGTTGCCAACTTCCTGAACGGCATGCTGGTGCGCAGCTTTGGCATGCGCCGTATCTCGCATGCCGCCATGCTGCTTTTCACCATCATCTCGGCAATCGGCTTCGTCGCGGCGCTTGGCGGCACGCCGGCCTTCTCCTTCTCCTATGCGCTCTTTTCGATCCTCCTGATGATGTTTGCCGTGATCGCTACCAATTTCACGGCCATCAGCCTGGAGCCGATGGGCAATCTCGCCGGCACGGCAACGGCCGTGACGGGCTTCGTGTCGACGACCTTCGGCGCCCTTCTCGGCGGCGGAGTCGGCCAGCTCTTCAACGGCACCGTCCAGCCGCTTTTCGGCGGCTTCGCGGTCTTCGGCGCCGTTACCGTCGTCATGGTGCTCTGGGCCGAAAAGGGCAAGCTTTTCACCCATCCCGGTGACAGCCCACAGATCGAACCCGGCGCCGTTCACATGTAATGCTGCTTGAGAGCTAAGACTAGAAGATCCCGATGAGCCGTTTCTGGAGTCCCATTGTTCAATCCCTGACGCCTTACGTGGCGGGCGAACAGCCCGTCATCGACGGCCTGGTCAAGCTGAACACCAATGAGAATCCCTACGGCCCATCGCCGCGTGCGCTGGCGGCGATCTCGAATGCGGTCAACGACACGCTGCGCCTCTATCCCGAGCCGACCGGTTTGAAGCTGCGCAAGGCGATCGCCGCAAGCCATGATCTCGATCCCGGCGAGGTCTTCGTCGGCAACGGCTCGGATGAGGTTCTGGCGCACACGTTCCAGGCGCTGCTGAAGCACGATCTGCCCCTGCTCTTCCCCGACGTCACCTACAGCTTCTACCCGACCTATTGCGGCCTCTACGGCATCGATTTCCGCGAGATCCCGCTCGACGAAAAGATGATGGTACGAACCGAGGATTACCGCCAGCCCTGCGGCGCGATCATTCTGCCGAATCCGAACGCGCCGACCGGCACCGCGCTGCGGCTCGCAGCGATCGAGGCGCTGATTGCGGAGCATCCGGATCAGGTCGTCGTCATCGATGAAGCCTATGTGGATTTCGGCGGCGAGAGTGCCATCCCGCTCGTCCGGAAATATCCGAACCTGCTCGTCATACAGACCTTCTCGAAATCACGTGGCCTTGCGGGCCTGCGCGTCGGCTTCGCCGTCGGTCAGCGGCCGTTGATCGACGCGCTGGAGAGGGTCAAGGACAGCTTCAATTCCTATCCGCTGGACAGGCTGACGCAGGCCGGTGCGGTTGCCGCCTGGGAAGATCAGGACTGGTTCAGGAAACATTGCGACCTGATCGTCGCAAGCCGCGAGCGGGTGACCGTGGGCCTTGGCGAACTCGGCTTCGAGGTCCTGCCCTCATCTGCCAATTTCGTCTTCGCCCGCCACGCCGAACGCGGCGGTGCGGAGCTAGCTGCAGAATTGCGCAAGCACGCGATCCTTGTCAGGCATTTCCGCAAGGAGCGCATCCAGGATTTCCTGCGCATCACTACCGGCACCGATGCCGAATGCGACAAGCTTCTGAATGCACTGAAGCAGATCCTTGCCTGATTTCAGGCTCAGACCGTGAAGACCTCACGGCGCAGGATGTCCCAGCTTTCCCTGTCCGGCGTGATCAGCAGGCCGCCGGTGACATGATGCGGCTGATAGGCCGAGCCGTCGAAGCGGGCGGCATAGGCGCCGGCTTCCTGGCTGATCAAAGTGCCGGCCAGATGATCCCAGGGCATCAGCTTGTTGTACATCAGGTAATGCACATGCCCGCCGGCAAAGGTGCGGTATTCATGGGCCGCACAGCGGTAATTGGTGAGGAAGCGCACCTTCGCGAGATTGCCGAGGATCTCTGCGCGCTTCTCCTGCGGCAGGTAGCCGGTAGAGGCCATGCCGACCATCTGGTCGAGCGCGACAGGCTCTGCGACCGTCAGCCGCTGTGCCTCGCCGTCTGGACGGCGCAGCCAGGCGCCGCCACCCTTCTCGGCCATGACCCAGTCGTCGCCCATCGGATCATAGATGATCCCGGCAACAGTCTCGCCCTTGGAGACAACCGACGCCATGACGCCGAAGGCGGGAATGCCTGACGCGAAGTTGAACGTGCCGTCGACGGGATCGACGACGATGGCGAGATCGGCACCTTCGAGTTTGTCGAGAAGTGCTGCATCGGCGGCAACCGATTCTTCGCCGATGAAGAGCGCTTCCGGCCAGAGGCGCGCGGCCTCGACTTTCATCATTCTTTCGGCCTGCTCATCGGCCTCGGTGACAAGGTCGGTCGCTTCCGTCTTGGCGCGCACGTCACTGCTGCCCAGCCGGCGAAAGCGCGGAAGGATCTCGGCTTTCGCTGCCTGCCGCAGGAGATCGGCAAGCTTCATCGTGTCTACGGCAGTCGTCATGGCACTTTCCCCTCGGTTTATCGGTGGCCGATGATTTCGCTGCGGATCATCTCCCAGCTTTCCCTGTCGGGAGCCGAGATGATGCCGCCGGAAATCTCGCCCGGTCTGTAAGGCGTTCCGTCGAATTTGGCCGTGTGGCCGCCGGCTTCCTGATGCGTCAGCACGCCGGCAAGATGATCCCACGGCATCAGCTTCGGATGGCCGATGAAATGCAGCTTGCCGGACGAGACCATCCAATATTCATAGGCCGAGCAGTTGAAGGCGAAGGTCATGCGGATCTTCGCCATGTTGCCGGCAACGCGCGAACGGTCCGGTTCCTCCATATGGCTGCAGGCCATGGCGCCGATCATGCGGTTAAGCTCGATCGGCTCCGCCACCTTCAGGCGGACAGGCTCGCAATCACGCTTCTGCTGGAAGGCGCCGGCGCCCTTGAGGGAAACGACTGCATCGCCAAGGGCCGGATCGTGAATGATGCCGGCAACCGTCTCGCCCTTGACGGTCACGGCCAGAATGGTGCCGAAGACAGGCAGGCCGGCCGCAAAATTGAAGGTGCCGTCGACCGGGTCAATCACGAAGGCAAGATCGGCATCGGCAAGCGCTGGCACGACGGAACGATCCGCCTCATAAGCTTCTTCGCCGACGATGAGGGCGCCGGGAAAGCGCTCGCGGATCGCCGCCGTCAGATAGGCCTCGGAGCGCAGGTCGGCCTGCGTGACGAGATCGACGGAAGATGTCTTTTCGGAAACATTGGCCGCAGCCGCATTGCGGAAGCGCGGCATGATCTCTTCTTCGGCGACATGCCGGAGGCAATCGCCGAGAAACTCTATGTCATTGTCTGAGAAAATCATTTTGGACTCGTTGCATGGATCTGCAGAGGCTCATAGCAAGTCCATTATGACGTTTGGGTGACGTTCAGCGCAGAAAAGTCGAAAAGTTTCGGATCAAGCAGATGCGATGGGTTCACATGCGCGAGCGCGCGCAGCATCGTGTCCTTGCGGCCGGGCATGCGGCGCTCGATATCGGCAAGCATGTCCTTCATCGCATTGCGCTGCAAACCGTCCTGCGAGCCGCAGAGATCGCAGGGAATGATCGGAAACTGCATGGCAGTCGCGAATTTCGCCATGTCGTCCTCGGCGCAATAGGCGAGCGGCCGCAGCACCATCAGGTTGCCTTCATCATTCAGAAGCTTCGCCGGCATGGCGGCGAGCCGGCCGCCATGGAAGAAGTTCATGAAAAAGGTTTCGAGAATGTCCTCGCGGTGATGGCCGAGCACGAGTGCATCGCAGCCCTCTTCCTTGGCAATGCGGTAGAGATTGCCGCGGCGCAGGCGCGAGCAGAGCGAACAGTAGGTGGCCCCCTCCGGCACCTTCTCCTTCACGATCGAATAGGTGTCGCGATATTCGATGCGGTGTTTGACGCCGATCTTGGAGAGGTATTCCGGTAGCACATGCTTCGGGAAGTTCGGCTGACCCTGGTCGAGATTGCAGGCGATCAGTTCCACCGGCAGCAGCCCGCGCCATTGCAGGTCGAGCAGCAGCGCCAGCAGCCCGTAGGAATCCTTGCCGCCGGAAATGCCGATCAGCCAGCGCTTCTGGTCCTTCAGCATGTCGAAGTCTTCGAAGGCCTGACGCACCTGCCGCAGCAGGCGCTTGCGCAGCTTGTTGAAGGAGACCGAAGGCGGCGCGTCGGCAAACAGCGTATGGCCGATGCCGGCTTCAGCCGTTTCCAGATCGTCGGCAATATTGGCTGCGATATTCATCTTCTTACCCGTCTGATGCGCGCGTCCTGCTTAGCAGAAAGCCGCAGGCCAACCCAGCCTCAATCGCCGAAAACCGACCAGCCGGTGCGGGCTGCCAGCATTTCCAGCGCCACGGCACCAAGCTGCGAATTGCCGACCTTGTTCAGCCCCGGCGACCACACTGCAATCGAGGCGATGCCCGGCGCCACGGCAAAGATGCCGCCGCCGACGCCGCTCTTGCCCGGCAGGCCGACATGATAGGCGAAATCTCCTGAGCCATCATAGTGGCCGCAGGTCAGCATCAGCGCATTGATGCGTCGCGCCCGCTTCGGCGACACCACCGAATGGCCGGTCAGCGGATTGCTGCCGCGCGCAGCCAGGAACAGACCGGCACGGGCCAGCTGCTCGCAGGTCATCGAAAGCGCGCACTGGTGGAAATAGACGCCGAGCACATGATCGACCGGATGGTCGAGATTGCGGTAGGAGCGCATGAAGTTGGCGAGCGCGAAATTGCGATAGCCGGTCGCCGTTTCCGAACGCGCCACCTTATCGTCGATGGTGATGGATTCATCGTCGGCGAGGTAACGTACGAAGCGCAGCAACTCGCCGATCGCCTCACGCGGCGCATGGCCGGCCATGACGACATCACTGACGGCGATCGCGCCGGCATTGATGAAGGGATTGCGCGGGATGCCATGCTCATGCTCGAGCTGGACGATGGAATTGAAGGCCGAGCCCGAGGGTTCGCGGCCGACCCGCTTCCACAGCCCCTCGCCCACCTTGCCGAGCGCCAGCGTCAACATGAAGACCTTGGAAATGCTCTGGATGGAGAAGGCGACCTCGGCATCGCCGACGCTGTAGACCTTGCCGTCGACGGTAATGATCGACATGCCGAACTGGTTCGGATCGATCTTGGCAAGTTCGGGAATGTAATCCGCGACCTTGCCCTCGCCGATGCGGGGCCTCAGCTCCTTGTAGATGCTGTCGAGGACTGCCTGCAAATCCATGATGGCTTCTCTCCAGAGAACAAAAAAGCCGCCTTGGAGGGCGGCTTTTCTGTATGCGAAAACGCCTCGCGTGTTAACGCGAATAGAATTCGACGACCAGATGCGGTTCCATGACAACCGGGTACGGAACGTCGGCAAGCGTCGGAACGCGTGCGAAAGTGGCAACCATCTTGTTATGGTCGACTTCGACGTAATCAGGAACGTCACGCTCTGCGAGCGAAACCGATTCCAGAACCGTAACGAGCTGCTTGGAACGTTCACGAACTTCGATGACGTCGCCGGCCTTGCAACGGTAAGAACCGATGTTGACGCGCACGCCGTTGACCGTAACGTGGCCATG
The DNA here is from genome assembly GCF_052113285.1 of Rhizobium sp. YAF28. Taxonomy (NCBI): domain Bacteria; kingdom Pseudomonadati; phylum Pseudomonadota; class Alphaproteobacteria; order Hyphomicrobiales; family Rhizobiaceae; genus Rhizobium; species Rhizobium sp. YAF28. Next base: position 675,652 of record NZ_JBFRCX010000001.1, on the reverse strand, counting down.
GTTGACGAACTGACGGGCAGCAAAGACCGTCGGAACGAACTTGGCGCGGTAGACGATCGCGTCGAGACGGGACTCCAGAAGACCGATCAGGTTTTCCGAGGTATCGCCCTTGCGGCGGTCAGCTTCAGCGAAGATCGCGCGGAACTGCTTCTCGCGCAGGTCACCGTAGTAACCCTTCAGCTTCTGCTTGGCGCGCAGCTGCACACCGAAGTCGGAAAGCTTGCCCTTGCGGCGCTGGCCGTGCTGGCCCGGGCCGTATTCGCGGCGGTTCACCGGGGACTTAGGACGGCCCCAGATGTTTTCGCCCATACGGCGGTCGATCTTGTACTTAGACGATTCGCGCTTGCTCATCGTATTTCCTTTCAAAAAGTTAGGACGGTTTGTTGCCAAACCGCGCGAAGGAAACACGCCCTCCTTTGATCTCGTTTCCGAGACCCGACAGGATCTTTCCATTCGCGAACGGAAAAGATCCACGGGACATGTCAAATGAAACACCGGACATTGCTGCCCGGTGCTGGGGCGGTCTTTAGGGATAAGTCACAGGATTGTCAAACAGAATCTGCCGCAGCAAGCCCGTTCTCGCCCGCCCGTTCCAGCGAACCGGCAAGTTTGCGCAAGAGCCCGGCCAGCGCCCGACGCTCGTCCTCGTCCAGCCCTTCGAGATGGCCGAGTTCCCGCTTCATGTCTTCTCGGAAGGCGGCTTCGGCACGGCGGATGCCATCTTCCGTCAGCGCCACCTCGAAGCTGCGCTTGTCCCCGGCAGAGCGCTCGCGCCGGATGAGCCCGGATTTCTCCAGCCTGTCCAGCCGGTGCGTCAGCCCGCCCGAGGAGATCATCAGAAGACTGTAGAGCTCCGTCGGGATCATTCTGTATGGCAGCCCAGCGCGCCGAATCGTCGCTATCACGTCAAACTCCCCGCGATCGAGATCGAATTCCGAGAATGTCGCCTCGATGGATGGCCGCACCAGATTAGAGATCCGGTAGATGCGTCCGAGAATGCTCATCGGCGTCGTATCGAGATCGGGCAGCTCTTCCGCCCAGAGAGCGCGCAGCCGGTCGACATGGTCTCGCTTTTCCATGGTCACTCCAAAACTATCTTGACGAGAAGATAAATTGAGAAGATTATCTTCTCGTGAAGATAAATATAGCGAACCTGCAGCGTGATCCAAGGAGAAAATCATGTTCCATGTCATACCGCGTGAAAGCCAGCAGCAGTTCGCCAATCGCACCATCCGTTTCGAGGGCGGCGATTACGGCGCGCCGGTCTCGATCTTCCTGATCGACAACGAGCCTGGCCAGGGGCCGGACCTGCATGTTCACCCCTATACGGAAATGTGGATCGTCCGCTCCGGCAAGGCGCGCTTTACCGTGGGCGAAGAGACGCTGGAGCCCAACGTCGGCGATATCGTCATCGTCAATGCCGAGACGCCACACTGCTTCAAGAATGTCGGAACAACGCGGTTGGAGCTCACCTGCATCCATGCCAGCCCCGAAATCATTCAGAGCTGGGTGTGACGCGGTTTATTCGGCCGCGCTTTTCAGAAAGTCGCTATCAGGCGCATCGGCCGAGCCCGGTGCTGTCTCTGCCTGCAGGTCCGGAAAGGCAACGATGCGCTTGCCACTGAAATCCGTGTGCACGACGATGAGCCCCTGCTCCTCGAAATAACCGAGCAGCCGGCGCGCGCGCCTTGCCGAATGCGTGCCGTAAGCACGGGCGATACGAGCGTCCGAAGGGCAAGCCTCGCCGCCGATCGCAGCCTTCGCCATCATCAGGAAGACGCCCTGCAGATCGTCGGTGACGCCGTTCGACAGCGAAAGTGCCGTCGCCCACGCTTCGCCTGCCGCCATTTCGGGATCGACGCCAGAGCGCGAAACCGCAACGCGCCGTCGGAATTCCGGCAGCGACATCGGCGGACCGGGAACCCGGCGCATGCGCAGCCGCACCAGGAATTCCTGATAGAGTACCGCATCGGTCCGGAAGCCGGAGCCCGGATCGTCGAGGATTTCGGCGAGCACGCCGGCAAGCCGTTCCTCACGCTCTTCTGTCGAGATTTCCGGCTGGGCCACACGCGGTTCCGAAGCCTGCAAGGGGGCAGCCGATGGCGTCGAACGCGACAGCTCAGCCAGAATATCTGTGGTCGGGCGTGGTGCTGGCGGCGTACGCCGTACCATCGGCCGCTGGAATTCTTCCGGGTCGGGCGTGAAGATCAGGTCTTCCACGTCCTGCGGCGCATCCGGCAGCGGCATCAGTTTCGGGCTGGAAGAGCGCGCCGAGGTCTCGACATTGCCGATCTGGATCGGCAGCGGGCGGCGCGACAAGGCCGGGCCGAGCGCCACGAAATGACCGCGCTTGAGATCTCGGAACATTTCCGCCTGGCGGCGGTCCATGCCGAGCAGGTCTGCGGCGCGCGCCATGTCGATATCGAGGAAGGTGCGGCCCATCAGGAAGTTCGAGGCTTCGGCCGCGACGTTCTTGGCAAGCTTGGCAAGACGCTGCGTGGCGATGACGCCCGCAAGCCCGCGTTTACGTCCGCGGCACATCAGGTTGGTCATGGCGCCAAGCGAGGCCTTGCGCGCATCTTCCGACACGTCGCCGCCGACAGAGGGCGCAAACATCTGCGCTTCGTCGACCACGACGAGAACAGGATACCAATATTCGCGATCGGCATCGAACATGCCGTTGAGGAAGGCGGCAGCGGCCCGCATCTGCTGCTCGATATCGAGCCCTTCCAGCGTGAGAACGCAGGATACACGGTGCTGGCGGATACGGTTGGCAATGCCGGCAAGCTCGGCCTCGGTGCGCTCGCCATCGACGACGACATGGCCGTACCGGTCGGAGAGCGTGACGAAATCACCTTCGGGATCGATGATGACCTGCTGCACCCATTGGGCGGATTGTTCCAGCAGACGGCGGAGGAGATGCGATTTTCCGGAGCCGGAGTTGCCCTGAACGAGCAGACGTGTCGCCAGCAGCTCCTCGATATCGAGCGTCGCCGGAGCGCCGGACGCCAGTCCCATATCGATGCCAACCTGCACGTCCAATTCCCCTTACAAATTCCCGGCCCGTCTCTAGCAGATTCGCAGGCACTGTTGTCGTCAAACCGTCAAGAACCCACAGGGAAAGTCAGCCCTGGAAAATAGGTTTTTACACCGCCTCGCGCTCGACGAGGCCGCCCGCCATCTCCTTCTGCGTCGGGATCAGCAAACGGGTGCAGAGCAGGCTGACGAAAAGCGGTACCAGCAAGACCGCAAGCCCCACACGCAAGCCCAGGAGTTCGCCGAGAAAGCCGATAATCGGCGGCCCGATGAGAAAGCCGCTCAGGGCTGCGAAGGAAAGTGTCGCAACGCTTGACGCAGGCGGGCGATCGGTCAGCGAGGCGACGGCCGTCACCGCGAGCGGAAATCCGACCGAAACGCCGACACCGACTGCGGCAAAGCCGATGAGGGCAAGCGGCGTCGCTGGCGCAAAGAGAACGACGAGCATGCCGGCAAGCGAGGCGATGCCGCAGCCGCGGGCAATGGCAACCGCGCCGAAACGGCCTTTCATGTAATCACCGCTGAAACGCCCTGCCGCAACCATGAAAGCGAAAACCGAATATCCAAGGCCGGTTTGCGCGCCCTCGGCATTCATGACATCGCGCAGGTAGACCGCAGACCAATCGGCGATCGCACCTTCGGTCATCGTCACGCCGAAGACGAAGGCGCAGATCCCGAGCAGGGCAAGACTGGGCGGCTTGAAGCCGGTCTTTACCTGCGAATTCTCCTCGTGGTGACTTTCCGGCAATTTCGGCAGGCGCAGGCTGGCAATCAGCCCGGCCGGCAGGATGACGATCGCCGTGATCAGGATCGACCAGTGCGGTGAAAGCCCGATGGCTATGGCGCCAACGCCGATCAGGCTGCCGACCATGATGCCGAGGCTCCAGAAGCCATGGCAGCGACTCATGATGATCAGCCCTGTCGCCTTCTCCGTCACATCGGCCTCGACATTCATGCCAAGTTCCACCGTCGAGAGCGCGACCCCGACGATCATCAAGGCAAAGAATAGAAGCATGGCGCTGGGCGCGAAGGCTGGCAGTGAAACCACGGCAAGAAAGAAGATGAAACCATAGATGATCGCCATGCGCCCGCCGATGCGCGAGACGAGGCGGCCGGCAAACGGCAGGGTGATCAGCGTGCCGATCGGCAATCCCAGAAGGGCAACGGCGAGATCGGCGGTGCCGAGTTCAAGCTTCGCCTGGATATCGGGAATCCGCGGCAACCAGGCGCCAAAGGCTATCGGTTGCAGAAAGAAGATCAGCATGACAAGTCTTTGCAGCGGCACGGCGCATCCCTTTACATCTTGAGCGCCAAACCCGCTCGCGATTCCCCGCGGAGATCTTGCGCGATGAGACAGGTGAAATAAAGCGCGTAGTGCCTTCTCAGGCGCTGAGCCCGAAACCCTGCATCAGCCGCCGGGTGGCAAAATCGGGATTGCCTGATGTAAAGACGGCAAAGTCGAAATTATCGGGGTGAACGGCGTCCGCCACCTGCGGTACCAGCGTGCGGGCGCGCCGCGCAATGGCTTCCGCAGGGTCCAGCCAGTCCACCGGCCAAGGCGCCAGCCTGCGGAATAGATTGGCCATGAACGGATAATGCGTGCAGGCAAGCACCACGATATCTGTCTTGCGGCCGTCCTTATCGACGAAGCATTGCTCGATCTCGGCCGTCACTGCCTCATCGGAAACGGCATCACCCCGGATATAGGCCTCCGCCATGCGCGCCAGATTTTCCGAGCCGACCAGCCGCACATGGCATTGTTGCGCAAAGGACTGGATGAGGTCGCGCGTATAGGCGCGCTTCACTGTGCCGGGGGTCGCAAGCACCGAGACGAGGCCGGAGCGCGTGCGCTCGGCCGCAGGCTTGATCGCCGGCACTGTGCCGACGAAGGTCATCTGCGGAAAGGCGGCGCGCAGATCCGCACCGACCAGCGTGAAGGCCGTGTTGCAGGCGATGATGCAGACTTCCGGATCGTAGTCTTCGAGCAGCTTGGCGAAGAGGCTGATGATGCGCTCCTTCAGCGCCTGCTCTTCCCAGCCGCCATAGGGAAAGCCGGCATCGTCGGCGATATAGATGAAGCCGCGCTCCGGCATCAGCACGCGCGCCTCGCGCAGCACGGTCAGCCCGCCTATGCCGGAATCGAAGACGAGGACGGGTTTCAGCTCATTCGTCGGCGCTGTCATCGGTCGGGGCACCCTTGGCGGATCGAGTGGAACCGCCCTTGCGCGGACTGTCGCGCGAAAAACGGTCGAGGGAGGAGATGACGCCGCGCAGCACGCTGATTTCCTGTTCCGTGAATGCCCGGCGGGAGAGGACTGCGCGCAGGTTGTCGACCATTTTCGGCTTTTTCGAGGGCGGATGGAAATAGTTGCGGGAATCGAGCGCCTCTTCCAACTGGTCGAACAGGCCGAAGAGCTGCTCCTTGGTGGAGGGCCGTTGTTCAAGCGCCTGGAACGGCACCGCCTCCAGATCCTCCATGCCCGATTTCATCCATTCATAGGACATCAAGAGCACCGCCTGGGCGATGTTGAGCGAGGCGAAAGCCGGATTGACCGGAAAGGTGACGATCTCGTCGGCAAGCGCGACTTCCTCGTTGGTCAGCCCCCAGCGCTCGCGGCCGAACAGGATGCCTGTCGCCTCGCCTGCCTGGAACCGGCTGCGCAGGTTTCCGGCGGCAAAGACAGGGGAGCGCACCGGCTTGTAATTGTCGCGGCTGCGTGCCGTCGTCGCATAGACGAAGTTGAGATCGGCAATCGCCTCTTCCAGCGTGGGGAAGACCTTCGTGCCCTCGATCACGTGATCGGCCTTGGAGGCTGCGGCCTGCGCCTTCTCGTTCGGCCAGCCGTCGCGCGGATTGACGAGGCGCAGATCGGCCAGGCCGAAATTCGCCATGGCGCGCGCCACCATGCCGATATTCTCGCCCATCTGTGGCTCGACCAGAATGATGACCGGCCCTTCGGCCAGAAGTTGACGCTCGCTGTTGGTGCCCGCCATGTGCCTATATGTCTTCCTATTCCTGATTTACGGGCGCAATAGCTTTGCCGGCTGCAAACGGCAAGTCCTGCGTCTCCGTTGGGTAGAGCCGCTCCAGCGTCGAGCCGATCATTTCCACCGCCAGGCGAGCGCCCTCCCGCCAGAGCGGCAGGTGCCGGCCGGTCGGCCGCATCTGCTTTCGGGTGATGAGAAAACACTCTGAGCCGCGCGGCGCAACCGCGTCCAGCATGCTGATATCGGCAGCGATCCTGCGTTTCAGATCGTCATCGACGGCATCGACCGTGTGGTTTCGTGCCAGAATGCGCGACCAGTACGTGACCGACAGGAAGATTGCCAGTGTCTGGCGGATCTGTCCCGGCTTGGTGACAATGGACCAGGTAGAGCCGAGCGGGCGTGCGGCGAGCGTTATGTCGCGGTAGCAGGCATCGACCTTCTGCGAGATGACGATGAGTTCAGGCTGGCTCTTCTTGTCCGATACGGCCGATAGCAGCTCCTTCAGGGCCTCGAACCACTTGGCGACCGCCGTATCGAGCGCACCGCGCGTGCGCGCCGGCAGGACGAGGAAGGCGACCAGCGTTCCCGCAACCGCACCGATGACGGTTTCCTCAAGTCGCAGCTTCAGGAGATCGAAGGTCAGGACACCCATCATGCCATAGACCAGGCAAAGCACGATCGAGATGAAGAAGGTCATCGTCGCATAGGAAATCTGCAGGAAGTAGAAAGCAAGGAAAACGCAGGCGACCGAAACCAATAGCGCAATCGCCAAATGATGGGTCAGCAATGTCGCGAGCACCAGGCCGAAGGCAATTCCGAGCAAGGTACCGATCGATCGCTGCAGCGCCTTGATGGCAGTGTCACCGCGCGAATTGGTGTTGGTGAAAACAAGGAAGGAGGCGAGCACCGCCCAGAACCAGCGCTCGCGCGACAAGGCGAGCCCGAGCGTCATGGCAATCGCCGCCGCCAGCGTGATCTGCAGGGCCGAGCGCATCAGCGGGTTTCTGAACGAAAAATCGATGGTGGCAGGTGCGCTGGACTCTTCAATCGAGGCGATCTCGGCGAAATCCGACCTGCGTCCGGCATCGATCGTTTCTGCGAGCTGCCTGCGCGCAGCTGCGAGCCAGAGGAGCGCACGTGCCGTCTCTCCCTGCGGCTGGCCCTCCATGTCGGCGACCGCCTTCTCCTCAGCCGAAAGCACCGCCTTGTCATCTTCGATCACGGCATGGACGAGTGCAAAGGGCGGCGCACTCTGATAGCTCAGCACGATGGCGCTTTCCGTCGCCAGATGCGCATCGAACAGCCGGATCGCCAGTTCCGCGGCCGGTGCGGAAGCGCCATCGAAGACGCCGCCCGGCGGACGCGGAATGAAGCTCTCGGCCATCAGCACCACTTCCTTCAGCCGGTCTTCCAGCTGGCGCAGTTCCTGCCGGTCGGCCTCATCGACCTTTCCATCTGCTGCAAGGGCGGCAAGCTTGAAGAGGATCTGGTTGATGCGGCCCCGCACGCTCTCCAGTGAGCGCAGCAGGTCGCGCCGCCAATTGTCGGGCAAAAGCACCGCCCTCACCCAATGGCTGACAAGCGCCGAGACAACAGGGCCGATCAAGACGACAGGCAATTCCCCGATCGTCGGGTGGAAGTAGGAACCCAGGAAATAGGAGGTGAAGGCGAACATGCCGATAGCAAAGCCACGCGGGCCATAAATGCGCGCAGATGAGGCCAGGAAGATCACCACGAGGAAGATGAAGTCCGAAAGGTAGCGCTGTGATTCAAGCGCGGCTGCGATGCCGACGACGACGAGGCTTGCAAGACAGCCGAGCAGCCTTGTGATGAGCTGGCGCGTCGAGCCCTTATCGCGCACCGCGACCCCGCCTTCGATCGACAGAACGATTCCGAGACCATAGGACGCGATCGGCAGCGGCACGATGAGCATGTGGATCAAAAGCAAGATTGCGAAGGAGAGCACGATCGACAGCGTGACGCGCGTGCCCATGCGCAGGCGCGAAAGCGCCGGGTCATTGGCAAGCAGCCAGTCTCGGAACTCAAAGCCGGAAATCACCCTTGCCAGTCCTCATGCGCGCCGGATGTGGCGAACCCGAGAGCGAGATACCGCCGCCCCAGCAAAAATCAAATCACACCAACATGATGATTGCCAAGTGTCATCAGCCACCCTGGCGTTCGCCGGAGTCGCCAATCGGTGACCTCATCAGGGTCATTCGCCGTTGGCGATTTGCACCATGGCTTCCTTGAGCGAGATCGGCCCCTGCCCCTCTTCGCCCTGGATCATGATATCGTCGATGACGGGTTTGCCCGCTTCCTCGATCACCTCGAAACGCACGGTCGTGAAGGCGTCTCTGTTGGGTGTGCCTTCCATGCAGGTCGCAGCCTTGAACTTCACCGTCACCTCGGTCGTGCCATTTGTCGGCTGGCCGCTTTCGATGGAGAGGTCCTGCAGCGGGCAGGCATCCTGACCGTTGACGATTACGTCATAGTCGAAGGGCGAAATGCCATCCTCGTCGGCCGCCGGATTCTTGGCGGCGTCCTTGTATTTGTCGCCGAAGTCCTTGCTGTACATCCGCGCGAGCCTGCTTTCTTCGAAAATATCGATCCAGTCACTGACATCGCTCGCCCAGTTCTTCTTCGTGTCGTCAATGATTTCCTTGACCGGCGCGGTCGCGTCGGCCGCAAGCGAAACGCCCGTCAGGACGGACGAGGCGGCAATGAGGCCGGCGAAGAGAACGGCGATCTTTTTCATGGCAAAATGTCCGGGACTCGGGAGCTTATGTGGCGGAGGTTAGCCATTTTCCCGCTCTTGGCAATGGCGGCAAAAACGTCACGTCCCTGCCCGTTCTGCTTTGCGTTCCCGGCTCACAATGCTATAGCGCTCCGGACCCACATCACCCACCCGGGGCATAGTCCCTTCCTAAGCTTACGAGGCAGATACATGAAGAAGATCAAGGTCGCCAATCCCGTCGCCGATCTCGACGGCGATGAAATGACTCGCATCATTTGGCAGCTCATCAAGGACAAGCTGATCCATCCGTATCTCGACCTCGACATCGACTATTTCGACCTTTCGGTTGAAAACCGCGACGCCACCAACGACCAGGTAACGGTCGATGCCGCCAACGCGATCAAGAAGTACGGCGTCGGCATCAAGTGCGCGACCATCACCCCGGACGAAGCCCGCGTGAAGGAATTCAACCTCAAGGAAATGTGGAAGAGCCCGAACGGCACGATCCGCAACATCCTCGGCGGCGTCATCTTCCGCGAGCCGATCATCTGCCGCAACGTTCCCCGCCTCGTTCCGGGCTGGACGAAGCCGATCGTCGTCGGCCGTCACGCTTTCGGCGACCAGTACCGCGCAACCGATTTCAAGTTCCCCGGCAAGGGCAAGCTGACGATCAAGTTCGTCGGCGAAGATGGCACCGTCATCGAGAAGGAAGTCTTCAACGCGCCGGGCGCCGGCGTTGCCATGGCCATGTACAACCTCGATGAATCGATCCGCGAATTCGCCCGCGCCTCGATGATGTACGGCCTGATGCGCAAGTGGCCGGTCTACCTGTCGACCAAGAACACCATCCTCAAGGCCTATGACGGCCGCTTCAAGGACATCTTCGAAGAAGTCTTCGAGACCGAATTCAAGGATCAGTTCAAGGAAGCCGGCATCACCTACGAACACCGCCTGATCGACGACATGGTCGCTTCCGCTCTCAAGTGGTCCGGCGGCTACGTCTGGGCCTGCAAGAACTACGACGGCGACGTCCAGTCCGACACGGTTGCCCAGGGCTTCGGCTCGCTCGGCCTGATGACCTCCGTTCTCTTGACGCCCGATGGTAAGACGGTTGAAGCCGAAGCCGCGCACGGCACGGTTACCCGCCACTACCGCCAGCACCAGAAGGGCCAGGAAACCTCGACGAACTCGATCGCTTCGATCTTCGCCTGGACCCGTGGTCTCGCGCACCGCGCCAAGCTCGACGACAATGCCGAACTCGCCAAGTTCGCTGCAACGCTCGAAAAGGTCTGCGTCGACACCGTCGAAGCCGGCTTCATGACCAAGGACCTGGCGCTGCTCATCGGCCCCGATCAGCCGTGGCTCTCCACCACCGCTTTCCTCGACAAGATCGACCAGAACCTGCAGGCCGCAATGGCCTGAGCCCTGCTCGGATAGAAATCGAAAAACCCGGCCTTTGTGCCGGGTTTTTTGTTGTCAGGCGAAATTGCTTTCCGTCTCTAAATTAGCAGTTACTTTAAAAAGTAAGCTTCGCGTAAGTTGCAAGGCCTATTCAGCTACTCGCTACAGCATCGGCCCGAAAATCGGAATCGATTTTCGGAAAGCCTGATGCGTAGATTCAAAAAACTAGAGCGTCCTTAGTGCGTCCAAATGGACGCACGGCGCTCTAAGCATGGAGGTTCTGATGGCCAAGAAGAGTTTTGTCCCCGAATTTCTGCAGCTTGTAAGGCTCCTCGCGCGACGCGAGGGCCAGGATATGATTGTTTTTTATCTTGATCTTGCTTTGCTTGAGACCCAGACCCAGCACTACAATCAGCGCTGGCGGTGCCCTCCCGGCCGGACTGCTGGAGTTGACGCGCCGCCGGCGACAGAGGTCATCCCTCGCGCGGCCGTGAAGACGCCCCCTTCTCCGAGGGTTGAAATCTCCCGCGCCAGCGCTACGAAAAGAGCATGGGAAAGAGGAGAGCAGGATGACCGAGGAAATCACCTTCTACACGAACCCGATGTCGCGCGGCCGGATAGCGCGGTGGATGCTGGAAGAAACCGGCGTGCCATATCATACCGAAATCCTGACATTCGGCGGGACGATGAAGGGCCCGGACTATCTGTCCGTCAACCCGATGGGCAAGGTGCCGGCGATCCGTCATGGGAAGACGATCGTGACGGAATGCGCGGCAATCTGTGCGTATCTTGCGGACACGTTTCCGCAGGCAAGGCTCGGCCCGCAGCCCGATGAGCGGGCCGATTACTACCGCTGGATGTTCTTCGCCGCCGGGCCGCTGGAAGCTTCCGTCACGCTGAAGGCGCTCGGCTTCGAGATCCCGCAGGAGCGGCTGCGCATGGCCGGCTGCGGCTCCTTCGGTGACGTCATGGGCACGCTGGAGAAGGCGGTTTCGGCCGCCTCCCCCTATATTGCCGGAAGCCGCTTCACGGCGGCTGACGTCTATGTCGGCTCGCATATCGGCTGGGGTCTCGCTTTCGGCAGTATCGAAAAGCGCCAGGCTTTCGTCGATTATTTTGGCCGCCTCGCCGAACGCGATGCCTACAAGCGGGCAACGGCGCTGGACGACGAAGCGGCGAAAGCCATGCAGGCGGCCTGAAAGCAATTCCAGCAAAAGTGCGTAGCGGTTTTGCGTCCGGAATTGCGTAAGAACAAAAAAAGAACAATTCCAGCAAAAGTGTACAGCGGTTTTGCGTGCGGAATTGCGTAAAGAAAAGAGCTGATCAGGCTAGAGGCATGTAGATATCCGTCCGCAGCTCGGTCGGCGCGACCTCGCGCGGATTGTTGAGATATTCCTCGAACATGAGGCGATCCCGGATCTGCCGGCCGGATGCCGGCAGCCACTGGGCGTAGAGCCATTGGTAGGCCTTGTACATATCGGCATAAGGCCCCTTGTGATGCAGCACGGCATAGTCGCCGCCCTCCACCACGCGCCGCTCCAGCGGTGCGTTGGCGGTCGTCTCTTCGCCGACCGCGACACAGGCGACGGAGCGCAACTTCTCGGGCTGCACGAGATCGGGATCGTCGAGATAGACGCCGATCATTCGCATATCGGGTTTTGCCAGCCCGCGGGCATAGAGCGTACCGAACAGCGTCTCGAAGGCCTTGCCGATCTCCATATAGGAGCCGGTATGGGGAACGCCGACCAATTCGAGCGGCGGGATGGTTTTCAGGCTTACGTCAAACATGGCTTTCGCCTTTCCGGAGATTAAGGGTTCGAACTGCGTGTGGCTTCCCTCTTTCCGGTAGCGTGCCGGCGGCATTCCATAGACCGATTTGAATATGCGGTTGAAGGACTGGAGATTGGGATAGCCTGATCGCTTCGCAATCTCGGCGACCGCCAGTTCCGTGCGGACGATATCGCCCGCCGCGCGATGCAGCCGCAGCCGCTTGACGGTTGCCGCCAGCGTCTCGCCGTAAATCGCCCGATAGATCCGGTGCCAGTGATAGCTCGACAGGCAGGCGATTTCGGCCAGCCGCTCCATATCCAGATCCTCGTCCAGATGATCGTGGATATAGGCCGAGACCCGTCTCAGACGGTTCTCGTAGAGCGCCCATGCCGTTTCACCCACCATGTCAAACCTCGTGCTATTCGATCGGCTGCAGCAAACCATAGCCTGATTTGACAAATCCTGCTGACTTGCCGGGAAACGCAAGCGGCCTGCTCTTTCGTCATCCTCGGGCTTGTCCCGAGGATCTACAGCGGATCACAGCAGATCCTCGGGACAAGCCCGAGGATGACGTTGAGTTAAAGGCGGCGTTCGCCCAAAACAAAAGGCGGGAACATGTCCCGCCTTTGCATTCAATCCATGTCAGAAATTCAGCCTGCCAGCGCAGCTGCAACAGCCTCAAGCGCCTCGTCAGCCTTGGCTCCATCAGGGCCGCCGGCCTGCGCCATATCAGGACGACCGCCGCCACCCTTGCCGCCGAGCGCTGCGGAGGCAACGCGCACCAGATCGACGGCACTGAAACGATCCACGAGATCGGGCGTCACGGCGACGACAGCACTTGCCTTGCCATCTTCGGACACGCCGATCAGCGTCACCACGCCGGAGCCGATGCTGGCTTTGCCGTCATCGGCAAGCCCCTTGAGATCCTTCGGATCAACGCCGGCCACGGCCTTGCCGAGGAACTTGACGCCGGCGACGTCGCGCACAGCATCGGCAGAGCCGCCCTGCCCGCCGCCCATGGCGAGCTTGCGCTTGGCATCGGCCAGTTCCTTTTCGAGCTTGCGGCGCTCGTCCATCAGTGCCTCGACGCGCGACAGCACTTCCGACGGCTGCACCTTCAGCGAGGCGGCAAGCGTCTTCACGCGATCGTCCTGTTCGGCGAGATATTCGCGCGCCGATTCACCGGTCACCGCTTCGATACGGCGAACGCCGGCGCCGACGGCGCTTTCGCCGAGGATGCGCACGAGCCCGATCTGGCCGGTCGCCGACACATGCGTGCCGCCACAGAGCTCGACCGAATAGGGCCTGTTGGCCTTGGCACCATGCAGACCCGTACCCATCGAAACAACACGCACTTCATCGCCATACTTCTCGCCGAACAGCGCCATGGCGCCTTCCGCGATGGCATCATCGACGCTCATCAAGCGGGTCGTCACGGGCGCATTCTGCAGAATGATCTCGTTTGCCATTTCTTCGACGACCTTGAGTTCTTCCGCCGTCATCGGCTTCGGATGCGAGACGTCGAAACGCAGGCGCTCGGGAGCGACCAGCGAACCCTTCTGGGCGACGTGGGTGCCGAGCACTTCACGCAGCGCCTCATGCAGAAGATGAGTTGCCGAGTGGTTGGCGCGCAGGCGCGAGCGACGTGCATGATCGACCGTCAGCACGACCGCATCACCGGCCTTGATCACACCTTCAATGACCGTACCCAGATGCACGAACAGGCCTTCACCCCTCTTCTGCGTATCCGAAATCTCGATCTTGCCGTGGTCGGACGAGATCACGCCCGTATCGCCCATCTGGCCGCCGGACTCGCCGTAGAATGGCGTCTGGTTGACGACGACCTGCACCTTGTCGCCGGCCTTGGCTTCGTCGGCAACGGCGCTGTCCTTGACGATCGCCTGGACGACGCCTTCAGCCGTTTCGGTGTCGTAACCGAGGAATTCGGTCGCGCCGTGTTTTTCCTTTAGCTCGAACCAGACGGTTTCCGTGGCCTTCTCACCGGAGCCGGCCCAGTGCGAACGTGCCTCGGCCTTCTGGCGCTCCATGGCATCGGTGAAGCCGGAGATATCGACGCCGATTTCGCGGGCGCGCAGCGCATCCTGCGTCAGGTCGAGCGGGAATCCGTAGGTGTCGTAGAGCTTGAAGGCGGTCTCGCCATCCAGCATGTCGCCCTTGGAAAGGTCGGTGGTCGCGTCTGACAGAAGTGACAGGCCACGCTCCAGCGTCTTGCGGAAGCGGTTTTCCTCGAGCTTCAGCGTTTCGGAGATCAACGCCTCGGCGCGCACCAGTTCCGGATAGGCGCGGCCCATCTCCTGCACCAGCGTCGGCAGCAGCTTGTACATCAGCGGTTCCTTGGCGCCGAGAAGCTGTGCGTGGCGCATGGCGCGGCGCATGATACGGCGCAGCACATAGCCGCGGCCTTCATTCGATGGCAGCACGCCATCGGCGATCAGGAAGGCCGAGGAGCGAAGATGGTCGGCGATGACGCGGTGGCTGGCGCTGCCCTCTGCCTTGGCACCCATCGTATCCTCGATGGTGCCGATCAGCGTGCGGAAGAGGTCGGTGTCGAACACGCTTTGCACACCCTGCAGAACGGCAGCCATGCGCTCCAGGCCCATGCCTGTATCAATCGACGGGCGCGGCAGCGGGTTGCGAACGCCGGGCTCGGTCTGCTCGAACTGCATGAAGACGAGGTTCCAGAATTCCAGGAACCGGTCGCCATCTTCTTCCGGCGAGCCGGGAGGGCCGCCCCAGACATTCTCGCCCTGGTCGATGAAGATTTCCGAGCACGGGCCGCAGGGGCCGGTATCGCCCATCTGCCAGAAATTGTCAGAGGTCGGGATACGAATGATCTTGTCGTCGGAAAAACCGGCGATCTTCTTCCACAGCGTCGCGGCTTCCTCGTCCTCGGAATAGACCGTCACCAGCAGGCGGTTCTTCGGAAGGTCGAAGCCTTCGGTGACCAGCTTCCAGGCAAACTCGATCGCATTCTCCTTGAAATAATCGCCGAAGGAGAAGTTGCCGAGCATCTCGAAGAAGGTCAGGTGGCGTGCAGTATAGCCGACATTGTCGAGATCGTTATGCTTGCCGCCGGCGCGTACGCACTTCTGCGAGGTCGTTGCCGTCGAATAGGGACGCTTTTCCAAGCCGGTAAAAACGTTCTTGAACTGCACCATGCCGGCATTGGTGAACATCAGCGTCGGGTCATTGCGCGGCACGAGCGGGCTCGATGGAACGACCTCATGGCCGTTCTTCTTGAAGTAGTCGAGGAAGGTCGACCGGATATCGTTTACACCGCTCATTTCATGCCCTTCGATGCTGCCAGCAGGCAGGTAAAATTAAATCCATCGGCTTTTATCGTTCGACCTTGCCACTGTCCAGCAAACAAACAAAACCGGCCGCATTCTCGTGAGAGAACGCGGCCGGTGCTGAATTGCCTCAGCGGTCAGGGCGAATTACATGTCGGCGGCATCACCTGCGTCGTCGCCGGCATCAGGGCCGCCGTTCTGCAGGAAGCGGTCGGCAATCAGGCCGGCGTTCTGGCGCAGCCCCGTCTCGATCTCGCGGGCGAGATCCGGATTGTCGCGCAGGAAAATCTTGGCGTTTTCGCGGCCCTGGCCGAGGCGCTGGCTGTTATAGGAGAACCAGGCGCCCGACTTCTCGACGATGCCGGCCTTGACGCCGAGGTCGATCAGTTCGCCGGTCTTGGAGACACCTTCGCCATACATGATGTCGAATTCGACCTGCTTGAAGGGAGGCGCCATCTTGTTCTTGACGACCTTGACGCGCGTCTGGTTGCCGATCACCTCTTCGCGCTCCTTGACCTGGCCGATGCGGCGGATGTCGAGGCGGACGGAGGCATAGAACTTGAGCGCGTTACCACCCGTCGTCGTTTCCGGTGAGCCGAACATGACGCCGATCTTCATGCGGATCTGGTTGATGAAGATTACCATGGTGTTCGACTTGGAGATCGAAGCCGTCAGCTTGCGCAGCGCCTGGCTCATCAGGCGGGCCTGCAGGCCCGGCAGGCTGTCGCCCATTTCGCCTTCGATTTCGGCGCGTGGCGTCAGCGCGGCGACCGAGTCGACGACGAGGACGTCAATGGCGCCGGAGCGCACCAGCGTATCGGTGATTTCAAGCGCTTGCTCGCCGGTGTCTGGCTGGGAGATCAGGAGGTTCTGCAGATCGACGCCGAGCTTGCGGGCATAGACAGGATCGAGAGCGTGTTCGGCGTCGACGAAGGCGCAGATGCCGCCCTTCTTCTGCGCTTCGGCAATGGTCTGCAGCGCGAGCGTCGTTTTACCAGAACTTTCCGGACCGTAGATTTCGATGATACGGCCCTTCGGCAGGCCGCCGATGCCGAGCGCGATATCGAGGCTGAGCGAACCCGTAGAAACCGTTTCGATCTCGACGATACTCTCGTTCGAGCCGAGTTTCATGATCGAGCCCTTGCCGAACGACCGCTCGATCTGTGAGAGTGCCGCTTCGAGCGCCTTGCTTTTGTCCACCGATTTGTCCTCTACGAGCCGCAATGAATTCTGAGACATTCGATCCACCTTTAGGTTATTGACGCTGCTCAAGCAATGTCGCCGCTGATGCGAAGTTTGTACCTGATTTGTTCTTATTTCGCAATAGGGTTGCAAATAATTGAAAGAAAAAGGTAAAACGGCCTGTGTTCTATTTTTGTTTTATCGATGCAAAGCAACGCCTTAGTGCGCCGCCTGCGCTGAACGCCGGCGTTCTTGCCGCTATTCGATTCGTCTGGGAGCAGCAGAAATGAGCGGCAAGATTCTCGTTCTCGGCGGCGCCCATATCGATCGCCGCGGCCGCATTGCCGGCGAGACGGCGCCAGGCGCCAGCAATCCAGGCACATGGTTCGAGGAACCGGGCGGCGGCGGCTTCAATGCGGCCCGCAATCTGGCGCGCCTCGGCTTCGACGTGACGATGATTTCGCCGCGCGGTGGTGACCCGATCGGCGAGATGGTGAGCGAAGCGGCCGACTTTGCGGGTATAGACGACCGCCCCTTCGTCTTCCTCGATCGCAAGACGCCGAGCTACACGGCGATCATCGAGAAGGACGGCAATCTGGTCATCGCGCTGGCGGACATGGAGCTTTACCGCTTCTTCGTACCGCGGCGGCTGTCGATCCGCTGGGTGCGCGACGCCTTTGCCGCCACCGATTTCATTCTCTTCGACGCCAACCTGCCGGAGGAAACGGCGGCCGCGATCGTCGCAAGGGCAAAGGCGCTCGGCAAGCCGGTGGCGGCTATTGCCATTTCGCCGGCCAAGGTGGTGCGCCTCCTGCCCTGCCTCGAAGACATCGACTACCTTTTTCTCAACGAGGCAGAGGCTGCGGCGCTCATCGGTCTGCGGCCGGAAGATGCCGACGCATGGCCGTCCCTGCTCGCTGACATCGGCGTCACCGGTGCGGTCGTCACCCGTGGCAAGCGCGAGCTTGTCGCCTTCAAGGATGGCCGTGCGCTCGTCCTGCAGCCGCCGATTTCGGAGACAGTGGCCGATGTCACGGGGGCTGGAGATTCGCTGGCAGCCGGCACGCTCTCGGCCCTCATGCTCGGCCTGCCGCTGGAAGAGGCGGTTCGCCATGGCACGGCGGCAGCCGCCCTCACCGTCCAGTCGCGGCACGCCGTGAACGAAAATCTTTCACCCGAACTGCTGCGCAACATGCTTTCGCTTGTCCCGGCGGCGAGAATTCTGCAATGAAGCGGCAACACCGATAAACGGATACGGATCATGACCAAACCCTTCTCGCCCCTGCTGCCGATCTCCTACTCGAAGGAAGTGGCCGCCGCCAAGCAGCGCGGCGCCCCTATCGTGGCACTCGAATCGACCATCATCACCCATGGCATGCCCTATCCCGGCAATATCGAGATGGCGCGCAGCGTCGAATCGATCATCCGTGATCAGGGTGCGGTTCCCGCCACCATCGCCGTTATCCACGGCACGCTGCATATCGGCCTCGAACCCGCCGAGCTGGAGCAGCTCGCCAAGGCAAAGGATGTCATGAAGGTATCGCGCGCCGATATCGCCTTTTCGATCGCCGAGCGCCGCACCGGTGCGACGACGGTTGCCGCGACGATGATTGCGGCGGCGCGTGCCGGCATCAAGGTGTTTGCGACCGGCGGCATCGGCGGCGTGCATCGCGGCGCTGAAGAAACGTTCGATATCTCGGCCGACCTCGAAGAACTAGCCCGCACCGGCGTCATCGTCGTCTGCGCCGGCGCCAAGGCGATCCTCGATATTCCAAAGACGCTGGAAGTGCTGGAAACCCGCGGCGTGCCGGTCGTGACCTATGAAAGCGACGAATTCCCGGCCTTCTGGTCACGCTCATCGGGCATTCGCAGCCCGCTGACGCTGAACAGCCCGGCGGCGATCGCCAATTTCCAGACGACGCGCGAACAGCTCGGCATTGACGGCGGCATGCTGATTGCCAACCCGGTTCCGGAAGCTGACGAAATCGCCCGCGAGGAAATGGAAATCTACATCGAGCGTGCGCTTGATAGCGCCGAGCGTGACGAAATCACCGGCAAGGCGGTAACACCTTACCTGTTGAGCACGATTTTCGACCTGACCGATGGTCAGAGCCTGAAGACGAATATTGCGCTGGTGGAGAACAATGCGCGGCTTGCGGCAGAGATTGCCGTGGCGCTTGGCGAGTAAGCCACCATCTGGCGGGCCGGCCCCGCCAACGATCCCTCGCGGAATGACTTGAGGGGCGCAAAAGCGCCCCTTTATCATATCAGCTATCCAGCGTCTCTTTCACCGCCACAGCCAGCTGCTTCAGAGAGAACGGCTTCGGCAGGAAGCCAAACTTCGCTTCCGGCGGTAGGTTGCGGGCGAACGCATCCTCTGCGTAACCGGACACGAAGATGAACTTCAGATCCGGATAGTTCTTGCGCAGCTCGCGCAGCAGCGACGGCCCGTCCATTTCAGGCATCACCACGTCGGAGACGACGATGTCCACCTTGCCTTCGAGCTCCTCCATGATCTCGAGGGCCTCGACGCCGGAGCCAGCCTCATGGACCGTATAGCCACGCGTCTCCAGCATGCGCTTGCCACCGCGCCGCACCGCTTCTTCGTCCTCTACAAGCAGGATGACGGCTGAGCCCGTCAGGTCTTCCGGCTGCTTCGGCTGGACGAGTTCCACAATCTGCGCGCCACCGGTCGCAACGGCCTGATCGGCGGCTTCCGCTTCCGCAGCGACTGCCGGTTCGACGATATGGCGCGGCAGGAAGATACGGAAGGTCGTGCCCTTGCCGACTTCCGATTCCGGCTGGATATAGCCGCCGGACTGCTTGACGATGCCGTATACCATGGCAAGGCCGAGACCTGTGCCCTTGCCCACGTCCTTGGTCGTGAAGAAGGGCTCGAAAATCTTGTCCATGATCTCGGGCGCAATGCCGGTGCCAGTGTCGGTCACCTCGATCAGCACCATGTCTTCATGCGGCATGTAGGAATAGTTGAAGGCGGCAACTTCCGCTGCCGGCAGATTGCGGGTGCGCAGCGTCAGCGTGCCGCCATCCGGCATGGCGTCGCGGGCATTGACGCAGAGATTGATCAGAACCTGCTCGAATTGTGAAAGATCGGTTTTGACAGGCCAGAGGTCGCGGCCATATTCGACATCGAGCTTGACGTTGGTACCGGAAATCAGCCGGTCGACCAGCATGCGCAGGTCGCCGACGACATCGGTCAGGTTCAACACCGTCGGCCGCATCGTCTGCTTGCGCGAAAAGGCGAGAAGCTGGCGTACGAGCACCGCCGCGCGGTTGGCATTGCGCTTGATCTCTATCAGATCGGCGAAGCTCGCATCGGCAGGTCGCGCCTGCAGTAGCAGATGGTCGGAAGACAGCAGGATTGCCGTCAGCACGTTGTTGAAATCGTGCGCGATGCCGCCGGCAAGCGTGCCGACCGCATTCATCTTCTGCGTCTGCGCCATCTGCGCTTCCAGCGCCTTCTGCTCGGTCACTTCCACCGCATAGACGATAGCCGCCTCTTCCGGCGCCTCGTCACTCTGGTCGATGACTGCGTTCACATAGAAGCGGAAGAAGCGTGCGTCATCGGTCGGCGTGCGGGAATCGATCGGTGGGATGTCGCCCTGGCGATCCTTGGCGGCGGCGAGTGCCGCGGCAAGCTGCGGCCGGTCGCTGTCCTGCACGATCGTTTCCATCAGCGCGCCGCGCTCCAGATCGTCACGCGAGACAATATTGGAGAAAAGCTTCAGGAAAGGCGCATTGGTGCGCAGAATCTTGCCATCGCCATTTACCGAAGCGATCGCCATCGGAGTGTTGTTGAAGAAGCGCGTGAAGCGCATGGCGGCTGCTGATGCCGACTGGCCGTTCTCACTGTCCTTGTCACGCGTCAGCACGATCGTCCGGCTCTCGCCGGGCGCTCCGTCACGCATGGAGGTGACGCGGTGGATGATCTGCACCGGCAGGCTCTGGCCGTTCGATTTGCGCAGGTCGAGGTCCAGCGTCACGGTCTTCTTCAGCCCCGGCTCGGCCTGTACCGACTGGATCAGCGCCAGCCCCTCACCCGCGACGAGATCGCCGATGTTCATCGAGCCCGGCATGAATTTGGTGAGATCGAGACCCAGCCATTCCGCAAGCGTGGCGTTCAGATAGAAGATCTCGCCCTTGCGCCCGGCGGAGAAGAAGCCTGCCGGAGCGTGGTCGAGATAATCGATCGCGTTCTGCAACTCCTTGAAGAAGCGCTCCTGGTCCTCACGCTCGGCGGTGATATCGATGATCTGCCAGATCTGCAGCGGCTTGCTGTCGCCCTCTTCCGGCTTCAGGAGCCGCGCTTTCAGGCGATACCAATGCGCGCCGGCGTTGCTTCCGGGGCCAACGGCCCGCAGCAGGCGGAATTCTTCGCGCCCCTCCCGGCCCTCGCGCAACCCGTTCACCAGCCGGTAGAGCGCCTCGTTCGATTCGCGGTGGCGCGAAAGCAGCGTTTCAAGTGTCTGCACCTCGGTCGCCTTGCGTGCGCCGGTCAATGCGCCATAGGCGGCATTGGCATAAACGACGCGGCCCTTCTCGTCAGTGATCAGCGTCCCGTCGGGATGGCCGTTCAGGAAAGCGCGCGCCAGGCTGTCTGACTGGCGCTGCGGCATGACCTCGATGAAGCCGATGACGGAGGAGACGAGAAAGAAGATGCCGACCATGGCGAGAACGCCGAGACAGCCGAGCACCAGCTCGTTGCCGAGCGAATCCTTGAAGAAGACGAAGGCCGCGGCCGCCGCAATCAGCACGATCGCCAGCAGGATGATGCGTATCGCCGTGCCAGAACGCCCCCCACGATCCACGAGCGGCGCGTTATAGTCGTCGACCTGACGCGATTTCGTCATCTATTCCTCGCATAAGCCCTTCCTGCCGCGCTCGTAACATCGCTACGAAGCAGGAATCAGGCAGTCTTTCCTTCTTATCAACTTGCTGCGCCCGCAAAAACAGCAGGTTTCGTCAGACTGCTTGAATTCACAGGCAAACGCGCCAATTTGCCCGTAATCCCGCCGGTGCCGCAGCGAGCGCCCGGCCAAATAGTTGCACAACACGAAATCGCGTTCGCCGGTGACTGGACAGACCCGCCGGCTCTTGCCTAAGGAACGGAAAAGTCGTCTGTTGTGCCATAATGCGAAATGGAGTGAGTGCCTATGTTCGATGATGTTGTAGGGGCTTACGGTAGCCGCTTCCTGCTTGCCGCCGGTGGCGTCGGCATTGCCCTCATCCTGCTCATCGCCGTTCTGTGGTTCCTGCGCGGCCGCGCGCCCTCGCCTTTCGTGCGCGGTGGTCGCAACCGTCAGCCGCGCCTTCAGGTGCTCGATGCCGCCGCCGTCGATGCCCGCCGTCGCCTGGTTCTCGTGCGCCGCGACAATGTCGAACATCTCGTCATGATCGGCGGCCCGACCGATATCGTCATCGAAAGCCGCATCCTGCCGGAAACCGAAGCCGAAACCGCTGCTGAGTTCCGCCCACAGCCGGTCGAGGAGCGTGCTGTCGCTCAGGAGCGTGCAGCCGTCCAGCCGCGCCGCGAGCCGCCGCCGAAGCCAGTCGCCGCCCCCGTCGCACCACCTGTGGCGGCAAGCGCCGAACCTGATTTCGAACCCTACAGCCCGGCACCTGCTCCGGTCATCGTCCCGGTCATCGCCCCGCCTGCAGAGCCGGTTCGCCAGCGCCCCGAACCTTCGGTCGCTCCGGCAGTCGCGCCACCCATGTCTGCCCAGCAGTTGCCTGCACAGCAGATGTCGAGCCAGCAGGCTCCCGCGCCACAGGTCTCTGCTCCGCCGCTCACAGCCGAGCGCGACGGCCCGCAGCGGATGTCGCAGCTTCAGCCGCGCCAGCCCGAACGCCCCGCTCCGCAACCCGTGCCCGATGCCGCTAGCGCCGCAGATATCCTCGATGCAGCCCGCCAACGGGTGTTGCCGCAGCAGCGCATCGAACCGGAAGTGTCCACTCCGCCGGCCCAGAGCATTCCCGCCGTTTCGCGCGGCGCTCCAGTCGCGACGGAAGATGGCGGTTTGCAATCGGCTGCCATCCGCCGCGATTTCCAACGCATCCTCGATGATGAGATATCGGCCAATCCGGCTGCCGAGCGGGTGGTTCCCGTACCCAATTCGCAGCAGGCACGGCCTGCCCCGCAGCCCGGTTCTCCTCAGCCCGGCTCAATGCCGCGTCGTGACCCCGATATGGCACCGATCACGGGTGCGGATGCCGCACTTCAAAAGGAAGTCGCCCGCATCTTCGGAGAAATGAGCGTCAATCGCGACAAGTAAAAGCCGGAGCCATATGGTCCCAGAGCAAAGGGCAGCAAAACAAAAAGCACCGCGATCGTCTCGCGGTGCTTTTTCATTGCCGGTCCGGAAGTGATTATTCGTCCCGGTAAACCTTTTCGCGGCGCTCGTGGCGTTCCTGCGCTTCGATCGACAGCGTGGCGATCGGGCGGGCGTCGAGGCGTTTCAGGCCGATCGGCTCGCCGGTTTCCTCGCAGTAGCCATACGTGCCATCCTCGATGCGCTGCAGGGCTGCGTCGATCTTGGAGATCAGCTTTCTCTGACGGTCACGGGCGCGAAGTTCAATCGCCCGGTCGGTTTCGGAGGATGCACGATCTGCGAGATCAGGGTGATTTGCGCTTTCCTCAGCCAGGTGGTCGAGTGTTTCGCGCGCTTCTCTAAGGATATCGTTTTTCCAGGCAACCAGCTTGGCTCTGAAATAAGCGCGCTGGTTCGTATTCATGAACTCCTCGTCTTCCGAGGGAACATAATTGCTAAGATCGATCTTCTCACTCAACGCGATTCTCCTGAAGAACATCTCATCTGGCCGGGTGTATATCCCATGCGCTATCCGCGATTCAAGCCAAATAAGACAGGTAAACAGATTTTTAAATCTGTCATAAATTTGAGCTAACAGTCTATTTTCGCATCATTATTCCGAGCAGCGTTTTTTGCTTGGCCTTCAAAGCGCCGTGTTGGGACGCCCCTTTTGCGCTCTTGGAAGCCTGTGGACGGTTGACGTTGCGGGATCGCAACCGCTACTGAAAAGGCTCCGTTCGAAGCTGGATTTGCCCATGGCCGCCCTCCTGCCTCCACCCCATCGGATCTACCTCCTGCGTCATGCCGAAGCCGCCTGGGCCGAGCCCGGACAGCGCGATTTCGACCGCCCGCTGAGCCAAAAGGGTTTCGGCGATGCCGAGATTGTCGCCGACCGCGCCGCCGATAAGGGCTACCGTCCGGACATCCTGATAAGCTCGACCGCGCTTCGTTGTCGCGACACCGCCGAGGCCGTGCATCGGGCCATGGGCGAAACGCTCGACATGCGCTTTGTCGACACGCTCTATAACGCCTCGGTCGATACCTATCTCGAAATCATCGATGCGCAGGATGTGGGGAGCGTCATGCTCGTCGGCCATAACCCGACCATGGAGCAGGCCCTATCGGCGCTGATCGGCCAAAAGGCTATGGCAGCCTCTGTGCCGAAAGGCTTCCCGACAGCCGGTCTCGCTGTCATCAGCTATGTCGCTACGACTTCGGCATGGCGTCTCGTCGATTTCGTCATCGACTGAGCTTTCGCGTCGCTTCTTTTTCGGGCAGCGGCCCCTTCCTATATTGCAGGCAGTGCCATCAGGGATTCCGATTTGCCGCCACGCCTGACATCCTTTGCCGACGATGCGCTGATCGCGCTGGACAATCTTGCAGACCGCGCCAGCGGTCTCGTCAATCCGACCATCCGGCTCGGCGTCACCGGCCTTTCCCGCTCCGGCAAGACGGTCTTCATTTCTTCGCTGGTCCACAATCTTCTGCACGGCGGCCGGCTGCCGCTCTTCGAAGCGGTTCAGTCCGGTCGGGTGTCGGCAGTCCGCCTGGAGCCGCAGCCAGATGATGCCGTGCCGCGCTTTCAGTACGAGGATCATATCCGCGCGCTGGTGAAGGAGCGTATCTGGCCGGATTCCACCCGCGCGATTTCCGAGCTGCGCATCACGCTGGATTATCAGAGCGCCAGTTCCTGGACGCGCATGTTTTCGCCCGGCCGCCTGTCGATCGATATCGTCGATTATCCCGGCGAGTGGCTGCTCGACCTGCCGCTGCTCGGCAAGGATTTCCGCACCTTCAGCGAGGAAACCATCGCCCTTGCCGCAACCGGCATCCGCGCCGAGCTGTCGAGCGCCTGGCTGGCGCTGACGAAAGCGACGGATATCACCGCTTCTGCCGATGAAATGGTCGCCCGCGATCTCGCCACCAGCTTTGCCGATTATCTGAAGGCCTGCAAGGCCGACGAACGCTCGCTTTCCACGCTTCCGCCCGGCCGCTTCCTGCTGCCAGGCGATCTCGACGGGTCGCCTGCGCTGACCTTCGCCCCGCTTGCCCTGCCCCCAGATGGAAAGCCGGAGCGCGGCTCGCTCTGGGCAATGATGGAGCGCCGCTACGAGGCCTATAAGTCGGTGGTAGTCAAACCCTTCTTCCGCGAGCATTTTGCCAGGCTCGACCGGCAGATCGTGCTGGTCGACGCGCTGCAGGCAATGAACCGCGGTCCGGAAGCCGTGCAGGATCTGGAGCGCGCCCTGACCGACGTGCTCGCCTGCTTTCGCCCCGGCAGCAATTCAATCCTGTCGTCGCTGCTCGGCCGGCGCATCGACCGTGTTCTGGTTGCTGCCACCAAGGCGGACCATCTGCACCACGAAAGCCACGACCGGCTGGACCGGCTGACACGCCGCCTCGTCGACCGCGCCATCGATCGCATCGGCATGGCCGGCGCCGGTATCGATGTCATGGCGCTCGCCTCCGTGCGCGCCACGCGGGAGGCCACCGTGCGTCGCGACGGCCACGACCTGCCCGTCATTGTCGGAACACCCATGGCCGGTGAAAAGATCGCAGGTGAAATCTTCGACGGTGAGCGCAAGACAGCGATCTTCCCCGGCGATCTGCCGGAAAATCCCGAATCTCTCTTCGAGCGCATCGAGGCCGGCGACGTGTCGGTCGAGCTGCCCGACGTCAATGTCGTGCGCTTCCGCCCGCCGCAGCTCGAGGAAACCGGCGGCGGCATCAAACTCTCCGTGCCGCATATCCGCCTCGACCGCGCCATGCAGTTCCTGTTCGGAGACCGCCTCGCATGAGCAAGCCGCCGATCGACCAGCCCAATCAGCCGCGTCGCGCCCCCGCCGCCTTCACCTTTGAGGAGGAGAATGCGGCGCCCGAAACGCCACGGGCCGAGCGCCGCAAGCCCGCTAGCTTCTCAGGCGAGGTGGTGCTGACGCCGGATGAGGAAGATCCCTTCCTCAATCCTGAGCAGGATCTGAGCCCGTTGCCGGTCGCTACCCCGCGCAAGCGGCGCACCTCCTTCGCCAGCATCGCCGCCGGCGCTTTCGGCATTCTGCTGTCGCTCGCCTTCGGCCTCTGGACCGACCGGCTGATCCGCGATCTCTTCAGCCGCGCCGACTGGCTGGGTTATGCCGCGCTTTCCGTTCTCGCGATCGGCATCCTCGCCGTCATTGCAATCGTCATCAGGGAGACGGCGGGCATGATGCGGCTTGCCGCGGTGCAGACCATCAAGGCTGAAGCCGATGCTGCGATTCTGGAAACGCGGCCCGCCAAGGCGCGCGCGGTCGTCGCCCGCCTGACAGGCCTGCTCGGCAACAAGCCGGAAACCGCCAAGGGCCGCGCCACGCTGAAAGAGACCGAAGGCGAGGTCATCGATGCTCCGCACCTGATCGCGCTTGCCGAGCGCGAACTGCTTGCGCCGCTGGATCGTCGGGCACGTGCGCTGATCGTCAATTCCTCCAAGCGGGTATCGATCGTCACGGCCGTCAGCCCACGCGCCATCGTCGACCTGCTCTATGTGCTCTATGAGGCTGCCCGCCTGATCCGTGCCATGGCCGAGCTCTACGGCGGCCGTCCCGGCACGCTCGGCATGCTGAGATTGATGCGCGATGTGCTCGCTCACCTTGCCGTGACCGGCTCGATTGCTGTCGGCGACAGCCTTGTTCAGCAGGTGCTGGGCCATGGGCTCGCTTCCAAGCTTTCGGCCCGACTCGGCGAAGGCGTCATCAACGGGCTGATGACGGCGCGGATTGGCATTGCCGCCATGGATCTCTGCCGTCCGCTGACTTTCCGGGCGCTGAAACGGCCGGGAATCGGCGATTTCATCGGCGACCTGACGCCATCGATGACGGCACGCAACGGTAACCCCTGAGCAAAAAGCCGAATTTCGACATATTTAGGCCTTCTTACTTAGGGTACAAAAAATTCAAGCGGATTCAATGCGCTAAAGGCGCAACCGCAGAATCCTTACCTTGCGAAAGCCCTGTATTTCCACGCATTTCAGCGTCCCGGAAAGAAAGCATTAACCATTCTCCGGCAAAACTTCAGACCAGTTCCCGAGTGGTGTTTGCGAAGGAAAATCCATGTACTCGCGCAAGTTTCTTTTTGTATGCGGCCTGGCCGCCGCGGCATTGTCTCCAGTGGCAGACGTCGCTTCCAACGCCACTGCCGCAACCCGCGACAAGGCCTTCTTCGAATCCGTCGCCGGCACCTGGAAGGGTCCTGGCGAAATCGTCGCCGGCAAGTACAAGGGCACGAAATTCACCTGCAATCTCGTCGGTTCTCCGGCCGATGATTCCTCCGCCGGTATCAAGCTCGACGGCACCTGCCGCGTCGGCGTCTTCAAGCAGCCGATGAGCGCTGTCATCTCGCAGTCCGGTTCCACCTACAAGGGCAAGTTCCTCGATGGCGCCGAAGGCAAGGGCCTCGATATCATTTCCGGCGCCGTTACCGACGATACCGTCGTCGTTGGCATCAATCGCTCCAAACTAAACGGCGCGATGATTGCCCGCGTTCGCGACGACAAGACCATGAACGTCACCGTTTCGGTCAAGGTCGAAAGCCAGATGGTTCCGGTCATCGGCCTGACGCTGACCCGCCAGGTCGACGAAATGGCTGTTGGTTCAATCCAGTAAGCTAATCATTCGGAATATACTTTCCTGAGGCGGCGGTTTTCCGCCGCTTTTAGTTTGGCTGCTAGCGTCTGAAGGCCCGCGAAGACGGGCCTTTTTTCTGTTGATCTCGGTTTTCCTATTGTTTGCAAGAGTGGCTTGAGTGCCGCCTCGATAAGAGAACCACTCATGCGTTCCCTACCTTCATATTTCGTGATGGCATCGGGATCATTTCCCGCCACGCAACGTTCATTGTAGACGGCAGGGCTTGTCCCTGCGCAGCCACGGAGGCGAAGGACATGAACGCAACCAACGCGGATACGGAAACCAGGAGCCTGAAGCTCGCCAAGGAATATCTGCGCCTCGGCGGACACCGCCGCTGCAAGATCGACGATAACATCACCACTGTGCGCCAGTGGGAGAAGGATCCGCCGGAGGCCGAACGCTTCTGGCAGGAGCAGGTGCAGCCGCTTTCTGCAGCTGACCGCAAGCAGGTCGAGGACTTCCTGCCCAGCATCAATTCGCCCTGAATGCTTGAAGCTTCAGGTCTGACGCCCGATAACTGGATCCAACTCTGCATTGATATGCAGCGGATGTTCGCAGTCTGCGCTTGGTGGCCCCCTTTAAGTCTTGCGCCACCAGTCGCGGCTTTCGTCCGCGATCTCGATCCCCGCAATGTCGGCGTCGGCTAGCCAATCGGCCACCGCCCTGCCCCGGACCATGAATTCGGGCGCGATATCCGCAAGCGGCATCAGCACGAAGCCCCGCTCCGTCATGCGTGGATGCGGCAGTTCCAGCCGCGGCGCGTCCTGCGTGACGCCCTCATAAGTCAGCACATCGATATCGAGCGTGCGCGGTCCCCAGCGCTCGATGCGCTCGCGCTTCATCTCCCGCTCGATCGACAGGCAGAGATCAAGAAGCGCTTCCGGCGCAAGCCGTGTTTCCACCGCCGCGCAGGAGTTGAAGAAATGGGACTGGTCGGTCTTGCCCCAGGGCGGCGTGCGGTAAAGCCGCGAGACAGCCGCCACCCGGCAGTCCGGATGGGCGTCCAGCACCGCAAGCGCTGATGCCATGGACTTGACCGGATCGCCGATATTGCCGCCGAGGCCGAGCGTTGCGAGACGGAATGGATTATCGGGTACGATGCTCAACGGTCACCTGCACGAAATCGAGCACGCCAGGGATCGGCGCATTCGGCTTGCGCACCGTGATCTTGGCCCTGATGATCTGCGGGAATTTATTACAAAGACCCTTAGCAATATCGAACGCCAGCGCCTCGATCAGGTAACGCCGCTTGCCGACGACGATCTCTTCGATGATGGTGAAGGCGGTGCCGTAGTGGACAGTCTCATCGATGGAATCGTTTTCCAGTGCGCTGCCCGCTTCCACCTCCAGTTCAGCATCCACGAAGAAACGCTGACCGAGGAATTCCTCCTCGGCATGCACGCCGTGGCGGGCGAAGAAGGCGCAGTTCTGCATCAGGATCGTATAGGTACTCATGACGGCCTCCCCCTAAAGCATGTCGCGCAAAAGTGCGTAGCGGTTTTGCGACAACGACATGCGTAAAACAAAGACTTCAAGCATGTCGCGCAAAAGTGCGTAGCGGTTTTTGCAATAATGACATGCGAAAAACAAAGACTTAAAGCGTGGCACCCGGATCTGATGGATCGTGACACGCTTTCGAAGCGTCGTTCCGGGCGGCCAGCATAGCATCGGCTACGGCAAGCGCATCCCTGTTGATTGCGACATTGTGTACCCGGAAAACAGCCGCCCCCTGCAGCCTGAGAAGCGCGCTCGTCGCCGCCGTCGCCGCATCGCGCTCCGCCGGCTCCCGGCCGGTGACGGCGCCGAGGAAGCGCTTGCGCGACGTGCCGGCCAGAAGCGGCAGGCCGAAGCGGTGCAGCTCTTCGAAACGCGCCATCAGTTCCAGATTTTCCTTCGGCGTCTCCTTGGCAAAGCCGAAGCCGGGATCGAGCACGATGCGGTCACGCAGGACACCGGCAGCGGAAGCGATCTCCAGCGAACGCTCGAGAAAAAAGACCTGGTCATCGATGATATCGGCAAGCTTCTGCCGGTCGCGGCCCGTATGCATGATGCAGAGCCCCGCCCCGGTCTCAGCCGACAGCGTGGCGATTTCAGGCTCCTTCTGCAGACCGAAGACGTCGTTGACGATATGGGCGCCGGCACTGATGGCACGCCGCGCCGTTTCCGCGCGATACGTATCGATGGAAATCAGGGCTTGCGTGCGTCTGCTGAGCGCCTCGATGACGGGCAGTACGCGCGCCTGTTCCTCCGCCGGGCTGACGGAGGCCGCGTCCGGCCGAGTCGACTCACCGCCGATATCGAGGATTTCAGCGCCGTCTGCGACCGCCTGCAGCGCGTGCTCGACGGCCCTGTCGACCGTGTCGTAGCGCCCGCCGTCGGAGAAGGAATCCGGCGTCACGTTGACGATCGCCATGATCACTGAGCGCTTGTTGAGCTCGATCTCTCGACCATGGGCCACACGCCAGAAACTGCTATCGAGCTGTTTCACCAGTCTAATCCCGTCGCTAGCCAAAAAAGCCGCTATCCGATATTGCTCTTGCGGTGGCTATGCCCCAAGCTCCGCCAAACTTCAACACAGGTTCAGTTCAGAATGCCGCTTGCGTTGCGTTATATGCGCCTTCCCATCGCCTTTTCCATGATTGCCTTTTTCCTCTGCGGCCCCGCGGCTGCCGAAGTCGTTGCAACGAAAAGCTATTCCTATTTCGATATCAAGGGAAAGACGGCCGACGAGCTGGACGATGAGCTGAGCCGCCGTGGCCCTACGGCGAACGGCTCCTCCGCTCGCCATCCCGGCGCCACCAAGATCCGTTTCGGCGGCGAGGCCACTTATATCCAGGACAATGGCCGCTGCCGTGTCGGCAATGTCAAGGTCACCGTCCACACACAGATCATCATGCCGCGCTGGAGCAACCGCAAGGGCGCGAGCCGCGAGCTGTCGATGATCTGGGATGCGCTGTCGAGCGATATCAGGCGCCATGAGGAGCGCCATGCCGAGATCGCCCGCACTCAGGCGCGTGCCATGGAACGTGAACTCAAGGCGCTGCCTTCGCGGCGCAATTGCGAGGCCATGCAGGAGCTCGTTTCGGATGTGTCGGCTCGCGGGGTAGAGGAGCACGACAAGTTGCAGGCCCGATTCGATCGCGTCGAGGCGGTCAATTTTCAGAATCGCATGCTGCGACTGCTCAACAACAGACTCAAGGGCAAGGGCGGCGAAAGATAAGCTCTTTTTGCCCACAAGGCGAGCAAAGAACGTTAGCTGCCCAATGAAACTTGTGCGAAGCTTGTGGAACTCCCAGCCTTTTACCGGTCATTTTTCATTCTGGTGGACTCAACCGGAACGCGGTAATATGACTATATTCGAAAGTGCAGTAAGGCAGCTGGCTTTCGTGACTGTGTTCTCCTGGCGCGTTCCGAAGCCGCGGGTGTTCCTCCCTCATCCGTAGGTAATGCGCCCGCCTCGCCTCGCCCGCCTCCGGCGTGCGAGGCTCTCTTTTTGGAAAGAGTTGCGGTTTTGGGAGTTAAGCCTGCCGTTCCGGCACGTGCACGGTGAGCCCGTCCAAGGCAGCCTTCATCCTGATCTGACAGGAAAGACGCGAGGTCGGGCGCACGTCGAAGGCGAAGTCCAACATATCCTCTTCCATCGCTTCCGGCGGGCCGACGATCTCAGTCCACTGCTCGTCGACATAGACGTGACAGGTCGCACAGGCGCAGGCGCCGCCGCATTCGGCCTCAATGCCGGGCACGGAATTGCGGACCGCATTCTCCATTACGGTGGAGCCTTGATCGACGTCGAGATCGAAGCGCGTTCCGTCAAAGGCGACGATGGTAAGTTTGGGCATCAGGATTAGGTTCCGGTCTTTCGTAGTAGATGGGCGGATTTTCTTCCGACAATTCGGCGCGTCAGTCAACATTGCCTGATCGCCCGGAGATTCGCAGATCGGCTAGGGTTGCGCCATTCTCTATGCGTCACGGGAGAAGTCGCAAAAAGACCCGCCGTTCCGCTATGGAACAGCGGGCCTACAGTATCGGTCAGAAAATCGGGATCGATTTTCGGAAAGCCTGATGCGTAGATTTAGAAAAAATTGAGCCTGTATGTGCGTCAAAATGGACGCACATACAGGCTCAAGGTCAGCCCAAACCTGTCCTGCCTTATCCGCGGCAGAGTTTCAGAATGAAATTCTCGGCGTCGACGACGGCTGCACCCAACGCTGCCATGGCGGTCGCGTCGCCATTGTTCTCTTCGACGGCTTCCGCCGATTGCGAAACCCGGAAGGCGCCGACTGAGCTTGCGGCTCCCTTCAGGCGGTGTGCCGCAGCACCGACCCTGGCAGACTCGCCGCTTGCAATGTCCTGCAGGCAGGCGCGCGCCTGGCGCGCAAACATCTGGAGAACTTCGATTTCCACCGTCTTGTCGCCCATCGTCTGGCGCGCAAGATGAACGAGGTCGATCGGCCTGATCTTGGAGGGCGAAGGCCCCGTGGAATTGTCAGGTGCTTCGAATGCGATACTCACTGCTGCCATTTGCCAATTCTCCCGTCTTATATCGTCCGCGCTTGCTACTGTTGTGCGGTCGGAGAATGGCGATCCCGTTAAATTCCGGCGCATTCGGGGCGAAAATCTAACCATATGGTTAACGTCCCTTAAATATCGCTAAAATATCGGCTTTTAGGCCGCTTCCAAAATTTAAAGGTGTTAACAACGGGTTAAGAGGGATGGAAACGCAAGGGTTCATTAATTGTGTAGGCAGCCCAGATGTGTCACTACGATACTGTTGAGGCGGGCTCATGCCGCGCGCCTTTGCCGACAGAGTGGATAATGGTAGTGTTTTGATACCTTTCGTTTGAAAAATCGGCTATCTACTCTGAAATGACATGCTTATCCGTCCGTCTTGGATGGAAGGCTGGCACGGCAAAGGTTCTTTCCGGGCAAAGGCGGCTGCCCGGATGCGCTGCCGGACTGGCCGGGAATTGCGAGGCATATCGGAATGGCGAATAACAAGTACAATGAATCGATCGAGGACAAGGCGTTCAAGGCATTGGACGAGGCGCTTCAGATCGATTTCGGCCAGGAGAACGTGCCGTCTCGCCGCGGCAACGCGCCCCACGCCCCGGAGGCTAATGTGACTGACCCATCCAATGCCCGTAATCAGTCCCAGGAAGAGGCACAGCGCCGCCGCGGCCGCTCTGGCCGTACAGGCGATCAGCAGGCGCCGCGGGCACCGGCCTTCGCCCCGGCCAATGATGCCAGCCGCAATTCGCCCGCTTCGCTTCTGAAGTCGCTGGAAAACGGCTCCAGCCGCCCTGCCCTGCGCACGGCCGCTCTCGTTTCCATCCTGTGGGTCATCATCGGCCTCGGGTTGATGTTCATGCTCTATGCGCCGCAGATCTCGCAGATCCGCTCGCTGACCGATCTTGCCGCCCTGCCGGGCGTGATCGCCGGCATTGTCGGCATCATCGTGCCGGTCATGATGTTCTATGCCTTCGCCATCATGATCTCGCGCGCCCAGGACATGCGCAACGCCGCCCGCTCCATGGCTGAAGTTGCTCTGCGCCTTTCCGAGCCGGAAACCATCGCGTCTGAACGCATCATGACGGTCGGCCAGGCCGTGCGCCGCGAAGTCTCGGCGATGAATGAAGGCATCGAGCGCACCATTGCGCGCGCTTCGGAACTCGAAACGCTCGTACATTCCGAAGTGAATGCGCTGGAGCGTTCCTATGCAGATAACGAACTGCGCGTGCGCGGCCTTGTGCATGAGTTGGGCTCCGAGCGCGAAGCGATCGTCAATCATGCCGACCGCATCCGCTCCTCGATCGCCGGCGTTCACGATCAGCTCAAGGAAGAACTGTCGCTCGCGACGGAAGAGATCGCTATCCGCCTTGCGACCTCGGGCGAAGCCTTCGCCTCGTTGATCGATACGCGCGCTGCGGCGATCATGGAGAAGTCGGACAGCGCCATGCAGTCGCTCGGCACGCTGCTGGCCGCCAAGACCGATACGCTGCTCCATACGCTGACTGCATCCGGCCTTGCGATCGGCAATGAATTCGACAACCGCCTCGACGCGCTGACCAACACGATCAACGAACATGGCGAGCGCCTGCTCACGCAGTTCGAGACACGCGCCTCGACGATGGATGCCAGCACCGAGCGCTTGAACGCCGCCCTTCAGGAGCGCACCCAGCAGCTCAATGAAATCCTGGTTTCCCGCACCCGCGAGATCAATCAGAGCCTGACATCAGGCGAACGCACGATCGGCGGCACGCTCGACGACGTGCTCTCCAGGCTGAATGCCGCACTCGACGAAAAGGGCGCCAGCTTCCGCCAGAGTCTGCAATCGACAGCCGACGATGCCGTCATGGATCTCGACGTGCGGTCCGGCTTCTTCGAGGAACGCCTGCAGACGACCGTCGCCCAGCTTTCGACCGCCTTCGACGAACGCGTCGCCGAATTCACCGACGCTTTCGACAAGCGCTCCGGCTCGCTCGACACCAAGCTCATCGAAAGCCTCACCCGCATCAACGAAACGCTGTCGGGCAACGCGGATTCCATTGAAGGCATTCTCAATACCAATATCGAGCGCCTCGGCACGTCCATGAGTGAGCAGTCGCTGGCGCTGGCGACCGCCTTTGCAACCGGCCAGGAAGTGCTGGATAGCACGCTTGCCGACCGTGCGGGGGAAATCACCTCGGCGCTGTCTACCCGTACCGGTGAACTCGGCTCGGCGCTGAGCAACGCCACGTCGGAAATCTCGCTGGCGCTCGCAGCTGGCACCTCCGAACTGCAGAACAACCTCGCTGCCCGGGCAGCCGAATTCCGCGATACGCTGCAGACGACCACGACCGAACTCACCACTGCCGTCGACAGCGGCACCGAAAGGGTCACAGGGGCATTCGGCGGTCGCGCCGAAGAGCTGAGCATCGTTCTCGCCGCCCGCGCCGCCGAAATCACCGATGCGCTGAAGACTGCGCATACCGGCATCGACAGTGTGATGGCCGAACGCGGCGGAGCGCTGATCGGCGCGCTCGCAGACCACCACGCCCGCTTCGACGAGGCGCTCACGAGCCGTTCCGAAGCCATCATCAATACTGTCTCGGGCACGCATGACCGTCTCGCCGAAACCCTCGACGAGAAGGCGATGGCGCTGGCGATCTCGCTGAACGAGACGCAGTCGCGCATCGAAGACACGCTCTCGACCCATTCGGAATCGCTCATCAATGCCGTTTCCGGCACCAATGACCGCCTCTCCGAGACGCTGAAGCAAAACCAGACCCGTATCGAGGATACGTTCGCGGCCCGGTCCGAGTCTTTCCTCAGTGCCATCTCCGGCACGCATGACCGCCTCTCCGATACGCTTGACGAAAAGGCAATGGCGCTTGCGATCTCGCTGAATGAAGGCCAGGCCCGTATCGAGGATACGCTTGCGACCCGCTCGGAGGCCATCATCGATGCCGTCTCCGGCACGCATGACCGCCTCTCCGATACGCTCGATGAAAAGGCAATGGCGCTTGCGATCTCGCTGAATGAAGGCCAGGCCCGCATCGACGATACGCTTGCCACCCGTTCGGAGGCACTGCTCAGCGCAGTTTCCAGCACGCATGACCGTCTCGCCGAGACGCTCGATGAAAGGGCGATGGCGCTCGGCATCTCGTTGAACGAAACGCAGTCGCGCATCGAAGACACGCTCTCGACCCATTCGGAAGCGTTGATCAACGCCGTCTCGGGCACGCATGACCGCCTCGCTGAAACGCTCGACGAGAAGGCCATGGCGCTCGGCATTTCGCTGAACGAGACGCAGTCGCGCATCGAGGATACGTTGTCGACCCATTCGGAGGCGTTGCTTAACGCCGTGTCAGGCACGCATGACCGCCTCTCCGAAACGCTCGACGAAAAGGCAATGGCCCTTGCCATCTCGCTGAACGAAAGCCAGAGCCGCCTGGAAGACACGTTGACAGCGGGCACTGATGCTCTCGTCCACGCTGCCACCGGCACGCATGACCGGATCGCCGCATCACTCGGCGAAAGCCAGCTCCGCATCGAGGAAGCGCTCACAAGCCGCGCCGAATCCATCGTCAATGCCGTCACGAATAGCGCCGACCGCCTGTCCGATACGCTTGACGAAAAGACCATGGCGCTCGCCATTTCGCTCGACGATGGCCAGAGCCGCTTCGAATCCGCGCTCGAAAACCGCAGCAACTCCATTATGGATACCGTTGCCAATGCCGAAGAGCGTGTTGCCGGCGCCTTTGCCGACCGCACGGAAGCGATCCGCGCCGCCTATACGGATAATCAGGCACGTCTGGAAACCGCGCTTGCCGAGCACACCTCCACCCTGTCCGAAGCCCTCGATGCCGGCAGCGCCCGCATGGAAGGCATCATCGGCAGCATGACGGGCCGCATCGAGGATGGCCTCACCGACGCCCAGCAGCGTATGGCCGCCCTTGCCAACGATGCCGCAAGCAACGTCGAAGGTGGGCTCGCCGCCGCGCATGACCGCATCCGCACCACGCTTGACGACCGCACCAATGCCATCACGCTGACGCTGACTGAGGCTCATAACCTCATCAACGACACGCTCTCCGAACAGGCGACCTCGATCGGCACGTCGGTTGCGACGAGCATCGGCATGCTCGAAATGTCGCTGGAAGATCGCGAGGCCGCGATCCGCACTGCGATCGATAAGAGTGCACAGTCGCTTGAGGATCGCATGCGCGAAGGTGCCGGCCAGATTGCCGGTCGCTTCCAGGAAGCCGCCAACACGATCTCGCGTTCGGCCGCCGATTTCTCCGGCCATCTCGACCACTCCGTCGACAACCTCACGGGCCGCTTCACGGAGACCGGCACCCGCGTCGAATCCAGCCTTGCCGCCATCGAGGCCCGTATTGCCGATGGTGTCGGCGGCGTGGCCGACAAGGTTGATGCTGCAGGCAGCCATCTCTCCGGCCTGCTGGATGACAGTATCTCCCGTCTGGGTTCGATCGGCGACGACACAGCCCAGCGCATCGCCGCAACGCTCGGCAACAGCGCCGCAAACCTGACCCAGGCACTCGACAGCCGCACCGCCAGCCTGACGGAAGCTTTCGACGGCCGCGCCGCCAGCCTGACGGATGCGCTGCATGCCGGCAGCGCCAACCTCACCCAGGCCCTCGACAACAGCAGCGCCAACCTCACGCATGCTCTCGACAGCCACAGCGCCAATCTCACCCAGGCTCTCGACAGCCGCCGGGCACATCTTGCCGAAACACTCGACAGCGGCAGTGCGAACATGGCCCAGTCGATCGACGGCCGGACCTCGGCCCTGAGTGACATGATGGATCGCGGCACCGCGCGCATCGAAGAGCGTCTCTCCACCATGGACCGCGCTCTGACCGTCGGTCTCGATGCCGTCAACCGCACGATCGAAGGCAAGGCAGCCGGTCTTGCTGCCAGCCTGCGCAACGCCGTTGCCGAAGCTGCCGAAGGCATGGATGGCGAAGCCACCAAGTCCTCGGAACTGCTGAGCCGCACCGGCCAGCAGTTCGCCGAAGCCATGGACGAGCGCTCCTCGCAGATCGTCAACCGCGTCGCCGAGGCACAGAGCCGCCTCGCCGGCCAGGCTGCCGCCGTTGCCCAGACCTTCTCCGAGGCCGGCAACGTCATCGTCAACAAGGTGGCGGAAGCAGAAAACATCGTCAGCAGCCAGGTCAGCGCCATCAATCATGCGCTCGCCGATGCCGGCCAGACGCTGGAAGCGCATGGCAATTCGATCCGCTCGACGCTGACCGATGCCGGCAGCCAGATCACATCCAGCATGGCCGAAGTCGACCGTGCGCTGGAAGCCCGCAGCAGCATCATCCGCTCCAGCCTGGAGCAGCGTGCCCGCGAAATCGACACCACACTCACCGATATCGACAAGGCGCTGGAAGCACGCGGCAATTCGATCCGCACAACGCTCGACGAGCGCACCCGCGACTTGAACTCCATGCTTGCCGGCCGCTCCACCGAGCTGACGCGCATTCTGGATGAGACGGCACGGCCGATCATCGACCGCTACACCGACGCCGGCCAGGAAGCTGCAGCCCGCATCACCGCGGCAGCAAGCCTCAGCGCCGAGCGCCTGCGTGCGGAAAATGAAGTGCTCACCCAGGCCGTCGCCGCCCGGGCCGAAAATGTCGCCAATGCCGTCGCCGCCATCGAGAACAGCCTGACGAACAACGTCAACGGCCTTGTCCAGCGCCTGTCGGAAAGCAGCGCGGCCATGTCCATGATGATGACGCGTGCCGCCGATCAGCTGAGCGGCGTCGACAGCCGCCTCGGCGACACGACCACGCGTTTCACGGACTCTGCAGCCAAGGCTGCCGAAATGGTCTCCGCTTCGACCCGCCTTCTCGAAGGCAAGGTCGATCGCCTGTCGGATATATCAGGCCAGACGCTCGCCCAGGTCGGCGGCATCATCGGCCGCTTCGACGACCATTCGAAGGTTCTCGGCCAGGCCTCGCAGCTTCTCGCTGCCGCCCAGTCCGGCCTTGTCTCGACGCTGGAAGAGCGTGAGACCGCCCTGCAGACTTTGGCAACCGGCCTCGTGCAGCGTTCGGGTGAGATCGAAAAGACCATGCGCGGCCTCGGCGGCATGATCGAGATGGTCTTCGAACGTGCCGAGCAGCGCTCCAACCAGGTCACCGGCACATTGCGCCAGAGCGTACAGGCCTCGTTTGCCGATATCGGACGTGTGCTTTCGGATACCGAGAAGCGCGCCGAGGAAGCAGCGTCCAACATGCGCGAAGCGATCAACCGCGCCGGCGAGGAAGCCAATGCCACGATCGACACCAGCTTTGCCAATGTCGAGCGCCGCTCCGGCGACCTCACCAACCGCCTGCGTGGCGGCCTGACGGCCTCGCTCTCGGACGTCGAGCGCATGCTCGGCGAAGCCGGACGCGCCTCCGACAGTGCAGCACAGAACCTGCGTGAATCGCTCCGCGATGCGATCGACGACGCTGTCGGCCGCTTCTCGGGAGCAACGGAAGATATCCGCCGCTCCGCAACCGATATCCGCAGCGAACTCGACGCCACCCGCGCCGAGCTGAAGCGTGGCG
Organism: Rhizobium sp. YAF28; assembly: GCF_052113285.1. Taxonomy (NCBI): domain Bacteria; kingdom Pseudomonadati; phylum Pseudomonadota; class Alphaproteobacteria; order Hyphomicrobiales; family Rhizobiaceae; genus Rhizobium; species Rhizobium sp. YAF28. Next base: position 637,177 of record NZ_JBFRCX010000001.1, on the reverse strand, counting down.
CCTTCGACCTGCCGGAAGAAGCCAAGGAAAGCGCGTCCGCCATGCGCCGCGCCGTCGCCGAGCAGATCAAGGCCCTGCAGGATATTTCGCAGATCGTCGGCCGCTCCAGCCAGCGTCTGGAACTCTCCGAGCCCGTTGCCCGCACGCTTGCCCAGGCTGAGCCCGCTCAGCGTGTCACCCAGCCGGTGATCCCGACGGCGCCTGCCCCGCAGCCCGCACCGACGGCACGCCAGTCGATCGAATCCATGGGCCTGCGCGGCACCATCGCCCCGACCCCGGCAGCAGCACCCGCACCAACTCCAGCTCCGCAGCGTCCGGTCGCTCAGGCTCCCCAGCCGGCTCCGGCCCCCGCTCCGGTCAGGCAGGAAGCTCCGCGCACGGAAGCCACCAGCGGCGGCTGGATCAGCGATCTTCTGCGCGGCGCCTCGCGTGAAGAGACCGAGGAAGCATTGCGTGCCGCCCCGGCCCGTCCGGCAGCGGAAGCCGCCGCTCCGGCCCCTGCTCCCGCCCAGCGCGCCAATGACAGCCGCAACCCGCGCCATGTCGTTGAATCGCTGAATTCGCTCTCGGTCGATATCGCCCGCGCCATCGACCACGACGCCTCGGTCGATCTGTGGCGCCGCTACCAGCGCGGTGAGCGCGACGTCTTCACCCGTCGCCTCTACACGCTGAAGGGCCAGCAGACTTTCGACGAGATCAAGCGCAAGTACGATCGCGAGCCGGAATTCCGCACCGCTGTCGACCGCTATATCGGTGATTTCGAAAAGCTGCTCGCCGATGTCGCCCGCACCGATCCGAACCGCACGGTTACGCAGTCCTACCTCACGTCGGATACTGGCAAGGTCTATACGATGCTTGCCCACGCGGCGGGCCGGTTGAACTGAGTTGTCGGATGGAAGCCTGACATGGTGAGACAAAAGGGGTCATCTGTGGATGGCCCTTTTTTATTGCCCCGGCTCCTTCAATCCGTCACAAACATCCCTGATCCGCATGCACCACGGGGCAGTCCCCCATCAGACCATCACCAAGCCAATTGCTTGCCACGACAGAGACCGTAGACATTGATGACCAAGACGACTTCCCGGCTCATGGCCGCCGCCCTCTCGTCCGCATTTCTTTTGGGCATGTTCATTCAGGCCGAGGCCGGCCAGGCAAGCTTCCTCGTGGACGTGCAGACCGGCCAGGTTCTGGAAGCGTCCAACCAGGACGATCTGAACTATCCGGCATCGCTGACCAAGATGATGACGCTCTATCTCACCTTCCAGGCGCTGCATGACAAACGCCTGACCTGGGATCAGAAGATCACCATGTCTGAAAATGCCGAGAGCAAGGAGCCCTTCAAGCTCGCTGTCGGCGCCGGCCGCAAGGTCACGGTCAAGGAGGCTGTCGAAGCCATCGTGGTGCTGTCGGCCAATGATGCGGCCGTGGCCCTTGCCGAACAGCTCGGGGGCTCCGAACAGGCCTTCGGTACGATTATGACGGATGAGGCCCATCAGCTCGGCATGAAGGACACCGTCTTCAAGAACCCGTCGGGCCTGCCGGATCCGGCGCAGGTCACCACGGCACGCGATATGGCCACACTCGGCGTGTCGCTGATGCGAGACTTCCCCGAAGAGTTCAAGCTCTTCTCGATGCGCGGCTTCCAGTTTCGCGGTATGAAGCTGCGCGGCCATAACAACCTGATGTACCGCTACAACGGCGTCGACGGCATCAAGACCGGCTTCACCGACGCATCGGGCTACAATGTCGTGACATCCGCAGCGAAGGACGGCCGCCGCGTCGTCGGTGTGGTCATGGGCGAAAAGACCGCCAGCCTGCGCGACGACAAGATGGCCGGCCTGCTCGACAGCTACCTGCCCTCCGCTTCGACCGCGACTGCATCCGCGACAGGCGGCAACCCGACGATGACGGATGCCCAGCCGACCAAGTAAGTCGTCCAGACAAGCCAGGAACGAATAAGGCCCGAAACCGTCTGACGGTTTCGGGCCTTATCTCTATAAAGACAAGGTTTAGATCGACGTCAGCGTCCAGCCAACAATCTGGTCGGTGACCGATGTAAAGGCACGGCCTAGTCCCTTCACGAAACTCACGTTGTCGCCGCCGGCCGGAGCAGTGGCCCGGAAGACCTGCTGGGCACGCACTGTGCCGTTTCGATCGTTGAGGATCTTGGCGGAAATCTCCACCACAGCCTTGTTGCCAGACGCTGCGTCGATCTCGAAGGAGCGGATGTCGGTCACGAGTTGATAGTCGATCGCCAGTCCCTGCCCCGGCTTTCCAACGCCGCCAAGCTTGCCGGAATTCTCGAAGGCCTGGACGAGCTTCGATTGCACCATCCGCGGCAGCGTATCGCTCCACTGAGAGCGTGACAGATACTGGATTTCCGAGGGCGAAACGCGGATGACGATCTGGTCGCTGTTCAGCGCCTTCAATGCCGTCGGATCGGCAATCAGGATCTGCTTGCTCTTGGCCGACGGACCGGTGCCATCGACCGTGGCTGCCGAGAGATCATAGGTGTCGTTCTTTGCCGTCGTTCCGCAGCCTGCAAGAAGCGCTGCCGTTAGCGGCAAAATAATCGCCGTTCCACGGATCCAGGAACGGCGCGACATCACATGCGATAGACCCATATTACGCTACCCCTGACCTCTGTTTAGCGCCGCGTGCGCCCGTCATATTGCTTGACCGTCGGTCCGCCGAAAATGATCCGCTGCGGATTCTGGTCGAAATTGCTGATGGCATTGTTGAGATTGTTCGCCGTGCCGCGCAGCTCGTTGACCAGCGTCTGCACGTCACTCAGGCCACTGCCCGAGAACCGCTGCAGATTGTCGGCGATCGGCCCGATGCGCGTATTGACGTTGTCGGCGACCTTCTTGAAGGATTCGAGCGTCGCGCGCGCCTCGGTGAACAGCGAATTCGTATTGTCGGAGCCGAGCAGCGCATCGACCTTGATGAGGATGCCGTCGACGCGCGTCGACGCCGAGTTCAGCTTGTTCGCCATCTGCTGGACGTCCTGGATCGTCTGGTCGATATCCTTGCGGCGGTCAGCGACCGTGGTGGTCACGTCGCGGATCGACGCGACGGCGGCGCGCGCATCCTTCGTCGCCTGGGCGATATCGTCGACCGAACCCTTGACCTTGTTGGCGTCGATGGCGGCGACCAGCGTATCGACGCGATCGAGCGTCACCTGCGCCTTCTTGCCGAACTCGTTGTAGGTCGTCACCGTCTGGTCGACTTTGGCGACCAGACCCTTAAGATCACTCGAGGCATCGGCCACGTCGCGGCTCACCTTCTCGGCATTGCTCAGGATCGTATTGATCTTTTTGGCATCGACCGCCTTCACTAGGTCCTCGACAGCCGCAAGCGTCGAGTCCACCCGGCCCGAGACGTTGCGCACCGTATTGGAGAGATCGCCGACGCTCTGCAGGAAGCTGTCGATATTGCCGGAATTCTTGGCAAGCGCATCCGAGAAGGTTTCTGCATTCTGCAAGGTCTTGGTCAGCGGCCCGCGCGCATCGCGCACAAAGCCCTGCACGTCGCCGACAGCGTCATTAGCGCGGTCGAGGATCTTGTCGGCGGTTGCGAGCAGGTTGGTGACACTCGACTGGTCGGCGACGATCACGGCGCGCTTGCCGCTTTCCAGCGCCTGCTGGAGAATGTTCTTGTCTTCCTTGCGGCCACCGGAAAGCTCGATATAGGCAGCACCGGTCAGGCCCTGGATTTCAAGGGCGGCCTTGGTGGACGGATAGATCGGCGCATCCGAGCGCACTTCGGTAAAGGCTAGCGAGTATTGCGGATCGTCGGCATCGATGGAGAGAGACTGCACCGAGCCGACCTGGATGCCGTTGAATCGAACAGGCGAACCGACGCTCAAACCGTTGGCGGAGCCGGGAATGCGCACGATCAGCTCGGCCATCGGCCCGCTGCGGCCATATTCCGCCATCCAGTAGACGAAGCCGAATGCGGCTGCGATCACCAGAACGGTGAAAAACCCGACGATCGTGTAATTGGCTTTGGTTTCCATCGTCTCCGGTCACTTCCCGCTGTCATGCTGCGCTCGGGCCGCCGGCGCGTCGTCCTGCGGCACGATCGAACGCGCGCGCTTGCCCTTGAAGTAGGCCTGAACCCACGGATCGTCGTAGGCCAGCATGTCGTCGATCGTTCCTTCCACCATTACCCGCTTCTTTCCAAGCACGGCAATACGGTCGCAGACCGAAAACAGGCTGTCGAGGTCGTGGGTCACCATATAGACGGTTAACCCCAGGCTATCGCGCAGATTGGCGATCAGCTCGTCGAATTCCGCAGCACCAATGGGATCGAGGCCCGATGTCGGCTCGTCGAGGAAGACGAGTTCGGGATCGAGCGCCAGTGCGCGGGCGAGTGCTGCACGCTTGATCATGCCGCCCGACAGCTCCGACGGATATTTGTCGGCCGCATCGGCTGCGAGCCCCACCATGCGGATCTTCAGATGCGCCAGCTCATCCATCAGCGAAGCAGGCAGATCGAGATATTCGCGCATCGGCACCTGGATATTCTCCTTCACCGTCAGTGAGGAGAAGAGCGCGCCCTGCTGAAAGAGAACGCCGAGACGCATATCGAGTGCATTGCGCTCCGGCTCGTCCAGCTCGTCGAAATCCTGCCCGAGAATCTTGATGGTGCCGGAACGGCGCGGCAGCAGGCGAAGCACGGTGCGCATCAGCACAGATTTGCCGGTGCCGGAAGCGCCGACGAAGCCGAGGATCTCACCGCGATAGATATCGAGATTGAGCTTGTCGAGCACGACCTTGGGGCCGAAAGCGACTGTGACGTCGCGCGCCGACAGCACGACATCCCGATTGCCGTTTTTGCTCGTTTCGATCGGTTGCTGATCCACGTCGTCCGCCATGTCAGAAATCGATCGCTGCATAGAACATCGCAAAAAGCCCGTCCATCAGGATGACGACGAAAATCGCCTTCACAACGGAGGCCGTCACATGCTGGCCGAGCGATTCGGCACTGCCGCCGACCTTCAGGCCCTCGACAGCTGCGACGATGCCGATGACGAGCGCCATGAACGGCGCCTTGATCATGCCGGCCAGTATGGTCGAAAGCGTTACGGCCTCATGCAGGCGCGACAGGAAGGTTGCGAATGTAATACCCGAATAAAGATAGGCAACGGCGGCGGCACCGGCCAGCGACGCAAAGTTGGCAATCACGGTCAGAAGCGGCAGCGCAACGGTCAGCGCCACCAGCCGCGGGAAGATCAGCACGCCGATCGGGTTGAGGCCCATCACCTTCAGCGCGTCGACCTCTTCACGCATCTTCATTGAACCGATCTCGGCGGTGATCGCGCTACCCGATCGGCCGGCGATCATGATGGCCGTCAGAAGCACGCCGATTTCTCGAAGCTGCAGGATGCCGACGAGGTCGACGACGAAGATTTCCGCACCGAAATAACGAAGCTGGAAGGCGCCCTGCTGCGCGATGATCGCGCCGATCAGGAAGGACATCAGCAGGATGATCGGAACGGCGCGCACGCCCATATGGTCGATCTGGTTGACGATCGAAGCCGGCGAAACGCCGCTGCCGCGGCCGAATTTCATCTGCGCGCCGCGCACCGCCGAACCGAGGATATACATGGAAGCGGCGACATTGTCCCAGACGTCGAGGGTCATCCGCCCGATCGGTGCGAGGATGCGCTCGACGATCGAGAGCTTCTCCTTCTGCTCGGGCTCCTGCTTTTCAGGCTCCTTGGAGAAGGTGGCGATCAGCTCGTCGATATGCTCGTTCGTACCCTCGAAATGAACCGGTCGCCCCGCCTCTTCCTGCTGTTTCTTTAGCCGGCAAAGCAACCAGATGCCGGCTGTGTCGATATCGGTGACATCGGAGAGATCGAGCGTCAGGTCGCCGCTCTTGTTGCGCGACAATTTCTCGAAATCCTGCAGGACGAGATGGATGTTGGCGCTGCGCCAATTGCCTTCAAGATGCACAAGCTGGCCCGAGCCTCCGGCTCGGTCGTCCACATGCAGCGAGGCGGCGTTGCGTTTCTCGGACTTCAAAATACTTGTGTCTTTCAATGCTTGCAGCGACAGTCCCGACTCGCGAACATAATATTCGCCGCCCGGCGCGTTAATATACAGAAGCAACGCGCAATTTCCATGCTCGCAGGAGAGCAAATATGCCGCGCCACCTTGATATCCAGATGAATTCATTCCCGATTGCGGGAACTTTCACCATCGCGCGCGGGGCAAAGACCTCAGCGGACGTGATCACCTGCACGCTGGCGGAGGGAGGCGCCAGGGGTTTGGGCGAATGTGTGCCCTATCGCCGCTACGGCGAGACGATGGAAAGCGTCATGGCGCAGATCGAAGCGGCCCGCCCGCTGATCGAGGACGGCATTTCGCGGGCCGGATTGCTGCATGCCATGCCGCCGGGAGCAGCCCGCAACGCCGTCGATTGCGCGCTGTGGGATCTCGAAGCCAAGCTTACGGGCAAGAGCGTCGCCTCGCGGCTCGATCTGCGCAAGCTGAAGCCGCTGACCACGGCCTATACGATCTCGCTCGGCGAACCCGATGTCATGGCGGCCCAGGCCCGCGAGCATGCGCAGCGCCCGCTCCTGAAGGTCAAGGTCGGCACTGACGATGACGAGAGCCGCATTCGGGCTGTGCGCGCCGCCGCGCCCGATTCCGCCATCATTCTCGATGCCAATGAAGGCTGGCCGGAAGACCGGCTGGAACATCACCTGCGCATCGCTGCCGAAGCCAATATCGCGCTGGTAGAGCAGCCGCTGCCGGCCGGACGCGACGACATGCTGGCCGAGATTGCCCGCCATGTACTCATCTGCGCCGATGAAAGCGTCCACCACACCGGCGACCTTGCCAGCCTTGCCGATCGTTACGACGCGATCAACATCAAGCTCGATAAAACCGGTGGCCTGACGGAAGCGCTGGAAATGAAGGAAGAAGCACAACGGCTTGGCTTCTCGATCATGATCGGCTGCATGGTCGGCACATCGCTGGCGATGGCGCCTGCCGTGCTTTTGGCGCAGGATGCCGATTTCGTCGACCTCGACGGTCCGCTGCTGCTTGCCCGCGACCGCGAGCCCGGCCTGAATTATGCCGGCTCTCTCGTATTTCCGCCGGAAGCCAGCCTCTGGGGCTGAAGGTAATAGGCGATGATGACGAGGGCGAGCCCAAAGGCGGCGACACAGGCCATGACATAATAGCTGTCGAGGCCGAGCGCGGAATAGATATAGCCCGAAGCGATCGTCATAAGGCCCGAGGCCATGCCGATATAGAAGAAATAGGCACCCTGGGCCGAGGCTTCCTGCGTCTCCTGCACCGTCGCGACGATGCGCCGTTGCACGCCGGTATGCACGAAAGCATAGGTGAAGCCGTGCAGGCATTGCAGCATGAAGAAGCCGATAAAGCTGGTCTCCGTCGGGAAAAACACCCAGCGGCAGATGCTGACGGCGCAGCCGAAGCGGATCAGTGTCCAGGCATTGAAGCGGCGGTTGAGGCGCCGCGACAGGAAGAACACCGTCACCTCAGAGGCCACCCCCGCACTCCAGAGCATGCCAACTTCGGCGCCCGAAAAGCCGAGCTGGTGCCAGTAGATCGATGAAAAGGCGTTGAGCAGCGCATGGCTTGCCTGCTGGATCGAAACGCCGAGCAGCAAAAGCAGCAGATGCGGCTCGCGCAGCCCGCTGCCCGTAGTCGCCGGAAGATTGATCGGCTGGCCGCGCCGCCGTGTCGGCCCGATACGGGGACAGAAGACCGCCATCGTAATCGTCAGCACGAAGCCGAAGATCATCACGGGCAGCACCATGCCGCCACCCCGGCGCCCGACCAGCTCGCCGCCGGTGAGCGTCGAAATAATGAAAGCGATCGAGCCCCAGACGCGCATGGAGCCGTAATCAAGCCCCCAGCGGCGCACACCCGAAATCACGATCGATTCGACGACGGGCACATAAGGGGCGAAGGTCGCGCCCTGTAGCGCAAAGACGATCAGCACCGGCCAGAAATTGCTTGTCCAGTAGAGCGCAATCGCCGTCAGCAGCGAGAGGATGCCCGACCATAGGAGCACATGCGCCCGCTCCTGCATGCGGTCGGCAAAGACCGCCACGATCGGCGCCACGAGAACGCGCACCACCATCGGTACGGCGAGGATCGTGCCGATCTGATGATCGTTGAACTGATGAGTCGCAAGCCAGACGGGGAAGAAGGGCAGGACGATACCGTTGACCAACAGCGGCGCACTGTAACAAAGCGCGCTAAGCTGCCGGAAGCGCGGCGGCGCTCCCTCACCCATCGAGGGATTTTGTGCGGGAATCATGATGGACCTGAAGGAAACTGTGCGTTGCCTAACACATCCCATCAAACACGACTATGGCGAGAAATAGCCCGATCGAAACGATACGGATATAAATCGAAACGATTTAAAAAATAAATAGGGCCTGTCGCCTGATGGCAACGGCTAAATTCATGATGCACCGGCGGAGACCGCCGATGCGGTACGCACACATTATTCAGGCAGCCTGCGGGGCGAGATCGCCCTCTTCCAGCAATTCGACCGATGTCAGTGCTGGCACGTTGCTGGTCAGCGCACGCCAGGTGATGAGTTCGAACGTGCCGTCTTCATGCTCGACGATCGCCGTGCAGCTTTCGACCCAGTCGCCGGTATTGATGTAGCGGATGCCGTCCATATCCTCGATCACGGCGTGATGGATATGGCCACAGATGACGCCGTCGGCGCCGCTCTTGCGGGCTTCCTCGGCAACCACACGCTGGAACTCGCCGATGAAGTTGACGGCGTGTTTAACCTGCAGCTTGGCCCAGGCCGAGAAGGACCAGTAGGGCATGCCGAGGTGGCGGCGGACCGCTGCGAGCACGATGTTGATGCGGATCGCCGTGTCGTAGGCCCAGTCGCCGAGATAGGCGAGCAGACGAGCGTTGCGCACGACGACGTCGAATTCGTCGCCATGCAGGATCAGGTACTTCTTGCCGTCGGCGCCGTCATGGATGATGCGCTCGACGACCTCGATGCCGCCGAAATGCATGCCCGGAAAGGCGCGCAGGAATTCGTCGTGATTGCCGGGAATATAGACGACGCGCGTACCCTTGCGCGCCTTGCGCAGGAGCTTCTGGACCACGTCGTTGCAGACCTGCGGCCAGTACCAGCTGCGCTTCAGGCGCCAGCCATCGACGATATCACCGACGAGGTAGATCGTGTCTGCCTCGTGGTATTTCAGGAAATCCAGCAGGAAATCCGCCTTGGCGGCTTTCGAGCCGAGATGCACATCGGAAATGAAGAGGGTGCGGAAGCGCCGAGGTTCCATCATGTCTGTCACAAGCCTTTCCGCTCGTGTCCCATCGTTCTTCGTCTGGTCTTCCAAAATCAGACTCGTGTATCAGGAAGATGACAAACCGCAGGAAAGGCCTGCAAAGCCGTTCAATCCACCGGCCAATGTCAGCTCCCCGTTACCATCAGGTCAAAAAGTTCAGCTGCGGCTATTTCCGTACTGTTCCGACCGGTCGATTGATGTATGGAGGAGTCTTCAAAAGACTTCGAACAACGCTGGAGGCGGCGATGGATCACCAGGAAAAATCCAAATCGGAAAAGAATTTGACGGGCGGCAGCCTCGACGAGCAGGCGCTTTTCTTCCACCGCTATCCACGCCCCGGCAAGCTGGAAATCCAGGCGACCAAGCCGCTCGGCAACCAGCGCGATCTGGCGCTCGCCTATTCTCCGGGTGTCGCCGCTCCCTGCCTCGCCATCCGTGACAATCCGGAGCAGGCTGCCGACTATACGTCCCGCGCCAATCTCGTTGCCGTCATCTCCAACGGCACCGCCGTGCTCGGCCTCGGCAACATCGGCCCGCTCGCCTCCAAGCCGGTCATGGAAGGCAAGGCCGTCCTCTTCAAGAAGTTTGCCGGCATCGACGTCTTCGATATCGAAGTGGATGCGCCAGATGTCGATCAGATGGTCGCTACCGTCGCCTCGCTCGAGCCGACCTTTGGCGGCATCAACCTTGAAGACATCAAGGCCCCGGAATGCTTCCGCATCGAGAAGCAGCTGCGCGAAAAGATGAAGATCCCGGTCTTCCACGATGACCAGCACGGCACCGCAATTATCGTCGCAGCCGCCATCCTCAACGGCCTGGAACTCGCCGGCAAGAAGATCGATGAGGTCAAGATCGTCGCGTCAGGCGCCGGTGCGGCAGCCCTTGCCTGTCTCAACCTGCTGGTGACGCTCGGTGCCAAGCGCGAAAACATCTGGGTCCACGATCTAGAAGGCCTCGTCTATGAAGGCCGCGTCGAGCTGATGGACGAGTGGAAGGCGATCTACGCCCAGAAGAGCGACACGCGCACGCTCGCCGAAAATATCGGCGGCGCTGATGTCTTCCTCGGCCTCTCCGCCGCCGGCGTCCTGAAGCCGGAACTGCTGGCGCAGATGGCCGAAAAGCCGCTCATCATGGCGCTTGCCAACCCGACGCCGGAAATCATGCCGGACCTCGCCCGCGCTGCCCGCCCGGATGCGATGATCTGCACCGGCCGCTCGGACTTCCCGAACCAGGTCAACAACGTCCTCTGCTTCCCCTATATTTTCAGGGGTGCGCTGGACTGTGGCGCCGAGACGATCAACGAGGAAATGAAGATGGCGGCCGTGCGCGCCATCGCGGCCCTCGCCCGCGAGGAGCCGTCGGACGTTGCTGCCCGCGCCTATTCCGGTGAAACCCCGGTCTTCGGCCCCGACTATCTCATCCCCTCGCCCTTCGACCCGCGCCTCATCCTTCGCATCGCGCCTGCTGTCGCAAAGGCTGCTGCCGAAAGCGGCGTCGCCCGTCGGCCGATCACCGATTTCGATGTCTATCTCGACCATCTGAACCGCTTCGTCTTCCGCTCCGGCTTCATCATGAAGCCGATCTTCACGGCGGCAAAGACGGCAGAGCGCAAGCGCGTCGTCTTCTCGGAAGGTGAAGACGAGCGCGTGCTGCGCGCCGCCCAGGTCCTGATCGAAGAAGGCATTGCCGAGCCGATCATCATCGGCCGCCCGCAGGTCATCGAAACGCGCCTGAAGCGTTACGGCCTGCGCATCCGCCCTCTGTCGGATTTCGAGGTCATCAACCCCGAGGACGATCCGCGCTTCCGCGAATATGTCGATCTCTATCTGCAGCTGGTCGGTCGCCGCGGCGTCATCCCGGAGGCAGCGCGCACCATCGTTCGTACCAACACGACCGTCATCGGTGCCCTGGCGCTGAAGCGCGGCGAAGCCGATGCCCTGATCTGCGGCCTCGAAGGGCGTTACGAGAAACACCTCCGCGACGTGCGCCAGATCATCGGCAAGCGCCCGAATGTGCGCGACTTTTCCGCGCTCAGCCTGTTGATCTCGCAGCGCGGCGCGACCTTCTTCACCGACACCTATGTGACCTTCAATCCGACGGCCGAGGAAATCGCCGAGGCGACAGTGCTGGCAGCTGAGGAAATCAAGCGCTTCGGCATCACCCCCCGCGCTGCCCTCGTCTCCCATTCGAACTTCGGCTCGCGCGAATCCGAAAGCGCCACCAAGATGCGCAATGCGCTGCAACTGGTGCGTGAAGCGGCTCCTGATCTCGAGGTCGACGGCGAAATGCACGGCGAAAGCGCGATCTCTGAGGAGCTGCGCCGCCGCGTCATGCCACACACGACGCTGCATGACGAAGCCAACCTGCTGGTCTTCCCGAACCTCGATGCGGCCAACATCACGCTCGGCGTCGTCAAGTCGATGACCGACGGCCTGCATGTCGGCCCGATCCTGCTCGGCACCGCAATGCCGGCCCATATCCTGGCGCCGTCCGTCACGTCTCGCGGCGTGGTCAACATGGCAGCCCTTGCTGTTGTCGAGGCATCGCAGCCGGCGTAAGCCGCGCTGCGGCCGTCTGCGAAGCGACGGCCGTTGGCTTCCGGCATATCAGGCACGCCGTATGGATCGGCGTCCCTGATCCGACAGCTCGTCGGCGCGTTCGTTACCTTCAATGCCGGAATGGCCCTTGCACCAGGCAATCGCTATCAATGGATTCTGGGATAGCGCGATATCGACGGCTTTCCAGAGTTCCGCATCCGAGATCGCCCGGTTTCTGGCCTTGCCACCTGGGTTGCTTTTCTTCCAGCCATTGTTCCTCCAGATAGGACGCCAGCTGTTGCAGCCGTCTACGGCGTAGACGGAATCGGACCAGATGACCGCTGCCACGCCCTCTGCTGTGCGGCTGATCCAGATTGCCGCCTCGAGCACTGCAGTCAGTTCCATCGCATTGTTGGCGGAATCTTCTACGCCGCCGAAACCGGACGCGATTTCCACGCCATCGCGGTAGGCGACGAAGGCCCACCCGCCGTGCCGCGTACCGGGCTCATAACAACCGTCCACGAAAACGTGAAGGCCGTGTCGGGGTTCCGGTTTTACCGGTGTCGTTGAGAGAGAACGAATCTCGTCGGAAATTCCTGTCATATCAGCCGTTTAGATATCAGCGGGCTCCCGCGTAGCTGCGGGAGAGATGGGAGTGGAAGCATAGGGCTTGCTGGATAAGATCGCAAAAATGCGCTAGGAATTACTTCGAGCTTATTAAGGGAAATACGTTAAGACAAAGCGCGGTCGGTTGAAGCCGCAATTGACCGATAGATACTTTCTCATTCCGGGACGACGTCGTGAAGCGCCGAAACCTGTCTCTCCTCTTCTTTCTGGCATTTGCGGTTCCGGCAGCCGCTGAGACCAATGCGATCTGCGAGGATCTGCGCGGGCGTCTTGCCGATCTGCCGCAATCGATCGGCACGAATGGTGCCGAGATGCGCCAATATGCGGGCGCGCTTGCCGAACAGAACCTGGAATTGCGCAAGGTGCGCGGCGATCTGCGCCGCTACGGCTGCACGTCGGGCAGCATGGTCGTCGTCGGCGGCGAAAATGCCGGCTTCTGTGGGGAGCTTGAGCAGTCCGAAGCCAAGATGGTGGACAATATCCGCTACCTGCAGGACCGCCGCAACGAGTTGCGCCAGGGTGGTGCCGATCCGGCCCGCGAGGGGCTGATGGCCGCACTCGAAGACAATGGCTGCAACAGCGACAGCTTTAGCGAACCTGCGCAAGGCGATGCCTATGCCACGGCTCCTTCCATCGAGGAGCAGGCCATGCGCGGCGACACCTTCATTCCGCTTGGCGGCGGCGAGCGTTACGGCCTGCCGCGGGCGGAAATGCTCTCGCCCGTCAGCACCATCTGCGTACGCACCTGCGACGGTGGCTTCTTCCCGATCAGCAATAATGCAACCTCGGTCGATTTCGGCCGCGATGCCGCGACCTGCGCCAAGATGTGCCCTGGTGTGGAGACGGAGCTCTATTACCGCGACATCTCCAGCGCCGAAGCCTCGAACATGATCTCGACGGCAACGGGCGCCCCCTATGGCGCGATGAAGAATGCCTTCGCCTACAAGACCCGCGCACCCGGCGAAAAATCCGCCTGCTCCTGCAATCTGACCGCCTATTACGAGGAAATGCGCAAGAGCCAGGCAGCCTATGCGCCGGCGCCTGAGCCGAAGGGTTCGATCACCACGATCCATACAGACGCACCGAAGGCTGTGAGCGCCCCGCCCGCCCCGCAGGCGCAGGTGCCGGATCGTCCCTACGACCCCGCCAGCAACAAGGTGCGCCAGGTTGGCCCGCAATTCCTGGCCGGCGATCAGGGCAAGATCGATCTCACCAATCCGGCGACATCAGGCCCGCAGCCCCAACAACAGCAATAACCACGATATCGGCAGTCGAAATCGCATCTTCAGTTTGACGAGCGATGCTCCCGGAAGGCTGCCGCCAGTGTGCGCAGCGCCGCACGCGACTTGGCATCCGTCAGTGTCGAATGCAGCACGACCTCGGAGGATGGCAGCGCTGGCAGGCCGAAGCGCTCGCTGACCTCGATCGTGCCGACGGGCGCCAGACGATGGGAGAAGGTCGAGACGGCAAGCCCGGCTGAAACGGCTGCTGTCACAGCCGAAGAGCCTCCGCCGAGGAAGACTTCCGCCCAGGGAATACCGGCCGCATCGAGCGCTCGGGTGCAGACATCCCGCACCTTGCAGTTGGGCGACAGTGCTGCAAGACGCAGCGGTTCGCCGTGGCGATATTCGAATTGCGGCGTTGCAAACCAGCCGAAATGCTCTGGTGCCAGAACCTCGCCATCGCGCCGGTCCTCATCCCGACGGACGATCGCCGCATCCAGGTCGCCGCGATCGAAGGCGGCGAGCAACTCGCAGGAATTGTCGAGCCGCACCTCGATCGTCAACCCCGGGTCATGGGCATTGAGGCGCGCAAGCAGCGTCGGCACTTCCGGGCCAGCGACATGGGCCGCAATGCCCAGCCTGAAATGACGGCGCGACGAGGAAAGTGCCGCGACCGCACGGTCATGGGCGGCGAGGAATTCCCGTGCGGCATCAAGAAATACCGCCCCCTGTGCCGAAAGCCGCACCAGCCGCGGCGTGCGTTCGATCAGCCGATGGCCGAGCCGCTCCTCCAGCCGTTTGAGCTTGACGCTAATCGCTCCTTGCGTGCTGCCGAGCTCATTGGCGGCGCGGGTGAAGCTCTTGTTCTCGGCGATCGTCACGAAAGCCTGAACGGAATCGACATCGAGCATGGTCATTGGATCTATCCGAAATTGTTGTGTCTGAAATAGTCAATCATCCAATTCTGTAATGATCAAGCTCTGCTTATGCTGACGCAAATGGACGACAACGGATGTCACCCTTGTAAGTCTCAACGTCGAAAGGCCAAAGCATGACCTCTGCCTCACCTCAATCCTCACGTATCAGAGGCATCGTCGCCCTGATGGCGGCCTGCCTCTCCTCACTGATGTTCGGCCTTGAAATATCGAGCGTACCGGCAATCCTGCCGACGCTGGAAAAGGTGCTGCATGCCGATTTCAGCGCGCTGCAATGGATCATGAATGCCTATACGATCGCCGTGACGACGGTGCTGATGGCCGCAGGCACATTAGCCGATCGCTACGGCCGCAAGCGCGTCTTCCTGATCGGCATTGCCGCCTTTGGCCTCACCTCGCTGATTGCCGGCCTTGCTCAGGATGTTTCGCTGCTAATCGTTGCTCGCTTTCTGCAGGGTATGAGCGGCGGCGTGATGCTGATCTGCCAGGTGGCCGTCCTCTCCCATCAATTCCCGGAGGGCAGAGCCCGCAGCATGGCCTTCGGCTGGTGGGGCATCATCTTCGGGATCGGCCTCGGCTTTGGCCCGATCATAGGCGTTGCGATCGTAGCAGCCGCCGGCTGGCAATGGGTCTTCCTCATCCATGCCGTGCTGGCAGCCGTGACGGTGGCCCTTGCCGTAACGGGCGTTGAGGAATCGCGTGACCCCGCTGCAGGACGGCTCGATATGGCCGGAATTGTCACCCTTTCGCTGGCGGTCTTCTGCCTCGCTTTCTTCATCACCCAGGGTCCGGCTCTCGGCTTTGCCAGCCTTGCCGCGCTTGCCACTATCGGACTTTCCGCGGCAAGCCTCGTCGCCTTCATCTTCGCCGAGAGGCTGAACCCGCGACCGATGTTCGATGCCTCGGTCTTCGGCATCCGCGCCTTCTCGGGCGCCATCATCGGCTCGGCTGCCATGAATATCAGCTTCTGGCCCTTCATGATCTATCTGCCGATCTGGTATGAAGCCGGTCTCGGTTATGGCAGTGTGGCCGCGGGTCTGGCGCTGCTTGCCTATACGCTGCCGACGCTCGTCGTACCGCCGCTCGCCGAACGGCTCATGCTGCGCTATCGGCCGGGCATCATCATTCCCGGCGGCCTTTTCACCATCGGGCTCGGCTTCCTGCTGATGAAATCAGGCAGTGCCGCCGCCGCGCCAAGCTGGCTGACGATGCTGCCCGGCGCGCTGCTTGCCGGCATCGGGCTTGGCTTCACCAACACTCCGGTCACCAATACGACGACAGGCGCTGTCTCCAGCGATCGCGCCGGCATGGCTTCCGGCATCGACATGAGCGCCCGGATGATCTCGCTCGCCATCAACATCGCCGTCATGGGCTTCATCCTGTTCAGCGGCGTGCTCTCCCACCTCAAGAGCACCTTGCCAACCTCGACGGATGCCGGCGACCTGCGCCTGCTCGCCGAACGGATCTCCGCCGGCAACATTGCCTCCCTGCCAGACATTCCGGCCGGGACGGTGCATGATGCGCTCGTCGCAGGCTTCGGCGGCGTCATGCTCTATGGCGCGATCGGCGTCTGGCTTCTGGCCGCCGCAAGCTTCCTCGTCTTTGCCCATCGGAAGACGCCGGCCTGCGCCAAGGATTGCGGCACCCAGCCGGCAGAATGATGCACACCCGCGCCGGCTCAGACCGGCGCGGCCTCGCTTTCCACCTGCCCCCAGCCATCATGGAAAACCAGCTCTTCCAGCGCCATCCGCTGCCGCCAGCCTTTGACCGCCAGTTCCGGCTTATCATAGAGCCGGTCGACGAAGCCGGCGCAGAGCCAGGCTACCACCTCGATATGATTGGGAATGCCGAGGATCTCCTTCAGGTCACCCTCGCGAAAAATGCTGACCCAGCCGATGCCCACCCCTTCGGCTCGTGCCGCAAGCCACAGGTTCTGGATGGCGCAGACGGTGGAATAGCTGTCCATGCGCGGATTATGTGTGCGCCCCAGCACCACGCTGCCGCTGCGGGTTGGATCGCAGGTCACGCAGATGCCGAGCGGCGCCTGGACAATGCCTTCGAGCTTCAGCGAACGGTATTGCTCCTGCCGCTTGCCGTCGAACATGCGGGCCGCTTCCTCATTCGCCTTGAGGAAGGCATCGCGTACCCGCGCCCTCACCTCGACGCTCTTCACCAGAATGAAATTCCACGGCTGCATGAAGCCGACCGAGGGCGCGTGATGCGCGGCGGTCAAAAGCCGCGTCACGAGATCATCCGGCAAGGGGTCGGGCAGGAACTGGCTGCGCACGTCACGCCGCGTCATGATTGCGTGATAGACGGCCTCGCGTTCGGCCGCAGAAAAGCTGGATGCCGGGCAAACGGCATCATCAATGGGTCGCATCGTCAAATCCCCAACAACGCAACCGCCCGCCGTCCGCGCGGGTTGGGTCTATCTTGCCAGGCCGGTCTTCTGACTTGGCGTCATCCGCTTGGCCGCCGCCTTCCCGGCCTTGCGGCCAGTGGCATTCTATGCGGCAAGCGTCGGCCTTACAGCGTTGGGCACGTTCCGGTCTTGCACCGGATTCCCGATTCTCCCGCTTGTGAAAGCGGGCACCTGACGGGTGATCTATGGCGCGGAAACGGCATGGCGGCAAGCTGCATGCGACATTCATTTCGTGGACAGGCTGAAAATGCTGGCCTAGAACGAGACCCGACGCCGCTGGCGCCGAATCCCCTCTCATTGCCTTCCGGTTGCCCGTGTCCCGCCTAACACCAATGATCCTTGCGGTCGCCCTGTTCATGGAACAGATGGATTCGACCGTGATCGCCACCAGCCTGCCGGCGATTGCTGCCGATATAGGCACTTCGCCGATCGCGCTGAAACTTGCGGTAACGAGCTACCTCGTGGCGCTCGCAATCTTCATTCCGATCAGCGGCTGGATGTCGGATCGCTTCGGTGCACGCAACATCTTTCGGCTCGCGATCTTCGTTTTCATGGTTGGCTCGGTCGCCTGCGCATTCTCCAATTCCATCGCCGCCTTCGTCATTTCCCGCCTCATCCAGGGTGCCGGCGGCTCGATGATGACGCCGGTCGGGCGATTGCTCCTGGTGCGCGGCACGCCACGTCACCAGTTGGTGAATGCCATGGCATGGCTGACCATTCCGGCGCTGATCGGCCCGATCATGGGCCCGCCGATCGGCGGCTTCCTGACAACCTATCTCAGCTGGCACTGGATCTTCTGGATCAATGTGCCGATCGGCATTATCGGCATCGTCCTCGTCACCCGTTTCCTGCCGGCCGTCGAGCCGCGAAGCCCGAAGCCGATGGATTTTCCGGGCTTCTTCCTGTCGGGTATCGGCTTTGCCGGTTTCGTGTTCGGCCTCTCGGTCATCAGCCTGCCCGCCGTTCCCGTCATCTACGGCTATGTCACTGTGGCCGTCGGCGTCCTCTCCGGCATTCTCTATTTCGTGCATGCCAGGCGCACCTCGCATCCGCTGCTCGACCCCAAGATGTTCCGCTACCCGATGTTCCGGGCGGCGATCCTCGGCGCCTCGAATTTCCGCATGGGCCTCGGCGCGCTGCCCTTCCTCATGCCGCTGATGCTGCAGCTCGGCTTCGGCCTGACGCCGCTGCAGTCAGGCTCGATCACCTTCATCAGCGCTCTTGGCTCCATGGGCTCGAAATTTGCAGCCACCCGCACCTATAACGCCTTCGGCTTCCGCAACGTCATCGCGCTGACGACCTTCCTCGCGGCGATCTTCCTCGGCGTGAACGGCTTCTTCACTGCCGAAACGCCGATGTATCTCATCATGGGCTCTCTTCTTGTCGGCGGCCTGTTGCGCTCCATGGCCTTTTCGGGCGTCAATGCCATGGCCTTCGGCGATGTGGACGAGGCCGACAGCAGTCAGGCGACCGCCATCAATGCGGTGGCGCAGCGCATCTCCATGGCCATGGGCGTTGCGGTTGCCGGTACGATCCTGGAAATCTCCTCGAGCTTCCATGGCGGCAAGCTTTTGGTCTCGGATTTTCATATCGCCTTCTTCATCGTGGCGGCGATATCAGCACTTGCCTGCATCACCTTCCTGCGCCTGCCTGCCAATGCCGGCGAGGAGCTGACGACACGCCGCCACAAGAACAGACATGCCGAGACGGCAGAACCGGAAGAGGCCCAGGGACAGGCAATAGCGGAGAGCCGCTGAAAACTTCACGGATCTGTCGTTTTTCCTCACAGATTCTACGTGACAATTCCGATCGGCATGGCTACATAAGCCGCATGTCGATTTCGTCCGTTTACGCATCGCGATTTTATTCGTACCGCTGCTTCCAGCGGATGCGGGTCTGTGCGTAACCGAAACTAACGCGACGACAACCCGAACAGCCGCTAGTCAACCTGGCGGCTTTTTTGTTCCGCCACGGTATGACCAAACAGGAGAGCATACCGTGACTGACACTATTGATGATCTGCGCATCGTCGAGATCACCCCGCTGACCAAGCCTGCCGATATCCTTTCGGAAATCCCGCGTGACGCCGCTGTTACCAAGACAGTAACCAGCACGCGCGACATGATCCACAATATCCTGACCGGTCAGGACGACCGGCAGCTCGTCATCATCGGCCCCTGCTCGATCCACGATCCGGCAGCCGCCCGCGAATATGCCGGCCGCCTCATGGAGCAGCGACGACGTCTCTCCGGCGATCTCGAAATCGTCATGCGCGTCTATTTCGAAAAGCCCCGCACCACCGTCGGCTGGAAGGGCCTGATGAACGACCCGCATCTCGATGGCAGCTACCGTATCGAGGAAGGCCTGCGCCTCGCGCGGCGCCTGCTGCTCGACATCAACGCCATGGGCCTGCCGGCCGGTTGCGAATTCCTCGATACGATCACGCCGCAATATATTGCCGATCTCGTCAGCTACGGCGCCATCGGCGCGCGCACGACCGAAAGCCAGATCCACCGCCAGCTCGCCTCGGGTCTCTCCTGCCCGATCGGCTTCAAGAATGGCACGGATGGCAGCGCGCGCATCGCACTCGATGCAATCATGGCGGCCTCCCAGCCGCACCATTTCCCGGCTGTCACCAAGGATGGACAGGCAGCGATTGCCTCCACGCGCGGCAACGAGGACTGCCACATCATCCTGCGTGGCGGCAAGCGGCCGAACTATGAGGCAGCTGACGTGCAGGCTGTCATCGCCGAAGCCGTCAAGCTCGGCGTCGACCCGCGCATGCTGATCGATGCCAGCCACGCGAACAGCAACAAGGACCCGATGAACCAGCCGAAGGTCGTCCATGACGTCGCCGGCCAGATCCTTGCCGGCAACCACCACATCAAGGGCATGATGATCGAGAGCAACCTCGTCGCCGGCCGCCAGGATCTCGTTCCCGGCAAGCCGCTCGTCTACGGCCAGTCCATCACCGATGGCTGCATCGGCTGGGATAAGTCCGTCGAGGTGCTCGAGGATCTGGCCAAGGCCGTCCGCGACCGCCGCAAGGCAGCCGTCGCAGCCTGAGTGGCCGCATCAGTCGCGGCGGGCAAACCCCGCCGCGTCATCCTTCAATGATGATGATCAGGCTTTGGCCGGAAAATACCGCACATAGGCGAATTCCTCGCCATCCGGTGACCAGTTCGGCACGTTGATCGTGCCCTGCCCGCCGAAGAGCTCGAACAGCTCTGTCAGGTTGCCGCCGTCCATGTCCATCATGCGTAGCCTTACGTTGAGATCGCGCGGATGGTCGAAGATATCGGGGTCGTAGGAGAGGATCAGAACCTTGTCGTTGTTGGGCGACGGATGGGCGAACCAGTTGCCGTAATTGTCTGATGTCACCTGCTGGAGACCCGTGCCGTCAGGGTGGATGCGCCAGATCTGCATCAGGCCGGTGCGGCTGGAGTTGAAATAGATCCACTGCCCGTCGGCCGACCAGTCCGGCCCGTCATTGCGGCCTTCTCCATGCGTCAGCCGTTTCTCCTCGCCGCCTTTGACCGAGATCGTGTAGATATCGAAGAGATCGTTGCGGATGCCGCAATAGGCAAGCTCGCGCCCATCGGGCGACCAACCATGCCAGTAGGACGGCAGGTTCTTGGTGATCAGCCGCGGCTTGCCGCCCTCGATCGGCAGGATGTAGATCGCCGATTTGCCGAACTCGGTCTTGTCGGAAATGACGATCTCTTCGCCATCGGGTGAAATGCCGTGGTCATTGTTGCAATGGACAGCAAAGCCGGTATCGACCTTCTCAACGAGATCGCTGCCGTCGAGCCGCAGGCGGTAGAGCAGCCCGTCGCCATTGATCAGCAGATAGGCACCGTCGCGTGAGAAATTCGGCGCCTCCACCAGCGCCTCCGTCTGCCAGACGACGCGGCTTTCGCCTCTCCTGACGTTGTAGATTTCGACAGAGCTGCGCATCTCGTCCTCTCCCAGATGAGTTTTCTATCGATCCCGGAACCGGTTGGTGATCGGGTAGCGCCGGTCGCGGCCGAAATTCTTCTTGGTGATCTTCACGCCCGGCGCCGACTGGCGGCGCTTGTATTCGGCGAGATAGAGCAGATGCTCGATGCGGTGGACCGTCTCGACATCATGGCCGCGCGCCACGATCTCCTCGACCGCCATCTCCCGCTCGACAAGGCATTCGAGTATGTCGTCCAGAACAGGATAAGGCGGCAGCGAATCCTGGTCCTTCTGGTCGGGGCGAAGCTCGGCCGACGGCGCCTTGTCGATGATGTTTTGCGGAATGACCACGCCCGAGGGGCCGAGCGCATCCGGCGGCACATTCTCGTTGCGCCAGCGGGCCAGCGCATAGACCTGCATCTTGTAGAGATCCTTGATCGGGTTGAAGCCGCCGTTCATGTCGCCGTAGAGCGTCGCATAACCGACCGACATTTCCGACTTGTTGCCTGTCGTGACCACCATCGAGCCGAACTTGTTGGAGATCGCCATCAGGATGGTGCCGCGTGCACGGCTCTGCAGGTTCTCCTCGGTGATACCGCTGTTCGTGCCCTCGAAGAGGCTCGACAGCGCCGAGGAAAAGCCCGTCACTGGTCCCTCGATCGGCACGATATCGTAGCGGCAACCGAGCGCCTTGGCGCAATCGGCCGCATCCTTCAGCGAGTCTTCGGACGTATAGCGATACGGCAGCATGACCGTGCGCACCCGTTCCTCGCCGAGCGCATCGACGGCGATTGCCGCGCAGATCGCCGAATCGATGCCGCCCGAGAGGCCGAGCACGACATTCTTGAAGCCGTTCTTGTTCACATAGTCGCGGAAACCGAGCAGGCAGGCGCGGTAATCGGCCTCCTCGCTCTCGGGTATGCGCGCCATCGGCCCTTCCGAGCAGTGCCAGCCGTTTTCTGTCCGCTTCCAGGTCGTCACCGCAAGGGCCGTCTCGAACTGGCTGAGCTGGAAGGCGAGCGACTTGTCGGCATTGAAGGCAAAGCTTGCGCCGTCGAAGACGAGCTCGTCCTGGCCGCCGAGCTGGGCGGCATAGACCATCGGCAGGCCGGTCTCGATCACCTGCTTCAGCACCACCTGATGGCGGATATCGACCTTGCCGCGATAATAGGGCGAGCCATTCGGCACGAGCAGGATTTCCGCGCCGCTTTCGGCGAGCGTCTCGCATACACCGAGATCGCCCCAGATATCTTCGCAGATCGGAATGCCGATGCGCACGCCGCGGAAATTCACGGGTCCAGGCATCGCGCCCTGGTCGAAGACGCGCTTCTCATCGAACTCGCCGTAATTCGGCAGGTCGATCTTGTCGCGCACGGCAATCACCTTGCCGCCGTCGAGCACGGCGATGGAATTGTAGCGGCCCGTCTCGTCCTGGCGTGGAAATCCAATGACGATGCCCGGTCCGCCATCGGCGGTATCGGCCGCAAGGCTTTCGACCGCCGTCCAGCAAGCGCGGATGAAGGCCGGCTTCAGAACCAGATCTTCCGGTGGGTAACCGGAGATGAAAAGCTCGGTCATCATCAAGAGATGCGCGCCCTGCCGCGCCGCATCGGCGCGCGCCTCACGCACCTTGGCAAGGTTTCCGGCGACATCGCCCACCGTGGGGTTCAGCTGGGCGATGGCGATGTTGAAGGTCTGGGAGAGAGCGTTTTCCTGTGTCATGTCATTCATTTAATCCGCCCCTTCGTGCACCGCAATAAGCCGCTTCAAAAGCCGTAGCGATCTGCGGCGAAAATTTGATGAAGGGTGGCCCCATCGCTCTGCCTATCCCTCTGTTTGTCTTGCGCGACGCCGATACGCATTGCAATTTGCGGCGACGGCGGAATACTGCGCGCCAATTCGATCCACTCCCGGGACAATGCCATGTATAATCTTCCGAATTTCGTCCACCTGCATTTCGGCAAGCCGGCCGAAGAACTGGGTGACATCGAAAAGCGCGTGCTGGCCAAGGCACATGAGCGCAAGATCATCTCCACCGACGTCAACGCCGCCATTGCCGCCGAATCCTCCTTCGGCGAGCGGTTGGCCGATGGCATCGCCCGTGTCGGCGGCTCCTGGTCCTTCATCCTGGCCTTCCTCGCCTTTCTCGTCGTCTGGACCATCATCAACACGGTCATCCTTTTTTCCCGCGCCTTCGACCCCTATCCCTTCGTATTCCTGAACCTCATCCTTTCCATGCTTGCGGCTATCCAGGCGCCGATCATCATGATGTCGCAGAACCGGCAGGCCGAACGCGATCGTTTCGAGGCCGCCAAGGATTATGAGGTGAATCTGAAGGCCGAGCTTGAGGTTCTGTCGCTGCATCAGAAGATCGATATGCGTGTGCTGACGGAACTGACTGCGCTGCGAGAGGATGTCTCCCGCCTGAACGCCATCCTTGCTGAGCGCGGGCAAGCTTGAGCCCGCTAAAATAGCACGGCCTTAAACGTCTGAAATCTCGTCGCAATTCCAGCCCTGTCACCGCGTTTCATTTGACAGGGAGCAGGCATTTAGCCAACCTGCGGCCATCACGCAGGGAGCATGCTTGGAAGAAGAGCTTCAGTTCGGTGCATTTTCGATAGTGCCCGCCAGGCGCAGCCTGTTGCGGGAAGGGTCTGCCGTGCCTCTCGGCAGCCGCGCCGTCGATATCCTGCTGTTTTTGCTCAATCATCCGGGCGAGCTGAAGACCAATGCGGAGATCGTCAGGCAGGTCTGGCCGGATACGTTCGTGGACGAGGCCAATCTGCGCGTCCACGTCTCGGCCCTGCGCAAGGCGCTGGGCGACATCAAGCGCGAACCTCAATTCATCACCAACGTGCCCGGCCGCGGCTATACCTTCATCGCGCCCGTCAATCGCCGCAGCAATGGCGCAGCGCCCGTCGCTCGGCAGACACTCCAGAAATTTCGCCCCGAACGCCTGCCCGCCCGCATCTTCGGCCGTGAACAGACGATCGCGGCCGTGACCGGACAGCTGACCAAGGGCCGTCTCGTGACAATCGCCGGCCCTGGCGGCATCGGCAAATCCACCGTTGCCCGCGCCGTGATTGCGCGCGGCAGCTTCGATGGCGAGATCGTCTGGATCGACCTGTCGGAAGTCGCGACCGGAAATCTCGTGCCGACGGTCGTGGCGTCTGCACTCGGCATCCTCTCGCGCAGCGACGATATCGCAGTGGAGATCGCCGCCCATTTGCAGCCGCGCAATGTCCTGCTCGTGCTCGACAGCTGCGAGCATGTGGTGGGCGATATCGCCAAGCTCACCGAAGACCTGCTGGCGGAAGCGCCCGATCTGCATATCCTCGCCACCAGCCGCGAGCCGCTGCGCGCCGAAGGCGAACGTGTCCACCGTCTGCTGCCGCTCGACCTGCCCTTGTCTGCCGTGACAGCAGAGGCTGCTCTGGCCTCGCCCGCCGTCCAGCTTTTCGTCGAACGCGCCGATGCCTGCCTCGGCGGTTATGAGCTGACGGACGGGGACGCCGCCGATGTCGTCGATATCTGCACGAGGCTCGATGGCATTGCGCTGGCAATCGAGCTTGCCGCTGGCCGGCTGGAGGCGATGGGCATCGCCGCCCTCTCCCGCTCGCTCTCCGACTGCTTCCGGGTATTGACGCGCGGCCGACGCACGGCGCTGCCCCGCCACCAGACACTGCGCGCCACGCTCGACTGGAGCTACCTCATCCTGTCGCCGGAGGAGCAGCAGGCGCTGCGCGAACTCTCCGTCTTCCGCGGCCGCTTCAGCAGCGGGGCCGCAGCCGCGGTCCTTTCCGGCACCGAACCCGGGGATTTGCTGGCCGCCCTCGTCGCCAAATCGCTGGTCGTCGTCGAGACAGCGACCGACGAAACGTTCTACCGCCTGCTCGATACGACCCGCCTCTATGCCGGCGAAAAGCTTGCGGCCTCGGGCGAACTGCCCGATGTCATGGCCCGCTTCTCCGCCTGTCTCTCTAGCGCGCTCGAAAGCGCCGAACAGGATCTCTATGCCGCCTCGCCGGAGGAATGGCCTGATGATTTCGCCCAGCAGGTGCCGGGCCTGCGCGCAGCCCTGGACTGGGCCTTCGGTCCATCAGGCGGCGATGCGCTGCTCGGCGTACGCCTGACGGTCGCCGCCCTGCCGCTTTTCTTTCGCCTGTCATTGCTTGACGAGTGCCTGGCGGCCCTCACCCATGCAATAACCTTCCTCGATGCCCGCCCCGGCCTTGACGAGAAAAGCCGCATGAAACTCTATGCCGCGCTCGGCTGGCCGCAGCTTCGTGCCACCAATGCACCCGAAGACGGCGTTGCCGCCTGGACGACGGCCTGGCGGATCGCCGAGGAACTCGGCGATGTCGATCACCAGCTGCGCGCCATTTGGGCGCTTTGGGTCGATGTGCTGAACCGCGCCGAGCCTCGCCAGGGACTGGAGCTGGCGGAACGCTTCGCAGCCCTCGCTCCGTCCAACGCCGATCCGACCGATGTCATGATCGGCAGGCGCATGAAGGCTGCTACGCTTCACTGGCTCGGCCGCCACGGCGAGGCCCGCCAGGAGCTTCTGGCGATGCTTGCCGACTACGAGCATGTGCCGCAGGCCCGCCATTCCGTCCGCTTTCAGTTCGACCAGCGCGTGACGGCGCGTATCATCATCGCCCGCTGCCTCTGGATATTGGGCGACGAGAAGGCCGCGCTGAAGGAGGTCGAAGAGACAATGCGCTACGCCTGCGATATCGGCCATAACTATTCGATCAGCAATCTTCTCGCCCAAGCCGTCTGCCCGCTGGCGCTTCTCTCCGGGAACGACGGCGAAGCGGCTGCCGCGATCCGGCTTCTGCGTGACCATACCAAGGCCCTGTCGCTCGATGTGTGGCACACCTATGCCGACGGCTTCGAAGCGGAACTACGTCTGCGGGACGGCGAATACCGGCTCTGCCTCGCAAAGCTGCGCCCGGCGATGGACATCCTCGATCTTGCCGGCTTCAACCTTTTCCGCACTTACTTCCAGTCCATCGAGGCGCAGGCCCTGTCAGGCCTCGGTCAACATGCGGAAGCCCATGCGGTGATCGATAGCGCCTTGGAGCATGGCGATGCCTCGGGCGAACGCTGGTGCCTGCCCGAACTCCTGCGGGTGAAGGCAATGGTCACCGCAAAGGGACAGAGCCCGGAAGGGCTGGACGCCGCTTCAGCCATCCTCGAGGCGGCACGCGTCGCCGCAAGGCAGGATGGCGCGATCGGCTGGGAACGCCGCATCAACGTCGATCTCGAAGCCCTCGGCCATGAACCGGCGCAGCTTTCGGGCACGGCCGGCTAAACCCGTTTACACCGATTTACAACGATCAACTCGTCCGCTTCTCGTTGTCTGTGCATCATTGCTCCCCAAGAGGAGGATGCCCATGGACGGCCAAATACCCATCCGTTTTCTGATCATTCTCGCTGCGGATGGAGATAACAGCGAGGTCAGGATCGCGCGCCTCGCACCCGCCTACTATCTTTTCAAGGATGCACCGGCAGAAGTCGTCCTCGCGACACCATCAGGCGGCTTCGCCGATCTGACCAGCGAGTTCCGCCAGACCGTCCATCAGAGCGTCCATAAGGAGCCTACTGTCGGACGTTTCCTCACCGACCGCGCCGCACGCGACGATCTCGCCGATACTCTGCGCCTCGACCAGATCGTGACAGAGGATTTCGACGCCGCCTTCTGCATCGGCCTTTCCGGCCCGCTCTGGTCCGCCGAGGGCGTCGCAGCCACGATCCGTGCCTTTCTGACATCGGGCAAACCGGTCGCCGTCATTCCCGGCCGGCGTCTGGACATAACACCCGAAGGTGCCGCCACCGGCCTGCTGATCCTCGGCGACTGCGAAGCGTCCCCGCTGCTGTCAGCCCATGCGCTTCTCAAGGTCGTGCTGGAAGGCCGCAAGAAAGTGACGTCGGCGGGCTGACAGTCTACAGTCACATATGCAAAGAAATCTTTGCAAAGATTCATTTGCGGTACTAAGCTGCCGCTATGAAAACACCTGTTCCTACACCTGCGTCATCTACATTCCGCAACGTCAGCCGGGTCGTTCCCGACGTCACGGCGCTGAAGGCGCTCGCCCATCCGGTGCGCCTACGTATGCTCGGTATGCTGCGCATCGATGGTCCCGCAACGGCAACGCAGCTCGCGACCCGGCTCGGGCTCAACAGCGGCGCGACGAGCTATCACCTGCGCCAGCTTGCCCAGTATGGTTTCATCGAGGATGCGCCGGGGCCATCCCGTCGTGACCGCTGGTGGAGGGCATGCCACGAGATCACCTCGGTGCCGCCGGCGGAAAACGAAGGCGAGGCTTTCGATATGGACGTCGCCTTCACGCAGGCGATCCTCTCCCTGCAGGTCGATCAGATGCAGAAGGCAGTCGAGGAATATGCCGAGCTGCCGCTCGCATGGCGGAAGGCCAGCACCGCAAGCGACATCATCATTCCGCTGACTTCTGACAAGGCCGAAGCCCTGACGAAGCGGCTGAACGACCTCCTCATGGAAGCGATGCGCGAGGCCCCGCCCCTCGGCGAGCCACTGCCATCAGGCACAGTGCCTTTCACTGTCATGCTGCACGCCTTTCCCTATCCGGGCCGCCTGCCGCATGACGAGGAAGAGAGCGAGCCATGAGCCGCCGCAGTCCCTTCGTCGCGCTCGCGGTCGCCGAAACGCTTTCCATTTCAGGCACGCGGCTCTCCAGCGTCGCCATCCCCTGGCTGGTGCTGAGCACGACCGGCAGTCCCGTGCTGACCGGCCTCGTCGCCATGATGGAGATGCTGCCCTATGTCGTCGCCAAGGCGCTCGGCGGCCCCCTGATCGACCGCCTTGGCCCGAAGCGCATCGCCATCATCTGCGACAGCGCCTCGGTGATCGCCGTCGGGCTCGTGCCCGTGCTGCATCTTCTCGGCCTGCTCACCATGCCGATCCTGCTGCCGATCGTCTTCGCCATGGGCGTGCTGCGCGGTCCTTCGGATGCCGCCAAGCAATCCATGGTCCCCGACATTGCGGAACTCGCCTCGGTGCCACTGGAACGCGTGACCGGCGTCGCTGGCGCCATCGAGCGCCTGGCATCGGCCGCAGGCGCGGCTGGCGCCGGCGCGCTGATCGCCCTTGTCGGACCAAGCCAGGCGCTAGCCGTCAACGCCCTCACCTTCGCCGCCGCCGCCGTGGTCGTCGCAGCCGGCATCCCCCAATTGCGGCGCGCTCCGAAGCCCGAAGCAACCGGCATCGCCGTCTATGGCCGTGAACTCGCGGAAGGCTGGCGCTTCCTGCGCCGCGATGCGGTACTGGTCGCAATCGTGCTGATGGTGGCAACCACTAATCTGCTCGATCAGGCCTTTGGCGCCGTCTTGTTGCCGGTCTGGACGCAGACCTCGGGCCATGGTCCGGCCCTGCTCGGAACCATGTTCGCCGTTTTCTCCGGCGCCTCGATTATCGGCGCCGTGATTGCTGCCATGATCGGCGAGCGCCTGCCGCGCCTTGCCGTTTACACGGTCGCATTCCTGCTGACTGGCTTTCCGCGCTTTCTGGTCTTTGCGGTGGAAACGCCGCTTGCGCTCATTTTTACGACGCTCGCCATTGGCGGCTTTGCCTCGGGCTTCCTCAATCCCATCCTCTCGGCCGTGCTCTTCGAGCGCACGCCGAAGAATTTGATAGGCCGCGTCACATCGCTGAATGCCGCGCTCTGCTGGGCGCTCCTCCCCTTTGGCGGGCTTGTCGGCGGCGCGTTGGTCGATGCCTGGGGCCTTTCAACCGCATTGCTTCTGACAGGTCTCGCCTATCTCGCCGCCACGCTCGCTCCCTTGGCGCACAGCAGTTTCCGTGGCTTCGACAAGCGGCGGATCGCCGACGCCAGCCCCTCCTAAGCAGACTGCCGAACTGTTCGTGGGCAACCCTGTCTATTTCCGCTATCTGGTTGCAAGTGCGATCATGGCTCTGGGGGAGCAAGGATGCCGACATCAGATGACGAAACGCCACTCGCAGGTGGTAATATCAATGCCGGCGTCGTCAGGGTCGCCGATACGGTACGCCGTTCAATGAGCCCCAATAGCCGGAACGTGCACAGGCTGCTGAAGCAACTGGAACGGTGGGGTTTTGCCTATGCGCCTCGTTTCCTAGGTATCGATGACAGCGGAAGAGAAATCCTCTCTTACATGGCAGGCACGGCGATGATCCCGGAGACGCTCTGGGAGAATACCGCTGCCCTCACCGAATCCGCCACAATGTTACGGAAGTTGCACGATGCGACCCGAAGCCTGGACTTCGTCCCCGACGGCAATTGGGCCTATACCTACCCTCTTGCCGAACGCAATGACGTGATTTGTCACAATGATTTTGCGCCCTACAACATGATCTTTCGGGATGGTCTCCCGGTCGCGATCATCGATTTCGACCTCGCAGGTCCGGGGCCGCATCTGCGAGACCTCGCTTACCTCGCCTATTGGTTCGCACCGCTTTCTTTTTCCTCCGAAGACCTAGCCGAACCCTCGGCCCGCGACCTTGCCAATGGTAGCAGCCGACTGAAGCTGCTCTGTTCAGCCTATGGCACCAGAGACTATGTCGGCCTGCTCGATATGGTCCTAGAGGTGCTGAACCACATGGGGGACGAGACGGCGGTTGCGAAGATGGTCGGTCGGGACGCGGCAACCAGGCTGCAAGAGGGCGGACACTTCAATCATTGGAAGAAGGAGGCCAGCTCTTTCAACGAGAACCGGCCGGTCATCTGGCGCAATCTGCAATGATCGCTTCGGGCAATCCAGTTTGCTGATCTTCTGAAGGCGGTAATCCCGCTAGCGCCGGCAGCTTCGAGAATAAAAAGCTTGCGGATAACATACTGTCTTCATGAGGTTAGTACGTCTAATGGCGCATTGCCGTCATTTTTGCTTTGCATCAATTTACGACGGTTAACTCGTATCGCTGCCGGAAGTGAGTCAGCTTGTTCTCGTCGAAGAGGCGCGGAGAAGCCCGCAAGGAGGCAAGCATGCCACACGGAGGCGATCATGAGTGAACGCAGCATTGCACTGACGGCGAATGCCACACGGCGGGACGTTCTTCTGGCAGGAGGCGCCGCCATTGCGGCCATCGCCCTGCCGAAAGCCACGCTTGCCGCAACCAGTCCAACATCACCAGAAAATTGGAGCCAGACCATGCCTTTCATCAAGACCAAGGACGGAACTGAAATCTTCTACAAGGATTGGGGTTCGAAGGATGCCCAGCCGATCGTCTTCCATCACGGCTGGCCGCTCAGCGCCGACGACTGGGACGCGCAGATGATGTTCTTCCTCGAAAAGGGTTTCCGCGTCATCGCCCATGACCGCCGTGGCCACGGCCGCTCGACCCAGACCTTCGAAGGCAACGAGATGGATACCTATGCGGCCGACGTTGCCGCACTGACCGATCACCTCGATCTCAAGAATGCCGTCCATATCGGCCACTCGACCGGCGGCGGCGAAGTCGTCCACTATGTCGCCCGTGCCAAGGAAGGTCGTGTCGCCAAGGCCGTGATCATCGGCGCCGTGCCGCCCATCATGGTCAAGTCGGACAAGAACCCCGGCGGCCTGCCGCTCGAAGTCTTCGATGGTTTCCGCGCAGCCCTCGTCGCCAACCGCGCCCAGTTCTTCCTCGATATCCCGACCGGCCCCTTCTATGGCTTCAACCGTCCGGGCGCCAAGGTCAGCCAGGGCGTGATTGAAAACTGGTGGCGTCAGGGCATGATGGGCGGCGCCAAGGCGCACTACGATTGCATCAAGGCCTTCTCCGAAACCGACTTCACCGAAGATCTGCAGAAGATCACCGTGCCCGTTCTCGTCATGCACGGCGATGACGACCAGATCGTCCCCTATGCCGATTCCGCGCCGCTGTCGGCCAAGCTGCTGAAGAACGGCACGCTGAAGACTTATCCCGGCTTCCCGCACGGCATGTGCACCACGCATCCTGAAGTCATCAACCCGGACTTGCTGGCCTTCATCAAGGCTTAAGTTTTTCTCTCGAAGACATGCGAAGGCGCGCCCTTGCGGCGCGCCTTTTTCATCCTGATATGCGGTCGTCACCGTCGTCAGGGAATGGTTGTCCGGTATAGTGTCCTGGCATCGGCCGTAAAGAACTGAAAATCAATGTAAATCATTGATAATGTTGAATTTTATAGGAGAAATCCTATCGCCGTGCTGCTATTGTCTCCTCATGGTGATATCTCAGAGGAGACGAGCAGATGAACAATGCGGATAATCTCGGCCTATCGGCCACGCGCCGTCAGCTTCTGGCCGGCGCGCTTGCCAGTGCGGCGACCCTTGGCTTGCCGCGCGGCACCTATGCGGCGGGGTTTCATCGCTTTAAGCACGGCGCCTTCGATATCACCATCGTCAGCGACGGCTTCATCACTCTGCCCGCCGAAGTCCTGCTCCCCGATGCGACGCCGGAAGAGCGCCGACCGATCCTGGCGCGGCTTCGCGGCGATGCGGCCGGCGCGCCGGTTCAGGCCAATATCCCGCTCATCCGCCACGGCAGCGACCTGATCCTCATCGATAACGGCTCCGGCAGCCACTTCCAGGCCAGTGCCGGCAAACTCGCCGCCAACCTGAAGGCAGCAGGCATCGAGCCGGAAGCCATCACCAAGGTGATCTTCACTCACGCCCATCCCGATCATTCGGGTGCCACGACCGTGGC
This sequence comes from Rhizobium sp. YAF28, assembly GCF_052113285.1. Lineage (NCBI taxonomy): Bacteria > Pseudomonadati > Pseudomonadota > Alphaproteobacteria > Hyphomicrobiales > Rhizobiaceae > Rhizobium > Rhizobium sp. YAF28. The sequence continues at coordinate 605,497 of NZ_JBFRCX010000001.1, read as the reverse complement.
CGAAGGTAAGCTGTTCTATCCGAATGCCGACTATTTCGTCAGCGAGACCGAATGGAATTTCTGGACCGATAAGGACTATGAGACCCATATGCCATCAGCGCTGCACGATTTTGCCCGCGGCGCACAACGCGATCTCTTCGCGGTGAAAGACAGGCTCACCCTCGTCAAGCCGGGACAGGAAATTCTGCCAGGAATGCAAGTGATCGAAACATCAGGCCATACGCCGGGCCACATTTCCTTCGAGCTTGCCGGCGACGGCAATCTCCTCATCACGGGTGACGCCTGCACCAATGACGTGATCTTCTTCGAACATCCCGCCTGGCATTTCGGCTTCGACACCGATCCCGAAACCGCCCTGAAAAACCGCCGGATGCTGCTCGACCGCGCCGCTTCGGAAAAGATCAAGCTGCTGGGCTATCACTGGTCCTATCCCGGCGTCGGTTATGCCGAGCGCAAGGGCGAGGCCTACCGCTTCGTCAAAGCCTGAAGCGTGCATCGGCTTTGCGTCCAGAATTGCGTGAAGCAAAACTCTAAGAGCGGCCTGCATATTGCGGAACGCCATCGGGAATCTCGTAGAAATCACCCTTGTCGGCACAGAAGATATGATAGCCGAAGCGGAGCCCGTTTGGTTCGTCGAAAGCGCCGGCCAGGATGGACATAGCCGGCCCGCCGAGCCTCTGCCAGAACAGCGCCGAGCCGCACTGCGAGCAGAAGCCGCGCCTGGCCTCATCGCTCGACTGATACCAGCGCAGGTTTTCCTCGCCGGTAATAGTCAGCGCCGAAACCGGCACGTCGGCCGAAGCATAATAAAGCCCCGTCTGCCGCCGGCATTGCGAGCAATGGCAGCCGACCACGACATCGGGCTTCTCCCGCGTTTCGAACCGCACAGCGCCGCACAGGCACCCGCCTGCATGATGTTCGCTCATTTCCGTTCTCCCCGAAGCAACAGGGAGAGTGACGTCGGTACAACCGCCAGTCAAATCCAAAGCGCTGATCAAAGGCTTCAGCAAAACTGATGCTTTGGAAGAGGCAGAGCATCATCTCGTCGGCTCAGCCCGCCGGCGTGCCTTGATGGAAGACGATCTTCCAGCCCTCGTCTGTACGGCGCCAGATGGTCGAATGGCGCGTTACACGCTGCGGCTCTTCGAGTATGTAGGACAGAAGGAACAGCCCATCCGCCAGCACCGTGATGGTAAAATCCCGGCAGGGCCAATCATGCGGTTCTGGCCCGTTCGCGTAGCGCGCAAGCGATGTTTCGATCGCATAACTGCGCTGATAAACTCTCCCGCTCGCACCGATTTCCCAGAAATTGCTATCGGTCATCCGCTCGAGATCGGCCTGCGACGTGCCGAATTCCCGCCTGTGGAAGATCGGCTCACGGGCAGCAAGTTCTCTAAGAATATGGTCCAGATCCAGATCGCTCATGCCGCCAGAATGCATAAATGGCCCGGGTGCCGCAATGCGAAAAGCCGGTTTGACAAGCGCCCGCCCTGCAAGTACGAAGCTTGCCATGAGTTCCAACAGCGCGCCCCTCTCCCGTCTTGACCGCACCTGCCTGCAGGTTGCCGTTCTGCGCGCTTTTGGCGGACGAGGTCTCCGCGTCCAGTCGTGACGTCCGGATGCCCCAGGTGTCCGGCGAACTGCTGGACGTAAAGCCCTCCGCAAAGCAATTCCAGCAAAAGTGCTCAGCGGTTTTGCGTCCGGAATTGCGACAAGCAAATAGGCAGAACTTTTCTGGTCTTCGAAGAAAACGGAAAAGTTCTCAGGGCTGCCAGGGAGACAGGCACCGTGCTCAATCTTTTCAATGTCAATTCGCTCGTCCACTGGGAGGAGCGTGAAATCAACATGCGCGACCAAATGGTCCGCTTCTTCTCCGAGGAAGTGCGAACCTTCCTCCGGTCAGTTAACCCGGCCTGGGATATCAGACGGGTCGAGGCGCCGGCGCTGACGCCGCGCGCCCTCATCTCGGATGCCTATAGCAATGCCGATATCTGGGTGCAGGAACAGCTTTCCGAAACCGATCCACCGCTCGTACTGCGGCCGGAAACGACGCCTTCCAGCTACGTCTACATGCAACACATTCTTGGCAATCATTCCAGAACGCGTTTGCCTCTCTGCGTTTGGCAGGCCGGTCGATCCTACCGCCGCGAGCAGGAGCAGCCGACCAAGCACATGCGGCTGAAGGAGTTCTGGCAGCTGGAATTCCAGTGCGCCTACACGGCCGACAGCGGCAACGATTACCACGCCGCTTCGCTGGAGCCCGTGCGCCGCATGATTGCCTCGCTCATTCCGCTGCCAACCCGCATCGTGCCCTCTGACCGCTTGCCTGCCTACGCGCAGACGACAGTCGATGTGGAAGTGGATAACGGCGACAAGTGGATGGAAGTCTGCTCGATCTCCCGCCGCACGGATTTTCCCGAACGCTACAGGACGCAGCCGAAAAAGGGTCCGGCCGTCGAGCACGACGTTCTCGTCCTCGAAATCGCCATCGGCCTTGATCGCTGCGTCTATAACTGGAACATGGCAACCAGTCTGTAAGGGAATGCGGGCCGGGTCCACTGGGGCATCCGGCTCGCATTTTAAATATAGTTTTATTTATATGTATTGCAGCCCTGAACGACGGCTTCAGCTGTCAACCCATGTCGCCAGACAGAGACTGTCCCTGAAGCTCGCGGAAGATCGAACACCATTGCGGATGCCCCATATCGTGAAGGGCCTCGGCCTCCCCAGGCGTGACCCATTGCATCGCCGTATGTTCATCACCAAGCAATATCGGATCTGTGCCCTGCCATTCGCTCACCAGAAAGAGATGGTAGGTGGTACCGTGTTCGACATGCTTGGCGACCTTTCGAAACCGCAATGGGGTCAGGCCGATCTCCTCTTTCGCCTCACGCACCATTGCCGCCTCGGGGCTTTCGCCGATTTCAACATGGCCGCCGACCAGATCCCAGCAATCCGGAAAGCGCTCTTTGTGCCCGGCACGCCGGACAAGCAGAACCCGGCCTTCCCGCCAGAAGATGGCGCATGCAATATCAGTCAAAAACATTTCCCTTCGATGCGTCCGCAATCTGTCTCGACAACAGGTGAAAGTCACGTCCCCTTGCCTTGCCGAAGCTTGTCATCGTCGGCCACTGTGCGAATCCGCGCAGGCGCCACGCGATGGAGAAACAGTCCTTGGAAATTCCCGAACAGTTTCATGTATCCGAAACATCAGGCTGGCTGGTGAACCATCGCATCAATTCCGCCCTGCCCGGCTATCTCATGGTCAGCTCGCGAAGCTTCACCAACGACCTGTCGGAACTCTCGCCCGAAGCCCTCGCCGAACTCGGCCCGCTAATCGCAGGGGCGCAGACGGCTCTCGGCACGGTGCTCGGCGCAAAACGCGTCTACATTGGTCGCTATGGCCACGCGCCGGGCTACCCCATCCATTTCCATATCATCCCGATCTATCAATGGGTGGAAGACCTCTTCTGGCAGGACGAGCGCTATCGCCTGCTCCAGACCTTCGCCGAAGGCCCCGGCGAAACGCCGACCGATGGTGCCGAGCTGACCTTCTTCGTCTGGCGGGAATTCTGCGAGCGGGCCGAGCCGCCACCGATAAAGGGGCCATCCATTACCGAGACCATCGAATTGGCGAGAAAGATATTACGCACATGACATTTGCAGACCAGGCATTCACGATATCGGCCGATCATATCCGTTGCCGCCTTGCCGGAAGCTTCCACCTCTCCGATCAGGTCGAGGCGCTGCGAAAGGCGGGCTGGGATCGCTTCCTCGCCAGACACCCCGCCGCCTTCGACGGACAGCTTCTGCGCATGGCAGAGCATCGCATCGAAGACAACAGGCTGACCATCACGGCGCAGAGCACTTGCTTTTCCGCTTATGTGGCGACCCGCCATGCCGGTTTTGCCGAGGAGCACCCGCAGGCCGAGCGCGCTGACCCGCTCGGGCTTACCGTCGTTCTTGTCACCGCAGACCAGCAGGTGATCGTCACCAGGCGAAGCCTCACTGCGGAGCAAAATCCCGGCGCTCTCTATCTGATCGGCGGCTACGCGGAGCCAGCGAAAGGTGAAGAGATCGATCTTTTCGAGGAGGCAGCCCGCGAGCTTGCCGAGGAGGTTGCCGTTACCGATATCGCGCGCTCCTCAGCCTTCGCCATCGGTCTCGCCTACGATCCGGTCTACTGCCATCCGGAGCTGTTCCTGATGGCATCAAGCCGCTCCACCGCCGCCGAAATCCTCGACGGCGCCCGCCATGCGCCCGACCGCAACGAGGCAGCCGAACTCTTCGCGTCACCGCTGAGTGATATCCTGAACAACGGAGATTTCATGCCCGGCTCTGCCAGAACGTGGAGCTTTCTCAAGGCCCAGGCTTTCCTGCAGCAGCATTTCCGCGCGCGCAATGCCCTGTAACATCGGGGAGCGGACGTGACATAGGCGCCCGCCCCCGATCGCATCACGGTTTCGGCCGCAACAGCACGTGCTTCTTCCGGCCGACCGACAAGCGGATGACGCCACCCTCCATATCCGCATAGCCGAGCCGCATGGTTTCATCGCTGACGCTGCGGCTATTGACCCGAACCCCGCCACCAAGGATCAGCCGGCGCGCCTCGCTTTTCGACTTAACAAGCCCGGCGGTCACAAGCGCGTCCGGCAGTGGCAGGCCTTCACGAAGCCCTTCGCCGGTCACCATGACAGTAGGCAGCCCCGCGGCAGATTCGCCGTCTTCGAACATGCGGCGAGACGTTTCGGAGGCCTCTGCCGCGGCATCTACGCCATGGCAGAGCTGTGTCACCTCATCCGCCAGCACCTTCTTCGCCACGTTGATTTCGGAGCCGCTCAGCATTTCCAGCCGGGCGATCTCGTCAAGCGGCAACTCGGTGAAGAGCCGCATGAAGCGGCCGACATCAGCATCCTCGGTATTGCGCCAGAATTGCCAGAACTCATAAGGCGAAAGCCGGTCGGCATTCAGCCACACCGCGCCCGCAGCACTCTTGCCCATTTTCGCGCCCGAGGCGGTCGTCAAGAGCGGCGCCGTCAATCCGAACAGCGTTCGCCCGCCGGCCCGGCGCCCGAATTCCACGCCGCTGAGGATATTGCCCCATTGGTCCGAACCGCCGAGCTGCAGCAGGCAGGCATGCGTTTCGGCAAGCACACGAAAGTCATAGCCCTGCATGACCATGTAGTTGAATTCGAGCAGCGAGAGCGACTGCTCCCGCTCCAGCCGCTGGCGCACGCTTTCGGATGTCAGCATGCGGTTGACAGAAAAATGCGAGCCGACGTCGCGCAGGAAATCCAGGTATTTCAGATTGCCCAGCCAATCGGCATTGTTGACCATGAGCGCATCGGTCGGCCCGTCGCCGAAGGTGAGGAACCGTTCGAAGATGCGTCGGATGCCGGCAAGATTGCCGGCGATCTGCTCTTCGCTGAGCAAGGGGCGCGACGTATCGCGAAAGCTCGGATCGCCGAGCCGGGTCGTCGCCCCGCCCATCAGTGCGATCGGCCTGTTACCGGTCTTCTGAAACCAGCGCAGCATCATGATGGGGATGAGATGGCCGACATGCAGGCTGTCGGCCGTCAGATCGAAGCCGTTATAGGCTGTACCGCTCCCGGCACCGAGCCAGCTATCGAGCGCCTCGAGGTCGGTGCATTGCTGGATGAATCCGCGCTCCGAGAGAACACGCAGGAACTCCGACCGGGGTCTGGTGAATGGTTGGAAATTGAGGGTCACAAGGGTCTCCATGGGGGCCAATCAGGCCGGAGACCTTCTGCTGAAACACGCGCCGCCGACCGTGCGGCGTTTCGGGTGTCGTAGATGACCGTCGCCGCTCTATGGGAGCAGCGCGTAATACAGGCCGGAAAGGGTCGGTACACGGGTCATGCAGCCTGCATACAGGACCTGTGACCCGACCACAAGAGGGCTGATCAACGACGCACGGCACTAGGCAAGGCCGGCTGCGCGGCGGCGGCCTCCATCAGATCGAGGATTCCGTCGGGAAAAATGATCTCGGTACTGCCGACCAGTTCCGCGGCCGACCACCAGTGATGATCGGCCATGACTTCCCGCTCCAAATCCGTCCAACCGCTGTCGGAGATCGCGCCGCGTTCGGCGCGCACGGCGAAGAACTGCTCCTCGGCCCACACTGTCTCGCCATCGGGCAGCCGCAGATCGAAGGACCGGCTGCCGATCGATGTTCCTACCTGCTCCGCATGAAGGCCTGTCTCTTCCCGCAGTTCGCGTAGAGCCGCCTCCTCAAACGTTTCCCCCTCCTCGAGCCCGCCGCCCGGTGTCGCCCAATATTGGCTGCCCGCAAGGGCGCCGGACCTGAAGACGAACTTGAACAGCAGGACGCAGTCGAACTGGTCGAGCAGAAGCAGCCGCGCAGACGGACGTGTTCGCATCAAACTTACCCTCTTGTGTCATCGCTCATCAGAATGGCAATGGAAGATAACTACAGCTTCCGGTTTAGAAAAACATCAAATAGTCCGCTTCGCCTTCCTCTTCGCAGTCGTCGTATTTCCGTGACAGGCACAGAGATGAGGGAGCGTGGATGAGCGCTTCTCCACAAACAAAAGGCCCGGCGCTGGGCCGGGCCTTTCAACTTAATTCGCTGCTCACTACTCGCCTTAAGCGTTGGCAGCCATCCGCTTCTCATCCCGGCCGCCTTTCATGCGCTCGGCCAGCAGGAATGCCAGCTCCAGTGCCTGGTCGGCGTTGAGGCGCGGGTCGCAATGGGTGTGGTAGCGGTCCTGCAGGTCCTCGGCCGTCACGGCGCGGGCGCCGCCGGTGCATTCGGTCACGTCCTTGCCGGTCATCTCGATGTGGATGCCGCCCGGATGCGTGCCTTCGGCGCGGTGGATCTGGAAGAAGCTTTCGACTTCCGAGAGGATGCGCTCGAAGGGGCGCGTCTTGTAGCTGTTGAGCGTGATCGTGTTGCCGTGCATCGGGTCGCAGGACCAGACGACCTTCTTGCCCTCACGTTCGACGGCACGAATGAGCTTCGGCAGGCTGTCGGCCACCTTATCGTGGCCGAAGCGGCAGATCAGCGTCAGGCGGCCGGCTTCGTTGGCAGGGTTCAGCGCGTCGATCAGTTCGATCAGGTTGTCTGGCTGCAGCGACGGGCCGCACTTGAGACCAACAGGGTTCTTGATGCCGCGGAAATATTCCACATGCGCATGGTCGAGCTGGCGTGTGCGGTCGCCGATCCAGATCATATGGCCTGACGTCGCGTACCAGTCGCCCGAGGTGGAGTCGACGCGGGTCAGCGCTTCTTCATAGCCAAGCAGCAGCGCTTCGTGGCTGGTGAAGAAATCCGTCTCGCGCAGGCTCGGATTGTTGTCCGGGGTGATGCCGATCGCCTTCATGAAATCCATGGTTTCGCTGATGCGGTCGGCAAGCTTGCGGTAGCGCTCGCCCTGCGGGCTGTCCTTGACGAAGCCGAGCATCCACTTGTGCACGTTGTCGAGATTGGCATAGCCGCCCATCGCGAAGGCGCGCAGCAGGTTCAGCGTCGCGGCCGACTGGCGGTAAGCGTCGAGCTGGCGCTCCGGGCTCGGGATACGGGATTCCGGCGTGAATTCGATGCCGTTGACGATATCGCCGCGGTAGCTCGGCAGCGACACGCCGTTCTGCGTTTCCATCGGTGCCGAGCGCGGCTTGGCGAACTGGCCGGCGATGCGGCCAACCTTCACGACGGGAAGCTGGGCGCCAAAAGTCAGCACGACGGCCATCTGCAGGAAGGCGCGGAAGAAGTCTCTGATATTGTCGGCGCCATGCTCCAGGAAGCTCTCGGCGCAGTCGCCACCCTGCAGCAGGAAGGCATTGCCTTCGGCCACATTGGCAAGCGCGCTCTTCAGGCGGCGGGCTTCCCCGGCAAAAACGAGCGGCGGATAGGTGGAAAGCACGGCTTCCGTCGCGGCCAGCGCAGCCGCGTCAGGATATTCCGGAACCTGCTGGATTGGCTTGCTCCGCCAGCTGCTCGGGGTCCAATTCTGTGCCATGTCACTCATCTGCTTCCCCATCCAGTTTGCCCCGGATGCCTGCCCGTTAAAGAATGCGGCGGCTTATAAACCTTTCGGCTCCCCTTGCCTAGCGCATTCGGCGCCCCGGGAGAGTTTCGATCGGCGGCTCGCAGCGTCACTCTGGCTGCGCCAATATGACATCGAAACTGGCGTTAAGACGATATATACCATGCTATTTTCCGGCTAATTTAGATTTCGAATGTACAGAATACCCTAATAAAATAGGGGTTCAGCATGGGTATCCTTTCGTCCGCTTTCCTTTCGGACCGGTCTGGCAATTTCGGCATCATGACGGCACTGCTGATGGTGCCGCTGGTCGGCTCTGCCGGTTTGGCGCTGGACTATGCCCATGCGCTGAGCCTGCGCACCCAGCTCTATGCCGCCGCTGATGCCGCAGCCGTCGGCGCCGTTTCCGAAAAATCGGATGCGGTGGCAGCCGCCATGACCATGAAGGGCAACGGCACCATCTCCGTTGCCAAGACGGATGCCCGCAGCATCTTCTTTTCACAGATGTCCGGTGAACTGACCTCGGTGCCGGTTGAGCTCAGCATCGATGTCACCAAGACGGCAAACAAGATCAATTCGTTCGTCTCCTTCAGCGCCTCCGTGCCCACCACCTTCATGCATGTCCTCGGCCAGGACTCGATCACCATATCGGGCACGGCGACGGCGGAATATCAGACCGCCTCCTTCATGGATTTCTACATCCTGCTCGACAATACGCCATCCATGGGTGTCGCCGCGACCCCGACCGATGTTTCCAAGCTGGAGGCCAAGACCGGCTGTGCCTTTGCTTGCCACCAGATGGACCAGGCCACCAATAATTACACGATCGCCAAGAGCCTCGGCGTCGCCATGCGCATCGATGTGGTGCGCCAGGCAACCCAGGCGCTGACCGACACGGCTAAGACCGAGCGCGTCAGTGCCGACCAGTTCCGCATGGGCGTCTACACCTTCGGCACCAAGGCCGAGGATGCCAAGCTGACGACGATATCAGGCCTCACCTCGGATCTGACGCAGGTGAAGAACTATACGAACGCCGTCGACCTGATGACCATTCCCTATCAGAACTACAATCAGGACCAGCTCACCAGCTTCGACAGCGCCATGACGCAGATGAACACCATCATCGATCCGGCCGGCGACGGAACGTCGAACGTCAACCCGGAAAAGATCCTGTTCTTCGTGTCGGATGGCGTCGGCGACAGCTACAAGCCTTCGACCTGCACCAAGAAGACGACGGGTGGCCGCTGCCAGGAGCCCATCGATACGTCCTTCTGCAAGCCGCTGAAGGATCGCGGCGTCAAGATCGCCGTGCTCTATACGACCTACCTGCCGCTGCCGAGCAACGCCTGGTACAATACCTGGATCAAGCCCTTCCAGAACGAGATACCCACGCGCATGGCCGCCTGCGCCTCGCCCGGCCTCTATTTCGAGGTGTCGCCGACCGAAGGCATTGCCGATGCCATGAAGGCACTGTTCCTGAAGGTCATCCGCGCGCCGCGGCTAACCAGCTAACCACCCTCACCTGCCGCTCGTGCGGCAGGCATCATTTCATGAGAACAGATCAGACGCGCTGGCCGTCACGGATACGGTAGCTCGGCGCATACATGGTCACCAGCTCTTCGGCGGCCGTCGGATGCAGCGCCATGGTGCGGTCGAAATCATCCTTGGTGCAGCCGGCCTTCAGCGTGATGCCGAGGATCTGCGCCATCTCGCCGGCGTCGTGACCGAGGATATGGGCGCCGACAACCTTGCGGCTTGCGGCATCGACGATCAGCTTCATCATCATCTTTTCGGCCCGGCCCGAAAGTGTGGCCTTCAGCGGCCGGAACTGGGCGCGGTAGACTTCCAGCTCCTTGTAGCGCTTGCCCGCCTCTTCCTCGGAAAGGCCGACCGTGCCGATCTCCGGCTGCGAGAACACCGCCGTCGGGATCAGGTCGTAATCCGGCTTGGTCGGATTGTTCTTGTATTCCGTCTCGATGAAGCACATGGCCTCATGGATCGCCACCGGCGTCAGCTGTACCCGGTCGGTGACATCGCCGAGCGCATAGATACCGTCGACATTGGTACGCGAATAGTCGTCGACAATGATGGCGCCGCGCTCGTTCAGCGCAACACCCGCCTTTTCGAGCCCGAGCCCTTTCGTATTCGGATCGCGGCCGAGCGCCAGCATGACGACACCGGCGTTGAGCGTGCCGTTTTTCAGCGTCTCGATGACGAGGCCGTCTTCGCCCTTCGTCACCTTCTGCATCACATCCTGGCAGAGGATGCGGATGCCCTTGGCAGCCATCGCCTCATGCAGCCCGCGCCGCAGGTCTTCGTCGAAGCGCGAAAGGATCTCGGTGCCGCGGTAGATCAGCGTCGTCTCGACGCCGAGTCCGTGGAAGATATTCGCAAATTCGACGGCGATGTAGCCGCCGCCGGCAATCAGGATCGATTTCGGCAGTTCTTCCAGATGGAAAGCCTCGTTGGAGGAAATGCAGAGCTCGTGGCCGGGCAGTGCCTCATGCGGGTTCGGCCTGCCGCCGGTCGCAATCACGATGGTCTTGGCGGTGACCGTTTCGCCTGTTTTCAGCAGCCTGATCGTATGCGCATCGACGAGTTCGGCGCGCGTCTCCAGGATTTCGGCATTGGCGCCGGCAAGTCCCTTCTTGTAGAGCCCTTCCAGCCGCGCGATTTCGCCATCCTTGGCGGCGATCAGCTTCTTCCAGTCGAACGAGCTTTCGCCGACCGTCCAGCCGAAGCCGGCTGCATCCTCGAAATGCTCGTGGAACTGCGAGGCATAAACGAAGAGCTTCTTCGGCACGCAGCCGCGGATCACGCAGGTGCCGCCATAGCGGTATTCCTCGGCGATCGCCACCTTCTTGCCGAGCGAGGCCGCGACGCGCGCGCTGCGCACGCCACCAGAACCGCCGCCGATGACGAAGAGGTCGTAGTCGAAGGAAGGCATGATGATCTCCGGAGGGAATCGCTGGATGGGTGGTTCACATATAGGAGGGAGGATTAGAAAAACAAAAGCCCGGACGATGCCGGGCTTTTGCGAAAGGTGAAGGCGGCCTTACGGCTTGGCCGGTGCCGGTGCTGCGGTCGGAGCCGGCGTCGCCGGGCTGTCGGTCGGCGGCGGCGGAGCCTTGATGACCTTGGAGAGCTGGACATTGCTCTGCTTTTCGAGGTCGCGGGAAATGCCCTGCGCCCAGATGTCGGCAGCCTTGGCGGTTTCGCGCGAGGCAACCGGGCCGTCGCGCAGCAGCTTCTTGCCGACGTCGGAATTGTAGAAGTCGGCAATCGCCTTAAGCTCTTCGACCGAGAAGGCCTTGGCATAGGTCAGAGCCGCTTCCTTTTCGAGGTCGGCACGGCGCGGTGCCAGAGCCAGTGCCTGCGCATCGACGGTCGCGGAGATGACATCCTGATAGTTCGGCGAATCCTGGATGAGGCCAGCCTTCAGACGCTCGGCCAGACCCGGCAGGATGTTGTCATACTGGGTGGTTGCGCCGATGGCGTCCATGGCTGCGCGGGCAGCCTTCAGCTGCTCTTCGGACACTTCCTGCGCTCTTGCGGCAGAGCCAAAGGCAAGCCCGGAAAGAACGATGGTCGCAGCGGCAAGACGGCCAAGACCTGCAATGTTCATCATGAGTTTCTATGCTCCTGTTATCTGTTTGCCTGCAGCGTGCGGGCGCCTGCAGGACCGGCAATGATCGCAAGCGCCGCCATGTTGATGAAAAGCCCGTGCTCCACGACACCGGGTATGGAATTCAGTTCCCTCGAAAGCGCCTCTGCATCAGGAATGCGGCCAAAAGATGCATCGATGATGTGATGTCCGCCGTCAGTCATAAACTCTCCGTCACCGGACTGACGCAACGTCAGTTCGCCGGAGAGACCAAGGCGTGAGGCGGTCCTTTCGATCGCGATGCGCGTCGAAACGAGGCCGAAGGGATTGACCTCGATCGGCAATGCGAAAGCGCCGAGCGTCTGCACCAGCTTGCTTTCGTCGGCAATGACGATCATCCGAGTCGAGGCTGCAGCGACGATCTTTTCGCGCAACAGCGCACCGCCGCCACCCTTGATGAGCCGCAAGTCTGCATCGACCTCGTCAGCGCCGTCGATGGTGAGATCCAGTTGTGGCAGCTCATCCAGCGATTTCAGGGGAACGCCGAGTTCGACGCAGAGCCGCGCGGTGCGCTCGGACGTCGGAACGCCTTCGACCTTGAAACCGGCTGCAACCTTTTCAGCGAGCACGCGAACGAATTCCTCCGCCGTGCTTCCGGTCCCGATTCCAAGACGCATGCCGTACTCAACATGGACAAGCGCGGCCTCAGCGGCCTTGATCTTCATTTCGCGGGCATCCATGCGCCGCCAGCTCCTGATATTGCGTTGGATGTGCTGTTTACACGGCTCGTATTGCAAACGAAAGCCAAAATCATCGTCCTGCGATTGAAAGCCACGCGTTTCGGCTGCGAGTTTTCTATCAGCCGTCCTGGCGTTGCTTTTCGCCTGTTCATCGCCTACTCCCGGATGATCCTACCCTGCAAAGAGGCATCACTTTGACCCCCGCTCCCGAAAATGCCCGCCAAGCTCTTCCCCAGAATAGGGCCCTTGTTGTCTTCGATCTCGACGGTACGCTGCTCGACACCCATGTCGATCTGGTCGAAAGCCTGAACTACACGATCGCAGCGCTCAATCTTGAGCCCGTCACCTATGACGACCTGACGCACTTGGTCGGCCAGGGCGCCCGTGTGATGATCGAGCGCGCCTGCAAGCTGCAGGGCCGCCCGATCTCGCAGGAAGAGCTGCCGGCACTGGTGGAGCGTTTCGTGGCCCATTATAGCGCAAACATGCCGGGCCATACCGAGCCCTACCCCGGTCTCGTCGCCGCGATGGATAGCCTGAAGGCATCGGGCTATGCGCTCGCCGTCTGCACCAACAAGATGGAAGGGCTCGCGACCGTACTCCTGGAGAAGCTCGGGCTGACGCATTATTTCGACGCGATCACCGGCGGTGATACGTTCGAATACCGCAAGCCCGACGCGCGGCATCTGACCGGCACGATTGAACGCGCCGGCGGCGATGTTGCCCGCGCCGTGATGATCGGTGACAGTGTCAATGATATTGCGGTGGCGAAGAATGCCGGTGTGCCGGCGATCGCCGTACCCTTCGGCTATTCGGATGTGCCGGTGTCAGCTCTCGATCCTGACGTGATCATCACGCATTTCGATGAACTGACGCCGGAACTGGTGGAGAGTCTGCTGAACGGTTCTGCGGCGAAGGTTGCTATTGTCTGAGGGTTGGCGATCGGGTTGATGCATCTGCAGTCACGACCCCTCTCCTCAATATTTCCCGTAGGCAAACACCCAAAAACAAAACGGGCGACCCAAAGACCGCCCGTTCAATTTACCCATCAAACGCTTGGCGTCAGATCTGCGCCTCACGCGACTTCGTCGTCACGTCGAACGCCTTGTCGACATAGGCATCGCGACCATAGACGTCGTCGAAATATTCGATCACGCCGTCCTTGTTCGGCCAGGCGGTGAAATAGGATACATAGACCGGGATCTTCTGCGGCACCTTCACGGCATGGTTCTGGCCGGTAGCAATTTGCTTCGCCACATCATCGACGGTCGTGCCGAGAACGGCGGCCGCCATGGCGCGCGGGTCTGCCAGGCGCACGCAGCCGTGGCTCAGCGCACGCATGTCACGCTTGAAGAAGCTCTTCGAGGGCGTGTCGTGCATGTAGATGGCATGGCTGTTCGGGAACAGGATCTTCAGTTCACCCAGCGCATTGTCGCTGCTCGGCGGCTGGCGGACCGAGATGTTCTGCGTCGAGCCATACCAATCGACGCTGGAAGACGGAACGGCACGGCCGCCGACTTCGACCTCGTAGCCCATCTGGTCCAGATAGTTCGGGTCGGAGCGCAGCTTCGGCAGCATCTCGTTGATGATGATCGACTGCGGCACGCCCCAGAACGGGTTGAACTCGACCGTCTCGATTTCGTCGTCGAAGAAATAGGTCTGGTTGTTCTTGCCGCCGACGACCGTGCGCATCGCAAGCTGCTGCTTGGAGTCGTTATAGTAGTAGGCCATGAAGGCCGGCTGGTTGATCATCACATAGCGCGGGCCGAGATCATCAGGCAACCAGCGCGCCTGCTCCATGGCAACGACGAGCTTGTCGATCTTGGAGCCGTTGCTGTCGCCGCCAGTCATGGTGCGCACGGTCGCCTGGCCGATGACACCATCAGGCTTCAGGCCATGTTCCTTCTGGAAGTCCTCGACCAGTGACACGATCTCGGGCGAATAATCGCTGCTGCCGGTATAGGCCGAGAAGGTGGCAGCATGTGCTGTCTTCAGCTCTTCCGAACCATTCTTCTGGATCGCCTTGACGATGTTGGCGACTTCCAGCGAGCTGTCGCCCGGGTGCAGCAGGGAAGTGAGCGAAATGGTGATCGGCGCTTCATTGCCGCCGTCGGCGGCGCGCAGCTTGGCAAGCTCGGCCTTCAGCGCCAGGAACTGCGTGCTGTCGGGGTTGCGGCTGTTGAGATAGGCAGCGACGTCAGGGCTCATGCGGGAGAGCTTCAGCACCGGATCGAGCTTGACGACCTTGCGCTGGAAATCATGGTAGCCGGAGAGCTTGTTGGGGTCGACGCGGCCGCGCGTCGTGTCCTGCACATAGGCAAGAACCTTGGAGGAAAGCGCCAGTTCGAACTGCGTCAGTGCCCGGTCGCGGACATCGGGATCCGGATTGGCCGGATCGATGGTCGGTTCGGACACGGCATAATCGGCCGGATCGAGGCCGACGCTTGCAGCATCGGCGAGCACGCTGAGGGCCGCCTTGCCGTGATCATTAATGCCATCGTTGGAAACCCAGACCAGCGGGTTCTTGCCGTCACCGTAATAGGCCTGCAGGGCCTTGGCGACATCGGCATTGGCGCGAACCTTGGCTTCCGTCAGGAAGTGGCGCTGTGGAGCACCGTCGGTCGTGGCCGCGCCCGAGACGTCGGCGACCGCGCCGGTGACAACAGGATCGGCAAACTTCGTCGTATCGACGAACTGCAGCGTTTCAGCCTTGTACGTGTAGTAGCGCGGGCTGGAAACCTTCGGCATCGCGGCTTCCGGATCGATATCGCCGCCAAGGCCGTTACGATTGCCGGGATTGCCGCGAACCGGAGCCGAAGGGTCCATGATGATCGTGCTCTGGCCGCTTCTTGCCCGGTCGCCGCGCAACATGTCCATCAGCGTATAGGCATGCGCAGGAACCGCGCCCATCACGCAGGAAAGTGCCAATGCGGAAACCGCGCTTTTCAAAACGAATTTCATCTTGTTTTCCAGTCCCAGTACCATGCTGTTGTCGAGCAAAAAGGCTCTGATCAATTCTTCCAGAATTTCCCCGGCAGCTGCGGCCCATTCATCAGAAATCGGACTACGCTGCCAGCGCTTTCAAGCTCAACTTTGTGTGACGGGGTCGAACGCAAGCGCCGTGCGCCAGTTCACACAAAATTATGAAATTATTAGTTAATTTTTTACCGAATTTTCCACCGTGAGAAAGGGCACTTTCTGCCACTCTTTGCATTAATTTCCCGGCGTGGCCGAAAAAACACGGCCATATAGCGCCTGAATGGTGATGCAAAACATGAGATCCGTCTTCAATATTTCGCATAAGCTCCGGTTTTCTTGAAAAGCTTTCCACCCTATAAGTCCCTCATCTTCAAAGACTGCTCTTAACAGCATGTGACAGGAAGGCACGAAGCCATGAGTTCCACCCGCACCGAAACCGATACATTTGGCCCGATCGAAGTCGCCAGCGACCGTTACTGGGGCGCGCAGGCGCAGCGTTCGCTCGGCAATTTCAAGATCGGCTGGGAAAAGCAGCCGCTCTCGATCGTGCGGGCGCTCGGCATCGTCAAGCAGGCGGCGGCGCGTGCCAACATGGCGCTCGGCCAGCTCGATTCCAACATCGGCAAGTCCATCGTGGATGCCGCCCAGGAAGTGATCGACGGCAAGCTGAACGACCATTTCCCGCTGGTCGTCTGGCAGACCGGTTCCGGCACGCAATCCAACATGAACGCCAATGAGGTGATCTCCAATCGTGCCATAGAAATGCTCGGCGGGGTCATGGGTTCCAAGAAGCCGGTGCACCCGAACGATCACGTTAATATGAGCCAGTCGTCGAACGATACCTACCCGACGGCCATGCACATCGCTTGCGCCGAACAGATCGCCCATCACCTGCTGCCTTCGCTGAAGCACCTGCATGCCGCCCTCGACATGAAGGTCACGGAATTCAGCCACATCATCAAGATCGGCCGCACGCACACGCAGGATGCGACGCCGCTGACGCTCGGCCAGGAGTTTTCCGGATACGCCGCGCAGGTGGGCTCCGCCATCAAGCGTATCGAAATGACCCTGCCCGGCCTTTGCGAACTCGCCCAGGGCGGCACCGCCGTCGGCACCGGGCTGAATGCGCCGGTCGGTTTTGCCGAAAAGGTTGCCGAAGAGATCGCAGCAATCACCCACATGCCCTTCGTGACCGCACCGAACAAGTTCGAGGCGCTCGCCTCGCATGATTCGATGGTCTTCGCCCATGGCGCGATCAACGCGGCAGCGGCCGCCCTCTTCAAGATCGCCAACGACATCCGCCTTCTCGGCTCCGGCCCGCGCGCCGGCCTCGGCGAACTGGCCCTGCCCGAAAACGAGCCCGGCTCCTCGATCATGCCCGGCAAGGTGAACCCCACCCAGTGCGAGGCGCTCACACAAGTCTGCATCCATGTCTTCGGCAACCACGCGGCCCTCACCTTTGCCGACAGCCAGGGCCATTTCGAGCTCAACGTCTACAATCCGATGATGGCCTATAACTTCCTGCAGTCGGTGCAGCTTCTCGGCGATGCAGCCGTCTCCTTCACCGACAATTGCGTCGTCGGCATCGAGGCCCGCGAAGACAATATCAAGGCCGGCCTCGAACGCTCGCTGATGCTGGTGACCGCCCTTGCCCCCAAGATCGGCTACGATGCCGCCGCCAAGATCGCCAAGACGGCACACAAGAATGGTACGACGCTGAAGGAAGAGGCGCTAGCGAGTGGGCTGGTGACATCGGAGGAATATGACGCGATCGTGCGCCCGGAGACGATGATCAGCCCGATGTGAGCCGATCGCCGATAATATAGTGAAAGGGCCGGCTCTGCCCCAGCCCCTGACCTAAATGTGGAATCGCTCAAGCTTTACAGATCTCACATTTTTGAACCACGACCTCTTTTGGTCCCGAAGCCTCCCCACATCCCACGATCCGGAAGGACCGCAATGGGTGGAACCATGCCATCCAACCAACCACCTCGTAACGTCGGGACTGCATGCACGGGCCGCCCACTCGGCTCCAATGCCACGCATTCGGGCAGGCGGAGCGGCGTCGCGATCCATTTCATGGCTTCAGGCGCAGAGCGGAGAACCGGCCATGCGCATAGATTTCGATCACACGCCTCCCACCATCCGATCATTTCTCAAATCTGCCGAAATTTTGCGAACGGAGCCGTTCTGGACATGATCCCTCAGCCTCCAAACTGTGGTAGAATGACCGATCAGAAATGCAATCGAAGGGGGAAGCCGCATGGATATGCGGGCGGGTTAGGTGTTTGCCATCAACGGCGCGATTGCCGCTCGTCACTTCTCCACGACATTCGAGCAACGATATTTGCGCTTCTTGCGGCCATCGCCATGCCTTGACAGTGAGAGACTGGAGGGCGGCGCACCGCCTACGGTCGCCTGATTGCACGACATCGCACTCACCGTCGAGCGGCCCGCCAACGAAGCATCAGTAGGAGGACCAACCATGAAGCTGCGATCCCTCAGCGTACGCCATATCGGCGCGCTTATGATTTCCCTATCTGCTTTCGGGCTGATGACTTCAGCCACATTGTCCGAAGAAAACAAGTTCTTCATCAAGCCGGTGGCTGAGAAGAAGGTCACAGAGCTGCCGTCTGGGCCATTGTACTGGCGGCTGGAGAATTTCCCGACGCTGAAGGATGCCCAGCGCGCGGCGGGTCCGACCTCGCTTGCGGCGGAAGTTGCGGACAAGATCTGGCTGTTCACGCTCGGACCGAAGAATGGATCCACAACAGGCGGAACCAAGGTCGTCGAGATCGGCCCCCTTCCGCCGATCAGCGCGAGCGAGTATTTGCTGCGCGTCAATCGCGCTGGCGGAGCGCCCGGCACTAAGACGCCAATCCATACGCATCCGGGATCCGAGGCATTCTATGTGCTGACTGGCAAGCTCGGTCAGAAAACGCCCCACGGCGTGACCTACACTGAAGCCGGCATGACCATGACCGGACACGGGGCCGATACGCCGATGGAGGTGTTCAACGCCGGCACAACCGATCTCGATGAGCTGGCCATCTTCGTGGTGGACGCCAATCGGCCGTTTTCCTCGCCGGCCAGCCTCGACTGAGCGACGTGACGATGGCCAAGGCAGGTAGTTTTCCCCAGGCTGTAGCAATCGTCCGTGAGGCTCATTGAATAGCCATCCTGACGTTGCATCTCGCATCGCATGTAGGCTGCCTGGTCACCGTCGAGCGGCGACATTCAGAGACCCCAGTCGGGCCACCCGCAAGCTCACAAAGCTATGGCGGCCCGATCAAGCAGCATCGGTCACTGGCCATGCGGCGCTGGCAGATCAGACCGCAGGTATGCGGGCGGCGGGATTGCTTGAAGCCGGCCAAGGCAGCATATCAAGGACATACTAAGGCGAACTTGCAATCCAATGTCCTATACGAGTCCGAGAGCGGATACTGGCTGTTTCTGGGATAGCTTCTGCTTCTGGCGCGTGCCTAATGCCTTCAGAACCGAATATCTCGCCATCCGACCACTCCAGCAGGACGGCCTCTACGGCGTCTTCTTCGGTGCAACTCAGGTCGCAGAAATCGACCTTAAAAGCCCCGACTGACTGTCAGGCTGTCTCCGAACATCCGTCAAGTATGTCTGCGGGCTTTACAACAAGGCCGAGGATGACGCCGCGTGAACAAGAGACCTCTCGCCTCGACACGTCGCCGTCAATTCTCAGAAACGCCACTCCTGCCGCGGCATTTTTGACAACAATCCGGCGCCTTCCGCGATTGCTTTTAGCCCCAGCCAGTTTTAGACCGGTTCCAAAAATATCCCACCAGAAAGGTCACTTCGATGGCTGACGATCTCTTCCCCCTCGGCGCCGACACCACCCCTTACCGCAAGATCAGCAGCGACTATGTCTCGGTCGACAGCTTCAAGGGTCAGGAGATTCTGACGGTCGACCCTGAGGGCATCCGCCTGCTCGCCGAAACCGCCTTTGCCGACATCAACCATCTGCTGCGCCCCGGCCATCTGAAGCAGCTCGCCTCGATCCTCGACGATCCGGAAGCGACCGACAATGACCGTTTCGTTGCCTACGACCTCTTGAAGAATGCCAATATCGCCGCCGGTGGTGTGCTGCCCATGTGCCAGGATACGGGCACGGCGATCATCATGGGCAAGAAAGGCCGTCGCGTGTGGACCGAAGGCGGCGATACGGCTGCTCTCTCTAAGGGCGTGCTCGACGCCTATGAGAAGAAGAACCTGCGCTATTCGCAGCTCGCCCCCATCAAGATGTTCGAGGAGAAGAACACCAAGAACAATCTGCCGGCGCAGATCGATATCTATGAGGAAGGCACCGATAGCTACGACTTCCTCTTCGTCGCCAAGGGCGGCGGCTCGGCTAACAAGACCTTCCTCTTCCAGGGCACGCCCTCGCTCCTGTCGCATGACCGCATGCTGGACTTCCTCAAGGAGAAGATCCTCACCTTGGGTACGGCAGCCTGTCCCCCCTACCATTTGGCAATCGTCATCGGTGGCACCTCGGCCGAGATGAACCTGAAGACCGTCAAGCTCGCCTCCACCCGCTACCTCGACGAGCTGCCGACCGAAGGCTCCGAAAATGGACACGCCTTCCGCGACATCGAGATGGAAAAGGAGATCCACAAGCTGACGCAGAGCCTCGGCGTCGGCGCCCAGTTCGGCGGCAAGTATTTCTGTCATGACGTGCGCGTCATCCGCCTGCCCCGCCATGGTGCCTCGCTGCCGATCGGCCTCGGCGTCTCCTGTTCCGCCGACCGCCAGGCCAAGGGCAAGATCACCCGCGACGGCATCTTCATCGAGCAGCTGGAAACCGATCCGTCCAAGTACATGCCCGACATCGACGAGGCGAAGCTGTCCGAATCCGTCGTGCGTGTCGATCTGAACCAGCCGATGGCCGATATTCTCGCCGAGCTTTCAAAGCATCCGGTCAAGACGCGCCTGTCGCTATCGGGCACGATCATCGTCGCCCGCGACCTTGCACATGCAAAGATCCGCGAACGGCTCGAAAAGGGCGAAGGCATGCCGGACTATATGAAGAATCACCCGGTCTATTATGCCGGCCCGGCCAAGACGCCCGCCGGTTACGCGTCCGGCTCCTTCGGCCCGACGACCGCCGGCCGCATGGATTCCTATGTCGACCAGTTCCAGTCCTTCGGCGGCTCCATGGTGATGCTCGCCAAGGGCAACCGCTCACGCGCCGTGCGCGAAGCCTGCAAGAAGCATCAGGGCTTCTATCTCGGTTCCATCGGCGGCCCGGCCGCCCGCCTGGCGCAGGACTGCATCCGCAAGGTCGATGTGCTGGAATATCCCGAACTCGGCATGGAAGCGGTCTGGAAGATAGAGGTGGAAGACTTCCCGGCCTTCATCGTCATCGACGACAAGGGCAACGACTTCTTCCAGGAACTGAACCTCGGCTGAGACTAAGGCTGCTAGCTATCGCACAGAGGCCGTCTCGGCCGGATCGATATGGGCCGCCGTCATGGGCTGGATTACGGGTCTTTCCATGGCGGCGATATCGGATCCGCTGAGAATATCCTCCGCCTTTACGCTGGCGAGGATATCCGTGCTGAAGATGCCGTTGAAGAAGCCAGTCTGCTGTAAAAGAAAAGCGCAGCCGGCAATGATGGCGAGCGCAAGTATGGCGGGTGACGTGTGGCGAGGCGATTCCATGATCTTCATGCCTTCGACAGGGGACCGCGATCCGATCCCCATAATTCCGGTCTCTTGAGACAGAATCTGTCGCCTCGCCCTGCCCGCCAGTAGACCAGACCAAAGATACCGACCGTCAACAAAACGAAAACAATCCCAGAAAAGAGAAAACGATTGAACTTTTTTGGGGCACCTCGCGCATAAGAGGTGTCTCCGTTACAGTCGAACTTACAAATATTTCAGAAAAATCATAGGGCTGATCGTAGTATTGATCCCCATCAAACTTATCGTATGTAATCTTTGGTATATGTCGCTTTAATCATTTCCCAAGAAATCTAAGATAACAAATAGAAGATTGCTTAAGAATTGGATGAGGAGTTGCCGGAATGAATACGGCCGTTGCGCCCAAGGTGCAGGTTCCCGATGTGGCGGGTCAGATCACCTATGCCATGCGCTCCATGGGCGTTGCACCAATTCCCCGCAACTACGAACTCTTCTACGAAGCCTATATTGGCTCCAACCCGGCGCTCACCCGTGACCTTGCTGCGCTCGGCAGCCAGGCGACGCAGGCCGAGCTCGACGCTCTCGGCACCCAGCATTGCTCCCACACTGCACCAGCCAAGATCTTCGATGATGCCCACAGCCGCATTGCCGGCGAGTTGGAAGGCCTGCTGCGCGTGCTGCGCCAGGAGCAGACCTCGCTCGAAAGCTATAACCGGCTGCTGAACGAAACCTGCAAGCGCATCAGTTCCAAGAGCACGACGAGCGCCGATCTCATCGAAAACGCCATCGACCTGCTCACCCAGGCAACCGGCGATACGATCACCCATGGCGAAAAGACCGTAGAAGACATGGTCCAGCGCTCGCAGGAGATGGATCAGGTCCGTAAGGAACTCGACGAATACAAGCGCATCGCCAATACCGACTCGCTGACACGCCTGTCCAACCGCCGCGCCTTCGACGACCGGCTGGCCGCCGTCTTCAATAATCCGGCGTTGCGTCCGGTCACCGCCCTGCTCTTGGCCGACATCGACAATTTCAAGAAGATCAACGATACCTACGGCCATCCGGTCGGCGACAAGGTTCTGGCGACGGTCGCCTCCGTCATCCGCACCAATGTCCGGCGCGATGTTTTCGTCGCCCGCACCGGCGGCGAGGAATTCGCGCTCATCATCGACGGCAACACGCTGGACGAAGTGACGGCGGTCGCCGAGCGCATTCGCCGGACGCTGGAATCCACCCCCTTCAAGAATTCCCGTACCCGCGTCAATTATGGCCCGGTCACTGTCTCCATCGGCATCTGCATGGCCTCGCACGCCGACGATGCCGGCGAACTCTACTCCAAGAGCGATATCGCGCTTTACAGCGCCAAAAACGCCGGCCGCAACTGCACCGTCGTCTATGAGGACGGAATGCAGAAAGAATTCACCAAGA
This sequence comes from Rhizobium sp. YAF28, assembly GCF_052113285.1. Lineage (NCBI taxonomy): Bacteria > Pseudomonadati > Pseudomonadota > Alphaproteobacteria > Hyphomicrobiales > Rhizobiaceae > Rhizobium > Rhizobium sp. YAF28. The sequence continues at coordinate 583,043 of NZ_JBFRCX010000001.1, read as the reverse complement.
GCTGGCTGATCTACAAGTCCTGATCCCCTGGGTCTGGACTTTAGTCCTGATCCCCTGGGGCTGGCCTCTAACCGGATCCCAAGTTTTTTCGGAAATACTTCCGGAAATGCAGAGAGATTGGAACAAATCCCTTTAGCGGCCGGAAACGGCCGCTTTTCTTATCGACTGGAATTCTGCGAGACTGGCGGAAATGGGTGTCGCCTCAAACCACCTCGATCTGAAAATCCGCGCCCTCCCAGCGCTGAGCATCCTTCCAGAAGATCGTGAAGTCGATCATGCCTGGGCCGAGCGCCTGCGTCGGCAGGTCGAAGACATGAGTGCCGAAGCCGGTATCGCGGCATGGGCTGTCGGCGGCGCTTGCCCAGCCGTCGGTGGACCAGCGTACCAGAGCAGGCTCGGGCAGTTCGATGCGGAGCCGCCGGCCCGCCTGCATCTGGTCGCGTCGGGCCGTCAGCCGCCAGGAGAACGGTGCCGGCGCCGGCTTTGCTGCGACATAGCGGGCAAAGGTCTGGGGCGGCATGTCGAAGATCACGCCGTCGCGCAGCGAGCGCAGCAGCTTGATATGTTCGGCATGCGCCCAGACGAGCGGCATGGCGCTGCCCGAGGGTCGGCCGAGGAAAAGCTCACGCTGCGGCACGTCCTCGCTGTCCCAGATCTGTTCAGGCAAGAGCCCGCCTTCGCTTGCCGAAGCTTCCAGCGCAGCAAGCATCCGCTGCGCTTCGTCCGCTCGCCCGGCGGCGAGTTCATAATGGGCGCGCTCGCCGGTCAAGAGCGGCCAGAGCCTGCCGACACCGCTGCCGGCAAAGGGCGCACCGCCGATGCGCTCGCCATACCCGTCGTCATTGTAGCGATACCAGTAGGGACCGGCCGGAAGGTCGCGGCGCAACTCCGCATCGATTGCCGCGACTGTGCCGAGCATGCGCGGGTCGTCGGCGGCGCGGAGGCCGAAGCGCACCAGCGCCAGCGCATCCGGGCTTATCAGCAGGTCCGCTTCAAGCACCTCGCCGAGATCGTCCCGATTGCGGATCGGAATGAAGTCACGCCGCAGTGACAGGCTGCCATCGGTCGCCGAGGCGATGCGCACATAATAGCCTTCGATGCCGAGACGGCGCGACAGTTCGGTATCGGTGGCGTAGGTCCATTCCTCGATGCGCTCGTTCCAGCCGTCGGCGACCTCGCGCAGATAGTGCGCCGCATCCAGCCGCCCCGCCGCTTCCATGGCATCGGCCGCCGCAAGCAGGCCGGCGATCTCGACGGCGAGCGTAAACGGCGAGTAGCCGGCATCCTCCTCCCAGCGATCCTCCTGGGTGGCGGGGCCGTTTCTGACGATATAGCCCGCAGCCGCCTCGACCATGGGCAGATAGCGTCCCCTCTCCGAGGCATCGATCGCGCCCGCACGCAGCAACATGTCATAGAGCAGGATCGGAAAGGCCGTCTCATCCATCTGGATGCCGTACCAGTAGGGTCTGCCGTCTAGCCAGGCATTCTGCACCCAATGGCCGTCCGCTTCCTGGATGACAGCGAGATAGTCGAGCACGGAGCGTGCATCCGCTGTGGCCCCGGCCGCAAGCAGACCGCCCGCCGTTTCCACCAGATCGCGCGTCCACACCAGATGATAACCGCCAAGGTCGTCATCGCCTTTGCTGAAGCCCCAGGGGATGGAAAGGCTGGCGATGATGGCGCCGGACGCATCATCGCGGTGCGTGGCAAGCACGCCGGTGCTGACGCGGTAACGGTTGAGCTTGTCAGGATCATGTGGTTCGTCGAGCGCAAGCAGGCCGGCCTGCCATTCCCGCCAGCCGCTGCGATAATGTTTCAGCGCCGGTTCCGTGCCCTGCTGAAGGCTGAGCAGCGTGCGCAGGGCAGCCTCCTCCGGCTGCGTGCCGAAGCCGATGGCGATCAGCGCCCTTCCCTGGTCAGCTTGGCCCTTGCCCGCCTGCATATCCAGTGTCCCTGACAGCGCGACATTCCCTGATGTGGCGCAGCTGTACTCCTCATTCAGCCCCTCGCCGCGCGACAGCGTCTGCCAACCGTCGGAAATGCCGACATAGCCCACTGAACGCGCAAGCCAGGGCACCGAAGCGGCAATGGCGAGCGACCGCCCGGACCCCTCGGCAAAGAGCATCTGCCTGCCCTTGAAATCATCATACCAGCCGTTGTTGTCGGCGCCGCCGTTGACGAGATGCGGGGCAACAAGCGCATGCAGCCGGTAGTCCGAGAGAATGCCTATCAGCGCTTCGAAGCGGATGTCCTGCAGCACCACCTCGCGCTCAGGGTCTGAAAAGATGGTCTTGGTGATGCGATAGCGCCCGTCGCGGGCGGTATTGACGAGGCGGAAGGCCGGGACGCCGTCCTCGATCGCCTGTACGCTGTGATCGGCGTCGCGTTTCTCCTCGGAGAAATAGCCCGGAGCCGTGACGATGAAACCGAAATCCCGCACGCAGGCCATATCGAGCCGTGGCGCGTAGATCTCGTTGAGGATGCCGTGGCTTGCCGTGAACCAGACGCAGCTCGCCGAACTGACGGCGGTACCAACAGCACTCTTGTCACTGGACGTCCATCGGGGCTCGATGCCCGGCGCACCTGGCGGCTCGACGGAACCGGGTGGTCGTGTCGGAAAGGCCAAGTGCTGTTCCTCCGCTCTATTTGCTCGTCTTCCGTGCCATCGTGAGATGAAATTAAGCGATCCGCAATATACCGGCTTGACAGCCGGCTACGATCTTGCGCCCGATAGAATAGCGCGGGCCCTATAGAATAGCGCGGGAAGGAATAAGGGTACAGCCGAGAGGAGCGCCAGCCATGGCCGACGTAATGGAAGAAAAGCAGACGCGTGAGCGAGCCAAGCCGAAGGTTGCGGCGCCGGCCGGCCGCATCGTGCTCGCCGTCGATATCGGCGGCTCGCATGTGAAGGCGGAACTCAGCAGCGGCAGCGAGCGACGCTCGGTCGTATCGGGGCGCGCGATGACGGCGGCGAAGATGGTCGCAGCCCTTACCGATCTGACGGCCGACTGGCACTATGATGTCGTCGCCATGGGTTATCCTGGCCCCGTCGCTGCCCACCGCCCCGCGGCTGAACCGTTCAACCTCGGCCCGGGATGGAAGGGCTTCGATTTCGAAAAAGCCCTCGGCAAGCCCGTGCGCATGGTAAACGACGCGCTGATGCAGGCGATCGGCAGCTACGAGGCCGGCCGTATGCTCTTTCTTGGCCTCGGCACGGGCCTAGGCTCGGCGATGATCGCCGAGAACGTCTGCATGCCGCTCGAACTGGCGCACATGCCCTACAAGAAGGCGACATTCGAGGACTATGTCGGCGAACGAGGCCTGGAAGGTCGCGGTAAGGGAAGATGGCGAAAATCGGTCTTCGACGTCGCCGACCGCCTGGCTGCCGCCCTGCTGCCTGACTATATCGTCATCGGTGGCGGCAACGTCGAAAAGCTGAAGGATCTGCCGCCCAAATGCCGGCGTGGCAGCAACGACAACGCCTTCCGCGGCGGCTTCCGGGTCTGGCTGGACGAAAGCCTGCGGCTGTGAGCGGCAGTGAACCCGATGTGATTGAAGCCCTATTGGGCGGCGGAAGGTGACGACAATGCTGGAAAAGGACAAGCTGTTCGTCGGCTCGATCCCGGAAAACTACGACCACTATATGGTGCCGCTGATTTTCGAGCCCTTCGCCGTGGATCTTGCCCGGAGAGCGGCTTCCCTGTCTCCCGGCGTCGTTCTGGAAACCGCAGCAGGCACCGGGGTCGTCACCCGCGCACTGGCGCCGAAACTGTCGTCGGGCGCACGCTATATCATCAGCGATCTCAACCAGCCGATGCTCGACTATGCCGCTTCGCAGCAAGGCTTCGATAGTCGCCTGGAATGGCGCCAGGCGGATGCTCTGGCGCTGCCCTTTGAAAATGCCGCCTTCGATCTCGTCTGCTGTCAGTTCGGCGCGATGTTCTTCCCGAACCGCATATCCGGCTACCGCGAAGCAAAGCGTGTCTTGAAGCCCGGCGGACATTTCCTGTTCAACGTATGGGACCGCATCGAGGAGAATGTTTTTGCCGACGATGTGACGAATGCCCTTGCGACGATGTTTCCGGATGATCCGCCGCGCTTCCTGGTCCGCACGCCGCACGGCTATCATGACAAGGCGCTGATCCGCGCCGAGCTGGAAGAGGCAGGTTTCTCCCATGTGGTGATCGAAACGAAAGCCGAACAAAGCCGCGCATCCTCGCCCCGGATTCCTGCCCTCGCCTATTGCCACGGGACAGTCCTTCGGAGCGAAATCGAAGCCAGAGCCCCGGGAAAACTGGACGTTGCGACCGATTGTGCCGCATCCGCGATTGCCGACCGGCATGGCGACGGTGAGATTGCCGCCAAAATTCAGGCCCATGTCATCATGGCAGTGGCCTAGAGGTTCAACATCTTGACCGGCCGGATTGCGGTTTTGGGCACAGGCAGATCACAACCTGATCGAGCCCCAGACCAGTTTCGTCCGGACGATGAAACTCAGTTTTCGTTCGCGAGCATAGGGAGCCAGCATCTCGCCGAGCTCTCCGTCGAACTCGTTCATCCTGCCGGCCAGACGGGATGGCGCGAACGTATCGCGCGAATGCTGGCAGCGAATGAAGTCTTCCACGCTTTGCTCGAATGGAGCGGAGTGGAAATGCTCGGAGCCTTCGACGTCGAGGAACGCCTTGTAGGCCGACCAGTCCTCTCGCTTGCCAATGGGATCGAACGCCTCGCCCGTTATGGCAGGAACCCATCTGGTGAGAAAAGACTGCCAGCCCGCCTCCCAGGCCGGTTGGAAAGGCGCATCTCCTGATATGACGGCCACCCGGTGATCGGCGGCGGCGTAGGTTTTCAGCCGTGCGAAAAGGCGCTTGTGATCCATCCAGTGGATGCTGGCAGCGGCAACGATGAGATCGGGACGATCGGGGATATCGACATCTTCGGCGAAACCGACGATCCAGTGAAGATTGCGTGCGCGCCCCTCCTCCAGGCTCTGACCGAGCTCGACCATGTGGCGGGAGGGATCGACGGCTATGACCTTTTCGAAATGCCGCGAGAGCGGCCGTGAAATCTTGCCGGGGCCGCAGCCTATATCCAGCAGACAGCTGCGCTTAGGCGCGATGGCAAGCAACTTCCCGTAGATCGCCTCGGGATATGGCGGACGGTAAGGATAGTTGCTGACGACATCGGCATCCTCGAAAGAGGCCCCTGCACGCGCATGCTCGACCATGATAGGCTCCGTCCTCAGTGACAGTCGAGAACCATCCGATAATTCAACAAGATGTCAGCATGGTAACAAGCGCGATGGACAGCTGCAAAATCGAACGGCTCGAAGGCCGGGTAAACGGCGCATTCGTCTCCCGGCCCGATGCGAATGAGACCGGTGTCGCCGTGCTCAGCGGTTCCAGCGGCAGGGTCGATATCGATCGTGCGAGATTGTTTGCCGGGGCCGGCGCGAAAGCACTGGCGCTGCAATGGTTCGGCGCAACGGGGCAATCGCCCGGCATTTGCGAAATCCCGCTGGAAACCTTCTGTGACGCCACGGACTACCTGATTTCGCGGGGATGCCGGCGCATCGTCTTCGTCGGGACATCGAAAGGCGCAGAGGCGGCCTTGCTTGTCGCCACCCTGGACCCGCGCGTGAACTCTGTTATAGCGATCAGCCCGAGCTCGGTTGTCTGGGGCAATATCGGGCCCGGCAAGGACGGCAGAGAATGGCCCGAACGTTCATCCTGGACCTGGAAGGGAGAGCCGTTGGAATTCGTCCCCGCCGATCCCACCTGGGAGCGGGACTATCGCGATGGGTTGGTGTCCTATCGTTCCTTCTTCGAAAAATGCCTGGGGACCGACGAGCAAACGCTGCGGCGAGCGCAGATTCCCATCGAGAAAGCCACCGCAGACCTAGTCCTCGTGGCCGGCGGAGACGATGCACTCTGGCCGTCAGAGAGCTTTGCGCGTGAGCTTGCCAGCCGGCGCGAAAAAGGCGGCAGGCCGCTGTCACTGCTCGTTGACCCCGAGGCGGGTCATCGGGTGCTGCTTCCAGGCGAGACGACGCCCCGCTCCAGCCTTCGCGCCCATGGCGGCAACGACGCGGCGGATGCTAGGCTTGGCCTGATGGCATGGGAGGCGATAGAAGCCGCCTTGTCGCCAAAGGATTGACTGGCCCGATACGGTTCAGGCGGAAAGCTGCAGCAGGATCGCACTTGCTGCCATCAGCACCACGACGATCCATGGCGGCGCCTTCCAGACCACCAGCAGAAGGAAGCCGGACAGGGCAAGAGCAAAATCAGCCGATGTAAGGACCGCGCTTGTCCATACCGGATTGTAGAGTGCGGCACCCAGCACGCCGACCACGGCGGCATTTGCACCCCGCATGGCCGCCTGCGCCAGCGGATAAGTGCTGAGCCTGTCCCAGAAAGGCAGGGTGCCGACGAGCAGCAGAAAGCCCGGCAGAAAGATGGCGGCCAGAGCGATGGCTGCGCCCGCGATACCGTTGGGAGCCGGCCCCATCACCGCCCCGAGATAGGCCGAAAACGTGAAAAGCGGACCAGGCACGGCCTGTGCGACACCGTAGCCGGCGAGAAAGGCGTTTTCCGAAACCCAACCTGGCCTCACGACCTCCGCCTCGAGCAGCGGCAGGACAACATGGCCGCCGCCAAACACCAGCGCGCCCGAGCGATAAAAGGCATCGAAGAGGCGCAGCCCCTGCCAATCCATGATGGAAACGATAAGCGGCAGTCCGAACAGAAGGAGCAGGAACGCCAGCAGGCAGGTGACGCCTGATGATCGCGATATACCGAACGAAAAACTTGCCTTGTGCTCGATGGCGGCCTCGCGACAAAGCACGAGCCCGGAAACCGCACCCAGCACGATGGCTGCGAGCTGGCCGAACGCTCCCCCCAATGTCACGATGAAAATCGCGGCCAGCGCGATGCCTGCGCGCGGCTTGTCGGGCGTCAGCGATCGTGCCATACCCCAGACGGCTTGTGCCACGACCGCGACGGCAACGAGCTTCAATCCGTGCAGCAGGCCCTGTCCGAGAGGATTGTCGAGCGCGGTGGCGGCAGTTGCGAATATGATGAGGATCAGCGCGGACGGAAGCGTGAATGCGCTCCACGCCGCAAGCGCCCCCAGCGGCCCGCCGCGCAGCAGACCCATGGCGAAGCCGACCTGGCTCGATGCGGGACCGGGAAGAAACTGACAGAGGGCGACGAGATCGGCATAACCCTTCTCGTCGATCCATTTGCGACGCGTCACGAGCTCGTTGCGGAAATAGCCGAGATGCGCGACCGGTCCGCCGAACGAGGTGAGGCCAAGCTTCAGGAAGGCGCCGAAGACTTCCGCAGGCGTACCTGCCGGTGGAGCCGCCGTCTTCTCCTCGGTCATTTCTTTTGCATCCACGCCAATATTCCCCCGCTGCGCCGACCCGTATCCTCATCATTAATGACAGCGCGATGACAACAGGCGATTTTCGATTTTTGTCGAACAAGCGATTGCGGATCCCGCGCTCGTAGCTGGCGGGGCCATCATGAAGATGGCGGCGCGGATTAGACCGCCTGACGGACCCGCGCTCGGGTGGGCAGTGTCATTGCGATGACACCGGCCATGACGCAGGCAAGCCCAATGCCTGCCGTGGAGGACAGCGTTTCGCCGAGGAAGACGACACCGATTGCAACGCCGATCGGTACCCTCAGATAGGCCTGAGCCGTGGCGCCGACCGAACCGAGCGTCTGCACGAGGCGGAAATAGATCACAAAGGCAAGCGCCGTCGAAAAGACAGAGAGGGCAAGGAGAGCGAGGACGGAATGCAGGCTCGGCTGCAACGTCCAGGGACGATCGGCGATGACGCTGACCGGGATCAGGATTACCGCCCCCGATATCAGCGAGCCGGCAGCTGGCATCATAGGATCGAGCCCCCTGAAATTCCGGCCGAAGACCGCGGCGCCTGCATAGCAGATCGTGGCGGTCACGATCGCGAGCTGCGCCCAGAGCGCATCTCCGATGCTGTCAAGCGCTCCGGTACCGATGATCAGCGCGGTTCCGATCAATCCCGCCGATACACCGAACAGCTTGCGGCTTGTGAGGACCTCGTGCTGTGTGATCAGCGCCGTGATCAGAAAGGCAAAGATCGGCGTCGTGGAATTCAGGATTGCTGCAAGGCCGGCATCGGTCGTCCGCTCGGCCCAGGCGATCAGCGTAAAAGGCAGCACACTGTTCAGGCAGGCCTGGACCAGAAAGTAGACCCACATCTGCCGGTCGCGCGGCATCTTGAGGCCGCGCCAGCGGATGATAGCGAGAAGCAGCAGGCCGGCGACAAGCGTCCGTGCTGCCACCAGCGTCACAGGCGGGATGGTTTCGACGCCGATCTTGATGAAGGTGTAGGAGGCTCCCCAGAGCGTCGAAAGCGCCAGCAGCAGCGCCAGCTCTGTTGTCATCGTCGCCGTCTTTTCCATCGCAGTACCGTTCCTCAGCGTACAAAACCGACCGCCTGTTTAACGGCTGCGGGCGTGAAATGCTTCGATGCGGGCCGAACTGTCGATGGAAAAGAAAGGCTTGGCGGGGCGCGCTTGGATCATGGCGCGCCCGACACACTTAGCTTTGTCACTGAGCCGCGAGCGGAGCTGCTGGCGCCGCACGCGTCACCGGCGGCGGGTTCCACTTGCCGATCAGCGCGCTGCCCTTCGGCGCATAGAGCCTCATCGTCAGATTGTAGGGGCCGTTCGGCGCCGGCAGCCAGTTCCATTCGTTGTCCTTGCCGGGACTTTCCGTCTGGAAATAGAGGTCGAGCGAGCCGTCGGCGTTGAACTGGAACGGCATCCAGCTGCTGACAGCGAACCGATTGAGCGGATTGGCGACCTGGAACCCATCATTGTCATAGAGAGTGACCGACCAGAAGGCGTTGACCGGCGGAATATTCTCCTTTTCGAAATGGAGCGTGTAATTGCTTTGTCCATTGAGCGCGTTGCCGCTTTCATCCGCAAGGTTCAGCGGATAGATGGCGTCCTCAGGCAGATTGGCGCCAAGCCCCTGTTGCGCCACGATCGCCCGTTTCAGGTAGTAATTGCCGTAGACGCCCATCGTGTCGGTATTCATCGACCAGCCATTGACCACCCGTGCCAATGTCTTCAGCTTCCAACCCATGAGCGCCTGCGCATCCTGCGGCGCTGTCTTCAGCGCTTTCTGGACGACGGGATCGGCCTTGGACAGGTCAAAGCTCTTGCCGGGCTCGATGCCGATCTGCTTCATGCGGGCAATGATCGGCTGATCGGTGCTGTGCGGCGGATGAAGTTTCAAGAGTTCGGCAGCGTAAGCAAAATAATCTTCCGCCGAAGCTGTATCGGCCTGCGTCTTCGGTGGCGTCTTCATGTCGATGGAAGGGTTTATTTTGACCTCGGCCTGCTTGGCGCCTTTGCCCCATTGCGACAGCGGCGTGATCTTGTAACCGTCCTGGATCTTGTGAACGGCATTGTAGTCATCAGGGCCATCGGTTTTGGTGCGGCCGATGATCCAGACATAAGGCGTCGGAGCGTCGATCCGTTCAGTTCCCTCCGGCAGCTTGAATTCGCCGAACGTGTCGCGAAGCTCGGGCCTCCAGCCGGGCGAGGCGATCAGGAAGTTTCCGACTGATGTTCCGGTCGTTCGCCAGCCCGGCGCGGCAAACACATCCGTCCACATATCCAGCATCGGCAGGAGGTAATAGCGGCCTCCGGTATCCGGCGCGGTAACCACCACCGGTTCCTTGGTGAGATCAAGCCAGCCGCTCGAATAGAGCGTGTCGAAATTCGGCCGGACCACGGCCTTCATGTCTGCAGCCGGAAATTCGCGGACATTGGCGAACCGGTTGGCCGGACCGCCGATCGACCCCTCCTTCGGTTCCATATTGGTCAGCTGCTTGCGCGTGATGTCCATCGTTATCAGCGGATAAAAATAGACATAGGCTTCGATGCCGATCTCACGCGCTTCCTCTTCCGTCAGAGAAGCGGCAGCGGCCCTGGCCTCAGGTGCGGCCGGAATGGCCATCGAAGCAATTGCCAGGAAAGCGAACGACATAGGCGTTCGCAACAGGCGTCTGATCCCGATCTGAATTGTCATGTGCGTTTCCCCCCGAACGAAATGAAGAACCCACCAGAAACCCGATTGACGCCGGCGCATCCTTGGCAAGACCAAGATGGCCAAGGTACTGGCGACCTGCCGAGCGACACTTTCACGCAAAGCGAAACATGCGGGGCGTATATTCGGAAGTACGTTACAGTAAACGCCGCCGTAAATGGTCCGGATATATAGGTCTGTGTTTTGATCTGGAGCAGGATATTGGCTTTGACCAAAGGCCCTTCCGCAAATATCCGCTGAATGCCATAACTCGATTCCGACGACGGTGGAGGACGACATGACTGAAATGACGGTTTTTGCATTTGCGCTTGTGGCATTCATCGGCATCGCCACACCCGGCCCGACGGTGCTTCTCGCCCTGACCAACGGCTCGAAATTCGGGGTGCGCCGGGCGATATCAGGCATGATCGGTGCTGTCATGTCCGACTTCGTGCTGATCGGCGCCGTTGCTCTCGGCCTCGGTGCGCTGCTGGCTGCCTCGGAATTCTGGTTCACTGTCGTCAAATGGGTCGGCGTCTGCTACCTCGCCTTCCTCGGCGTCATGCTGCTGCGCTCGAAGGGTACGCTGGACGTCTCGCTGCGCTCTGAAAACGGGAACGCATCCGCTTCGGCAGTGACGATCTTCCTGAAGAGCTTCCTCGTCGCCGTCACCAATCCCAAGGGTTATCTCTTCTTCTCGGCCTTCCTGCCGCAATTCATCGACCCCGCGGGCGCTCAGGTCGAGCAATATGCCGTGCTCGCCCTCGTCTTTGCCGCCATCGATTTCATGGTGATGTTCGGCTACGCGGTCCTTGGCTCGCAAGCTGTGCGGCTGTTACGAAAATCGGGCGCGCTCTGGCTCGACCGGATCTGCGGCGGCGCCTTGCTGACGCTGGCAGGCTCGCTCGCGCTCTATCGGCGGGCAAGCGCGTAGCTGCCCTCCGATTTACAACCCGATTTACGGTAACGTACTTATCCGAGCACTCCCGATCTGCATTCAATAGCTCCCGAGGGGACGCCATTCCGGCGGCCATAGCAGGAGGGCTCACGCATGCCGAGAGGATGGAGACTGATTGGCGCGGCGGCGATCGCCGTCATCGGCTGGACTTGTGCCGCCAAGGCCGACACGATCAGCTATGCCGATGCGGTGACCGTGCTCGCAAAGGATTGCGGCGCCGATATCAAGAAACTCTGCAAGGGGCTGAACCTCGGCAATAACAGGATTGCCGATTGTCTTGCACAGAATGCGGGCAAGGTCTCGCCGACCTGCACGTCTACGCTTGCGAGCGTCGCAGCATCCATTCAGAAACGGGAACAGGCGCAGGCCTCCTATAGCAAGGTCTGCGCCGGTGACATGGCGCGGCGCTGCAATGGCGTCAAAGGCGATGGCTATATTCTTGCCTGTCTGATCAAGACGACGAAATATGTCGGAGCCCAATGCAATCAGGCAATATCAGATGCAGGCTGGAGATAAGGCCATGAGGATGAGAAAAACCGCCCTCGCCGTCTTTGTTGCAACATTGGCGATCCCTGCGCTTGCGCTTGCGCAGCAGGTCTCCGAACAACGCATCATCAACGGTCTCGGCAAGCTGCAGGGCGCCGCTCCGATCGTCGATGTCGAACTGTTGCGGCAGGAGGCCATGAACGGATCGGGCAAGCAGATGTCCGGCCTGCCGAACTGGAGCAAGGTGGCGCGCCTGCCGCAGATGGTGGTCGAAATCGCCTTTGCGAACGACTCCGTCGCCATCGAGCCCGAATCCTACCGCACGCTCGGCATGATCGCCGATGCGCTGCACCACCCGAACCTCTGGGCCTACAAATTCCTCGTCGTCGGCCATACGAGTTCGACCGGCAGCGACAAGCACAATCTCGATCTCAGCCAGCAGCGGGCCGAGGCGATCAAGGAGATCCTGTCGACCACATTCGCCGTCGATGCCAGCCGTCTCTATGCCGTCGGTGTCGGCGAATATTTCCCGATCGAGGGCTCGAAATCGGAGGCGGCCAATAACCGGCGCGTCCAGCTCTACAATCTCGGCGTCTTCACGAAGCAGCCATGAGGAAGAGACCCAGCGTGCTGTCGGCTCTAACAGCCGGCAGCACGGCTATTTCTGGACAGCCCTGCCGGCTTCCGTGCTCGGATATCAGCCTGTCACATATACGTCGCCGCCGCGCGCTATTGCCCTGCTCGACGCAATGACTGAAATTGGTCAGGAATGATGCCTATGTGCCCCTTCTGTGCCGCAAACCGTGCGGAAAAAGCCCCGCCGCTTTTTTCCAACAACAGCTGCTATTTCCTGGAAACCAACGATCCAGTGCTGCAATGCTCCGGCATCATCGGCGAGGTCGCGGGGCAGACTGTCCAGCACGCCCATCTCCATGTCATCGGTCGTTTTGCCGACGAGCCGCTTGCCGGTCACGGCATTCGCCATCACCTGAAGCAGGCGAACAACCGGCGGGCCTGACTGCCCGATGACCTCACGCTAGCTCGGCCAGGGATCGGACTTGAGTTCGCCACCCGCCTGCAGGCTCTGCAGCATATCGATGAGTTTCGGCGCCATTTCCCTGATTTCGGTCAGATGAATGGCCGTCAGCCGCCTCAGCACGGCATCCGCCTTTTCGGTCAGCTCCAGCGTCTGGCGACGTTTGTCGGCCGGGTCCGTTTGGCGCAAGACATAGCCTGCGGTAACCAGCCTGCCGACGAGTTCGGTTGCCGAATGCGGCGCGATCAGCAGACGTTCGGCCAGAATGCCGATCGTCATGGCGTCTTCACTGCGATGACCGCGGATCGCCAGCAGCGCCTGATGCTGCTGCGTCGGCAGGCCCTCTTCCTGAGCGGCCGAGGCGCTGAAATCCATGAAGCGGCGCAGCGTATAGCGCAGGTTGGAGAGCGCCTCGTAATCGGCATCCGTCAGATCGTTTTTTGGCGTCTTCACCTTGCGTCCCCTGCGATCATTGCATCCATGCGGCCACCTCCATCTGCCGGTGATCCTGCAGCATGCGCAGCGCCTGCATGAGTTCTGGCGCCATCTCGCGGATCTCATAGAGATGAGCGGGCGTTAGACGACGCAATAGCTCTTCTGCCTGTGCTGTCAACATGACTGCCGGCCGGCGCTTCTGTTTCGCGTCGATCGTGACATGGCCGGCCTCCTGCAGCGAAGCTGCAAGTTCTGCGGCCTCGGCCGGCGAAAGGAAGAGCTTCTCCGCAAGACCGGAGAGGCTCATGCGGCCGCCGACGCCGAGCCCCTTGATCGCGAGCAGCGCCTGATGCTGCTGCCGCGTCAGGCCGAGTTTTTCGGCCGCCTTCCCGCTGAACTGGCGAAACTTGCGGATCCTGTATCTCAGATTGGCGAGCGCCTCATATTCGATCTCCGATAGGGCCTGGTCTTTGTTCGGCATGGTTCCAGTTCCTGATTTTGGCTGTTGATTTATATCGTTCTACGATATATTTGCCGCAAGAACGAAGCCGTCAACAGGACCTGCAATGCCTCCCCAGAAAACCCCACATCGTCCCCATGATTTCATGGGTGGCCTCTCCCGGCGCGAGGCCGGGGATTTCACCACGGACAAACGTGTCTTGGCCCTCGTCGGCATGGCGCTGATCGTCGGCACCGGCGGCGCTTTTGCCGCCTGGGTTCTGGTCAGTCTCATCTCGCTGGTGACAAACCTCGTCTGGTTTCACCGCTTCAGCATTGCGGCCGTCTCGATGGCGCAGGCGCCACGCTCCGTCTGGATGGTTATCATTCCCGTCATTGGCGGCCTCGTCATCGGGCTGATGGCCCGCTTCGGCTCCGAAAAGATCCGCGGCCACGGCATTCCCGAGGCGATCGAGGCTATACTGATCGGCGGCAGCCGCATGTCGCCGAAAGTGGCGATCCTGAAGCCGCTCTCCTCGGCGATCTCGATCGGCACCGGTGGCCCCTTCGGCGCGGAGGGCCCGATCATCATGACAGGCGGCGCGATCGGCTCGCTCTTTGCCCAATGCTTTCATCTGAGTTCGGCCGAGCGCAAGACGCTGCTGGTCGCCGGTGCCGCCGCCGGCATGACGGCAATCTTCGGCTCGCCGATCGCCGCCATCATGCTCGCTGTCGAACTGCTGCTGTTCGAATGGAAGCCGCGCAGCTTTATCCCGGTCGCGGTCGCGGCCTGCGTGTCGATCTGCTGGCGCCCCTTCCTGTTTCAGGCCGGGCCGCTCTTCCCGAAACAGTTCCACATGGACCTGCCGTGGTGGGGCATCCTGCTCTGCGCCGCTGTCGGTATCATCGCCGGACTGCAATCCGGCATCCTGACGACGCTGCTCTACAAGATCGAGGATCTGTTCGAGGCGCTGCCGATCCACTGGATGTGGTGCCCGGCGCTCGGTGGCGTCGTCATCGGCCTCGGCGGCCTGATCGAGCCGCGGGTGCTTGGCGTCGGCTACGATATCATCGACGGCCTGCTGAACGGCAGCATCCTGCCGGCATCTGTGCTGACGATCCTCTTGGTGAAAGCCGCGATCTGGCTGGTTGCCCTGTCATCGGGCACTTCGGGCGGTGTGCTGGCGCCGCTGCTCATCTTCGGCGGCGCACTCGGCTGGCTGCTCGGCCTCTTCCTTCCCGGCGATCCCGGCTTCTGGGCCCTGCTCGGCATGGCCGCCATGATGGGCGGCACGATGCGCGCGCCGCTGACGGGCACCTTCTTCGCCGTAGAACTGACAGGCGACGTCTCGGCGCTGCTGCCGCTGCTGGCGGCGACCGTTGCGGCCTATGCCGTCACGGTCCTGCTGCTGCGCCGCTCGATCCTGACGGAGAAGATCGCCCGCCGCGGCCAGCACATCACCCGCGAATACGGCATCGATCCCTTCGAGTTCTCCCGCGCCCGCGACATCATGATCAAGGAGGTCGATACTTTCCCGGCGGATATGACGGTCGTTGACGTGACCCATTTCTTCGTGGCGACGCCGAAGACCCACCGCGTCTATCCTGTCGTCGATGGCAAAGGCATCGTGAAAGGCCTGGTCTCGCGCGGCGATGCGCTCCGCTGGCAGCAGGATGGCACGCTTGCCGACCAGACGCTCGGCGATCTCGTCTCCGACAGCTCACTGCCAACAGCCCATCCCGACGATACGGTCGGTTATGTCGCCGATCTGATGCTGGCGACCGATGCCGGCCGCATTCCGATCGTCGATGCAGAAAACGGAGAGTTGCGCGGCCTCGTCGCGCGCAAGGATCTGCTGCGGCTGCGCCATTCACTGCGGGCCACCGAGACGGAGCGCCGGCCTTATTTCGGATCGCGCCGGCAGGTGAATGAAGGGCGCACCTGAGCTCAAGGCCTGACGGTATCAGTGGAAGCCG
Source organism: Rhizobium sp. YAF28 (assembly GCF_052113285.1). Lineage (NCBI taxonomy): Bacteria > Pseudomonadati > Pseudomonadota > Alphaproteobacteria > Hyphomicrobiales > Rhizobiaceae > Rhizobium > Rhizobium sp. YAF28. The sequence continues at coordinate 567,627 of NZ_JBFRCX010000001.1, read as the reverse complement.
CCGTCAGCCTGTGACGGCGGACAGTGGCTCACTGCAGCAGATGCAGGCCGGCCGCGACAAAGGCAAGCCAGAGCGCTTCGCTCCAGTGGTTGAAGCTGCCGGCGTAGTAGCGCTGCCGTGTGAAGGACGCGACGATGATCATCAGGGCGGCGTAAAGGAGCAGGCACTTGGATACTGTTTCCAGCGTGTTCGACCGCACAAGGAGGGCGATGGCCAAAGCAATATAACACTTCCAGATGAAGCGCCCGACCGTCGCCTTCGATATATCGTCCAGCTCGATTGACTTCATCGTGCCGTCAGCCCGCGACCCAGAGGATGCAGGCAAGGCCGGCAAAGAAGACGGCGAGAACCAAGGCGAGCCTCAGGAATATCCAGAGATCGTCCGTGTGATCGAACATCACCTCGGTCCTGCGTTGCTGCGCGTTCAAGGACGGATGAGACGGAGCCACATGGCGCATGCGCGCCTGCATGTAATAAGCCCACCAACGACCGTACATCGCCATTTCCTTTCACACTTGTCCGAGCGGGCGAAGATCCGTCCGCATCCATGCAAAGTTATCGGTTCGGGCATATGTTTTCGATTGGAGGAGACAGGCAGCGGCATAAGCTTCGTATAAAGACCACGACGATCGCTCATCCCGCATCGGCCTTTATACGGCCCTTATAAAATTCCGCCTCTTTCCGCATGGAATTCAAATGCGAGGCAATCCAATTTCTTTCCAGGAGGATTCGATCATGTCCCCTGGGAAGAATTTCACTGCGCCGCACACCGAAGCGGCGATCGCCGACTACAATATCGAAGAGGGCCTGGACTTCTCGGAAGTGCCGCCGGTCGCCCGTTATGTTATCTGCCTCGTCATGACGGCGATGGCGACGGCCGTTGCCGCGGGCTTCGACCGTTACGAAGCCATTCCGAACCTGTCGCTCATCTATGTCATTCCCGTCGTCATCGGCAGCGTCTTATTCGGCCTCGGGCCGTCGCTGTTTTCCGCTGTACTCGGTGCGCTCGCCTATAATTTCTTCTTCACCGAGCCGCGTTTTTCGCTTGCCGTGGCCGATACGGCCAATATCTGGGCGATCGTCCTGCTCTTCGTCATCGCCTGCATCATCAGCGCCATCACCGCCTGGGGACATCGCAAGGGCATCGATCTGGAGCGTACCCGCCGCATGCAGGCCGCGCTGAAGACCTATGCGGGAAAGATGGTGGCAAGCCGCTCGATGGAGGAATCCACGAAGTTGACGCTTGCTGCCGTCACCGGCTTCTTCCACTCGCCGGCCGTCGTCGTCTTCCCGGGTCGGGCGGATGGTGAGCCGGAGGTGCAAGGCGCAGAAAAGCTTTCGGCGATCGAGGTCGAGGCGGCAAAATCGGCATGGAACTCTCGCCTCGCCGTCACCGGCGGCGTCTATCCCTATGACGAATCCCGCTTCGACTTCTGGCCGGTTGCGACGGCCTCCGGCCAGCAAGCCATCATCGGCGTCGCCTTCGATCCGGACCGGCGCCCCGCAAACCCTGATGGCATGATGGATATCGTCGCCCTCGTCTTCGGCACCGCGATCGATCGCTACCGGGCCTAGTTCGAGAATTCGGGCGCAGCTGGTGCCCGCAAGGGCGCTCCAGCGTTTACGCAGCTCTTATATTCCCTGCCCCGCAGCAATATCGATTTCATATGGGCTTTTCGGCAAAATCTCCCTGCAACCCTGTCGATGACATCAAGGAAGAAACCCATGTTCGGCCGCAGCGGCGTAACTTATCTGGCGCGTGAACGCGAAATCATGGCCGGCCGCACCCGAAGCCGGAAGATCTATCGGCACTTTCTGGTGAGCGTGATGACCGCAGGCGTGCTGCTTGTCCTGCTGGCGGGCACAATCGCCATCCGGCTGGCCGGGTAGATGCTGCTGCAGCGCGCGGAGCCGCCGCTACCGCTCGTCGTATCGCGCGGGCTTCATCGATCTCGTTTTGCCGGGAATTCGCCCAATCCGTGAGATGCACGAGTGAATCGAGCAACGATTGTCCGGCCGGGGCCAGACGAACGGACCATCATGCTTGCACATGATGGTCACGGGTCTGGTGCCCTGTTAGCGGCCGAGCCAGCGATATTCCTCGATCGACGCCTTGCCGGTCTTCTTGTCGTAGAGGCAGATCAGGTTGACGTTCTTGACCTTGCTCTTGCCCTTACCCATCGAGCCGCGCAGCAGCACGGCGACCTTGCCTGTCGCATCGTCGAAGACAACAGGAGCGGTCGCCTCTGGTGTATCCATGCCCGACTGGCCGATGCAGGTGCCGTTCACCTTGGCGAAGAGCGCATTCCACGCAGCATCGCTGGAGGCGCCGGCATAGTGAGCCGAAACCAGCATGGCGGTTGCCGCAATCGTCATTGTCTTGATCATTCTCAAACCCTCGTTGAACGGAAAGGAATCGCGCATCGCGTGGGGCCAGTTTAGTGATGAGCGAGCGGGGCCAAAAGAAGGCGGTGGATGCATCGCGTGGAGATGGTGTGCCGGGGCACAATGCCTTCACCTATCTCCCAAGGCTCCTTGTTCGTGATAACTTTTCACGTTGCCCGCCACCCGCCACCCTCTATTTCCAGGGGCACAGCGGGACGTGCCGTAACGGCCAGGAGATACTCGTGTTCCAGAAAATCGACTGCGTCATCCTCAGAGTCTCCGACTTGGACGAAGGCCTGGCCTTTTATTCCCACACCCTCGGCCACAAACTGCTCTGGCGCACGCCCGATGCCGCAGGCCTTGCCATGGCGGATACGGACGCCGAACTCGTGCTGCACACCAAAACCGGCCCGGAGGTGGATCTTCTGGTGCCCGAGCTTGCCCCTGCCCTCGCGCGTTTCGAGGCGGCCGGCGGAGAGCGGGTCTGCGAGCCGTTCGAACTTCCGATCGGCATGGCGGCTGTCGTGCGCGATCCCTTCGGCAACGTTCTGACCATGCTCGACCAGAGCAAGGGCACGTTCACGACCGACGCCGACGGCAATGTAACGGGTGTGGAGCCCTAGTGAAGTCTCAATGCGGCCCGAGGCACATTTCCGCGCCGAGCAGCAGGAGGCAGATGAGAAACCAGCGGCGGAAGGTTGCCGGTGCGATCCGACCGCGCAGCACCTGCCCCGCCCACATGCCCGCGAGCGCAGGCAAGATCGCAAGCACCGAAAGCGCAAGATTGCCGCCGTCGAAGGCGCCGCGTATGCCGAGGGACGCTGCAAGCGCAATGGTGGAAACCGTGAAGGACAGGCCGAGCGCCTGCACGAGATCATCCTTCGCAAGCCCCAGCGCCTGCAGATAGGGCACGGCCGGAATGACAAAGACGCCTGTGCTGCCCGTCACCAGTCCCGTCGCCGCACCGATGACAGGCGAAAGCCATGGCTCCATCGCCTCCGGCACCCGGAGCTGACGCGCAAACAGCGCATTGGCCGCGTAGAGCACAAGCGTTGCGCCGAGCCCCCTCGTCGTGAAGCTGGTATCGCTGCCCGCAAGCCATGACGAACCAAGCATCGTTCCCGCAATAATGGCTGTCATCATCGGCCAGAACCGCCGCAGAAGCGGACCGAAACCCGGACCAGCGAACAACTGCCAGATATTGGTGACGAAGGACGGCGCGATGAGAAGGCTTGCTGCGGTCAGCGGTGAGGTCAAAATCCCCAATACGCCCATGGCGACAGTCGGAAGTCCCATGCCGGTGACACCCTTGACGATGCCGGCGGCAAAGAAGGTGGCGGTGACGGCTGAAAGGAAAATGATGGAAAGATCGGACATGACGCATCGCTAGCAGCTTCCGATATCGGCACAATGCGGAAGTTCCCGAGCCTGCCTTCGGCTGGCCCGAAGGCACGAAATGGCCTATCGTGGCGAAATGCGTTTTGATCTCACCGACCTTCGCCTGTTCCTGGCCGTCGTCGATGCCGGCAGCATCACCCATGGGGCGGCAGACGTGGGGCTTTCGCTGGCCGCTGCGAGCGAACGCCTGCGCGACATGGAGGCGCTCGGCGAAGTCACCCTGCTGGAACGCGGCCGGCGTGGCGTCTCTCCGACAGAGGCCGGAGAAGCGCTGGCTCACCATGCCCGCGTGATCCTCGGCCAGATCAGGCAGATGCATGGCGAGCTCGGCGAATATGCGCGGGGCTTGCGCTCGACGATCAGCATCCTCGCCAACACGGCCGCCATATCGGAACACCTGCCTGAAAAGCTGGCGGACTGGATGGCCACCAACCCGCAGGTAGATCTGCGATTGAAAGAACGGCAGAGCGTCGAGATTGCCCGAAGCGTGGCGGCTGGCCATGCCGAGATCGGTATCCTCTCTGCCGCGGCTGACATGGCCGGGCTGACGGCGCGACCTTTCGCGACCGATCGGCTCGTCGTCGTTGCAAGCAACAGCCATCCCCTGGCCCTGGAGAGCAGCATCCGCTTCGCCGATCTCGTCGATGAGCATTTCATAGGCCTCGCCGGCGGCGCCCTGCAGGATCATATCGATGCGCAGGCCAGCCGCATCGGCATTCGGCTGAAGATCCGCGTGCGGCTGCGCGATTTCGAGGCCATCTGCCGGCTGGCCGGTGCTGGCGTCGGTATCGGCATCGTGCCTGATACGGCGGTCCGCCGCCAAAAACGATCGTCCGGGATTGCCATCATCCGCTTGTCGGATGATTGGGCGACACGGCAACTGGTCGTCTGCACGGCGCAAGGGGCGGAACTGCCCGTCCATGCCCGCAGACTTCTGGACCATCTAGCTGCTGCCCGGCCCGAATTGCGCGTCGAGCCAGTCCAGAACCCGCCTGTTGAGCAGTGACCGGTTCTTCATCTCGCAATGGCCATCCGCGCCCTCTGCGGCAGTGAACCGCATCAGCGTCTTGGGGCAGCGCAACGTATCGAAGAAAAAGCCGGCATCGGCGGCGAGCCCGTCATTCTCCGCCTGTGTGATCAATGTGGCGCATTGAATGCGTTCCGCATGTCCCCGCATGGTGAAGAGCTCGGCCGAGGCGAGGAAGGCGCTCAGACTATCCACCCCATGCACCCAGAAACCCCGCTGCACCACCTTCCAGTTCAGCACTGGATTGCTACGGATGAAGGCATCCATCGTATCGATCAGTTTCTGGTCGAGAGCACCGAGATCAGCCACCGCTTCCGCAGGCACGCCGAATTTTTGGATGATGACCCTGCGAAAGCCATCGGCAATGCTCCAGGTGCCGGGATCGGCAATCAGCGCGGCAATGCGCGGCTCGTCCGCCGCCCCGCGCGGCGCCAGAAGCCCGCCGAGGCTCCAGCCGCTGAGCGCGATCCGATCGGGATCGACGAGCGGATAGTTGACCGCAAAATCCACCACCGCCCTGATGATCACGTCCCAGTCCGGCCGCAGCGGAATATTGTGCTCATAGAGCATGGAGCCCTGGCCGGGGCCGTCGAAGAGCAGGCTGTGATAGCCGCGCCGCGAGGCTGCGACCGCGCAGGCGAAATAGGTGTCCGTGATGGTGCAGTCATAGCCGTTGTTGAAGATGATGAGCGGCCGCATCTCATGCTCGAGACCCTGCGCCGGAATGAAATATCCAGGCATCGGCGTCTCATCGAGCGGAATGGAAAGCCGCTCGATCGTCGGTGCCGAGAGCCCTAGCCCCATCTCCAGCGCATCTGTCTGCTTGCGGAAGGCGGTAAGCAGACGCGGGTCGACAGGCGCGCCGTAGAGCGGATGATAGGAGGCGGAGTAGAAGACGCTTGCCCGCAAATAAAGCTCGCGCGCGCTGACCTTATGCCCCGCCGAAAGCGCAGCTTCGGCTTCGCCTTTCAGCCGGTCGCCAGCCGAAACCCACGCCTCGTAGAAAGCACCGTGATCGCCGTCGCCGACAGCTTCCGCGACGGCCCGGATCTCGCCGAAATCCGCCCCGCCATAGGGAATATAGGCGATCGGCCAGCTGCCGAAATCCTCATGCAACTCGTTCCTGAACAGCATGCTCATCGCCAACTTCCCCAATGGCTGCCGCGGCCGCGATGATTATAAAGGCGGCTTGAAGCCCCATCACAAAAGCTCACGCCGGCCGGATGCAATATTCAAGGTTGTTCTTATATTCTTCCCGTGCAAGGCTGTTGTAAACAGGAGGAAACGGCCATGAATGGTGCAGACAGCCTGTGTGATACGCTGCTGGCAAACGATGTCAGGGTGTGCTTTGCCAATCCCGGCACATCGGAAATGCATTTTGTGGCGGCGCTCGACCGCAAGCCCGAGATGCGCTGCGTTCTCGGCCTCTCCGAGGGCGTTGTCACTGGAGCGGCCGATGGTTATGCGCGCATGACCGACCGACCGGCAGCGACCTTGCTCCACACCGGACCGGGGCTGGCGAACGGCCTTGCCAATCTTCACAATGCGCGCCGGGCAAGGGTTCCCGTCATCAACATCGTTGGCGATCACGCCTCCTATCATCTTGCCCTTGATGCGCCGCTGACATCTGATATCGAAAGCCTCGCCGCGCCGATGTCAAACTGGGTGCGTCGCATCAGCGGCCCCGAGGATGTGGCAGACGCGACGGAGGCTGCCTTCCGTGCCTCATTGTCACCTCCTGGCGTGGCAACGCTGATCCTGCCGGCAGACGCTGCCTGGGGCCATGTCGAAACGGATCAGCCGGTCAGGCTGTCCCGGCCGGTGCCATCGGCCGTGAACATGGACGTCGTGCGCGAGGTTGCCTCCGCTATCAGAGATACGCCCGGCGAGGCCGGAATCCTCGTCAGCGGTGCGGCTGCCCGTGCCGACTGCCTGGAGATTGCGGGTGCAATTGCGGCCGCCAAGGATGTGCGTCTCTTCAGTGAAATGCAATTGCCGAGGGTCGAGCGCGGCCGCGGCCGTGTCGCTCTGACCCGCATCCCCTATCCGATCGACGCCGCCCTTGATCTGCTGGCCGATATTGATGTGCTGATATTGGCAGGCGCGCCAGAGCCTGTCGCCTTCTTTGCCTATCCGGGCAAGCCTGGACGGCTGGTGCGCAAAGGCTGCAAGGTTCTGACCCTTGCAAGGCATGGCGAAGATCTGAAAGGCGCGCTGGAAGCACTCAGGGACGAACTCGGCGTCAGGCAGTCACTACCTCCGTCGCGATCATCAGGCCTTTCCGACGATATCGTTCCGTTCGGGCATCTGACCGAGGATGCGATCGCAGTGATGGTGGCGGCAAGACTTCCCGACAATGCCATTATCTGCGACGAGGGGGTCACCTCGGCCCGCCGCTTCTTCGAACTTTCGGCCGGCTCGGCGCCACACGACTACCTGATGAACACCGGCGGCTCGATCGGCTGCGGTATCCCGCTTGCGACGGGTGCGGCGGTCGCCTGCCCCGACCGCAAGGTCATCAATCTGCAGGCGGATGGCAGCGGCATGTATACGGTGCAGGGCCTGTGGACGCAGGCGCGGGAAAATCTCGACGTGATCACGATCATCTTCGCCAACCGCGCCTATGCCGTTCTGCATGCCGAGATGCGCAATGTCGGCGTCGACGGCATCGGCGAGAACGCGCGGCGGATGATGAACCTCGATCACCCGGCCTGGGATTGGGTGTTGGTCGCCAAGGGCATGGGCGTCGATGCCGCGGGTGCGCATAGCTGCGAGCAATTTGCCGATCTCTTCGAAAGCGCGCTCAGGCGCCGCGGACCATTTCTCATCGAGGCGATCATCTGAGCTTTCAGGCATGGCCGGTTGGCAAGGCGGCGATTGAGACGTAGCATCCGGCCTTAAGCCGAAAGCCCCAAGCTAAAAGCAAAGACAGATCATGACAGCTTCATCCCTGCAGACCTCACCGCAGATCCTGCTGACCAGCGCCGGACGGGCGTGGAGTGGGCTCGCGGCCGACTTTCTGCATATTCCGCGCGGCATCTCTCGTGTTCCGGGTGGTGACATGCATCGTCTGGGCATCCACTTCGGCCCGCCCGTCAATGCCGATTGCCACTGCGGTGGCCGGCGCATGCGCCGCGTGCAGAAGCCCGGCGATATCGATGTCATCCCGGCCGGCCTCGACGGGTCCTGGGAGGATGATGCCGATTGCCGGATCCTGCGCGTGAGTCTCGATCCCTCGCGGCTGGAACAGGTCGCGGAAGATCTCGGACGGGATGCCGGCAAGATCGAATTGCAGCCGCGATTTCAGCTGCGTGACGCCGGCATCGAGGCGATCTGCCGGGCGATCAAGGCGGATCTGGAAGCCGATACGCCCTCCGACCCGCTCTACATCGATCTTCTTGCCAACGCGCTCGCCATCCGGCTGATCGAGACGTCGAGCGCCGCCGCGCCGCGGCCCGAGATCAACGGCGAACCGAAACTCTCGGCCCGGCAATTGCGGATGCTGACGGAATTCATCGAGACCCATCTGGACCGGAAGCTGCATCTGGCCGACCTTGCGGTCGTTGCCGGTGTCAGCATCACACGGCTGAAGAGCCTGTTTCGCAAGAGCACCGGCGTTTCCGTGCACCAATATGTCATCCGCCGGCGCGTCGAATATGCCCGCGCCCTGATGACGACGACGGATATGGCCGCAAGCGAGATCGCGCTTGCCGCGGGCTTTGCCCATCAGAGCCATATGGCAACGACCATGCGCCGGCTCACGGGCCAGACACCCGGCGAGATCCTGCGCGAAGTCGGCGAATTCCGCCCGAAACTGCAAAGACCGGCCTGAATTTGTGCGACGCCTTCGGGCTCGCCCTTTAGTCCTTGCGCGTCATCAGCAAGGAGAAACACATGATTGCAATCCTCGGAGCCGCCGGAAAAATCGGCTATTCGACCGCCAAGGCACTGCGCGAGGCAGGTGTGCCCGTGCGCGCTATCCTGCGCGATCCGGCAAAGGCTGACCGCCTGACCGCCATCGGCTGCGATGTCGCATTTGCCGATCTGCAGGACGCCAAGGCGCTTGCCGGAGCGATATCAGGTGCGGACAGCGTTCAGGTCATCCTGCCGGCCGACCCGCGGGCCGAAGACATAAAAGGCGATATGCGCCGCTCGATGGAAAGCATTGCCGAGGCATTGGAAGAGGCGCGCCCCGCCCTCGTGCTTGCCATTTCCGACTATGGCGCCCATCTCGGCGAGGGTTTCGCCATGCCGAGCATGTTCCACATATTCGAACAGCGCCTTCGCCAACTGGATATGCGCCGGATATTCCTGCGGTCGGCCGAGCATATGGAAGGCTGGGGTCGCGTTGCGCCGGCAGCGATCGCAACCGGCATTCTGCCGAGCTTTCATGACCCGGTCGAAAAGCCGATCCCCAACGTCTCGGCGCAGGATGTCGGCCGGATTGCCGCAGCTCTCCTGCTTCGACCCGACATCGAAACGCGCGAGCAGATCGTTCACGCAGAAGGCCCGCGCCGCTATAGCGCGAGCGACGTGGCTGCAGCGCTGAGCCAGTTGCTGGGCCGCACGATTACTGCTCAAGCCCTGCCCCGCTCGCAATGGCGGGAAAGCCTGGGCCGGGTGATGAGCGCCAGCGCTGCCGATCTTCTGACCGAGCTCTACGACGTGCATAGCAGGGGTGGCCTCATCGACGTCGAGCCGAATGCACGCGATGTCCGCAAAGGCCCCACCGAGTTGATCGACGCGCTCAGGCCTATTGTCGCTGCACGGTGACTTTGAGAGAGATTGTTCTCGCAAGCGGGAACCGGATGAGGCTGAGGGGGATTTACCCCTCAGCACAGGAGGTTCCGATGATCCGCAAACTGAAGTCAGGCGAATATCGTCTCTATTCCCGCAAGCCCGACGCGAAGACGCACAAACGCAAGAACCTGGGCACTTTCAAGACCCGGGAAGCGGCTGAGAAGCACGAGCGTGAGGTGCAGTACTTCAAGCATCACTAGCGCAATTCCAGCAAAAGTGCGCAGCGGTTTAGTGTCCGGAATTACGTGATAACAAAGAGCTGGAGCATTTCCGGCATTCGAGGAAGGCCGGAAATGCTCTGGCCGGCCTCTGCAGCGATAGTGCTGTCGCTGTCACCACTGCTCAGTGTGCTGCAGGAAGATAGGCCTCGCTCAGTGGCCGACCATGCCTTGCGGATTGGTCCGATAAGGGTCGCTGCGATTGGGCTCGCTGTAATACGTCCGGTAGCCGCCGCCCGAATAGGTCTCCCGATAGCTGCCATTGAGCTGCTGATGTGTCTGGGAGTAGAGATCTCCGTTTCGATAAGTATTGTAGCCGCCGCCGAGATTCTGCTCTCTGATATAGGTATTGCCTGAACTGTCAGTGGAGCATGGAGCCGAAACCAGCTCGCAGGAAGCAGACGCATTCCCGGCGGCCAACAAGAAAAACCCAAACAAAACCGCCTTCATGCAAACTCCCTTTTCGCGAAAATCGGCGTCGCGTATGAGTGCAATGTAACTGAGCGATGAAAAAGAACACACAGAAAACATTTGGGCTCCGCTCTCACTCAATAGATCAAATTATAAACCACGCCTGCAACGATCCGGACCGAATGCTCAAACAGAGAGGCAGCGCAACAATGGGCGAATGGTTGAAGGCGGCGAAACAATGGGCGCGGAGCGTGAAACGCGATGTGGTCGCGCTCTGGATTGCGGCGCGCGACGGCCGCACGCCTATGCTGGCCAAGATTGTCGCCGGCGCGGTTGCTGCCTATGCGCTTTCGCCAGTCGATCTCATCCCGGACTTCGTGCCGGTGCTTGGCTATCTCGATGATCTCATCATCGTCCCGCTGGGCATCCTCATCGCCATCCGCCTCGTTCCCGCGCCTCTGATGTCGGAGTTCAGGGGCATGGCCACCGAGCGCGCGCAGCGCCCGGTCAGCCGTGCGGGCCTTGTGGCGGTCGTGATCATCTGGCTGCTCGCAGCCGCCCTCTGCATCTGGCTTGCATCGGATCTGCTTCTTCTACGCTGAAGCGAGCTTTCGCCGGCCTATTCCCGCACGAAGGCGCTCCGCAGCCAGTCGAGGAAATGGCTTGCGGCTGGCGAGAGCGCCCGGCCGGGCTGAATGACAGCCACGAAACCATTTTCGTAAGTCAGGAATTCCGACCGCTCTACCAGCTTGCTGCTTTTCAGCTCGTTCAGCGCAAAACGCCGCTCCACCAGCGCCACGCCGAGCCCGGTCACGGCGGCGCTGACACAAAGATACATATGCGGGAAATAAAGCTCCGACTGCGCCGAGATGCCGTGCCCGGTCGCCGCCTGCCAGTTTGTCCATTGTTCGCTCATATGGTCGGGCGAAATACGGGTCGGGAAACTGAAATCATCGCCATCGGCACTGAATGGATAATCCGGTGCGGATACCAGGCCAAAGGAAACGGAGGCGAGCGGGATATGCTCGCGCCTGAGCTGCGGCCGCGACAGGCGATCCCAGCTCAGCATGATATCCACCCCGTCCCTCGCCCGGTTCGTGCCGCCGTCACGCGCGCTCGATGACATGGTCAGCTGCACGCGGCAATTCGGATAGAGGCTGTAGAATTCCGCCAGACGCGGCACCAGCCAGACCATGGCGAAGGTGGCGCTGCAGGAAAGGTGCACGCTCGCCTCGTTCCGGCTCGCCTTCAGGTCCTGATAGCGCTCCTCCAGAAGATCGAAGGCCCGCGACACCGTGGTGAAGAAGGCAGCGCCATCCTCATTCAGCCGAAGGCCCGTGCCTGACTTCTCGAACACCGGAAGCCCAAGTTGCTCCTGCAGAAGCTGCAGCTGCTTGGAGATGGCTCCATGCGTGCGCCCCAGCTCATCGGCTGCCCGTGTCACCGAGCCGAGACGCGCGGTGGCTTCGAAGGCCCGGAGATAGGAGAGTGGTGGCAGATTGCGGGCCATGGTTTACTCTTATGTGAGTTTTACTAACGGATGTCGTCAAGATAACGCGCTTTCGCAGTCTCTGAGACTACCATAAAATCATGACATTCAAGCAAACAAGCGGAAATTTCTGCTTAAATCTCCGTTCACAATAGGTGAGATTTGCCAACAGAGAAGGGAAACTTCATCATGCACATGACAGATACACTCCGCCTGTGGCGCGAACGCTGGACCGAACGCCGCCTCTTCGCTCGCGAACTGGATACCCTGCCCGACGAAACGCTCCGGGATTTCGGCATGACACGCGAAATCGCCTACCAGCAGAGCCACCGGCCCTTCTGGCGTGCGTAAGCCACCGAAAGGTTCAGCCCGGCAACTGCCGGTGCCACAACAGCTCGACCGGATGGAAGTGCACGAGTGAAATCCGGTGCAGGCTTGCGGCCACCGGTTGCCAGAGGCCTATCGCACCGCTGATTGCCGCTCCGGCCTCCTCGGGGCTCAGCTGCTCACCGAGCGTAATATGCGGCACCCAGTTTCCCGGCAGATAATGCGGCCAGCACGCCACCCCTGCCGAGGCGGCCGCGGCATGAAAGTCCCGATGAAGGGCGAGCAATTCTGCGGAGACGACAGGCGCGGCGAACAGAACCGAGGCCGGTCCGGGAAAAAGACCGATGCTCGAAAGTTTGACGCTGGGAGTGCTGATATCCGCGCTGAAGCGGTCGAGCGCCTTTGCGATAGGCTCGGGGTCCAGCCCGTCATAGACGGCGAGCGTTATGTGCGGCTCCATGTTCAAACGGCCTGGGGTCACGGCATTGGGCGAAACACGCTCCACATGCTCGACGATCGGCTGAAGCTCTGCGGCGCCGTACGGGTCCAGCTCCATGTAGACGGCAAAAGGCAAGACATCACCTGCTGTGTTTGCAGTACTATGTCAGGCGAAGCCGAGAGCAACAATCCCTGTACCGGCGCATCCTCGACGCGAAGTCAGGACGTCCGCTTTCACGCCGGCGGCATCCTCTCGAATTTCGGCACGGCCGGGTCGAGGTGATCCCAAGCAAAGCCGGCTGCGGTCCAGGACACCAGTTGCGGCTGGTAGCGGCTTGGGTCGTCGAGACTTGCCGGCGTGACGATGAAGACCTCGGGCATATCGGGGAACGTCATGTAGACGGCTGAACCGCATGTCGGGCAGAAGCCGCGCTGCTTGACGGTCCCTCCTTCGCCGACCGTCTGCCACAAGGATGCCTCTCCCTCGACTTTCACCTCCACTGCCACGAAAGTCAGATGCGATTGATGTCCAGTGCCGCTGGAGCGCTGACATTGCCGGCACTGGCAATCGACCATGACGGCCGGTTCGCCTGATATCTCGTAGCGGATCGCGCCACAGGCGCAGCTACCGGTATAGGACTTGGTCATTTCGCTCTCCTCTTGATTCAATGCCGTGTCTGCGTAGACGCCTCTTCGGCGACGACAGCATCGAGCCGCTCGATGACCTTCTTCCACCCCTCGCCCATGTTGCGATAGGCGGTGTCGTTCTTCGGAAGCACGAAGCCGGAATGGACGAGGCGCAGGCGTGTGCCTGTATCGGTCCTGGCGAGGGTGAAGGTGACGACCGTCTCCAGTTTCGAGCCATAACCGTCAGCATTGCTCTCATGGCCGCCCTTCCACGCATAGGACAGCCGCTCGTTCGGCACGACCTCGAGCACCTCGCAATGGATGGTGCCATCCCATTCGCCGGCCGGTTTGGTCTGAAAGGTGAAACACCTGCCGGCCACAGGCGCAAATCCATCAGGCGGCATCAGCCAGCGACCGATCAGCGCACCGCTGGTCAGCGCCTTCCAGATGATATCAGGCGCATGCGGGAAGACTTCATCGACCACGATGGCCTGCGTGTCGGAGGCGTGCCTCTCGCGATTCATAGCTTGGTTCATGGGTCGATTTCCTTCAAGAGCTTTCTGAGATCGGTGAAGCGTTCACGCCAGAAGGTGCCGTAATGGCCCATCCAATCGGCCAGCGGCTCCAGACCGCTTGGCTCGGCGCGGTAATAGACATTGCGCCCCTCCGGGCGCTCGCTGACGAGGCCGGCCTGTTTCAGAGACTTGAGATGCTGGGAGATGGCGCCCTGCGTGACATTGCTGCCGCGGGTCAACTCGACCACGGTGATCTCTTTGGAATTGACGATGCGCTCGAACACGGCCCGCCGCGTGGGATCGGCAAGGGCACGCATGACAGTGGTTATGGTTTCGGCTTCGATCATGGAAAATCAAATAGCCAACACTAATCAATAAGTCAACACTATTGTATTTGATCGCGCATCGAAAACGGTTGATGCAACCCGCGTGACGCCTTACGATCTGGTATCGGTGAGATCATCCTGCTCGGTTCGGGCGCGGCCCGCCGCATCGAGCGCCTGCACATTGGCGGCAGCAAAAATCTCACTCAACAGCGCGACCAGCAGCGTAACGATGACCAGCGCGCCGATGCTCAAAGCAAGCGGCGAGGGTTTTTCTTCCTCGGCAGCATGGCTGACGCTGGCAAAAAGCTCCCGGTGCGGGCGCAGCGAAAACAACATGCCGAGCGCATGGACGGCGATCAGAAGGATCGCCAAGCCGAGGCTGCGGAAAGCGACGGGACGCCCGAAGGCGTTTCTCCAAGATTGCCCAAGCTCCCTCTCCTCGTAGGAGCTAACCGCTGCGGATTTTACGACATTTCATGATTGCTGTCGCGGCGCGCCCTCACCCGTGTTGCTCGGCGGTATCAGTGACGGAACCTCAGGCCGGTATGCGCAGTTATGCATGTGAGCGTCTGCGAGGTTTCACCATGTATGTCGTGCTCGGCGCATCCGGAAACATAGGCTCTGCCGTCATCGACGCATTGCGGGTGTCGGGCGAGACAATCATTGCCGTCGTTCACAGCGCGCAAAAGGCTGCCGCAATCAAGCAAGACGGCGTTGAGCCCGTCATTGCCGATGTGGCCGACACCGGGCAGCTTCGTTCCATTCTGCAAAAAGGGCGCCGAGCCTTTCTGCTGAACCCGCCGGCCGATATCAAAGGCGACACGAACGCCCAGGAGTTGAAGACCGCCAGGAGCATTGCCGCGGCACTCGAAGGATCCGGGCTCGAGAAGCTGGTCGTGGCCTCGACCTACGGAGCGCTTGATGGCGCCGGCATCGGCGATCTCTCGGTGCTGTACGAATTCGAACGCCTCGTGAAGGCAAACGGTATTCCGGCCGCCATCAACCGCGGCGCATATTACTTCACCAATCTCGACATGCTTCTGCAGCCCGCGAAAGAGACCGGACGTCTGGCGACGCCCTTCCCCGAGGACATGAAGATGCCCATGGTTTCGCCAAGGGATCTCGGAGAAGCCGCCGCCGCGCGCCTCAAGAGCCCGATCGGCGACATCGGGATAGACCATATCGAAGGTCCGGAGCGCCATTCCTTTGCCGATGTCGCCAAGGCGTTTTCATCGCGTCTCGGCCGCCCCGTCACGGCCGAGACGATCCCTCGCGAAAAATTTGAGGAATACTATCTCGGGCTCGGCTTCTCATGGGCTGCCGCCCGTTGTTATGCGAAGATGACCGAAGTCACCATCGACACCGGCTTTGAAATGCCCGCCCGTCGCCGTTGGGGCAGGATAACGCTCGATGAGCATCTTGAAACAGTGCAGACAAAGCCTTGACAGAGCGCTTCGCAGATACACAGCGATACAAAAAGCCCTCTCTGCTGAAACATTTCCAATTCATCCCTCTGCTCAAATGAACCCGTCGCCCGATTGCGGGCTTCAACCATCTGACGGAAGGATAGACAGATGAGGACCATCATGATCATGGCAGCAGGCGCTCTCGTCATTGCCGGCGCAATGCAGCTGACCAAGGCCAATGCGGAAGAGCCCATCCAGCGCACCGATCTCGTCCAGAATGATATCGATGTGCCCGGCCATGAGGCCGTCCAGGTTCGTGTCGATTTCGCACCCGGCGCCTCTGCACCCAAGCACCATCATCCGGGCGAGGAAATCGCCTATGTCATTCAAGGCGCGCTGGAATATCAACTCGACGGCCAGAAGCCGGTAACGCTGAAGGCCGGCCAGTCGTTGTTCATCCCCACAGGCGTTGCCCATTCGGCGCGGAATGTCGGCGACGGCAAGGCCTCGGAACTGGCAACCTATATCGTCACGAAGGGTTCGCCGCTCGTCGTGCCTGTGAAGTAACGGCAGATACAGGCCACCGCGCTCTCTGGTGGGTGGCCGGCCTACCGGCAGAGGATCAACCCGCGGACGCGGGTTTCAGCCGGCTCGTCGAGTGCTTCTTCGCCTGGATCACCCGAAACCATCGCCTCGCCAACGACGTCGAGACCACTATCGCCACCGCCGAGACTTCCTCCGCGCCGCCTCTGTCATCCTCCTTGCAAGACGACTGAATCGGTCATGAGTTTTAATTCGGACTCCGAGGCGTTTCCAATGACCCACGGGCAGGCATAATAGTCTTCGATGCGGTCGATGATGCCGCCGGCGACATGGACGCGAACCGGCCACGCGACCTGCCACAGGCCTCCTCGCTGGAAGAGCACGAGC
Source organism: Rhizobium sp. YAF28 (assembly GCF_052113285.1). NCBI lineage: Bacteria > Pseudomonadati > Pseudomonadota > Alphaproteobacteria > Hyphomicrobiales > Rhizobiaceae > Rhizobium > Rhizobium sp. YAF28. The sequence continues at coordinate 551,330 of NZ_JBFRCX010000001.1, read as the reverse complement.
AGGACAGGCTCCCCGTCGATCGCCCCCAACTCCATGGTCCACGTTTCCGGGTTTCGCTCGTATTCGAAGAAATAAGGAGAGTTCCTGAGCAGACCGTCGAAGCAGTCGGCGACCCGCAACCGGGCATCGGCGCTGGTGAGACCCCGCACGCCATCCCAATCATGGCGGTTGAAGAGGTCAACATAGTGCTGCAGGAGCCGAGCGGTGTCGGGATCAAGCGGACGGCTCGGTTCGCCTGTCGGTTCAGCGGGCAAGCCGGCGAGCTTCGCCCGTCCACGGGAGAGCGCGGCTTTGACGCCGCCAACCGTCGAATCCACAAGTTCTGCTGTCTCCTCCAGTGAATAGTCGAACACATCCTTTAGCAGGACGCAGGCGCGCTCCTTGGGCGGCAGTCCGCCGACCAGCCGTTCGATGGCGCGACGTGCATCGGTCGTCGCCGGCTCCGCAGCGACGACGCCGATGTCGTCCGAATAGGCGCTCTCCGCGCGCTCGCGCGCATCGCGCCGCCTCAGAAAGTCGATGCAGCGATTGTGAGCGATGCGAAACAACCAGGGTTTCAGCCTGCGGGCCTCATCGAGGGTCTCGATCTTCATGTAGGCCTCGAATAGCGTTTCCTGCATGAGATCCTCACCGTCGAGCCGTGAGCCGGTCATGCGGGCGCAGTAGCGATGCAACTGGGCACGAATGTCTGACACCGTCTCAAGGAAGGCTCGATATCGCACGTCAAATAAACCGACCGGTCGCTCCCGCATGCCCTTCATCTGTCACATCCTAGCGTCATTGAGGAAGATACGAGTCATGCGACTTCGTGACTTTCACCGCGTGCTGCCGCGGCTCCGGTCAGGCCGAGCTTGGGGCGAACCCACTGTGCAAACCGCTCTATCGCATCGTCGGCTTCGGGAGCGCGGCCAGCCATCATCTGGAACGAGTGCAGCATCCCCGGAAATACCTCTAAGCGCACCTCGACGCCCGCGGCCTTCGCACGGTCCGCGAGTACTCGGCTGTCGTCAAGCAGGGTTTCGTCTTCGCCCGCTTGCAGACAGATCGGCGGCAGGCCGTTGAGATCGGCAAAGATTGGGCTGGCGAATGGATTTCGAGCATCGGCCCCTCCGAGCACTTGTGCTGCCAGCATATCCACGGTCGCCTTCTGGAAGAAAGCGTCCTTTTCGCGGTTAGCGTCGTAAGAGAGGCCACTTGCCGACAGATCATGCCAGCCAGAGATGCTGAGGAGCGCGGCCGGCAGCGGACGTCCCGCATCACGGAGTTTCATCGCGGCTGCAATGATCAGGCCTGCGCCAGCGGAATCGCCTGCACCGATAGTGTGCTCCGGCCCGATACCCTGCTCGGCCAGCCATTCGAACGCGGTTACGACCTGCTCGATTTGCCGCGGGAACTTGCTCTGAAACGAGTAGTCGTAAGTGACGATCAAAGCGTAACAGCCAACCGCCTTGGCGAGGTGTCCGACCATCTTGCGATGCGTCCAGATCGATCCGCCGACATATCCACCGCCGTGCACATAAAGCATGACCCGATCCCTGGCCGCCAGTTTTGGCTGCACCCACAGCGCAGTCTTGTCTCCGAGGTTCGTCTCGACGTAATCGACGCCGCCCGGTTCCGCCGTCAGAACGGACCACTCGGAGGCCTCCGGCGGCAATTCTCGACCGCTGCGCCAAGCCTCTGCGTTCGTTTCGTAGTATATCTTGTTTGCCAAGCTCTGCTTGCTATCCATTGTCACGCTCCAATTTGTTAGGGGGCGATGTCGAGGACGACCGCCAACAATAACCAAGACGGACGATCGCGCCGAAAGGATACGTCACCAGCAGATCTGAATTTCAGGACGGACTCCTAGACTCACTGTGTCGGGCGGCCCGAATGCGGAAGATGCGGGCCACCACGCGTCGGCGGGTGGCCCGCAGATCGGCAGAGGATCAACCGGCGACGCGGGTTGCTACGGGATTTTGCGCCGCTTTCCGCGCCTCGATATAGGCCCGCAGCGCGGCCGGCTCGTCGGTCTGGATAGTGCTGATGCCGGCATCCATGAGGCGGCCCCAGATGGCGTCGGGCTCGGTGAGCGCCCTCGTGTCGATCCATTCGCCGCTTGCGGCCATATCCAGCGTGTTGAACCAGATCGCCATATTGGCATCCCGGAAGAGCTGCTGGTTGTTTGCGATCGTGTTGAGCTGATCGAAGCGCAGCTCGCACATGAAGGGCCGGATTTCCGAGAGCAGCGAAAGCGTCTCATGGATACCGGCGGCGGTGAAATGCGCCATCGCCATGAAGGGCACGCCCTCGATGTGCTGGGCTCGTACCCATGCGAGATCTTCGCGGGTCATGACTGTTGTCTTCAGGTCGACGGAGGAGGCCACGCCCATCTCGCGGGCGCAGACCGCCACTTCCGAAAACAGACCGCGATCCTTCAGGTCGAGATCGGCAAAGATGCGCCCGCGAATGGTTTCAAAAACCTGCTTCAGCGTCGGAATGCGCTGGTCGGTGGTGGCGCGGTGCTCACCGCCATTGTCTTCGCGCAGCGTGATCGCCTGCAGTTCGGCCATGGTGAAGGTCTCGGCGTCGCGGTCGATGCCGGCCATGCGCAGGAGCGTGTCGTCATGCATCAGGAAAAGCTCGCCATCGGCGCTCTTGCGCACATCGATCTCGACGATATCGGCGCCGACAGCGATGGCCTTTTCGATGGAGGCCAGGCTGTTTTCCGGCGCGCCATGCCAGGCGCCGCGATGGGCGACGATGGCGCAGCTGCGATTCGGCTCGGCGATGAAGTCTTTGTAGCTCATGTTTACGTCCTTATGTGTCAGCCACGGCGGCTGGCGAGATATGATTTCAGTGCGACCGGTTCATCGGTCTGGATCAGCGAGATGCCGGCTTCGATAAGCCGGCCCCAGATGGCGCCGGGATCCTGCATGGCCGCCGTATCGGTGAAGCCGGCAAAGGCCACGGAATCGAGCGTGTTTGCCCAGAGCGCCATGCCCGTCTGGCGGGCGCGGGCGTGGAGAGCGGCGATATCCTCGATGTGGTCGAAGCAAACTTCACAGACATCAGGTGAAAGCTGGAACAGCAGATCCAGCTCGGCTTCAGCATGCGTAGCGCCGATCCGTGACTTGGCCATGAACAGCACGCCGTGCGGGCTGACCGTCTCGCGTATCCAGGCAAGGTCTTCTGCCGAGCGGAGATTGCCCCAAAAATCCACTTGGGCCTCAACGCCCATATCGCGGGCGCAGGCGATGACTTCAGGGATGATGGCCCGGTCCTTCACGTCGAGATGCAGGAAGATGCGATCTCGCGTGAGCTCGAAGAGATGCCGCAGGCTCGGCAGTTTTTCACTGGTCATCTCGTTCTGTTCGCCGCCATCGCGATTCTTCAGTGCGAGGCTGGCAAGGCGCGCGGATGTAATCGCCTCCGGTGCCTCATCGATGCCGGCCATGCGTTGCAGCGTCTTGTCATGCAGCAGGAAGAGGCCGCCATCCGCACTGCGGCGCACGTCGACCTCGACGACATCGCAGCCGGCGTGGATCGCCGCTTCGATGGCAACAAGGCTGTTTTCGGGAGCATCGCGCCATATGCCGCGATGCGCCACGATTGCGCAGTCCCTGCCCGGGTCCCGCACATAGTCAGTGTAGTTCATGAAGAGGTCTTTCAATGGTCGGCGAATGCATCCGCAATGGTGCGACCTGTCTCACTGTCAAACAGGTGCAACCGGGATCGTGGGAAGGAGAAGGAAAGCTCTGTGGCGGGATTGATATCGGCGCCGAAGGGTGTGGCGATACGGATGGAAGTGCCGGCAAGATCGGCCGCAAGCACCGCATGCGAGCCGAGATCTTCGAAATGCCTGAGCCGGCCCTTGATCGCGCCGTTTGTCTCAACGGCGATATCCTCGGGGCGGATGCCCAGCTGGAACGAGCCGGATTTGTGGTATCCCGTAACCGCCTGCCCGTCCGCCAGGCGCAGCACAGAGCCGTCTGATGTCACCGGCAGGATATTCATGGGCGGCGCGCCGATGAACTTTGCGACGAAGACCGAGGCCGGGCGATGATAGATCGCCTTCGGCGTATCGAACTGCTCGACGCTGCCCTTGTTGAGGATGAGGATCCGGTCGGCAAGCGTCATGGCCTCCACCTGGTCATGGGTAACGAAGACCGTAGTCGCACCGATGCGCCGATGCAAATCGGCAAGTTCGACGCGCATGTCGTGGCGCAGCTGTGCATCGAGGTTGGAAAGCGGCTCGTCGAAGAGAAGCACGCCGGGCTCGCGCACGATCGCCCGGCCGATCGCCACGCGCTGGCGCTGCCCGCCCGAGAGCTGCCCCGGCTTGCGATCGAGATAGGCGGCAAGTCCGAGCATTTCGGCGACAGCGCCGACCCGCTCCTGACGCTCGGCTTTCGGCAGGCCGGCGACCCTCAGGCTATAGGCCATGTTCTGGAACACGGTCATATGCGGATAGAGCGCATAATTCTGAAAAACCATGGCGCAGCCGCGCTGCTTCGGCTCCAGGCCCTGTACCTCGCGATTGCCGAACAGGATCTTGCCGCCGCTGACGGCTTCGAGCCCCGCAATCATCTGCAGCAGCGTGGATTTCCCGCAGCCTGACGGGCCGAGAACGACGGTGAATTCGCCGGCGCGAAGCTCGACATCGAGCGGCGGAATAACGACGGCCTTTGTGTCATAGGCCTTGGTGACGCCTGCAAGCGTGATGTTGGTGGCCGCGGTGCGGATGGCGGTATCGATGGCGTTCACGTCATTTCTCCGAAAGAACAAGGCCTTGCACTAGGTAACGCTGCAGCAGCGCAATCATCGCAAGGGGAATGACCGAGACGACCACGACACCAGCCATGATCATCGGAAAATCAGGGATTTCGCCTTCCATGTCGGGTGCGAGCCGCGCCAGACCGACGACTGCCGTTGTCATCTCGGGCTTGGAGGCGGCAACGAGCGGCCAGAGATATTGTGTCCAGCCGCTGAGGAAGGTCAGCACGAAGAGCGCTGCAAAGCTGCTGAGCGAGATCGGCAGCAGGATATGGAAGAGGAAGCGGATCGGCCCTGCCCCATCCATGCGCGCCGCCTTGAAGAGATCGGCTGGCAGCGTGCGGAAGAACTGCCGGAACAGAAAGGTGCCGGTTCCATGTGCAACCAGTGGTGCCACGAGCCCGAAATGCGTGTCGAGCACGCTGAGTTCGAGATGAACAGGTGCGCCGAACAGGCTTTCGATCAGCGCATTGGCGCCGGTGAGATCGAGCAGCGCATTCAGTGGCGAGAAGATGTTCGCCGCCAACTGATAGGTGGTGATGACGCGGATATCGATCGGCAGCATGATCGTCGCGAGGATCACCGCGAAGGCGATACCTGCCCAGCGGATGCGGAAATAGACGAGCGCATAGGCAGCGAGAAAGGAAAGCGCGCAGGTAAAGAAGGCATCGTAAAAGGCCACCAGCATGCTGTTCAGCATCTGGATCGGGATGCGGGTCTCGGTGAAGACGCGCATCACATTGGCGATGAACTGGTCGCCCGGATACCAGGCAAGCCCGTTGCGCAGCAGGAATTCATAAGGTTGCGATGCATTGGCGAGCGTCAGGTAGAGCGGCCCGAGAATGAAGATGATACCGACAGCCAGGATGGCGCTGGCGGCGAAATTGAGCGAGCGAGCGTTTTCGATCATGGCTGGCCCTTACCGTTCGTAATTGATGCTGCGGCCGAGAAGCAGGAACTGCGCGGCGGTGAGGATGACGACGAAGACCATCAGGATGGCCGTCTGGGTGGACGCGCCGGAGAGATCGTAACCGCTGAAGCCGTCGGTATAGATCTTGTAGACGAGCAGATTGGTGGAGCCGCCCGGTCCGCCCTTGGTAATCGTGTCGATCAGCGCGAAGGCCGAGGTGACGCTCTCTGTGAATTCCAGCACCAGCGTCAGAAAGAGCTGCGGCATGATCAGCGGCAGCTGCACATCGAAGATGCGCCGCCATGGCCCAGCGCCATCCATGGCGGCTGCCTGAAACATGGTGCGCGGAATGGATTGCAGCCCGGCGAGCAGGATGACGAAATTAAAGGGAATGCCGCCCCACACGTGGGCGACGATCAGCGTGATGAAAGCATCGGTGCCATTGAGGCCCGGCGCCCAGGCGCCCGGAAAGAAATGGTTGATCGGCGCCAGAATGCCGACGAAGGGATTGAAGATGAAGGCGAAGACGACGCCGATCGAGGCGCCCGCCACACCCTTCGGCCAGACCAGCACGTTGCGGGCCGTCAGCGACAGGCGGATTTTCCGGTCGGCCGCCACCGCCAGGATCAGCGGCAGAGCGACCGCCAGCGACGAGGCGAAGACCATGAAGAGGATCGTGCGCCAGCCGGCATCCCAGAATTCCGGATCGGCAAGCACCCGGCGGAAATTATCCCAGCCGACGAACTCCGACCCGCCGCCGAACGGCCTTTCCAGGAAGAAGGACCAGTAGAAGGCCTGGATGATCGGCGCGTAGAAGAAGATGAGGATCAGCAGCAGCAAGGGTGCGGCAAGCAGCAGCGGCAGCCAGCGATGGCTGAAAAGCGAGGATTCCGACGACATCACGCATGTCCATTTCGAGAAAAGCCGGTGCGGCGACGGGGGAGCGCCGCACCGGAGATAGATCAGGGCAGCTTTGCCGTCTTGTAGGTCTGCTCGAAGCGGCGCAGCAGCTCGTCGCCACGCTTCTTGGCACTGTCGAGCGATGCCTGTGCGGTCTGCGTGCCGGCAAACGCCTTCTGCGTTTCTTCGATTAGGATCGAGCGGAACTGCACGTAGAAGCCGAGGCGGATGCCGCGGGTGTCGGGGGTGCCGGGCTCGTTCATGGATTCGATGCCGACGCCCGCCGTCGCATATTTGGTGGTGCCGGCATCAGGGCTCTTGGCGATGGCATCGAGCACGTCGTTGGTGACCGGTACGTAGCCGGTCGAAGCCGTCATGAACATCTGCTGTTCGGGCTTGCGCAGGAAATCGAGGAAGGCCTTGGCGCCATCGATCTGGGCCTGGTCATGGCCCTTCATGATGTAGATGGAGGCGCCGCCGACGAAGGTGTTGTGGCGCTCGTAACCCTTGTACATCGGCGTCAGGCTGACGGAGAGTTCATACTCGCCGGCAAAGGCCTTGGACGAGTCCGTGTAGGAGCCGGAGGAATTTTCCATCATGGCGCATTCGCCGGAATTGAAGGCGGCGGTGTAATTGCCGGCCTTGGTATCGCTGGCGATCTTCACCAGGCCTTCCTTGCGCCAGTCGATCAGGTTCTGCAGGTGCTTGGCAAAGAAAGTGGTGTTGAAGACATATTCGGCATCGAGACCGTCATAGCCATTGTGTTTGGAAGCGATCGGCAGGCCGTGACGGGCGGAGAACTGCTCGAACATCGACCACGGCTCGCCATTGGTGACATAGGGGCACTCGTTGCCGGCAGCTTTCAGCTTGCGGGCAGCCTCGATAATGTCTTCCCAGGTCTTCGGCATCTCGGTGACGCCGGCTTTTTCGAGTTCGGTCTTGTTGACGTAGAAGAGCAGCGTCGAGGAATTGTAGGGCTGCGAATAGAGCTTGCCACCTGACGTTTCGTAATAGGAGCGCGCGCCCTTGATGTAATTGTTCCAGTCGACATCGGGCAGCACGTCCTGAACCGGAACGACGGCGTCCGACAGCAGCAGGTCGAGCGTGCCGGCATCGAAGAACTGGATCAGCACCGGATGCTTGTTGGAACGGTAGGCGGCAATCGCCTTCTGCATGGAAACTTCGTAGCTGCCCTGCCCGACGCAGGTGACGTGATTGGCCGACTGCGACGCATTGAAGGCGTCGCATTGTGCCAGAATCGCCTTCTCGACGCTCCCCGTATTGCCGTACCAGAATTCGAAATTGGCAGCCTGCGCAGAAGAGCACGCAGCCGTCATCAGGGCGGCCGCAGCCACCAGAATGGAAATCTTCATTTTGCCCTCGCCTGAATTTAAGACCCGCCGGATCAGCGTCCGGATCGTGAACGGCCGGCTTAATACACTTTATGTGTAACAAATCGATGACGTGGTCCGACTTGATTGAGGGCGAGAAGCCCTTTATGCAAGCACCTGCGGTTGCCATCTGCGTTACAGTTACACTTTTGTGGTATATTCGAGGTGCGTCATGCCTTATTTTCCAGAACCGTTGATTGCATCCCGATTCCGGCGTCCGGGAGAGGAAATTGTCGTTTCCGCGAATGAACGCAGCCTGCTGAAGCTCATCTGGCGCAATCCCGGCCTGTCACGATCCGAGATCACCGGCCATACGGATCTGACCCAGCAATCGGTCCATCGCATCATCGACCAGCTCGTCGAGCGCGGCATCGTTTCTCTGGGGTCCCCGAAGCCCGGCCTCGGCCGCGGCCAGCCGAGCCCGATGCTCAGGCTCAACGGCCGCCACGCCTATTCGATCGGCATTTCCGTCAATTCCGACGTGGTCGACATCTGCCTGGTGGACCTGTCAGGCAATGTGCTCGGCGAAAGCGACATCTCGCTGAGGGAGCTGGGCATGAACCAGGCGCTGGATCGCGTGCAAGCACGCATTGCCGAACTGCAGCAGCTGAACGGCCTCGATGACGAGACTTTCTTCGGCATCGGCTTCGGTATTGCCGGCGCTCTGATCTCCGGGACAAAATACAATGCCTCGATGCCGCTGCATGAATGGTCGCTGATCGAGCTTGGGCCGCTTCTGAGCGATCGCTTCAAAAAGCCCGTCTGGCTGTTGAACGGCGGCAGCGCCGGCGCTGTCGCCGAGGCGATGTTCGGCGCCGGCCGCTTCATCAAGCACTTCGCCTATCTGAGCTTCAATTACGGTTTCGGCGGCGGCTTGATACATGACGGCGAACTGCTACTCGGCGGCAATGGCAATGCCGGGGAATTCTCGGGGATGTTTGACGACGAAGAGACTGGCCGCCGCCCCGCCCTGCAGCTGCTTCTGGAGAGGCTCAAGCGCCACAATATTGACGTGCCGTCGATCCCGTATCTGCGCAGGAATTTCGATCCGAAATGGCCGGGCGTGGTGGAATGGGTCGACGAGATCACGCCCGCCTATAACCGTCTCGTCAACGCCATTTGGGCGATCTACGACCCGCAGGCGATCGTCTTCGGCGGCCAGGTACCACCGGGACTGGCGCAGATGTTGAGCGAACGCACCGAACTTTTCGGCCGCCCGCGCTACGGCGTCGCCCGTCCACACCCCAAGCTCATCGTGTCAGACATATCAGGCGACGCCGCTGCGATGGGCTCGGCGATCGTTCCCTTCAAATCGACGTTTTACTGACGACCAGCGTGCCTACCAATCTGACGCCGCGTGCTCGTCTTCATCATAAAGCCGGACACCTGGAACCTGTGGCAGCCAGGGTTCGCGGCGGATGGTCCAGACCTCGACCATGGGGTGGATGTCGTTCGGTGCCTGATCCAGGGTGCCGATAAAGACTTCGACGGCGTCATCGAGCATGAAGAACAGCCGCGAGCCGCAGATCGGGCAGAACGACCGTTTGTCGTAGATGCTGATCTCGCCGTCCATCTTGAACTTCGAGCCATGCCAGTTCGCCGTTGCCGAAAAGATGGAACCGGTCAGCTTCCGGCATTTTGTGCAGTGGCAGAGCCCGGACTGATACGGCTCGCCTTCGACTTCGTACCTGACTGCGCCACACGCGCAGCCACCGGTTCTCACGCTTTCCATCGCCATCGCGTCCTCTACGCAATCCCATCAAGCCAGCGCAGCATAGCTGACAACGCGCCGAAAACAGCCCGCTTGTCCAAACCGGCCCCAAATGATACCACTTCTCCATGGACAGAACCGCAATCAGCACCTCAGCGATGATGATGCCGCGCTCATAGCGTGGCGGGTTTCGTGCGTCCAGAATGCACCAGCGACCGCCCTTGAGGCGGTCTTTTCATTTGGCGATCCGTCTCGCGGGCAAACAGCCTCGAAAGGATCAACCGATGAACAAGCCGGACACCTATATCACCACCTCGATCCCTTATGTGAACGCCGCCCCGCATGTGGGCTTTGCGCTCGAACTCGTGCAGGCCGATGCCTATGCGCGCCATTTCCGCCTGCTCGGCCGCAATGTGCGCTTCCAGTGCGGCACCGATGACAACAGCCTGAAGAATGTCCGCTCGGCCGAAGCCGCCGGTCTGCCCGTGGCGGATTTCGTCAACGCCAACGCCGACCGCTTCGAGCGGCTCGGGACACGCCTCGATATTTCCAACGACGAGTTCGTGCGTACCTCGCGCGACCCGAGGCATGTCGCCTGCGTGCATGCCTTGTGGAACGCCTGCGCCGACAATGGCGACCTCTATCGCAAAGCCTACGAAGGCCTCTATTGCGTCGGCTGCGAGCAGTTCTACGAGCCCTCGGACCTCGTTGACGGCCGCTGCCCTGAGCACGGCGTCCCGCTTGAACTCGTCCGGGAAGAGAACTGGTTCTTCCGCCTCTCGCGCTATGGCGACCGCATCCTGCAACTGATCGAAACCGGTGAACTCTCCATCGTTCCGGCCCACCGGCGCAACGAGGTGCTGGCGCTGCTGCGTCGAGGCCTTGACGACATCAGCGTCTCGCGCAGCGCCGAGCGGGCGCGCGGTTGGGGCGTTCCCGTGCCTGATAGCGATGAAGTCGTCTATGTCTGGTTCGATGCGCTGGCCAACTACCTGACGGGGCTCGGCTACGGCACCTATGAGGAGCTCTTCAATCGCTATTGGACCGCCAGCGGTGAGCGCATCCACGTCGTCGGCAAGGGCATCTCGAAATTCCATACCATCTACTGGCCGGCCATCCTGCTCTCGGCAGGCCTGCCGCCGCCGTCGTCGACCCTGGTGCATGGCTATGTGACGGTCGACGGCAGAAAGATCGGCAAATCCGCCGGCAATGGCATCGACCCCAATAGCGTCATCGATGCTTATGGCACGCCGGATGCCCTGCGCTATTACCTGCTCCGGCATATTCGCTCGGGCGATGATGGCGACTTCTCGGCTGAGCGTCTGGAAGCCGCCTGGACAGGAGAGCTCGGCGGCCAGCTCGGCAATCTCGCCAACCGGGTGCTGGCGCTTGTCTCATCTGCCTTCGGTGGGGTCGTTCCTCCGCTGCAGGAGAGCGATTTTACACAGGAGGCGGCGCGGCTTCCAGCGAAGGTGGCTGCGGCTTTCGATACCTATGAGCTGCATGTCGGTCTTGCTGATATCTTCGCTTTTGTCGGCGAGGCGAACCGTCGTTTTGCGAAGCGTGCCCCATGGGCGGATGCGAAGGCGCTACTTGGTGACATCACGCCCGAAGAACGGCAGGCGACAGTTGATCGTCTTGGTGGTTGCCTCGCGGAGCAGGTTTATGGGTTGGCAGTCGTTGCGCGCTGCCTCCTGCCGTTTCTGCCGCGCTCGGCGGAGGCACTGCATTCAAGGCTTGGGATTGAGGTGCCTGATGTCTATGGGACGCCGCTTGTCGTCGATGGGGTCAGGACGGCGCCGGACGCTGTGCTCTTTCCGAGGAGAGTGGCGGCTTAGAGGCTGCCCAATTCGGTGCTATCGCTTGGCCGGTTCGGACCCTCTAAAAACCCCGCCTTACCCTCACCTCACCACATCGTCTTGGCGGCCCGCACCGGCCATTCCCGATCATAAGTCTCATGATCGAAATCCCCCACCGCATCCTTCAGCATCTGCCCAGGCGTCGGCAGATTCGCGGGGTCGACGAAGTGCTCCGCATTCCACAGCTCGGCGCGCATCACCGCACGCGCGCACTGGAAATAGACCTCGACGATGCTGATGACGATGACCGTGCGCGGATGTTTGCCATCCATCTCGAAACTCGAAAGCAGCGCCTCGTCGTTGGACACCACGCCGCGGCCGTTGATGCGCATCACGGTATTCGAGCCGGGAATGAGGAACATCAGCGACAGGCGTGGATCGCGCACGATGTTGGAAAGCGAATCGACGCGGTTGTTGCCGCGCCAGTCGGGAAGATGCAGTGTCGTGTCGTCGATGATACGCACCACGCCGCCGATATCGCCGCGCGGCGAGCAGTCGAGCCCTTCCGGGCCGACTGTGGCAAGCGCCGTAAAGGGCGAGATCTCGATCATATGCCGATAGAGCGGTGTCAGCCGTTTCGTCACCTTGTCGACGGATGCCTGCGACAGGCCCGCGCCATAGATTTCGTTGAGCTCTTCGATACTGCTGATGATCTTCATCGCTACCCCGTCCTGTTGGCGGCCGCCTGCCCCGCGACCGGCCGGACGCTACACCGATGCGCGGCGCGCCGGAAGCTCAAAAATCGGAATGATCTCAGCAGGTTTCTTGATGTCTCCCTCAGCCAGAAATGCCGCGACTTCGTCAAGAACTGGGGCGGCCGAGATGATGCGCCGGTGGCCAAAACCGTTCGCCCAGGACAGCCGCACCTGCCCGCCCGAGGCCGCATAACGCCGCGCATGGGAGGCACCGACTTCCTTGTCGTCCTCGGCGTGGATGACCAGCACCGGCTTGCCGATGCCTGCGGCCGTTTTTCCCGCGTCGAAATCCTCAAGTCTGCGACCGGTGACACGCTGCACGACATCCTCGAGCGCTGCCTGCGCGGCCGGCTTCAGCCGCAGCATCCGGCCGAAATCGGTAAACAGCCATTGCATCTCGCTGGGCGAGCCGATCAGCACCATGCGCTCGGTCGAGACGGGTTTTACATCCGGCAGTATGGCGGAGGCCGAGACCACGAGCGCAGCACCACCGAAGGAATGGCCGATGACGGCATCGAAGCGGCCGAAGCGCGCTTCCGCCGCTGCAATCGCCTTGACCGCCAGCCCCATATGCAGGAAGCGTCCGCCAGCGCGACCGTGGCCGGGAAAATCGAGCGCGATCACTTCCGCGCCGGTATCCGCCAGCGTCGTCACCAGATCGGCCATATAGGCCATGCCGGAGCCCCAGCCATGAGTGACGAGGTAACGCTTGCGCCGGCCGAGCGCCCCGCCATTCAGCCGGTAGGCATGGGGGCGCTTACCCGCGACCGGCAGCAGGAAGCGTTCCGCGCCTGCGAGCCTGGCAACACCCGCCGCATGCGCCGCCTTCGCTTTCTCGCCTTTCGGCTTGACGGATGGCGTTCGGCAGAACAGCCGGAAGGCCGCTTCGCCGGCAAGACGCGGAGAAACGGATTGCATGAGCGAAAATCCGAGGCGGGTGACCTCAAGCGCAAATTTTGCCATGATGGGATTCCAATAATGTTCAACACTGAACAATAAAGTACAACGATGAACAAAAATCAATCCCTACCCTGGGATCATCCGCGTTTTCGCAGCTGGATCGCGGTGGCTCGCGCCTGCCAGCTCATGCAACAATCCCTGGCGCGCTCGCTTTCCGATCTCGATATCAAGCCCCCGCATCTCGATATTCTCGTCAATCTCTACCGCTTCGAAGGCATTTCGCAGCAGGAGCTGGCCCGTAAGCTGCTGGTCGGCCGCTCCAATATGAGCATGCTCCTGCCACAGATGGAAAAGCGCGGCCTGATCCTTCGCCGCGACGACGAGCGCGACAAGCGCGTGCTGCGCCTCTATCTGACGCCGGAGGGGCGAAAGCTGAGCGAGGAAGCCATGGCCATCCAGACCAGCCTCATCGACCGTGTGCTCTCGGACGAGCCGATCGAGCAATGCATGGCGACCGCCGACTCGATGGAGCGCATCATCACCGTGCTGCTGCAGGATCTGCGTGACGAGGATTGAGCCCGGAGCTATCTTCGAGGCTTGCAGCACACAAGCGGGGGTAGTGAAGATGCCGGCATGGGATGACAAGCTTGCAATAAACGAGCTTCTTCAGAACTGGGCGATCTGGCGGGATGCCGGTCATTGGGAGCGTTTCCAGACCGTATGGCACGACGACGCCTGGATGATGGCGACTTGGTTCCAAGGGCCTGCAACGGAGTTTATCCGTGTCAGCCGGGATGGCTGGAACAAAGGCGTAAGCATCCTCCATTTTCTCGGCGGCAGTTCGATCGACATCAGAGCGCATCGGGCGATAGCTCAGACCAAGATGACGATCTCCCAGCGGGCATCGGTTCACGGTTGCCCTTGCGACGTGGTTTGCACCGGGCGCTTCTACGACTTCCTCGAAAAGAGAAATGACCGCTGGGCAATCGTCATCCGGCAGCCGATCTATGAGAAAGACAGGATCGATCCTCTTTCGCCCGCCGATATACTCGGGATCGACCGAGAGGTGCTGCAGGCATTTCCGGAAGGATATCGGCATCTCGCCTATATACAGGAGCAGATCGGATATCGTGTAAAGCGCGATATGCCGGGCCTGAAGGGCAAACAGGTGGAAGCTCTATACGAGCGCGGCAATCGCTGGCTGGAAGGGCTTGCCGTTACACCGCAGGAGTTTCTGCGTGATGCATGACCTTTTGCGATGCCGGACTCTCTAATGCAACGCCGGCCCGGCCGGCGCCCGCGTCAGCGACTTGTACTCCCAGGCCGCCACGATAATCAGCACCAGCGCCGCCAGAATGCCCATTACATAGACCTGTATGAACGGCGCAAAGAAGGCGCAGAGGATCAGGATGACGATGCCGGCGAGATGGGAAAGCGGCAGACGGCCGCTGGTGGCGCCCTTGAACCAGAGATTTCCGATCAGGAAGAGGCCGGAGCCGCCGAGCACGGAAGCGGCAATGGCGAGGCTGCCCGTCTCATGCGGATGTTCGAACATGAATTCCACCGCCACAGCGTGCACGATGATGCCTGCGAGAACAGGAATATGCGCATAGGTGAAGGCCTGCCGTGCGATACTGCCAGGCGTATCCGTGTGCTCGATGCGGTGCGCCGCGCGCTCATGGCCGAAGCGGAAATAGAGCCACCACATGGCGACCGTGCCAATGAAACCGATCAGGAAAACCACGCCGGTCATGGCGGAGAATTCCATTTCGGAGAAGGTGCGACCGGACACCAGGATCGCTTCGCCAAGGCAGATGATGATGAAAAGCGCGCAACGCTCCGCCATATGCGCGCCGGAAACATCCCATTCCGCCGCATTCGATCTGCCGAGGCCAGGCACGACAAAGGAGAGCGCCGGCCCGCAATATTCGATGGCGAGCGCGATGACCCAGCAGATCAGCCGTGCTTCATGCTCCAGCAGCCCGCCAGCGATCCAGAATATGCCGGAAACGGCAAAATAGGCGGTAATGCGCACGAAGTTGAGCGTGGCCGAACGGCCTGCAGCCCGCATCGCATAGGCAGTGAAGGCCGAGCGGCCGACCTGCATCAGTAAGTAGGCTGAGGCGAAGAGCAGGCCCTTTTCGCCGAAAGCTTCGGGAATGGAGGCCGAAAGAATGAGGCCGAGCATCATCATCACGATCAGCAAGGATCGCACCGGCATGCGCTCGGGGTCGAGCCAGTTCGTCGCCCAGGCGGTGAAGATCCACACCCACCAGACGGCAAACATCATCAGTGCGGCTTCGGCGGCGCCCAGCAGCGTGTAATGCGCAAAGAGCGCATGCGACAGCTGTGAAATGGAAAAGACGAAAACGAGATCGAAGAAGAGTTCCAGGAATGTGACCCTGCTGCCGGTATGCCCGTGGGCTCGCAGCCAGCTCTTTTTATGCGTTTCCGTCATGTGCCCCCTCGTCGCCCCTTCGCCTGATATTGAAGATTATCTTGGTTTTTCCGCCACGTCGCGGCTCATTCCCTTTTCCTTCAGCTCTTCCTCATAGGCGGAGAAAAGCTCGAAGCCGCGCTCACCGAGTTCGCGCAGATAGGTCCAGGTATATATGCCGGTATCGTGCATGTCGTCGAAGCCGATGCGCACGGCATAATTGCCTGTCGGGATCATTGAGATGATGGCGACATTGTGCTTGCCCGGCACCGTGACCTTCTGCCCCGGCCCATGCCCCTGAACCTCGGCCGAGGGCGACAGCACGCGCAGAAGCTCGGCCGAGAGATCGAAGCTCTGCCCGTCATTGAAGCTTACCACCAGCCTCTGGCGGTCTTTCGAAACCCGGAGTTCGGTGGGCCAGATATCGCTCATCGTTATGTCCTCTTCTTCTGCGAGGAGTAGGCGCTGATCTTTTTCGGCGCAAGCGTAATTTGCCGTGGCGCCGAAAGCTGTTTCCCTTGACGCCACAATAGCATATGCCCACATTAAGGAGAGTACGGAGATTGACGTGAACACCATAGTCGGAACGATAGGCAATGCCTCGCCGCTGGTAGCGGATGCAGCGCCGATGATCGACCCCTTCGGGCGTGCCGTCACCTATCTACGCGTTTCCGTCACCGACCGCTGCGACTTCCGCTGCACCTATTGCATGGCGGAAAACATGACCTTCCTGCCGAAGAAGGATCTCTTGACGCTGGAAGAGCTCGACCGGCTCTGTTCCGCCTTCATCGCCAAGGGCGTGCGCAAGATTCGCCTGACCGGTGGCGAGCCGCTTGTGCGCAAGAACATCATGTACCTGGTACGCCAGCTTGGCCGCCAGGTCGGCTCCGGTCTCGACGAGTTGACGATCACCACCAACGGCTCGCAGCTCGCCCGCCACGCCGAGGAGCTCTATGACTGCGGCGTGCGCCGCATCAATGTTTCCCTCGATACGCTCGATCCGGAGAAATTCCGAAAGATCACCCGCTGGGGCGATTTCGCCAAGGTCATGGAAGGCATCGACGCCGCCCAGAAGGCCGGGCTGAAGATCAAGCTCAATGCCGTGGCGCTGAAGGATTTCAACGAAGCGGAAATGCCCGACATGCTGCGCTTCGCACATGGCCACGGCATGGATCTGACCGTCATCGAAACCATGCCAATGGGCGAGATCGAAGAAGACCGCACCGACCAGTACCTGCCGCTCTCAAAACTGCGTGCCGATCTGGAACGGCAATTCACGCTTGCCGATATCGATTACCAGACCGGCGGCCCTGCCCGCTATGTCCGGGTCGCGGAAACCGGCGGCCGCCTCGGCTTCATCACGCCGCTCACCCATAATTTTTGCGAGAGCTGCAACCGCGTGCGCCTCACCTGCACCGGCACGCTCTATATGTGCCTCGGCCAGAACGACGCCGCCGACCTGCGCGCGGCATTGCGCGCCACCGAAGACGACGGCCTGCTCCATGCGGCCATCGACGAGGCCATCACGCGCAAGCCCAAGGGCCACGATTTCATCATCGACCGCACCCACAAGCGCCCGGCCGTTGCCCGGCATATGAGTGTCACCGGGGGCTGAGATGCGGTCCCGCGAAGCGGGAGCAATCGATTGCAGCGTTGAACGCCCTGAGCCATGCATGGCGCCCTCCCTTCAGCCATCGAGCACCTGATCTTGCAGTGAGCCGCAAGGCACGCTCATATGGCATGACTGTGTGAACATGGAATCGCCGAATGCCCACTGACACCAGCCCAAAACGTTATCCCGAAATGCAGGGCAAGATAGCCCTCGTCACCGGCGGATCGGCCGGCATCGGCCTTGCGACCGCACAGGCTTTTGCCCGCGAGGGTGCCACCGTCATCATCGCCAGTCGCAACGAGAAACGCGCAAAACAGGCGCTTGCCAGCCTGCCGGATGGCAGCGCCAGTTGGGTTGAATGCGACGTGGCTGATGGCAAGTCTGTGGAAAGGCTGATCTCCGGCATCGTCAAGCAACATGGTCGGATCGACTACGCCTTCAACAATGGCGGCAGCGGCGGACGCGGCGCACCGGTTGGAAGCCTCGGCGAGGATGCCTGGCGCAAGACCATCGACGGCTACCTGACCTCGGTCTTCCTCTGCATGCGCTATCAGATCCCGGCCATGCAGAAGAACGGCGGCGGTGTCATCATCAACAACTCCTCCGTTGACGGCCTGCGCGGCTATCGCTTTCCGGGCGGTGCGGCCTATGCGGCCGCAAAACACGGCGTCATCGGGCTGACGAAGAGTGCCGCACTCGAATATGCCCGCGAGGGTCTCCGCATTACCGCGATCTGCCCCGGCTGGGTCGGCACCCCGCCCGTCGAATCCTCTATGAAAAAGAGCGCCGATATTGCGGCCGCCATCATCGCCCAGACGCCGATCGGCCGCATCGCCACACCGCAGGAGATTGCAGAAGGCGTGCTGTGGCTCTGCTCCGATGCCTCGTCCTTCATGCTTGGAAGTCCGCTGGTGCTGGATGGCGGCTACATGAGTTGAGAGACTATGTTTCGCCGCACGAGAGAACAGGAAGAGGCTATCTGGCGGGACATCGTTATCGCTATTCCCTGTCCCCGCGCCTTTCCTTTGCCAAGCGGAGCATGAATGGCTGACGGCAATGATATTCCAATGAATGAGACGCGCCGCACCGACAGGCTGCTGCTGCGCCCACCGACGATGGAGGATCTTCATTTTCTGACGGAGCTGTTCGCAAAGCCTGAACTGGTCGTGCACCGGCCCGTGCCTCTGCCGGACAGCCCTGAAGAAAGCGCCGCGCGGCTGGCGAAGGACATGGCGCATTGGGAACAACACAGCTTCGGCCGCTTTGCAGTCATCGCCAATGGTGAGCTGATCGGCTTTGGCGGGGTCACCGTGTCGAACGAGTTCGAGGGTCTCAACCTCTCCTATCATCTCGATCCCGGAAGCTGGGGACACGGTTACGCAACCGAACTCGTTCGCGGCATACTGGCCTTTGCCTTCGAAGAGCTGAGTGCCCGCCGCATCATCGGGTTGGTGCGCCCGGCCAATCCCGCATCTCGCCGCGTTCTAGAGAAATGCGGCTTCGGCTTCGAAGGCCAGGTCATGCTCCACGGTGCGCCGACGAACCTTTACAGCCTTCTATCCTGAAACTTTCGAAGAGCCCTCTCCGCCTGGCATTGCCTTACTCGAGGATGGGCACATGCGGCGCCGCCGACCGCGGCAAAACTCCGGTCAGCCGCGGATCATCCGTGACTTCGACCATGAAGGCATAGGGGCTGAAGCCGGACCGCTGATAGAAGGGTAGCGCGTTCGGGTGGTCGAAATGGCAGGTGTGGACCCAGAGTCGCTCGATCGGATGCGCCCAGGCGATGGACAAAGCATGATTCATCAGATAGCGCCCCGCCCCTGTTCCGATGGCGCTTTCTCCGACCCCGAAGAAGACCAGTTCACATTGGCCGGGCTGCCGGAAATCAAGCTCCAGCATTCCGGCTTGCAGGCCATTCGAGAGCAGCACATAGATTTCCACCAAGGGGTCGCCGATGACGGCTTTCAGCGCCTCATCGGCCATGACCAACCGGGAAACCCAAAGCCAGTCCTCACCGATCGCCCGGAAGAGCTGCCGATAAGTCTGCGGATCGGGCGCCAGCATCCTCTCCAGGGAAAGCCCCGCAGTGTTGCCGATCTCCCTCGGCAGCGGCTTCTCGGTCATTTCCAGACAGGTGACGGCGTTTGCAAGCTTGCCCCTGGGAACCGGAGAATATCCCATGGGCAGTTCGGGGTTCGAGTGGTCCGATTTTTCCGCGGTACTCATGTCTCGTCTATCCGTTGTGCGCCGTTTCAAGATGTCCAATGGAGATCAGGATTCGGCTATCGACTCAACCCGCTTTGCCGCGGCTGATAACCAGCACGAAAAAAGCCCCGCATCAGCGGGGCCAAGTCTTTCTGAGTGGAATACTCTGATGTCGGATTGTTATCAGTGCCAGGTCTGGCCGTTGTACCAGGTATCGACGTCGCTGCGGATGCGGTCCTTGGCGAGGCCGTAGCGTTCCTGCAGCTTGCCTTCAAGCTGTTCGCGGCGGCCGTTGATCTGGTCAAGGTCGTCGTCGGTGAGCTTGCCCCACTGTTCCTTGACCTTGCCCTTCACCTGCTTCCAGTTACCTTCAACACGGTTCCAATCCATCACGGTTCTCCTTTGTTGGACATGGTTGGAAAACGACGCAGGCGCCAAATTGTTCAAAAGAAAAACCCGCGGTTGGAAAACCGCGGGCCCTTTCCGATCTCAAGCCGATGCATTGACTTATGCAGCACGGCCCGTCCAGCGACCCTCGGCGCGGCCATATCCATGCACCTCGCCTTCGTCACCGGTGCGGAAGCGGTTGACCTTGTCCGAGAGCATGTCGACGCGCTGGCGCAGGCCCTGGATTTCGGCGTTGTTCTCTTCCACCATCGCCGCATTCTGCTGGGTGATGAGCTCCACGTCATGCACCGCCTTGCTGACCTCGTGGAGGCCTGTCGACTGTTCGCCTGTCGCAGCCGAAATCTCGGCGACGAGGCGCTGCACGCCGCCGACATGGGCGATGATTTCGGCGAGCGCCTGGCCGGTTTCCTCGACAAGCTCTACGCCGCTCTGCACCTGGCCGGAACTCGCCGAGATCAGTTCCTTGATCTCGCGGGCGGCCTTGGCGCAGCGCTGGGCAAGTTCACGCACCTCCTGCGCCACGACTGCAAAGCCGCGACCCGCCTCGCCTGCACGTGCTGCTTCGACGCCCGCATTCAGCGCCAGGAGGTTGGTCTGGAAGGCGATCTCGTCGATCACGCCGATGATGGTGGCGATCTTTTCGGACGACCGGTTGATTTCGCCCATCGCATCGACGGCCTTGGCGACGACTTCGCCGGAACGGGTCGCGAAAACCTGTGTCTCGTTGACGGATTGCGCCGTCTGCTTGGCGCGGTCGGCGGTGGAGCGCACGACATCGCTCAGGTGCCGCAGCGCCCGCGAGCTCTCCTCGAGTGCGGCCGCCTGCTGTTCGGTGCGGCGCGCAAGATCATCGGCCGAGGACGCGAGGTTGCCCGTGCCGCCCTTGATCTCGACGGTGGCGCCGCGCACATCGGCCAACGTCTGGCGGAGTGCCTCGACGGCATGATTGTAGGTATCCGCCATATCGACGAAATCGCTGGCGAGATCGCGACGCATGCCGATTTCCAGATTGCCTTGTGCCAGCTGCTGCAGCACGTCGGAGAGCGCATTCAGCGCCTGCTTCTGTTCGGCCTCGATGCGAGCGCGCTCGGCGGCGCGGCGGCTCGCCTCGTCGGCTGAGAGCGCCCGCGCGCTTTCGGCCTCCTTCTCGAGCCGGACGTTTTCGACAGCCGCATCACGGAAGACAGCGACCGAGCGAACCATGTCGCCAATCTCGTCGCCGCGGTTACGGCCTTCGATGGCAACTTCGAGATCGCCATTAGCAAGCCGGGTCATCACGTCTGAAACGCGCTTCAGCGGGCCGCGCAGGGTTTCGACCAGAATCAGCCCGCCGATGATCGCCAGCAGCGTCCCGAGGATCATCGCAAAGACAGAAACATTGGCCGAACGCTCGCTGTCTTCCTTGCCGAGTTCCTGCGCCTGGCTGACGAACTGGCGAAGCGAGGCCATGGCGCCGGAGAGGATTTCGGATGACTGCTGGCGCGCCGCCTTCCAATCCGCCGCCGCCTTCAGCATGTCGGCGGAACCGGAGGTGAGCGAAGCGGCAGCCGGAGCAACCTTGTCCGCGAAAGCCTTCGTGACGGCATCATTGGCGCCGAGTTCGGAGATCTTCTTGGCGGTTTCGGTGAGCGCCTTGAGATCTGCGAGTACCACGTCCCGTGCGGCGCCATCACGTGTGCTCAGCATCTGGCTGACATGCACCTGCAACCGGTCGGCGTTGTCGCGCACCTGGTCGACCGAGGTCAAAAGCTCGCGCTGTTCGGCAATGCTCTTGTCGAGGCTGACGAAGCGGGCAGACGCAGTGTCGCTGTTCTTGGCCGACTGCAGCGTCATCTGCCCCTCGGTATTGACGAAGCCGGTCAGTAGCGGCGCCATGCCGGAGGCTTTCTCATCCGGTGTGCCGCTGCCCTTCAGGAGCGCGTCGAGCTTGCCGGCTGTCTCGGCCACCTGCCCGATCAACTGCTGGCCATCCTTGGAGACCATGGCCTTGGCGATATCGAGCTGCTTCAGGATCTCGGCAATATGCTGCTGGGCGGCCTCGATCTGCTCCTCGGGCGTAAAGCCCATCTGGATGTCGACGCGCATCGCGCCCATGATATCGGTCAGCGACTTGAAGGCGGCAGAATTGTAGAGCAGCGCCTTGGCGAAGACTTCCTTGTCGGTGAAATCCTCGCGCACGAGATCGGTCTGGCCACCGGCTTCCTCTGCGGCAGCCGAAATCGCCTGCACCGTCCTTGTAATGGCTGCAACGCTCGCATCTTCCGTCTGGCGCAGGCCCCACAGCGTCTCCTGCTGTCTGCGCATGGCTGACGCCAGGCCGCTGACTTCGGTCAGCTGGCTGCGCTGGTCGCCGGTCTTCAGCAAGCCGTTCAGGCGCACGACGCCACTTTCCTGCGCATCGATCGCCTTGCCGAAACCGGCTTTGCTCGCATCCGACGGATCGGAGAGGAACTCCTGGAGTGCCGCCTGCAGGTTCTCGAAATCGGAGATATTTTCGATCGTCGCACGCGTCACCGTCATGTGGCCGTTCAGGATATTGGCCGTGTGGTAACCGAGGATGCCGACACCGGCGATCAGCACGACGAGCGGGATGACGAACAGCAGGACCTTGGTGACGATACGACGGCTTTGCAGAAGTCGGTCGATGAAGTGCATTGAGGCGCGCCTTGAAACTGATGGTACCGTCCACTCCGCAATCATTCCGGATGGTTCGGCGGCCTCCTCCATCATGAAGGTGGTCGCATATTTCGCTGAATCGGTTGATACAACCTTAATCCGCAACCGGAAGATTTGGGAATTATCCTTATATTTCTAATATTTGCCGCAACTGCACAAGGATTTGCCTTCCCTAACGTTAGGTTGCGCTGCGCTGCAGCATCGAATTATTGCAGGTGTGGCATTCCTCCGATTCCCTTGCTGTCGGTTCCCTTCTAAAAGAGCTTGTAAGGTAAGGGAATCTCCAGCATGCCGCGATCACGCAATACCGAAGGCGCCATCTATATGAGCATGGCGATGGCGGGCTTTTCCTCAAGCGACGCACTCTCCAAATCGGTCATTTCCCACATGAATGCCGGCGAGATCATGTTCCTGCGTGGCCTCTTCACCAGCATCCTCGTCTATCTGATCGCCTGGAAGCTGGGCGCATTGAGGCCCTGGCGGGTCATGCTCAAACCCGTCATCGCTCTGCGCATTGCCTGTGAGATCATCGCCGCCGTCACCTACATTACCGCTCTCGGCATGATGCCGATCGCCAATGCCTCGGCGATCCTGCAGTCTCTGCCGCTCGTCGTCACCTTCGGCGCGGCACTCTTCTTCAAGGAGCCGGTCGGCTGGCGGCGCTGGATGGCGATCCTTGTCGGCCTCATCGGCGTGATGATCATCATCCGCCCCGGTCCGGAAGGCTTTACCGCCGCCGCCCTCCTCTGCGTCGGCAGCGTCGCCTCCACCGCAGGGCGCGATCTCGCCACCCGCAGCATCAGCAAGGATATTCCCTCGCTGATGATCACGACGGTCACGGCGGTCTCGGTCGCAATCTTCGGCGCGCTTATGATCCCCTTCCTCGGCGGCTGGGAACCGGTCAGCGTTACCTCGCTCACGCATCTGTTGCTTGCCTCCGTGCTGGTGCTCGTCGGCTACCAGTCGGTCATCCTCGCCATGCGTACCGGCGAGATCTCCTTCGTCGCGCCCTTCCGCTATACGAGCCTGATCTTCTCCTCCCTGCTCGGTTTCTTCTTCTTTGCCGAAGTGCCTGATTCCTGGACGCTGGTGGGCGCTGCCATCGTTATCGCCTCCGGCCTCTATACGTTCTATCGTGAGGCCAAGCGCCACGTGCCGCCGGTCGCGCAGGAATCGGCGCCCCGCTCGCCCGTGTGATAGTCCGAGGTATCGCCATGACTGACTTCGTGCTCGACCAATCGACCATTCCCGGCGTCGTGCTGGCCGGCGGCCGCTCATCGCGCATGGGCCGCGACAAGGCGGGCGTTACGCTTGGCGGCCGCAGCCTGCTCTCCCATGTTCTGGCCCGCCTCTCGCCGCAGACGGCACAGATCGCCGTCAATGCCGATGCGGCCGACGGACACGACCTGCCCGTTGTTTCCGACCGTATTCCCGGCAAGGCGGGGCCGATGGCCGGCATTCATGCGGCCATGGTTTATGGCGCCGGCCTGCCTTCAACCCATGTCGTCACCGTCTCCGTCGATTGTCCCTTCCTTCCGGCCGATCTTGTTAGCCGGCTTGCGGGCGCGGTAAGCCATCCCGAACAGATCGCCATTGCTGCCTCGGAAGGCCGCAGCCATCCGGTCTTCGGCCTTTGGCCGACGGCGCTCGCCGGGGATCTGGAAGAATGGGTCAGGATCGACGAGAAGCGCCGTGTTCGCGACTTCCTCTTGCGTCATGACGTTACGGAAGTCTCCTTCCCGCTGCATCCGACCCGCGCCAGCGTTCTCGATCCCTTCTTTAACATCAACACGCCGGATGATTTAATGGAGGCCGAACGCTGGCTGAAGGCCCTTCGCACGTGAAAGAAGATGGGCACATGAAAGAAGATGGGCGGATGACACAGAAGATCTTCGGGATCGCCGGTTGGAAGAATTCCGGCAAGACAGGCCTTGCGGTGCGTCTCGTCGAGGAATTCACCCGCCGCGGTTATCGCATCTCCACCATCAAACACGCCCACCACGATTTCGACATCGACAAGGTCGGCGCCGACAGCTACCGCCACCGCCAGGCCGGCGCCCATGAGGTGACGATCGTCTCGGGCACCCGCTACGCCATCATGCACGAGTTGCGCGGCGCCCCGGAGCCGAGCTTCGAGGAGATATTGGCGCGGCTTGCGCCTTGCGACCTGGTGCTGATCGAGGGCTACAAGCGCGAGCCGATCCCGAAGATCGAGGCGCGGCGGCTGGAGGCTGCAAGACGCGATCCGCTGGCGCCCGAGGATCCGCATATCGTGGCGATTGCGGCGGATCACGAGGTCGAGGACGCTGCGGGGCTCGCCGTGTTTGATCTCAATGATACGATCGCGATTGCGGATTTTGTTGCGCACACGGTTGATCTTGGGGCTCCTCCGTCTCCCCAACCGGCGCGAGCGAACGTCTGAGCGGATAGCGAAGACCGCATTTGTTTTACCTGCGACCCCTCATCCGACCCTTCGGGCCACCTGCTCCCATCATCGCCATCACAAAATAAAAAGGGCGAGGCCCTCACGGACCCCGCCCTCCTCATAAAATTCCAGTTACTCGCTTACCTGTTCTGTGCCACCGGCCGCACGAGCGGCGTCACACGGCGAATGGTCACGCGCCGGTTCTCCTGGTTCGGTCCTACTGTATTCACCTTCAGATAGCGCTCGCCATAACCCTGAGTCGCAAGGTTCTCCGGCGGGATCCCATAGACATCCGTCAGTACGTTGGCGACCGATTCCGCGCGCTGGTCAGACAGAATCAGGTTGCTCTGGTCAGAACCCACCGCATCCGTGTGGCCTTCGATCAGGAAGGTCTCGCTCTTGTTCTTATCGAGCACTTCGTTGATCGCATCGGCCACCTTGCGCAGCGTGCGGGCCTGGGTCATCGGGATTTCCGCACTGCCGGTCGCAAAGGTCACCGTATCCAGGTCGATGCGGCGCACCTTGTCGCGGATACGGGCGGAATATTTCACCTCGTTCAGCGAATAGACGCGTTCGACCGGTTCGACGGGCGGCTCGCTCAGGAACTCGTAATAGTCACGGTCCGGATCGGTGCTGGTATCGATGATATAGTCGTTTAGCGGCACGCGCAGGCGCATCGGCGGCAGGTCGGCACCCGCATCCTCGAAGTAATCGCGGTCCGGATCCTCATAGAGCTCTGGCGAGTAATACAGCACCTCTTCCCGGCCGCGGGCATCGACGCGCGAGCGCTGGATGATGTCGCCGTACCGGTTGCGGATCGTCACGATGCGATAGCCCTCCGGCCGCATGATCGTCTCGCGGTAGCGGTCGCCCGAAAGCTCCTCATAGCTCGGCCGTTCGCCGTCACGCAGGAACCGGCGGTCGTCATCGCTGCGCACCACGGTACGGTCGCCGAACTGGATGATGATACGGCTGTCGTCCGTGCGCTCGCCGTAGTTTGCTCCTTCCGGCCGGTCGAACTGCGGGCGGCGGTCCATGCGGCGGCCCTGCTCGCGGGTCACGGCTTCCATCTCGACCGGCGCGCGCTGCTGGCCGCGGCTCAGCGACTGGGCCTCGGCATCCGAGGTCGGTAGCTTGAAATCCTGGCTGTCGGCGCGCTGGCGGTCGCGGTCGCGGCGACCCTGCCGGCCCTGGCTGCGATCGGCATCCTTGTCGCTGTCGAGAACGGCGGCACCATTCTCAACCGGCAGGACGATGGTCTCGCTGCTCTTGGCCGGGTCCTGGGCGATCTGCTTGCGGCGCTCCAGCTCCTGCGGGGTGACCTTTTCAGGCGCCGGAATGGCCTGTTCGGCCTGCTGCGGCGCACCGGCTGCCGGCTGTTCGCCAGGCTGCGGCACGATGGCGGCAGGCTGTTCAGGCTGCTGGCCGGGTACGGGCTGGACAGCCTGCTGACCATTGGCGGGCTGTTCGCCAGCGGTAGGCTTTTCAGCGGTTGCCGGCTTTTCAGCGGTTGCCGGCTTTTCAGCGGTTGCCGGCGTTTCAGTTGCAGCGGGCTTTTCGGCTGTCGCAGGCTTTTCCGCCGGGACGGGCTTCTCGCCTGTCGGCTGTTCGGCCGTTGCGGGCTTTCCGGCTGGGACGGGTGCCTCACCAGAAGGTGCTGCCTGCTGCTCGGTTGTCGCGGGACGCTTGCCGCCGGCTGGCCGCTTGCCGCCC
This sequence comes from Rhizobium sp. YAF28, assembly GCF_052113285.1. Taxonomy (NCBI): domain Bacteria; kingdom Pseudomonadati; phylum Pseudomonadota; class Alphaproteobacteria; order Hyphomicrobiales; family Rhizobiaceae; genus Rhizobium; species Rhizobium sp. YAF28. Next base: position 524,730 of record NZ_JBFRCX010000001.1, on the reverse strand, counting down.
TGCTGCTCCGCCGGCTGCTCTGTCGTTTCCGTCTTCTGGCGCTGCGGGCGCTGGCGCGGTTTTTCAGCAGGCTGATTCGCCTCGCCGGCGGCCGGAGCTTCGACAGCGGGCTGCTGCGAGTCAGGAGCGGCCTGCTCGGCATTCTGCTTGCGATCGCGCTGGCGCTTCGGCTGCTCTGCCGGGGGCTGTTCCGCCTGCGGCTGCTGAGCTTGCGGCTCGGCCTGCTGTTCCGGCTGTGCCTGCTTCTGGCGGCGCGGCCGCTGCGGTTCCTCGGCGGCAGGAGCCTGCTGGTCGGGTGTTGCCTGTTCGGGCTGGGCTTCGCGCTGGCGGCGTGGACGTGCGGGCTCCTCGGCCGCGGGTGCCTGGGCTTGCGGCTCTGCCTGCGGTTCGGGCTCGCGCTGGCGCTTGGGCTTCTGTTCCGGTTCCGGAGCGCTTTCGGCGGGCGCCTCGCGCTTCTGCGGCTTCTCGGCGGGCGCCTCCTGCTGCTGTTGCTGCTCTTCTGCCTGCTTCTTCTTTTTCAGGAGCTCCTCTTCGGAAGGTGCGTCCTGCGCCACCTCGTAGCTGCCCCCAACGACGGTATTGGCAACAGTGCCGACAGCGCCATGCTGAACCCCGCCGACTGCGGCGTAAGCGCCTACCGGCGGCACTACGAAGGCAAGGGAAAGCAGCGGAAAGGCCGCGCTCGCAAACAGTCTGGATTTCATGCCCATATGGGGTTTCCTCGTCCTTGTTTTGACTTCGACCGGGGCTCACTGCCCCGCAATCACGGCTTTTTGTGCACCAGGCGAAACTCAAAGCGCTAAAGTGCCGATTTGTTCCGGAAGCTAGGAAGGCACGCATTAACCTCGCCTGAACGTGGCGGTCGGTCCCCGTTCATGTCGGCTCGCACGCTGGCTGCCGGTTGCAGCGCACAATTGCGGCGGGATTCCTGTTGCAATTTTGTGAGAAAAGGTTTGATTATCGCCGCAAGACGGTGGTGGCACCGTCGAAGTGTGCGGCCTCCGGCGAACAACAAAAAGGCCCGGAGCCACCAACAGAGAGGATCCTCATGCGCATTTCCACCAAGCTCCTTGCTGCTGCCTCGATGGCGGCAATGTCTCTCTTCGCCGGCGCGGCGCTTGCCGACGGCGAAAAATATGTGATCGGCACGGACTCGACCTATCCGCCTTTCGAATTCGTCGACGCCAGTGGCACCATTCAGGGCTTCGACATCGATGTCGCCAAGGCACTCTGCGCCCAAATGAAGGCCGAATGCTCCTTCGTGTCCACTGACTGGGACGGCATCATCCCGGCTCTGAACGCCAAGAAGTTCGACATGATCGTCTCTTCCATGTCGATCACGCCTGAGCGCCTCAAGCTCGTCGACTTCTCCAACAAGTACTACAACACCCCGCCGGCAATCGCCGTGCCGAAGGACTCCACGATCACCGATGTTGCCGGCCTCAAGGGCAAGGTGATCGGCGCGCAGACCTCCACGACCCATGCCAACTACGCCGAGAAGCATCTCGCCGACACCGAACTGAAGCTCTACCCGACGGCCGACGAGTACAAGCTCGACGTCTCCAGCGGCCGCGTTGATGCCGTCATCGACGACGTCGTCGTTCTCTCCGAATGGGTCAAGTCCGATGCCGGCTCCTGCTGCAAGATCCTGACGACTCTGCCGGTCGACAAGGAAATCAACGGCAACGGTGCAGGCATCGCCATCCGCAAGGGCGATCCGCTGAAGGAAAAGCTGAACACCGCGATCGCCGCGATCCGCGCCAGCGGTGAGTACAAGAAGATCCAGGAAAAGTACTTCGATTTCGACGTTTACGGCGAATGATAAATTCGCTATCTGGCCGATGAAGATGATGGCGGAAGGCTTGCTCTTCCGCCATTTTTGTTTGACAAAGGTGGCAATATCAAAACGGCAAAAGCCGTGAGGGGAATTCTGGCATGGGCGGATTATTTTCCGCGCTTGGCTCCTTCTGGAGCCTGATTGTGCACATCGTCGATCCACTGTGCGGGCCCGTTGGCATCTTCACCTGGTTAGCGCCGTCGACGATTCTTGCCTGTGGCGATACCGGCTGGGGCGACGAGATCGCACTCGGCCTGCAGGTCACCGTTTCGGTGGCGGTCGTCACCTTGCCGATCGGTCTCGTCATCGGTTTTCTGGTCGCGCTCGGCCAGCAATCGGAAGAAAAGTCGCTGCGGCTGGCGGCCGGCGTCTACACCACGATCTTCCGCGGCCTGCCGGAGCTTCTGACGCTCTTCATCATCTATTACGGCATGCAGATCCTCATCCAGTATCTGCTGGATCTCGCCGGCTATAATGGCCCGCCGGTCGAAATCAACGCCTTCTTTGCTGGCGTCATCGCGCTGTCGGTCGTCTTTTCCGCCTATTGCTCGGAAGTGCTGCTCTCGGCCTTCCGCGCCATTCCCAAGGGGCAGTATGAAGCGGGAGACGCGCTCGGCCTGCATCGCGGCCGCACGCTGCGCCTCATCGTCTTGCCGCAGCTCGTTCGCATCGCCCTGCCCGGCCTCACGAATCTCTGGATGGTGCTGCTGAAGGACACGTCCTATGTGTCGATCATCAGCCTTGCCGATATCCTGCGCCAGACGAGTGTCGCCGTGCGCGTGACCAAGGAGCCCTTCTTCTTCTATGGCCTGGCCTGCTGTCTCTATCTGGCGCTGGCCATCCTTTCCTCCTTCCTGCTCGTCTATGTCGACCGCTGGGCCAAGCGCTCGGAGGTCCGTCGATGAGCTACGCTGAAACATTGATCCCCCCGCAGCCGGCACCCCGCGCCGTGGCAAAGCCGATGACGGCCTCACGCCTCGCCGGCAATATATTCGTGGCCTTCTGGGCGCTGCTTGCCGCACTCCTGATCTACACCGTCATCAATGGCTGGGATCCGGAGAAGTTCACCCGCTACGGGCCGCGTTATCTGCACGGCCTGTGGATGACGCTCAGCATTGTGGGCATTTCGGTCGTCTGCGGCGCCGTGCTGTCTCTGCCGCTCGCCATGGCGCGCATGTCAAAAAATCGCGTGCTGAACTGGCTCGCCTACGGCTACATCTATTTCTTCCGCGGCACGCCGCTGCTTGCCCAGCTATTCCTGGTCTATTACGGCCTCGGTGCGTTCCGGCCGCAGCTGGAAGCGGTCGGTCTCTGGTGGTTCTTCCGCGATGCCTGGTTTTGCGGCGTCTTCGCCATGACCATCAATACCGCGGCCTATCAGGCGGAAATCCTGCGCGGCGCCATTGAAAGCGTGCCATATGGCCAGCGCGAGGCGGCCGATGCACTCGGCATCCACCGCATCATCGCTTTCCGCAAGATCATCCTGCCGCAGGCCTTCATCGTGGCGCTGCGCCCCTATGGCAACGAGATCATCCTGCTGATCAAGGGCTCGGCGGTCGTTGCCATCATCACTGTGCTCGACCTGATGGGCGAAACGCGTTATGCCTTCTCGCGTACCTTCGACTACCAGACCTATCTGTGGGCGGCGATCTTCTATCTCACGATCGTGGAAGCCTTGCGCCACCTCTGGGGCTGGATCGAGCGCCGCCTGACGCGCCACTTGAAGCGCTGAAGAGACTTGGCAGCACTCTCCTATTGCTGCTGCCAAGTTATTGAAATCAAAAACAAATAGCGCTTTTATGCGATATCTGTCAAGCTTCCGTTAACCACGGCATGATCTCATATCATGCAGCGCTAATAAACGCAGAGTGGGAACAAGAAGAAGTGAGACAATATGCACAAGGACATGGAAAAGCAGCTTAAGGGTTACGGGCTGACGACGGCCCAGATCCTCTACCGCATGCCGGATCATCCGGCCTTTCTTCAGACCTATATCTGGCAGGACTACGACCTCGCACCGGACTTTCCGGAAATGCATGGTTTCCTGAAGTTCTGGCAGGAGAAACTGGATGGGCCGCTGCATTCGGTGCGTTACATTCACCGCAGGCTCATTTCGGCAACGGAGTGGCGCTCCCTTAAGGGCGAATTCATATTGCACTGAAATTGCAGTTGCGATGGTAAGCTGTGGGCTCTAAAACGCCCGCATGAACAAAAAGAAGATCGACGAAGAGGCTCTCGCGGAAGCCTATAACCGCGCTCTTGCGCTTGAAAAAGCCGGTGACATCGATGCGGCCGTGGAAGCCTATCAGGAAGTCCTGGCCATCGACCCCGACGATCACGGCGGTGCGGCTGTGCGTATTGCCTCCATGGGCCGCGGCGAAACGCCTGTTCGAGCGCCGGACGCCTATGTCGAAACTCTCTTCGATCAGCATGCCGAAGTCTTCGAGGATGTGCTGGTGGAACAGCTCGGCTACCATGTGCCGATGCTCGTGCGCCAGCGCCTGCAGGACCTGAAGCTCGGCCCTTTCAAGCGCATGCTTGATCTTGGTTGCGGCACGGGCCTGACCGGCAGCGCGCTGAATGACCTCTGCGAGGAGATGATCGGCATCGATATCTCCGAGAATATGGTCGTCATCGCCGATGAGAAGGAAGTCTATGAGACGCTCTTCGTTGCCGAGGTCGAGGATTTCCTCGACGACAATGAAGAGGATCCTTTCGATCTGATCACCGCGACTGACGTGCTGCCCTATCTCGGCGCGCTGGAGCCGTTGTTCTTCGGCGCTGCAGAGAACATGAATGCCGGCGGCATCTTCATCTTCTCCTCGGAAACCCTGCCCGAAAGGCTGGCAGACGGTCGCGCCTATATGGTCGGCCCGCACCAGCGCTTCATCCACACCGAGACCTATATCCGCGAGCGCCTGGCCGCCACAGGCTTCGAGCTCATCGAGATGATGGAGATCAACGTGCGCATGCAGGAGGGGCGGCCGAGCCCCGGCCATCTGGTGACGGCGCGTTATAACGGCTGAACGTGCCATCTGGCATTTTACGGGCGCCTTGCTAATTTCTTGACCTGATCTCTTCAGGAAAGGTCAATGCATGGCGCTCGTTCTCTACCAGCATCCGCTTGCCTCCTTCTGCCACAAGGTGCTGATCGCTCTCTACGAAAATGGGACGCCCTTCGAAAACCGCTTCGTCGATCTCGCCGACGAGCAATCGAGCGCCGACCTTCTGCGTTTCTGGCCCGTCGGCAAGATCCCCATCCTGCGCGACGAGACGCGCGACAGCACGATTCCCGAAACCAGCATCATCATCGAATATCTGGACCGGCACTATCCCGGCCCTGTTTCACTCGTGCCGGAGGAAACCAATGCCGGCCTGCAGATCCGCCTCTGGGACCGCTTCTTCGATCTCTATGTGCAGGTGCCGATGCAGAAGATCGTCATAGACCGGATACGCCCGGAAGGCTCGGCCGATCCGCACGGCGTCAATGAAGCGCGCGCCATGCTGTCTCTCGCCTATGACATGGTGGAAAAGCAGATCGACGGCAAAGCCTGGATCACCGGCGACGCCTTCACCATGGCCGACTGCGCCGCGGCACCCGCCCTCTTCTACGCCCGCACGCTGGTGCCCTTCACCGAGAAGCGCCCGGGCATCGAAGCCTATTACCGCCGTCTGCTGGAGCGCCCCTCCTTCGCCCGCGGACTGAAAGAGGCGCTGCCCTATTTCAAGTTCTACCCCTACAAGGAAAACCTGCCGGACGAGTTCCGGCCGCAGGAATAGCGGGCGCCCGCCTTGCTAATGAGCGTTCGAGTAGCCGGCCTGCCGAGAAGGATGGGCCTGCGCAAATTCCGGAAGGTCGAAACAGCGCGTCCCGAGAGCCGCCAGGGAAGGAAAGGCCGATAGGTCGATCTTGTTGAGATCGGCCATGACGATCTGGCCGGCGATGCAGATATCGGCAATGCCGGGGGCCTCTCCGAGCGCAAACGGTGCCGGCGGGCGCCGGGTGAGCAGGCGCTCGTAGGTCGCAAGTCCCTCCGTCGTCCAATGCCGGCACCATGTCTCGATCGCGGATGCAACTGCGCCGAATGCCTGGCCGAGATGTTTGCGCACGCGCGGCACGATCAGCGGATGGGCATCGGCGACGGCGACCAGCGCCAGCGACCGAGCATAGGCTTTCTCCCTGGCATCCTCGGGCATCAAGCGCGGCTGCGGATGGATATCGTCGAGATATTCCATGATCGCCAGCGATTGAAAGACGCGATGGCCATCGTGAACCAGGGTGGGCACGACATGTTCGGCGTTCACTTCGGCATAAGCAGCATCGAACTGACGCCCGGAGAGAATATCGATTTCGATTTCCTCGAAAGGCAGTTTCTTCAGGGCAAGCGCGACGCGGACACGAAAAGCCGCGTTTGAGCGCCAGAAGCCGTAGAGTTGAATGGTCATGGGAGTGATCCGCTCTGATTGAATGCCAGGTATCGCGATGATGCGAACCTGCTCTTATCTAGCGGATGATCCGCCCTCGCGCCATCGCAGCGACGCAATGTCACTTGCCGGCATTCAGGTGGCTGCCTTCCGGAAGGCGACGAATGGCGAGCCTAATGCCCGCCATCGCTACCGAGGATCGCCGACAGCAGCCGCCCTTCGAGCTCCGCCAACGCCGGATTGCCGTGGCGGCGCGGGTGCGGATAGGGAATGGCGAGATCAAGCGCGATGCGGCCCTCTTCCAGTACGATCACCCGGTCGGCGAGATGCACGGCTTCGCTGACATCATGGGTGACGAGAACAGTGGTGCATCCGAGTTCGCGCCAGACGCGGTTCAGCAATTGCTGCATGCTGATGCGAGTGAGCGCATCCAGCGCGCCGAGCGGTTCATCGAGCGCCAGAATGCCCGGCTTGCTGACGAGCGCGCGGGCGAGCGCCACACGCTGACGCTGGCCGCCGGAGAGGCGTGCCGGCCATTCGCCTGCCTTTTCGGCAAGCTGCACTTCATCAAGCACAGCCCGGGCTTCCTCACGCGCACGCTTCTTCTCGACGCCTTCGCCGAGACCGACGACGACATTGTCGGCGACGCTGAGCCAGGGCAAGAGGCGCGGTTCCTGGAAGACAATGCGAGCATTCGGATGCGTCTCGCTGCCATCAGCACCTTCGAAGTGTAGATCGCCCGACGTAGGTTCATCGAGGCCCATCAGGATGCGCAGCAGCGTGCTCTTGCCACAGCCGCTCTTGCCGATAACGGCGACGAACTGGCCGGCCGGAATATGCAGATTGATGCCGCGCAGCACCCGGTTGGCGCCAAAGCTCTTTTCGAGACCGGAAAGTGTGATGGCAGCAGCGCCTTCACCGGCGGCAACCGGCTGGTTCTCGGAGAATTCTACAGCTTCGGCGGCATGAAAACGTTCGTGCGTGACAACGGTCATGGCTTCAACTCCTACTTGGCGTAAGCCGGGTTCCACTTGAGCGTCTGACGCTCCAGCGCGCGGGCGACGACATCGGCGAGCTTGCCGAGCACGGCATAGATGACGAGCGCCAGCACCACGACATCGGTCATCATGAATTCGCGGGCATTGTTGGCCATGTGGCCGATGCCCGAGGATGCGGCAATCGATTCCGAGACGATCAGCGTCAGCCACATGATGCCGAGCGCATAACGCAGCCCGACGAAGATCGACGGCAGCGCGCCGGGGAAGATCACCTTGCGGAACAGCGTCCAGCCGCTCATGCCATAGACCTTGCCCATCTCGATCAGGTCGCGATCGACATTGCGCACGCCATGATAGGTGTTGAGATAGACGGGAAAGAGCACGCCGAGCGAGGTGAGGAACAGCTTCGATTCCTCACCGATGCCGAACCAGAGGATGACGAGCGGGATCATCGCCAGATGCGGAATGGTGCGTAGCATCTGCAGCGTCGTATCCGTCAGCTGCTCCGAGAGTTTCGACACGCCATTGGCAATGCCGAGCAGGAAGCCGATCGAGCCGCCGACCAGAAGGCCGGCAAAGGCCCGCGCCGCGCTGACCATAACGTCCTCAGGCAATTGCCCCGAGATCGTCGTCGTCCAGAAGGCAGAGGCGACATCGGCCGGAGACGGCATGATGCGCGAGGAAATCCAGCCGACAGAACAGCCAAGCTGCCAGAGTGCGACGATCGCAACCGGCACCAGATAGGGCAGCAGCTTGTCGCGGCCGGGCAGCGGCAGGCGGAAACCCGCCCTACCCTTGCGCGTCTCGGCGGCAGCCCGCGCAAACGGCGTATCGAAAGTCGACATGGATATCTTCCTCGCGCTTCGGTTCTGAACAATTCCGGCAAAGCTGTGCGGGGCTTCGTGTCCGGAACTGCGTTGGGAAAAGCGGCCCCTATCAGGAGCCGGAAACAACCTTCAGGTTGCCGCCATGGCTACCGCCGGCAAAAACCTTCTTGCGGCCGAACTCGTTGTTGAAGCTCAGGCGCTGTTCGTCCCTGCTGATGCCGAGTTCCGGGAAAAGCAGTTCGGCGACGCGATAGGCCTCTTCCAGGTGCGGATAGCCGGAGCCGATGACCGTATCGATGCCAACGTCCTGATATTCCCTGAGACGAGCAGCCACTGTCTTCGGCGAGCCGACGAGCGCAGTACCCGCACCGGCGCGCACCAGGCCGATACCGGCCCAGAGGTTCGGTGACACTTCAAGCTTGTCGCGGCGGCCGCCATGGAGGGCTGCCATGCGCTTCTGGCCGACGGAGTCGGATTCCTTGACGAAACGCTCCTGCGCTTCGGCGATCGTCTCGTCATCGAGATGGCGGATCAGGCGGTCAGCGGCTTCCCATGCCTCTTCGTCCGTCTCGCGAACGATGAAGTGCAGGCGGATGCCGAAGGAGACGTCGCGGCCCTTGCCGGCAGCGGCAGCGCGCACCTTCTGAACCTTTTCGGCAACCTGTGCCGGCGGTTCACCCCAGGTCAGATACTTGTCGACGCGGCCGACGGCGAAATCGATGCCGGCATCCGAAGAACCGCCGAAATAGAGCGGCGGGCGCGGCGACTGCACCGAGGGGAAGCCGAGGCGGGCATCGGTCGCCTTGATGTACTTGCCGTCATAGCTGGCGACACCCTTTTCGAGCAGTTCTTCGAAGACATGAAAGAACTCGTCGGCATGGGCGTAGCGCTCGTCGTGCTCCAGATGGATGCCGTCGCCGGCAAGCTCGGCGGGGCTGCCGCCAACGACGATATTGAGCAGCAGGCGGCCGTTGGAGATGCGGTCGAGCGTGGTGGCAAGGCGGGCATAATAGGCGGGTGACGCAGTACCCGGGCGGATCGCCACCAGGAACTGCAGCTTCTCGGTCCGCGCTGCCAGCGCCGAGGCCATGACGAAGGATTCCTCGCAGGCGACACCGGTCGGCAAGAGCACGCCGGAATAGCCGAGACGGTCGACCGCCTGTGCGATTTGCGTCAGGTAGCCGATCTCCGGTGCGCGGTTGAGATCGGTGGAACCGAGATAGGTGCCGTCACCTGAAGTCGGGATGAACCAGAGGAAATTGATCGGGTCGGATGAAGCGGTCATGAGCGCATTCCTTTCTTATAACTGTCTGAAATCGGCGGTGCGGCCGTTAGCTCGCCCGGCGGCTGTCAGCTCGCCCGGCGGCCGTTAGCTCGCCTTCGGGTGCCAGACGATATCGCTGACCTTGAGCTGCTTCGGCACGATCTTGAGCTTGTAGAAATCATCGGCGAGCGCCTGCTGATAGGTGAGCGTGGCATCCGGCACGAGAGAGATCTTGCCGAGGTCGGCCTGGCTGCGGGTGAGCGTCACGCGGGTGATATCGGCGGGTACGCCGGTGATCTGGGCCAGCGCCTTCACCGTGTCGTCAAGATTGGCCTGGGCGGCCGCGCCGACCTTGGCGAGCTCGTCGATCACATCGACGATTACTTCGGGATTGGCGCCGGTAAAGGTACCGTTGCCGAGGAAATAGCCCCAGTTGTCGAGCAGGCCTTCGGAGGTCGTCAGCACCCGCGTCTGCGGATCGGCTTCGGCCACCGCAAAGAACGGGTCCCAGATCGCCCAGGCATCGATGCTGCCGGTCTTGAAGGCCGCTCCCGCATCCGGCGGCGGCAGATCGACTTCGGTAATATCGGTAAGCGAAAGCCCGGCCTTGGCGAGCACCTTGAGCGCAAAATTATGAGCGCTGGAGCCACGCTTATAGGCAATTTTCTTACCCTTCAGATCCTCGAGTTTCTGGATCGGCGAATCCTTCTGGACGAGAAGCCCATGGAAGGCGGCAGGTCCCCGATAGGCTCCGACATAGAGAAGATCGCCACCGGCCGCCTGAGCAAAGAGCGGCGGCACATCGCCGGAGACGCCGAAATCCAGTGCGCCGGCGCCGACGGCCTCGAGCAGTGGCGGGCCTGACGTGAACTCATTCCACTCGACGCTGACGCCCTTGGCCTCAAGCCGCTTTTCCAGCGCGCCCGAGGCCTTGGCGAGTGGCAGCACGCCGAACTTCTGCCAGCCGATGCGAAGCGTCGTGGCCGCAGCCTTTGCGGAGCGAACCTGCGGCAGGATGGTGGCGGCGGCCGCAGCGCCGAAAAGGCCGAGCGTCTGTCTGCGAGTGAACATGAAATCTCTTCTCCGTTCTGGTGGCTTTCGGCCGTTCCCTGCTGCGAACCAATGTCGCGAACCCGTCGCGCCTGATTATGCGGAGATACTGACATAGACGACCAATTAGATCGACAATATCAATTTGCTATTCTAACTCGGTCAGGAGAATAATTTTCCCCGGTTCCGCGGCATGGGTACGCTCCCATGCCGCGGTCGCAGGACCCTGCCCCAGCGCCCACCCCAAACCGCAGGAGAGATCCTCCGTCCCGCGGCTATCAGATCGCCCGGGTGCTGACGAAGTCAGCTACCTCGGCGGCTGCCTTGGCCAGCTCGCCCGGCGGCTATCAGCTCGCCTTCGGGCGCCAGACGATATCGCCGGTGGTCAGCTTCTTCGGCACGATACCGAGATTGTAGAACTCGTCGGCCAGCGCCTGCTGATAGGCCGCTGCCGCATCGCTCACCGTCGTCACGCTGCCGAGATCGGCGCCGGGGCGCTGCAGCGTCACCCGCGTCACTTCGGCGGGAACACCTGTTATTTCCGAAAGCTCCTTGACCGTCGCATCGAGATTGTCCTGCGCCGAGCGGCCGACCTTGGCGAGCTCGTCCAGCACGTTGACGATGACCGTGCCGTTCTCGTCGGTGAAATCCTTGTTGGCGAGGAAGAAGCTGTAGGAATCGACGATACCTTCCGCCGTCGTCAGGATGCGCGTATCGGGATCGGCTTCAGCGATGGCGAGATAGGGATCCCAGATCGACCAGGCATCTATGCTGCCATTCTTGAAGGCAGCTGCCGCATCCGGCGGCGCGAGATCGATCTGCTGCACATCTTGCGGCGCCAGCCCCGCCTTACGCAAGGCTTTGACCGTTACGTTATGAGCGCTTGAACCGCGCTTGAAGGCAACCTTCCTGCCCTTTAGGTCTTCCAGCGTCTTGATCGGCGAATCCTTGCGAACGAGGATGGCCGAGCCCGCCGGGCTGCCGCGATAGATGCCGACATAATAGAGCGCACCGCCTGCCGCCTGCGCAAAGAGCGGCGGCACGTCACCCGTCGCGCCAAAATCGAGTGCGCCGGCGCCGAGCGCTTCGAGCAGCGGCGGACCGGAGGTGAATTCCGACCAGCTCACAGTAATCCCCTGATCGGCAAGCCGCTTTTCCAAGGCGCCGCGACGTTTGGCGAGTGCCAGCACGCCGTTCTTCTGCCAGCCGATGCGAAATTCCGTTGCTGCGGCACGGGCCGGCTTGACGGACGGCAGAATGGCCGTGGCGGCTGCGGCTCCGAAAAGCCCGAGCGTCTGTCGACGTGTGATCATCTCTATCCCCTTTTTCTGGCAGGCCTGCCTCTGCTGCGCTAGCCTGCCTGTTTCGATGGAGTGATGATGATTTAGTCTATAAAATATATCGACAAAGAAATTTATCATATTCGCGATATCTGAAACTTTCCCGACCCCGTTTTGTCAGGCTCGGAGAAATTTTGTTCCAAGGTAGGCCTTCTAACCCGTCCTCCTGGCTTTCCGCCGCCCCCCGTTTCCGCTAATTCTCGAAACCAGTTTGCAAGCGGTCATGGAGAACAGCATATGGCGAAAGTCGCTTTCATCGGTCTCGGCGTCATGGGTTTCCCGATGGCGGGACATCTGAAGACAAAGGGCGGCCACGATGTCACCGTCTATAACCGCACGGCCGAAAAAGCCGCCGCCTGGGCGGAAAAGTTCTCGGGCAAGTCCGCCCCTACCCCTGCGGAAGCCGCCGACGGCTGCGATTTCGTCTTCGTCTGCGTCGGCAATGACGACGATCTCCGCCAGGTGACTACAGGTGAAAACGGCGTGCTGAAGACCATGAAGCGCGGCGCGGTGCTGATCGACAACACCACGGCCAGCGCCGAAGTCGCCCGCGAACTCTATGAAGCCGCCAAGGCAAAGGGCGTCGATTTCATCGACGCTCCCGTCTCCGGCGGTCAGGCGGGTGCTGAGAATGGCGTGCTGACCGTCATGTGCGGCGGCGACGAGGCCGTCTTCGAAAAGGCAAAACCTGTTATCGACGCCTATGCCCGCATGGTCGGCCTGATGGGGCCGGCCGGCTCCGGCCAACTCACCAAGATGATGAACCAGATCTGCATCGCCGGTATCGTCCAGGGCCTTGCCGAAGCCCTGCATTTCGGCAAGCGCGCCGGTCTTGATATCGAGAAGGTAGTCGATGTCATCTCCAAGGGTGCCGCCGGCTCCTGGCAGATGGAAAACCGTCACAAGACCATGAACCAGGGCAAATACGATTTCGGCTTTGCCGTCGACTGGATGCGCAAGGATCTCGGCATTGTGCTGACCGAAGCTCGCAACAATGGCGCCAAGCTGCCGCTGACGGCCCTCGTCGACCAGTTCTACGGCGATGTCCAGGCCCTCGGCGGTAACAGGTGGGATACGTCTTCTCTGCTCGCGCGCCTCGAAAAATGACCAAGCCCCATCAATGATCTCCCCATCTTCGAGTGCAGCAGAACTGATCGCGCATCTTCAGACGCTGCGCTCTGAAGACAATATCGCCGGCATGGCGCGTTTCGGCATCGTTACCGAGACGGCCATCGGCATTTCCAATCCTGATCTGCAGAGGATCGCCCGGCTCGCAAAGAAGGATCACACCAGAGCGAAAGCGCTCTGGGCAAGCGGCATCCGCGAAGCGCGTTTGCTGGCGCTCTACACATCAGAGCCGAAAAGTCTGACGGAAGCCGAGGCCCGCACACTTGCCGCCGACTTCAACTCCTGGGAAGTCGTCGATTGCGCCGCCGACCTCTTCGTCGAGGCTGGTCTCGACGCGCTGATTCCGGACTTTGCCGCCGACGAGCGTGAATTCGTCAGGCGAACCGCCTTCGCCATGATCGCCGGTGCGGCCGTACACCGGAAGAAGGAACCGGATGAAAGCCTGCTTGCCTACCTGCCGCTGATCGAAGCGCATTCCACCGATAACAGAAACTTCGTCCGCAAGGCTGCCAACTGGGCACTCCGCAACATCGGCAAGCGCAACCGCGCCTGCCATGGTCAGGCGCTCGACCTCGCCGAACGCCTCGCCGCAAGCATGGACAAGACGGCTCGATGGATCGGCAAGGATGCGGTCCGGGAACTGACGAGCGAAAAGCTGTTGGCTCGGCTCGGCTAAAGCGCCCGGAGCAATTTCAGCAAAATTGTGCCGCGGTTTCGCGATAACACCTGCATGGAACAGAGCTTTACTGTGCTGCGATCGCAGCCCCTGTCGTAACGATCTGATGCTGCTTGGATTTCTCGACGAGGAAATCGATCAGCGCCCGCACCGCCGGCGGCATGCCCTTGGTTGTCGTGAAGACCAGATAGAACTGGCTCTCCACCGTCTGCCACTCCGGCAGCACGCGAACCAGCCGGCCGGACTGGAGATCCGACGCGCAGGCATTTTCCAGGATGAGACCGTAGCCCACACCTGCCCGAGCAGCATCGAGGATAGCCGTCATGCTGCGGCAGGTGAGCCGCGGTTGATGGCGTACGACCTTCTTCTCGCCATCAGGCCCAACCAGCTCCCAGGTGTGGAAGGACATCCAGGTGGTCATGGCAAGCGTCGGCGCATTGCCGAGGTCGTCAACGCCGCCGAGTTCGCCCATGCGCTCGACGAGCGAGGGGCTGGCGACCAGGATGCGCCGTGCCCGGTCGAGCTTGCGCATCATCAGGCTCGTCTGTGTTTCCGGCTCGCTCGCCGCGCGGACTTCGACGTCGATGCGCTCGTTGATGAGGTCCGTGCGCCGGTCGGAGCCGATGATCTGCAGCTTGATCTTGGGGTAGCGCTCCAGGAATTCCGGCAGCACGGCTCCGAGCGAAATATCGATCAGGCCGAGCGGGCAGCCCATGCGCACGATCCCTTGCGGATCGGACTGGGCCTCCGTGACGATCGACTTCGCACGATCGGCCTCTCTCAGAATCGTCTGGCATTGCTCATAGAAAGCCTGCCCGATCTCCGTCACCCGGAAGTGACGTGTGGAGCGCTCGATCAGCCTGGCGCCGAGGCAATCCTCCAGACGGCTGACCCGCCTGCTCAACTTGGAGCGGGGTATTTTCAATGTTCGACTTGCGGATGCAAAACCACCGCTGGAGACGACGGCAGCAAAATAGAAGTAGTCGTTAAGATCGTCCATTATCGAAACCTACCCGAGAGTAGTAGTGAATGCCAGCCTCTGAAATGCTTATAGCGCCTCACCTGTCACGTTACAGTCACATTATTGGCATCGATTCCCGAGGAATAGAACCTGTCCAGACGCGTAGTTCATCGGATGAATTTTTTCAACCAAAAGGTGCATATCGCGCAACAAAATAGAGCGCGATTGATCAAGGGCAGCGAATACACTGATAGTTTTTAAATGTGCTCGACGTCGGGAAAAATCCGGAGGAAAGCCTTCCGGCAAGGTGAAACCGGTAAGCGTGGCGGCGCTCCTGGCTTCATGACCGCTTTCAACTGCAAAGGACTGGCCCAGCAGGGAAAACCGGACCAGTCCCTCGTTACTGATCGGAGGTCATTCTGATCAGAAACTCGTGGGTTAGGAGACCCCCGGCGCTAAGCCGGGGGTTCCGTCGTTCAGATTAGAACGAGCGCTGCAGACGGAAGTAACCGGTGGTTACGTCGTCGCCATCTTCCGGATCCAGGTACTGGACGGAAGCCTTGGCGTAGAAGTTGTCGACGATCTGGTAGTCGACCGTCAGACCGGCCTTCCAAGCATCGCCGAGACCGTCGAAGTCATCCGGAACAGCCTTGCTGCCGCCGAAGTAGTTGCCGTAGTACTGAACACCAGGAGTGATCTTCAGCTTGTCCGTTGCCTTGATGGCGTATTCGGCAGCAACTGCCCATTCAGCAGACGAGTAGTAGGAGTTCGGGCCGCTGGAGTAGACAGCAGCGAGGCCGAGCGTGCCCGGACCAATTTCAGCCGTACCCATTGCGCGGATTGCGCCGTCTTCGTTGTCGAAGTCCCAGCCGCCAGTAACCTGGTAGCTGAAGGCGCCAGCCGTGCCGCCGATGCCGAAGGCAACGCCGACATTGTTCGGAGCTTCGTCAGCCTTGAAGACGCCGTCTTCCAGTTCGTCAACGCTGAGGCCAGCGTAGAAGGTGCCGGTTTCGTACTGATAACGGATCGAGTTATGCAGCGTTACGACAGAACCGATATCGTCCGTTTCGCCGGAGAGACCATCGTCCCACCAGGAGTAGAAGAGACCAGCGCGGAAGCCCGCGACGTCGAGGTAAGCGGAGTCAAGGATCGTTTCCTGGCTGGATGCGTTGTCAGCATTGGCCTGGAGAACGATAACGCCGGTGAGCGGACCGTATTCGGTGTCGCTCTTGGCCGTGAACTGAACCTGACCACGGGTTACAGCATCCCAGCTCGAGTCGTTGGTGGAGCTGTCGCCGCCAGCGTTCGGGCCAACGTTAACCTGGAAACGAATGTAGCCTTCGATCTTCAGGCAGGTTTCCGTGCCCGGGATGTAGAAGTAGCCGGTGCCGTAAGCGTCGCAGACGCGAACGTACTCAACCGGCTCCGGCTCGGCAGCAACGATTGCGTCTGCTGCGAGTACCGGGGTCGATGCAGCAAATGCTGCTGCCGACGCAAGCAATACCATCTTGATGTTCATTGTAGAATTCCACTCCTTTGTCGATCGGGGCTTTACCCTGTCTCCGAAGATCCAAAGCCGACCCGTTTGAACAGCCTCACGGCGTGCGGATCGATCGAACCGCCAAACGTTCATCCCACAGACATCTGAGTGTAGCAATTCGTGAAGGGCGCCAAGCCACAGCCTGAGCATGCTTTCCGCACCAAGCGTGGTTTTTATACAACAATTTCAAGTGGATAAATAGTTAACGCACAAATGCCGCCGCGGTAACCAGTGGCTACCGCAAGCGGCTGAAATGCTCCTCCCAAGGCACCGCAAAAATGGAGCAGAGCTCGACGTTTTCGCGAAGCAACCGAACTGTAGCGCCGGCTAAGGACTATATAAAGATGGGAGATTAGGACATAGTGTCCTGAAATCGAACCTAATGGTGCAGATAGCGACCATTAATCGATTTGAGGCCTACTTTTTGTTGCAGAAACAACCATAGGCATGCGTTTTGGCGTCGTTTAAACGTTTCGCCAGCAGCAAAAAATCGTGCACAGCGAGATATCGCGCTGCACGGACATTATAAAAGTGTTCCAGATACCCCCGGACCACCCTTCTGAATCGGCACCCGTGCCTCCCAACGCCTGGGCCAATTCATGGCTTGCGTGGCTTCGCATAGTTCCATGACAGGAAGATTACAATTTGGAAAGGTTTCGCGCCGCCGTCAAGTGGCTGGTGTTCGACGAACACCCTCAGAAGTCACAGATGAACTCCTGATTCTCCCCACCCAGCTTGCCTGAGCAGTCTCCAGAGGAGCTTCTGCTTCCTCACCGGCGGGCGCGATTCGTTCGCGCCTGCCTTAAATCGTATGCGCTGTCTTGAAAGCGCCTGCCCGACTCAGTCCTCGTTGGACTTGGCGTTTTCGAGAAGCATGTAGTCGAGCGGCAGCTGCGTCGAATACTTGATCTGCTCCATCGCGAAGGCAGATGAGACGTCGCGAATCTCGATCTTGGCGATCATCCGCTTGTAGAAGGCGTCATAGGCGGCGATATCGGGCACGACGACGCGCAGCAGATAGTCCACATCGCCGCTCATGCGGTAGAATTCGACCACTTCGGGGAATTCCGCCACGACTTCGGAGAAGCGGCGCAGCCATTCGATCGAATGGGTCGCAGTGCGGATCGACACGAAGACCGTAACTTTGGTGTTGACCTTTTCCGGATCGAGGATCGCCACTCGGCGCTTGATGACGCCGTCTTCCTCCATCTTCTGGATACGCCGCCAGCATGGCGTCGTCGAAAGCCCGACCTTTTTGGCGAGGTCGGCAACGGCGAGCGTCGAATCTTCCTGGAGCAGGCGCAGTATCTTTCGGTCGAGGCGATCCATGCGAAACTAAGTCCTTTTCGAATTATTTTCTTTGTATAGCGCGATTCCGGCCGACGAAAAGAATTTTGTTTCAGAAGGCAAGCATTTTGATTCGCCGGCGCAGCTCGGGAAGCAGTTCTTCTTCGAACCACCGGTGCCGCTTGATCCAGCCGGTATTGCGCCAACTCGGATGCGGCAACGGAAGAATCAAGGGCTTGCCCGGCACGGCGAGGCTGTCATGCCATGCCCGCACCGTCTCGGTCATGTTCTCGCGCCTCATGGCTCCCATATGCCAGGCCTGCGCATAACCACCGACAGCAAGCACCAGCTCGATCTGTGGCATGGCCGAAAGCACGCGATCCCGCCAGATCGGCGCGCATTCACGCCGCGGCGGCAGATCGCTGCCCTTGGCATCATAGCCCGGAAAGCAGAAGCTCATCGGCACGATCGCGAATCGATCCCGGTCGTAAAAGGTCGGCCGGTCCACCTGCAGCCACTGCCGCAGCCGGTCGCCGGAGGCATCGTCGAATGGCAGACCGCTTTCATGCACGCGCAGCCCCGGCGCCTGGCCCGCGATCAGCACACGGGCGTGCGATGAGAGCACGGCAACCGGCCGCGGCTCGTGCGGCAGCCGGTCCTCGATGCCTCGCAAGGGCGCATCGCGACAGATCCGGCAGGCGGCAATCTCGGCCCGCAGCCCGTCCAGTCGGTCCTCGCTCAACGCACTATTCATTACCATCCCGTCCATCCGCCGATTAGCCGCCTCAGGCCGGAGCTTTCATGCCGGGCCTGATCCCTGACATCGCGCGGCATTTCGAAATGGCCGGCCCAGAGCCCTAGCTTTTGCGCCCTCGCCTGCCCTTCCTCCTGCTGATAGCCGCCGTAGGAAACCGCCATCCCGGAAGCCACCATGCGCGCATTAATATTGCCGGCACTATTTCGGCAAGTGACCAGCAGTCGGTCGTAGCGATCGCGCTCGTTTCCGCCGCATTGCGTAGCGTTGTCCGAAACCAGCTGCTGCAGCGCCTGTTGCGCCTGCCTGCCGCAGGCCCAGCCCTGCTCCAGCCGCTCGCAAGTCTGCGACAGTTCCGGTGCATCGATACCCTTCAGCCGCATGCGCTCGCCATTGAGAACGAGACTATCGCCATCGGCGGCGTGAAAAGAGCCCTGGTGCTGGATGTCGGGCCTGTCATTCAGCTTGGCAGCAATTAATGCAACGAGAGCAAGAAAAGCGAGGGCGGTTGCACCGTCTCGGGTCAACACCAGAAGCCGTGCCACGCTTTTGCCTCCTTGCAAAACAAACCCTTGGCAAAGATGGCAAACATCTTCTTAAGACTTTCCGGTTAAGCTCTTATTCATCTGCGGGACAAATTTCAACGTGCACATGAGTACCGGCGTCAGCACATCAACCGACAAGATCATTGTCGATAAATCGCGCGGCCACCGCAATAAGGCGGTTTCAAAGGCCGTGCGGCAGACGCGTGAACGCCTGCAGTCCGGCCATGCCTCCAGCTCCGCCTTCGATCGTGACGTACTGCAGATGTATATCACTGCCGTGCTGCAGGGCGCGGCGATCATGCCGCTTTTCGTCATCATCGTTGCAGCACTCGGCACCTATTTCACCGAGGACGCGAGCCTGTTCTTCTGGGCGTTGCTGACGCTGACATGCCATGCCGCCAATATTCTTCTCGCCCGCCGCGCCAGGAAGCAGGAAATTACCGCAGAGACCGTACGCCGCTGGCGCAACCTGTTGCTGGCAGGCCAGTTCCTGAGCGGCTGCTGCTGGGCGGTCTTTGCCCTGCAGGGCTGTTCGGCCTGCGAACCTTCGAGCTTCACGCTCTATAAGGGTGCTACCCTGCTGATCGCGCTGTCGGTCACGACCATGTCGAATTTCATGCTGACGCGCGCCGTGCTCGTCGGCTTTGCGCCGGCTGTCGTCGCGCTTGCCGCAAAAAGCGGCCTGTCGCGCGATATTCTGGAACTCTCTCTGACCGGCGTCTTCACTATGACGGTGGTCTTCTTCAATTACATCAGCGACCGGCTTTTCCAGTTCAGCCTGAGGATCCTGTCCTTCCAGTCGGAAAAGGATGATCTGATCGCCGAGCTGGAAGTGGCCAAATCCATGTCGGACGAGGCTCGCCGCCGTGCCGAGGAAGCAAACCTCGCCAAGTCGCGCTTCCTCGCCTCCATGTCGCATGAGCTGCGCACGCCGCTGAATGCCATCCTCGGCTTCTCCGAGGTCATGTCGGCGGAGGTCATGGGTCCGCTCGCAAATCCGACCTATAAGGAATATGCCGGCGATATCCATCGCTCCGGCCAGCATCTGCTCGATCTAATCAACGAAATCCTCGATCTCTCGCGCATCGAAGCCGGCAAGTATGAGTTGAGCGAAGAGGCGATTTCTCTGCTCGATATAACAGAGGACTGCATCGGCATGGTGCAACTTCGCGCCCGCGCTAAGAACATCTCCATCCACGATCAGGTCGAGCGCCAGCTTCCGGCGATCTGGGCGGACGAAAAATCCATGCGCCAGGTCGTGCTTAATCTTCTTTCCAATGCTGTGAAATTCACGCCTCAGGGTGGAGAAATCAACGTCAAGGTTGGCTGGACGGCCGGCGGCGGCCAGTACATCTCCATCAGGGATAATGGCCCCGGCATTCCCGAAGACGAAATCCCGGTCGTGCTCTCCGCTTTCGGCCAGGGCTCTATCGCCATCAAGAGCGCCGAACAAGGCACCGGCCTCGGCCTGCCGATCGTCCAGGCGATCCTCGCCAAGCATGACGGCCAATTCATCCTGAAATCCAGGCTGCGCGAAGGCACCGAAGTCATAGCCATCCTGCCTGCCAAGCGCGTGCTGCAGAGCATCCCGGCGGTAGAAGAAGCCCAGCCGGTCATCAAGAAGCGCCGCAGCTTCGCCTAGTCATCCCCCATAAATTAAAAGAAAAGATGCCTGACGACGACGAAGCCGAGATAAAGGCAACAGGCGGCGATCATGCAGGTGACGGCGAAGGAGCCGAGATCCTTCGCATGTTTTCCGACGATCGAAATCTCCGGTGAAATCCGGTCGATCACTTCCTCGACAGCCGTATTCATCGCCTCCATGGAAAACAGCCCGAGGAAAAGCAGCGTCGTGACGACGAATTCCGTGGCATCGGCACCGACGAGAAAAAGCGCAATCAGCGCCACGGCGAAGAAGCCGAGCTCCTGCCGGAAAGCCGCTTCCCTGAAGACCCGCAGGAAGCCAGCCCAGGAATAGCTGGCCGCTGCCACGAAATGGCGAAATCCCGTTTCCTTGGTCACGGCAGGTTTCGTCAAAGGCGCCTCGTTTCCTCCACGCCGGTCTTTTTGCCGACGTTTCCATTCATGAGCGGATACGCAGATACCGTTTCCCCGATCCCAGCGCAAGCAATGCGCTGGTCGGGTTGCGGCTCCGACCGCATCAATGCCTGCCGGAAACGCCGGCCTGACTGAAGGTCGCCATGCCGGAATGGCAGGCTGCAGCCGCCTTGACGATGCCGGCAGCGAGCGCTGCACCCGTGCCCTCGCCAAGCCGCATGCCGAGCGCCAGAAGCGGCGTCTTGCCGAGTTGTTCGATGGCCCGCAGATGGCCCGGCTCGGCGGAAACGTGGCCGATCAGGCAGTGATCGAGCGCGGAAGGGTTGGCCGCCCGCAGGATCGCGCCGGCAGCGGTTGCCGTATAACCGTCGATCAGCACCGGAATACGCTCCATGCGTGCCGCAAGGATCGCGCCCGCCATCGCCGCAATCTCGCGACCGCCGAGCCGGCGCATGATTTCCAGGGGATCGTCGAGGTGATCGCTGTGCAGTTCCACGGCGCGCTCGACGGCATCGATCTTGCGCTCCAGCATCTCGCCTTCCGAACCGGTGCCGGGGCCGACCCAGTCACGCGCCGTGCCGCCATAAAGCGCATAATTGATGGCAGCCGCGATCGTCGTGTTGCCGATACCCATTTCGCCGATGCAGAGCAGATCCGTGCCACCGGCAATCGCCTCCATGCCAAAGGCCATTGTGGCGGCGCAATCGCGCTCGGTCAGCGCTGCTTCCTGGGTGATGTCGCCGGTCGGATAATCGAGCGCCAGGTCGAAGACCTTGAGCCCCAGATCATAGGCGACGCAGATCTGGTTGATCGCCGCCCCACCGGCGGCGAAATTCTCCACCATCTGCTGGGTCACTTCAGGCGGGAAAGGCGTGATCCCCTGCCGCACGACACCATGATTGCCAGCGAAGATCGCCACCAGCGGCCGGTTGACGGCGGGCGGCTTGCCCGTCCATGCGGCGAGCCAGAAAGCGATCTCTTCCAGTCGTCCAAGCGCGCCTGGCGGCTTCGTCAGCTGCGCGTCGCGTTCGCGGGCGGCGACCAGCGCGCGGGCATCCGGTCCCGGCAGGTCACGAAGAAGGGCGCGAAAATCGTCGAACGGCAGGCCTGAAACGCTCATCTGAATGGCTTTCCTTGTATTCTTGTCTTTTCCCGGCAAATCGGGTTCTTTGCGTGGCGACTCTCTTAAAGCGAGCGGCCCAGGCGAACAATGTGAAAAAGCACACGGCGCCAAAAGCCGCAGGGAGACAAAGACGCTGCGGAGAGGCGGGGGCAGCAGAGAATGATCCCAGGAATGATAAAGGACATCGTGGTCGATGCCGCGCGCGCGGTGGCTTTCTTGAGCCGCATTCCCGTGCCGCCATGGCTCTTTACCGGCTATGACGGCAAGCTTGGCCGGCTGGTCCGTGTCTTCCCCTTGGCCGGGCTCGTCATCGGCGCCCTGCCCGCTCTCGTCTTCCTGCTGATGCTGGCATTTCGCGCCGACCGGCTGATGGCCGCACTGGTAGCGCTCGCTGCGCAGACGATCCTGACCGGCGCGCTGCACGAGGACGGGCTTGCCGATACGGCTGACGGTATCGGCGGCGGCAAATCCCGCGAGCAGAGCCTGCTCATCATGAAGGACAGCCGCATCGGCAGTTACGGCGCGATCGCCCTCATCCTCTCTTTCGCCCTGCGGGCCTCGGCACTTGCCGCCATTGCGCGTGAAGCATCGCCTTTTGCCGCAGCACTTGCCATTCCCGCCGTCGCAGCACTCAGCCGCGGGGCCATTGCCTGGCACTGGCAGCGTCTTCCCGCTGCAAAGCCGGATGGGCTCGCAGCCTCGGCCGGCAGCCCCGCCGAGGTGACGATGCAGATCGCCCTCGTCACCGCGGGCTTTATCACCGCCATCCTCGTCTGGCCGACACTCGGTCTGTTGCCCTTCGTCTCGGCCCTTCTCGCCGCCGGTCTCGCGACGCTTGCCTTCACCTGGTTCATCCGCCGCAGGCTTGGCGGCCACACCGGCGACACGCTCGGCGCCAACCAGCAGATTTGCGAGGTCGCAGGCTTCTGCGCTCTTGCCATGGCCCTCTGAAATCCCGATATATCGCCCATGCGAACACCCTGCATCCGCGTATGCTCCCTGGATCCTCTCACCGGTCTCTGCGCCGGATGCGGCCGCACAACGGATGAGATCGCCGGCTGGATGCGCTTTTCCGATGAAGAACGCGAAACCATCATGGAAGACCTGCCCGCGCGGCTCACGGCACTCGCTCCCGAATCGACCAAACTGCTGGAGGCCATCGGCTGATGCGCCTCATCCTCCTGCTTGCCGTCATTGTCATCGGCCTTGCCGTCCTGCTCCTCAACAATGACCAGAGCCGCATCATGGGCCTCGAAAGCGACGATTTCGGCCGTTTCGTCTACCTGTTGCCAATCGCTCTCATGCTGGCAGCCGGCATCTGGGGCAGCCGCCAGAATATCGGCCAGACCCTGCGCCAGTTGATGATCTGGCTCGTCATCATCCTGGCGCTCGCCACCGCCTACCTCTACCGCCAGGACGCAATGGCCGTCGGCAACCGCCTGCTCGCCGGCCTCGTGCCCGGCCGCGCCGTGGTGGTTACGACGAGCGAAGGCGGGCAGGAAGTCATCGTCCACAAGATGCTGAATGGCCATTTCGAGGCCGAGGTCTCGGTCAACGGCCAGTCGGTACCGATGCTGGTCGATACCGGCGCCAGCATGGTGGCGCTCTCGCATGCCGACGCGCTGCGCATCGGCATAGACCCGAAGCAGCTCACCTATTCCATGACAGTGATGACCGCCAACGGTCGCGCCCGCGCCGCCCCTGTTACCCTCGATCAGGTCGCGATCGGCCCGATCGTGCGCAGCAATGTCGCCGCGTCCGTTGCCGAAGACGGCAGGCTCGACCAGAGCCTGCTCGGCATGAGTTTCCTTGAGACACTCGGCTCCCTGCAGATGCAGACGGATGAGCTCAGGATGCGGGATTAGGGCGTTCTGCGGCCCCGGTTTTCGTCTGCGTCAGCCAGGTTCTTTGCAGGCTGCCTCGCGGGCCGCTTGATCCCAAATGTACGCGCCGGAAGTCTCGTCCGAGCATCGATCGATCCAGTCATTTGCCTGGAACCCGCTATAGACGACTACACCGAGCGCAACAAACAGCAGGATCGTGAATACGCTTGCTGCCCATCGCAAGATCTTTCTCATCGAGCCACCGCGATCCCAAAACAGGATGTCTCTTCCAAAATCTCCTCCTCAAAAAATGGCGCGTCAATACTGCCAGATGTGCATGTAGAGCACAGGCCGCCCGTCACGCACGACGGCAATCCCTTCGTGTCCGTAAAGTGGCGCTCGCTTTTCGCTACGGCACCGCCATAGCTGATCGCCGGGCCGCATCACCTTTAGCAGCGGGGCAAGCATGGTCGCGGGATCGTTGACAGCGTCAATGAGGGGCTGTGGTAGACCGCCGAGACGCCCTCCCAACATTTGGATCATCCAGTCACGAAAGCCGTCCTGAGTCGTTTCTTCAACGAGTTCCAGTCCAGAGGGTTTGTTGACTAATTTCGACATCACCGCACCGAGAGCGAATAGAAAATGCTCTGCTTCGATAAGCAGCTTGTGGCTGTGCAATCCGCAAGGGCACATCGGGCGATCGAAGTATCCACATTGCGAAACAAGTGTCGCGTGACATGAGCGTGCCAGCCGTCACTCGCTTCTCAAGAGGTCTCATCCGCCGGCGCCGATGTCAATCAGGCGGATGAGCTCACGGGATTAGCGATCGATCGTCGCCATGATCCAGTCCGCGTAGCGGTTTCCGGAGATCGTTCCGGTCACCAGCGCCGCATCGAGCCTCTGCATCTCGTCAGCATCCAGCCGGATCGAAGCAGCCGCGATATTCTCCTCCAGATAGGCCCGGCGCTTGGTGCCGGGAATCGGCACGATATCGTCGCCCTTGTGCAGCAGCCAGGCGAGCGCGATCTGACCGGGCTTCACGCCCCTGGCCGCAGCCATATCGAACACGATCTGCGCCGCCTGCTTGTTGGCATCGTAATTGGTGCCTTGATAGCGCGGGTCGATCCGCCGCGTATCACCATCAGGATGATCTTCCGCACGCTTGACGTCGCCAGCAAGGAAGCCGCGCCCGAGAGGGCAGAAGGGAACGAGGCCGATGCCGAGTTCGCGCAGCACGGGGATGATGTCAGGCTCCAGATTGCGCTCCCACAACGAATATTCGCTCTGCACCGCCGTAACAGGATGCTCGGCATGCGCGCGGCGCAGATTGGCGATGCCAATCTCGGAGAGGCCGAAGAACCGCACCTTGCCCACCTTCACGAGATCACCCACCGTGCCGGCCACGTCCTCGATCGGCACGCTCCTGTCGAGCCGGTGTTGGTAGAGCAAGTCGATATGATCGGTCTGCAGCCGCATGAGACAGCCTTCCACCACCCGGATGATATTCTCCGGCCTGCTGTCTGCCCCGACGATCCTGTCGCCATCGAAGCGCGAGCCGAATTTGGTGGCGATGACGACCTTGTCGCGCCGGTCCCTGAAGGCCTTGCCGAGCAGCGCCTCGTTCTTGAACGGGCCATAATTCTCCGCCGTGTCGAAGAAATCGCAGCCGAGTTCGATGGCGCGATGCAGCGTTGCGGTCGATTCCGACTCATCGGCGGGTCCGTAGGACTGGCTCATGCCCATGCAGCCCAGGCCGATTGCCCCGACTTTCAGCCCCTGGCTGCCAAGTTTGCGTCTGCTCAATGTCATGAAACTTCTCTCTCGATGCGATGTCCGTGCGAAACCGCCAATCGACGGAATGCCAAGCTAAGGCGACCGAGCCGGATTATGAATGCTTGAACGTGCGAATTACTTGCGCGATAGTACGGAAATGAGCGCTACCCCTTCTCCGACATCCTGAGATTCACAGTGCCGAAACGCTTGAACTCAGGGTGAACTCGAAATCTGATTGGCCTCGAAGCTGCGGACTGAAGGCCGCACCTGCCTTGCGGCATGGACTATCCCGCCCTAGTCTCTCCGCATCCCCGCCAAAGAGGTCACATCCGTCAATGTCCATTACCATTGCATTGTTCGGCGCCGGCGCCATGGGCAGCGCCGTTGGCCGTCGCCTCGCCGAATCCGGCGCCAAGGTCATCACTTTTCTCGATGGCCGCAGTGAAGCGACGATCGAACGCGCCCGCGCAACGGGCCTCATCGCCGCTCCGATTTCGGCATTCGCCGAGGCCGATATCATCCTCTCCATCGTTCCGCCGGACGAAGCGCAGAAGGTCGCGGATCTCATTGCTCCGGTGCTTCGCGACAGCGGCAAAAAACCACCCTTCGTCGATCTCAATGCCATCAGCCCGAAGACCATGGAAAAGCTGGCCGCAGGCCTTGCTTCCACAGGCGTCAAGGTCCTCGACGGCTCGATCATCGGCGGCCCGCCGGTTCCCGGCAAGGCCGGCCCGGTCGTCTGCCTCAGTGGTGATCTCGCAGGCGAACCCGATCTCCTCTCCCGCTTCGGCCTGAAGATCCGCCGCGTGAAAGGCCCTGTTGGAGCAGCCTCCGCCTTGAAGATGTGTTATGCCGGCATCAACAAGGGCATCACCGGCCTCTCCGCCGCCATGCTGCTTGCCGCCGCGCGCTCCGGTGCCAGCGAGGCATTGAAGGTGGAACTGGCCGAAAGCCAGGCCGAGCATCTGAAGCGGCTGCGCCATTCCATCCCGGACATGTTTCCGAAGGCCTATCGCTGGGTGGCGGAAATGGAAGAAATCTCCGAGTTCCTCGGAGCCGACGATCCCGCTGCCCTCATCTTCAAGGGCATGGCCGGCGTCTTCCAGACCATTGCCGATGACCGGGATGGCAGCCACGAACTGATCGCCACGCTCGAGGCGATGCTGGATGGCGGGCATTAAATCGGTCACAAAGCCTGCACGAAATCGATAATCGCGCGGCTGACGATCTCCGGCCGCTCCTGCGGCAGCCAATGGCCAGCACCGGGCACGAACTGCGTCGCCCTGAGACCGGGCGCGAGCGCTGGCATCGCATCGATAATCTCCCGCATACCGGGGATGGCAAGGCCCGTGTCGCGTTCGCCGGCCATGAACAGCGCGGGAACCACGACTTTCAGCCCCGACAAAGCTTTCTGCAATTCCCAGTTCCGGTCGAGGTTCCTGTAATAATTCAACCCGCCGCGAAAGCCTGACGCCTTGAATGCATCGGCAAAGACATCGAGGTTGGCTTGCGGCAGCCATTCAGGCAGCGTTTCCCCTTTGGGCAGATCAGCAAGCAGACCGGATGCGCGCGAGACCATGCCGAACGGATTGGGCGTTCCGTCGCCTGGCAGTCTTGGACCCGCCTCGCCGCAGGCGGCGCCATAGATCTTGCGCAGCGTGACATCCACATTCCGCTCGAACTCGGCTTCCGCCAATCCCGGCTTCTGGAAATAGAGCACATAGAGCAGGTGATCCCCTGTCGCCGGAAAAATCTTCGTCGGCGTCACGGGCGGCTGGCCCATGAGAGGCACGCTCATCGCGACAATGCCCCGGAACCTGTCCGGCCGCATCAGTGCGGCCTGCCAGGCAACCGTCGCACCCCAGTCGTTGCCGACGATAACAGCCTTTTCCTCACCAAGCGCATCGATGAGCGCAACCATGTCGGCCACGAGATCGAAGACTGTATAGGCGCCGGTCTCATCAGGGCTTTCCGTTCGGCCATAACCGCGCATATCGGGCGCCACGGCACGGAAGCCCGCCCCGGCAAGTGCAGTAATCTGATGGCGCCAGGCATGCGAGGTCTCCGGAAACCCATGGCAGAGCAGCACCAGCGGCCCCTCGCCGGCTTCGGCAATGTTCATTCTCAAGGTTGCGGTTTCAATCATGCGCTGCTGCATCGCTGCCTCCTCGATAATAAGCCCGTCGCCTTCGGAAAAATCGCTTCCGGGCGACATCGAATCTTTAATTCCGTATCTTTTTACGTTACAGAAAACAGGAGTCAATATACCGTAACACTATTTGTTACGCTGTGGAGGGAAGCGCAGATGCGGCAAGACGGAAGACTGGCGCGGATGATCCATGTCCTCGTCCATATGGGGCTGCTTGGCGGCCGGGAAACAAGCGAGCGCATCGCCCAGATGCTCAACACCAATCCCGTCGTCGTTCGTCGTACCATGGCGTCGCTGCGCCAGCACGGCATCGTCGAATCCGAGGGCGGCCGCGGCGGCGGCTGGTCGCTGACGAGACCGCTTTCCGAGATCACCATTCTGGATGTGCAGCGCGCCCTGCAGGGCGAAACCATTCTGGATGCGCCGCTCTCCAACGATCACCCTTCCTGCCCGGTCGAACGCGCCGCCAATGCCAAGCTGCAGCTTGCCTATCAAAGCGCCGAGCAGGCGCTGCAGAGGGAATTCCAGAAGGTGACGCTGGCCGAGGTCGGCGAGATCGCCATGGCCACCGCCCAGGCAGAAAAGAGAGCATGACAGCCATCCGGCTGCTTGCTGACGGCGCGTGAATCTGCCAACTTTCAGCAAAACAACAAGACCACAAAGAACAAGAAGAAACTCCTAGTCTGGTGGCACCACATCCCGATCGCCTTCCCTGAAGGCCTCAGCGTGTCCGGTGCGACAGGAGTTTTATCATGACTGCATTCTGGCCCTTGTTCGTCGGCGGCGTGGCCCCCGCCATTCTCTGGGGCATTACCGCTATTTTCCAGAAGCAGAGCGCCGTATCGGGCGCAGGCTCCTCCGCCTATCTCATCGCCTTCGGCCTGACGCTTGCAGTTGCGGGCGGGATCTCCGCCCTGATCTGGCGGCCCGCGCCCTGGACGGCAGAAGGCATCGGCTTTGCCGCCATCGCCGGCCTCTGTTTCGCCCTCGGCACCGGCCTCATCAGCTTCGCGCTCTTTGCCTACGGCGTGCCGGTCTCCAAACTCGCGCCGATCTGGAGCTGCAACGTGCTGGTGACGCTGGCCGTCGGCGCGGTGTTTCTGGGAGAGGCTGCCGAGGTCGATCTCATGAAACTTTCTGCCGGCACCCTGCTTATCATCGGCGGCGCCATCCTTGTCAGCAATGCCTGACGCCTATTGCGCCCGGCAATTGTAGCGGCGGGAGATGACGGTCATCAGCAGCTCGTCGCCCTCGCCCCCGCGGACGTCGGGATTGTCCTGCAGGAAGCGGCAGAGCATGTCGCCTATGACGATGGCCGTCGTGCCCGGCGGCAGGCAGATATTCATGCCGATCCCATTGCCCAAACGAGCGAAGTTGACCATTGCCTCCGGACGGTGGATTGCATCGGCGAGCGCGCGGCGCGCAAGAAAATCGTCCCTGTTCCATTTGTCGAGCCAGCCGGAAACATAGCCGGTGACGAACTGCCGCGAACCGCCACAATCCGAAAAGAGAAGATCGCCGCTGGCATATTCCATCGGCGCCTTGGCCGAAACAGTCGCCAACAGGGTTGCAATGAGAATGCCCGGCATCTGATCCCTCGCCCGCATATCGATGCCGGAAACTTCAGCCCGAACATGTCGGAATTAAGCTGGAACTATTGCCGATCTGTGATGTGGGAAAAGATGGTAAATGCCCGAACCGGAAGGGAAATTTCTCCTTAACCGAGGTAAATGGGCTTCAAGGCGCCTTGCCGTGGAGCAGCACGTCAAAGACCATCTGCTTGAATGTCTCGAGCGGCGCCCCGCTGCGTTCGGCGCGCATGCGCAGAAGCGCCCCCTCCCAGCTGTTCAGAATGAAATCGGCAAGTGTCCCGGCCGGCAGCTCGCTGGTCAGTGTGCCGTCTCTCTGCGCTTCGGCCAGGCAGGCCGCAATCACCTCGCTCCAGCGGCTGAAATGCTCTGCCACGTGCTGGCGGATCAACTCGCTATGGTCGACCGTCTCGGCGCTGAAATTGCCGAGCACACAGCCCTGCGTATGACCTCTCAAGGTGAAGGATGCGACGCGATCGTCGAAATAGGCCTTGAGGCGGCGAAGGGGCGGTTTGTCGGCATCGGCAAGAAAGCCCACGAGCCGGGCAAGCGCCTGCTCGGAATAGCGATCGGAAACCGACGCGCCGAAGGCCTCCTTGCTGTCGAAATAATTGTAAAAGGAGCCCTTCGGAACCTTGATGTCATCGACGATCTTCTGGATGCCGGTCGCGGCAAACCCGTTGGCATGGATCTCCTTCAGACCCGCCTCGATGAGTTTGTCCCGCATTTGCATATTCGGCTTGGGGCCGCGGCGGGCCGGCTTTTCCATGCTCGTTTTCCTCTTGAACAATTAGAGACGACCGGTCATATATTTATTGCTCGACCACAAAAATCAAGGGTCTTTCCGCCCGCTCAGCCGCCTTAACTCCAACTTTTTCAAGGAACTGCCACCATGACCTCAAGCCCCACTCCCAGCTTGCGCTATGATGTCCTGACAATCCGCCGCCCCGGCCTCAGCCGCGATGTGCCGGCTGGAGATCCATCCCTTCAGTGGGTCGCCAATTCCGCCACGCTGATCTCGGGCGAACGCGATGCCGTGCTCGTCGATACCTTCCTGACCGAACCGCAGACAAAGACCCTCGCCGACTGGGTGGAAGCGAGTGGCAAGCGGCTGAAAGCGATCTACATCACCCATGGTCACGGCGACCATTTCTTCGGCATCGGTGCCTTGCTGAAACGCTTCCCGGACGCGAAGGCCTACGCCATATCGGATGTGGTGGAGGCGATGCGCCGCCAGAGCGCACCCGACATGCTCGACGGCTTCTGGCGCAAACTCTTCCCCGGCGAGATCGCCGAGAATATGGCTGTCGCCGATGTTCTCGAAGCACCGGACCTGGATCTCGAAGGCCACAAGCTGATCCCGATCGACGCCGGCCATACCGACATGTCGCACTCGACCGCGCTCCACGTTCCCTCGATTGGGCTGATCGTCGGCGGCGACGTCGTCTATAACGGTATCCACTGCTACCTCGGCGAAACCACGCGCGAGAGCCGGCTGCACTGGATCGAAACGCTGGATCGGCTGAAAGAGCTGAAGCCGAAGGCCGTCGTCGCCGGCCACAAGATCCCCGAAAATGACGACGATCCTCATATCATCGACGAGACCCAGCAATATCTGCGCGATTTCAACAGGCTTGAGCTGGAAACGACGACGGCGCGAGAACTGTTCGACGCCATGCTGGCGCTCCATCCCAACCGTGCCAATCCCGGCTCGCTCTGGGGCGCTGCCAAAGTCGCCAAGGGCGCCTGACCTTCACGCCGTCAACACCAGGCTGCCGCTTCTGCGCGGCAGGCCGCATCAGAGCGTGACGAGATCGGTGTGCCCGAACCCCTTGGAATAATCGAGCACCGAAATCACCTTCGGCACGACGCGGAAGATGCGGATCTGATCCCGCGTCGGCATGGCGATCTCCAGACCCTCCTGAACCGGATATTTCGCCGGCATCAATTGGAGCACCCTGTCGGCCTCGTCAGGGTTTTCCACCTTCTCGGCATGCGCGGCCATCGAAAGGCCGGTGATCTGCATCAGCTGGCCGGCATCCGGGTTGATCGTCAGCGACAACCTGTTGTCCTGCGCCAGATTGGCGGCCTTCTGGCTGTCCCGGCCGCAGAGGAAATAGAGGGTCAGCCCGTCATTCACGTAGCCGACCGTTGTCGCCTGCGGCCAGCCGTCTGGCCGGAGCGTTGCAACGCTCATGATCCGTTGCCCATCCAATATCGCCTGGATCGTTTTCCTGATCGCCTCGTCCATGGCTCGCTCCGTTCGGTTTGATCGCTGAAGCATGTGCGGCTGTAGGGTATTCCGCATTGATCCGCATCAAGGCGATAATCGATCTGGATTATTCCGAAATATTCCTTATTATCTGAAATGAAAATCACGATAGAGAATAATATGGATCATGTCGGAAGAGTTCTACACTGCTGAACAGGCGGCCGAGCGCCTGAAACTGCACCCGAAGACCGTGCTGCGGCTCATCCGCGAGGAGCGTTTGCGCGCCACCCGCATCGGCAAATCCTACCGCATCCTGCGCTCCGACCTCGAAGCCTTCGCCGGTGTCAGCAACGGCGCCCCGGCCCCGCAGGCCGAGGTCTATGTCACCAGTGTCGTCGAGGTGCCCGATCTCTCCGCCGAAATGTCAAACCGCCTGACGGTGCTGATGCAGGCCATGCTGATCTCGCGGCATCGCCGTCCGCACGCCATGCAGTTCAACGCCGCCTATGATGCGGAACGGCAGCTCCAGAAATTCATCCTGATCGGCACGCCGTCGGATACGGCGGAACTGTTGAACAGCCTGGACGCTTATCTGAAGGCGCTCCGCTGACCAGAAAGGACATTCCGTGAGCAATGATATCAGGCTCTCGCACGGCTTTCGCGTGCTCCTCCGCAATCCCGATGGCAAGCCGTTATCAGCTGAAAGCGGCATCAACGATCTGATCGGCCACGCACTTGGCGAAGCCGTCGATTGGGTGGTGCTGCCGGTCGCCCGCCTGCCCGAGGGTTTCCTGACGCTCCGCTCAGGCATTGCAGGTGCTGCGATCCAGAAATTCGTCAACTACAAGGTTCGTATTGCCATCATCGGCAGGATCGATGCGGAGCTTGCCGGTAGCAACGCCCTGCAAAGCTTCGTCCTTGAAGCCAATCGCGGCACGACCTGCTGGTTTCTCGATACGATGGAAGAGTTCGAGGCCAGGCTTTCGGCCTTCAGCACACCGGCCTAAACCACGGATTGCCCAAGACAATGCCGGATGTCGCAACGGCTTCACGCTACGGCATGTTCAGCCTGCCGGCAATCCCACCATTTCAACACCCTGAGCGCCCTGAGCGTCACCCAGCGTGAGGGCTCTCCCTCTCCGTCATCCATCACGAACCAGGCCCTGCCGGACACACGCCAGTCGAGCGGCCAGCGTCCATCCTCCAATCGCCGCAGGCGGAGGTATTCAATTGCCTCCTTCAGCCGCATATCGGGCGCAGCCCCTGTCAGCAGGCTTGAGGCGCGAAAGTAATCGAGCGCCCGCAGCACATCGAAGCGCCAGCGGTTCGGGTGCAGGAACTGCATGAACTTCTCGTCGACCGGTTCGCCGGTGCTGAGCCGCCGCATCAGGTGCCGCGCCAACAGATAATCCTCTCCCGACCGTCTTGCCTCGCGCGATTGCTCCGTGCCGCCGGTTGCCCGCTCATGTTCCAGTAACCCTTCCAGCACATTGATCGTTGTGTGGAAGGACGAGCGCATCGAGCCATTCGCCCGCTCGCAGTTCCAGCCGCCATCCGACTGCCGCTCGCCGAGCAATCTTTCTACGATGGGCGAAACATCGACACCGAAATAGGCGCCGTCGCCAACCGTGCGGCCATTGATGCATTCCTCCACCTCGCCCTCCCAGAAGGGCTGCCCGCCTTCGTCCCAGCGGCAATTGGCGCCGATGAGCGCGACAGTTCTCCTTGCGCTCTCGGAGCGCGGATCGAGCCCGAATTCACGAAGCTGCGTCAGCGAAAAATTCGTCGCCGTCCAGGGCTGGCCGGTCGCCTGCCATTCCTCGCGCGTGAAATCGCTGGGCAGGAACGAGCCGCCCGCCCATTGCCCATCGGCATCCTGAAAGGACAATAGTCTGGCACCCCACCCTTCCCGCTCCACCTTCTGCCGTTCGGCGGACCAGACGGGTTCGGGCGCATCCAGCAGATCGCGCAGCACCTGCCAGCGGATGGCCGGGTCGGAGGCGAGCAACCAGTCAATCACGGATGTCTCTGAGGGCGGCATCGGCAAGGCTCCCTTTTGCTTGCAAATACCGCCGCAGCTTGGCCAAACCGACGGCTGCCGTCAACATTGCTGGACCCGGCGCGGAGGTGACGGCCAGGCGGAGAGACTCCCTCTTCGCACCACCGCCTGATATAGGCAGGGAGTGCCCATCCTTGCTGGGGAGCACGGAGCCCGAGATGAACCCACGACAATTGAAAACCTTCCTTGCGGTCGCAAGGCACGGCAATTTCACCCGTGCCGCCGGCGACGCGAACCTCGCCCAGTCGAGCCTCAGCGACCAGATACAGGTGCTCGAAGAGGAATTGGGCGTACAGCTTTTCGAGCGCTCCCGACAGGGGGTGACGCTGACACCGGCCGGTGACACGCTGAAAGCCTATGCCGAGGAGATCCTGGCGCTGAACGACGAGGCGAAAGCGGCGATCCGTGCCGCCGCCGGTCTTGGCGGACAGACACTTGTGATCGGCACGCTAGAAACCATCGCGGCGGAGAAGCTCGCGCCCTTCCTGACGCACTTTCGCGCGGTCCATGCCGATGTCGGCCTGACGCTGAAGATCGCTGGCAGCGGTGAATTACAACGACGGCTGGAAGACGGCTCGATCGACATCGCCTTCACCTTCGATCGCGGAGAGCAGGACGAGCGGTTCGTGACGCGCCTCCTCTCGCGCGAACCGCTGATGCTGATTGCAAGCCGCAATGCCGGGGCGATGCCGCCCGGGAACCTTGCGGACCTGAGCCAGCTACCCTTCATCGCCACGGAAACCGGTTGTGTCTATCGCCGCCTGTTCGATACGGCATTTGCCGAAGCAGGCATTGCCGCGCCCGATATCGTCACCCAGGCCGACAGCATCCAGACGATCATCCGCCTCGTTGCCTCCGGCGCTGGTTACGGTCTTGTCCCGCGTCTGGCCGCCAATCCGGCCGTCGAGCGCGGCGATGTCGCGGAACTGCCCTGGCCGGGCGACACGCCCACCGCCTCGCTCATCATGCTGTGGCGGCGCCGGCGGGTGCAGCCGCCGGCGCTTTCCCTATTACTCGCATCGGCGAGCGAGGATTTCCGGTCGGTCAGGCCAGCCGATGCCCGCCTTCGACGTGCAGGATAGTGCCTGTCGTAAAGCCGTTGCCGATCAGGAAGCGGATCGCATCGGCGATATCCTTTGGACGGCCGACACGGCCCACCGGCAAGCGCTTCGCCATCGCGTCCAACGTCGCCTGCTTGGCGTCACCGGCAACGAAACTCCAGATCGGCGTATCCACCCATCCCGGCGATACCGCGTTGATGCGCAGAGGCGCAAGCTCCACGGCAAGCGCCCGCACCAGCCCTTCCAGCGCCGCATTGACGGCTGCAACAACCGAACCCCGCGCCGCCGGCCGGTAGGCCGCCACGCCTGACGTATAGGTGATCGAGCCAGACGGCGGGAGGCACGGCGCGCCGTATTTGGCGAGCAGCAGCGGCCCGTAGAACTTGCTCTCGATAACCCGCTGAGCCGCCGAAAGCTGCAGATCCGGCAGAAGCTGGTAAGCCCCCTCGATATCCGCAGCCGTGCTGACGATATGATCGATCGGCCCGCAATCGCGGAAGAAGGTCGCAATCTCCTCCTCCCGCGTGAGATCGAGGACAGCGGTCTTAAGATCAGCAGGATCGCCGAGCTCCCGCCGCGCCGCCTTAAGCCTCTCGGCACTGCGCCCGGCAATCGTCACCCGCGCCCCCTCGGCCAGCAGCCGCTGCGCCAGCGCCAGCCCCATGCCGGAACTGCCGCCCACGACGATAATCTCTGCGCCTTCTATTTTGATGTCCGTCATCTGCATCTCCTTCTTGGCTGGGAGAGCAGATGCCGTGCGCCGGGCCGGAAGAAAAACGGAAGAAACCGATGGTGCCATCGGTTCTTCCGATGATGCGGCTGCCGGTGAACCTCAGGCCGGCCAGACCATCCCGGCCACTGCGCAGCCTAGCAGGACCGGAATGACCGCCAGCTTGAACCTGAAAATCGCGATCGCTGCCGCAAGGCTCAGTAGCAGCGATGGCAGCGACAGCGACGCCCAGACGGGCAGCTCGATCGAGAAAGGTCCAAGGCTGTGAACTTCGGCGCTCCGGAACAGGAAGTGCAGGCCGAACCAGATCGCGAGATTGAGGATGACGCCGACGACGGCCGCCGTGATGGCCGACATCGCGCCTGCCAACGCAGCATTGCCGCGCAGCTTCTCGATGAAGGGAGCGCCGAGGAAGATCCAGAGAAAGCAGGGAACGAAGGTTACCCATGTCGTCAGGACGGCGGCGATCGTGGCTGCGGTCATCGGATTCAGGCTGCCGGGATCACGATAGGCTCCCATGAAGCCGACGAACTGGAGAACCATGATCAGCGGCCCGGGCGTCGTTTCCGCCATGCCCAGACCATCGAGCATCTCGGTGGGCTTCAGCCATCCGAAATGCTGGACGGCTTCCTGCGCGACATAGGCAAGCACGGCGTAGGCGCCGCCGAAAGTCACCATCGCCATCTTGCTGAAGAAGACGCCGATCTGCGTAAAGATATCGTCGGGTCCGAGGAAGAGATAGAGCAGCAGCAGCGGCAGCAGCCAGAGCATCAGCAGCACCGACGAGATCCTCAGCGACCAGCGGAGGTTCGGTCGCGCGTGATCAGGTATCTCCTCTCCGAGCAGCGCGTCGGCGTCGGACAGAACCGCGCCGCCCGCCGACCTGTGCCCGCCGCCGCTCTGGAACAGGCGGGAGCCCGACTTCGATCCCAGGAAGCCGATGATGGCGGCTGAGAGGATGATAACCGGAAAAGGCACATGGAGGACGAAGATCGCCAGGAAGGCGGCGGCCGCTATCCCGATCATCGCCCTGTTCTTCAGCGCGCGGCCGCCGACCCTGACGACCGCCTGAATGACGACGGCAAGCACGGCCGCCTTCAGGCCGAAGAACAGCCCCTCGACGGCATCGACGCTGCCGAGGGTCACGTAGAGGTAGCTCAGGGCCAGTATGGACAGGAAGCCCGGAAGCACGAACAGGATGCCCGCAACCAGACCGCCGGCAGTCCGGTGCATCAGCCAGCCGATATAGATGGCAAGCTGCTGCGCCTCCGGTCCCGGAAGCAGCATGCAATAGTTCAGCGCATGCAGGAAGCGCTGTTCGCCGATCCACTTCTTCTCATCGACGACGATGCGATGCATGACGGCGATCTGCCCGGCCGGTCCGCCGAAGCTGAGGGCTGCAACGCGCAGCCAGACACGAAAGGCCTCGCCGAAGGTAACGCCATGCGGGCTTGGCGACGCGCCTGTATCGGGCGTCGCATGGGTGACGGCACTGGTCACGTTAGCCTCCCTTTTTCGCGGAAGGCCAGTTGTGCGTTTCGTCCGTGGCATCGCGGCACCAGCGGTAGAAGGCATCATAGAGCAGCATGCCGGCATCCAGCTGCTTGAGATCGTCAACAAACATGCGCGACAGGCCGAGCGATGCGGCCAGCAGGCCGGCCACTTCAGGGGCAAGGTCCGGCCGGGCGGTATCGGCGCCGCGGACGATCGTTGCAAGCCTCAACATCGGCTCTGAAGCAAGGCCGAATTCCTCGATCATTACATCGAAGGTGCAGAGCTCGCCGCGGTGGCTCCAGAAGACCTCCTCGATATCGAACGGCATGGCGCCGAAGCGTTCGGCAACCAGGGCGACGTCTGATGTCGGCACGAAAAGAAAGACCGCCGAGGGATCGACGAAACGCCGGATGAGCCAAGGACAGGCGATGCGGTCGATCTTCGGACGCGCGCGCGTGACCCAGACGGTCCGTCCCTGCCGGTCGCGCGGCGGCAGCTTGTCGACGGGCACGGCCACGCCGCCGGAGCCTATCCAGGCTTCGAAGCCACCTTCCAGCACCTCCGCAGCACCCCCGGCATGCCTGATATGGGCGGCCACCCCATGGCTGAGCTTGCCGCCCGCCTGGCAGACGACGATGACCGGGCCGATGAAGCCAGCAGCCCATTCCGTGACATCGGTGTGAGATTTCCGGATCGAGCCCGGCACAAGCCGCGGATCGCGGGCAAGATCCTCCTCGGTGCGCACATCGACGATGACAGGCGCATTGGGTGTGCCGACGATACGGGCGAGCTTATCTGAAGATATTTCGAGAAATGAAGGCATGACGCGTCCCTCCGTTGTTCGGTTTCGATGGACGCGATTCTTCGGCATGTCGCCTCGTGGGGTGATCGCAACCCCATATGGTTTTTATGCGCGCCGCCGTTTTTCGTGTCAAGCAGCAGGAGGATTATCTCTTTTATGCGGCAGCCGGCCGACGTTGAAACGTCTGTTCGGCAGGTTGCCTCCCCGGCGCCGAGGCGGAAGAAACCATACCGTCATCGGATTCTTGGATAATCCCGTGCTTGGTAAACGGACCATTCCTCCCTTCATGGATTGCGGCTAGTCTTGTCGGATGAGCACGGAAGAAACGCCGTTGACCGGCGGTCGCATTACTGCCGGCGTGGTTCGGGTCGGGGAGACCGTCAGGCGCCCGGTCACGAGGGACCGGGCGCATGTGCATGGTCTTCTCCTTCACCTCGAAGAGCGTGGCTTTGATGCCGTCCCACGCTTCTTGGGCGTGGACGATCAGCAGCGCGAAGTGCTGAGCTTCATTCCCGGCCATGTGCCTGACGATCTCGGCCATTTCGATGATGCCCAGCTTGCAGCCGCTGCTCGCCTCCTCAGGCGTTTCCACGACGCGACTGCGGATTTTCCGCTCGTCCTGGACACTGGCGCGGAAGTCATGTGCCACAACGACTGGGGTCCGCCGAACGCGGTGTTCCGTGATCGCCTGCCGTGCGGCCTGATCGATTTCGACACGCTCGCTCCCGGCCTGCGCCTCTGGGATCTCGGTTATTTCGCCTTTGCCTGGCTCGACCTTGGGGACGACGCCTATACGGGCGACGAGCAGATCCGGCGACTGGAGGTCGTGGCGCAAGCCTATGGAATGGCGGGCTGCGCGGCCACGCAGATCGCCATCCATGCGCTCGCGCGACAGACGGCGCTGGCGGTCGCGGGGCGGGTGCAGGGCAAGCCGGACATGGCGGATTGGGCGGCGGCGGCTGCCGACTGGACGGTCCTCAACGTGCTCGAGCAATTGAGCCCGACCGGCTATGCCCTGCCCGCAGGATGAAGCCCAGCCCTCCCATCAGTTCCGCCCGCCATTCGCGCGGATCACCTGCCCATTGACCCAGCCGCTCTCAGCGCTCGCCAGAAACGACACGATCCGGGCAATGTCCTCCGGCTGCCCGAGCCGGCCGAGAGGGATCTCGTTGGTCAGGCGCTGGATCAGCTCCGGGGAGCGGCCGGCGAGCAGCAGTTCGGTCGCAACCGGCCCGGGCGCCACGGCATTGACGGTGATACGGCGGGAGCCGAGTTCCTTTGCAAGGATACGCGTCATCGCTTCCACAGCCGCCTTGGTCGCCGTGTAGACGGCATTGCCCGGTGAATAATGGCCGATGATGCTGGTGGAGAGATTGATGATACGGCCGCCCTCGCGCACCCGCCTTGCACCCTCGCGCATACCGTTGAAGGTGCCGGTGAGGTTCACGGCGATCAGGCGATGGTAGTCTTCGTCGCTCACGTCGGAGAGCGGGCCGAAAGTGGTGACGCCGGCATTGTTGACGAGCACGTCGACGGTTCCGAATTCCGCTTCGGTGCGCTCGAAGAGGTCGGCGACCGCCTGTGGGTCGGAGACATCAGCGCGGAGCGCAAGCGCCCGGCCGCTGGCCGCCGCGATGGCCGCAACCACCTCTTCGGCCTGGGCGGCATTTGCCGCATAATTGACGACGGTATGGAAGCCATCGGTTGCGAGCCGCCTGGCGATCGCCGCACCGATGCCCCTGGATGCGCCGGTGACGATGGCGGTCTTGGTCTCGTTTGACATGTGTGACTCTCCTGTTCC
Source organism: Rhizobium sp. YAF28 (assembly GCF_052113285.1). Lineage (NCBI taxonomy): Bacteria > Pseudomonadati > Pseudomonadota > Alphaproteobacteria > Hyphomicrobiales > Rhizobiaceae > Rhizobium > Rhizobium sp. YAF28. The sequence goes on along the minus strand of NZ_JBFRCX010000001.1, from coordinate 485,424 downwards.
TGCAGCGCGGGTGATCGCAAACATAGCAAGTCGCATGCGCGTCACCGGTCCTGGTAAGGCGCTAGAAGATCTCAGATCCTGCTGTGTTGCCCGATCGCTTGTGCGCTTGATCTGACGCCGGTAATGTGAGCGATAACTCGCTTTCCCGCTACTCGCATTTCAGGCCCCGTTTCCAGCAATGTCCGAAAGCCCCTACGAGAGCCGCTCCTCGCCCAGAAAAGCGCCCAAACAGGCTCGCTCGCTTGTCACGGTAAGCGCGATCGTCGAGGCCGCGGCTCGCATTCTGGAGGAGCGCGGCCACGAGGGTTTTTCCACCAATGCGGTCGCGGAAAAGGCCGGCGTCAGCGTCGGTTCGCTCTACCAATATTTCCCGCGCAAGGATGCGCTGATCGGCGCGCTGATCCTGCGGCAGACGATGTCACTGGTCGGAGATGCGGAAAGTGCTGCCGATCGGCCGACGGGCCAAGAGGCGCTCTCTGCCCTCATCAACCCATGCGTCCACCTCCAGCTTGAACGCCCTACCCTTGCCCGCCTGCTGGATTATGAAGAGGCGCGCCTGCCGCTCGATGCCGAGACCGAGCAGATCAAGCAACGCTTCTTCGAGCTCACCCGCGATACGCTGCTGCGGCCGGATATGCCGCCGCAGCCCGATATCGATGTCGCTGCGCGCGATGTGGTGGCGATCATCAAGGGCATGATCGATGCCGCCGGCGAACATGGCGAGGAGGACAGGAACGGGCTGGCGCTACGCGTCAAACGCGCCGTCATCGGCTATCTCAGAACCGCATCGGAAGGCAGCTGAAGCGTGTCGCAATGAAGCGGGAGACCGGATCGCTTGCGCGCCTCGGCACGGCGCATCTGCATTACTCGTCCAAGCTGCTTGATAAGAACAAAGACGAAGCATTCATAATGTTCGCCTCAGTTCGTACGTCATCATGGGATGGAATGGCGACAGATGTATAGAAAAACGTGCGTTGTCACAGAACAATACATATTTCTGATTTTATAATTATTTAAGATAGGTAAAAATACACTGATAGCGCGTGACTTCAATTGAGAGATTTCGTATAACGCGGTCATTGCAAAATCGGAGAGCTGTCATGGACAGGCGAGACTTTCTTGCTGGTATTACTGCTGCGACTGCTACTATGATTCTGGGCTCCGAGAGGGCTTTTGCGCAAGAAGATCCGCTAAATAAACTTCTCAGAGAGCTCAGTTCTGACCCCTCACTTGTAGAGAATAGCTGGCTCTACCGAGAACCTTCGGTATCGAGAGGTGTCGGGCACGGAACGCCTTCCAAACGAAAACTCATAAAGCCCGTGACCGATATGATTATAGCGTTCGAAGTCGCAAGCCCTACCGTCTATGAGGCACGCTATCGTCGACCCATTTGGCCCAAGGGCGAGTCTGGAGTGACAATTGGCGTGGGTTACGATCTCAGGTTCGCAAACAAGCACTACATAGATCGAGATTGGCCAAAGCTGTCACAGGCCGATCGGAATTTGCTCTACTCTGTAGCCGGATTCGGAGGATCTAAAGCAAGTCGCTCGCTTACGTCCGTCCGCGACGTCGAAATACACTGGAACATGGCAGAAGAACAGTTTTTAAATTTCCTTCCCTATCCAACTGACGAGACGGAGAAAGTCTTTCCAAATTGCGGAGAATTATCTGACTTGTCCTTCGGCGCCTTGGTCTCGCTCGTCTATAACAGGGGGTCGTCGGTCTCTCGAAATAGCAAGCGCCGGGTCGAGATGTACGAAATTCAGCAGATGATGAAAAACAGGACGTTTGACGATATTCCCGACCGTATCCGATCGATGAAGCGCTTATGGAAAAACGATCCCAACGCCCGCGGGCTTCTCATACGCCGCGATGCTGAAGCGATCCTGTTCGAAAAAGGACGTCGCTCTCCGGGTTGAATTTCCGATAGGGGCAAAAGCGAGTTCATCGACCAATGTTAAAGCGCAAACTCATAGTATTGGCGGCTGTCTTGGTTTGCTCGGGCGCTGCGACGCCGCCTCCAAAGCGTATTGCGCTCGTGATCGGCAACGGCGCTTACAGCTATGCAGACCCACTGCCAAATGCCGTTAGCGATGCTGAAAGGCTGAGACAAACTCTCAGTAGTTTGGGATTTCAGATATTCCCGTCCACGCAGGATCTCGATCAACGCCGATTGGACAAGGCGATCAACGATTTCGAAGGAGAGCTGCGCGCCTCTGGCCCCAATGTCGTTTCGTTCATCTACTATTCCGGTCACGCCGCCCAAGACGCATTCGGTATCAACTATATGCTGCCGATCGACCTTGACCCCGCTACGGCGGATATGGTGCGGACCGGAGGCGTGCAGATTGCGTCACTCTTCAAAGCCATGGAGGATGCCAACAACGACGTTAACATCCTTGTATTGGACGCATGTCGTGATTGGTTCGAAGACGACAAGGACCCCAAAGTCCCCAAGGGGCTCCATGACATGGGGCTGCATGGCAGTGTTTTCATCGCCTATGCCACCAGAAGCGGTACTACAGCCGACGAAGGCCCTGGTCTCACGAGCAGCCCATTCTCAAATCGCCTCATCGAGGCGCTGCAAAAGCAAGCATCCGAACCGGTCTCACTGATATTTGACGATGTCCAAACACGTGTCTATGCCGACACGGATACCGCCCAGCTCCCAATGTATGTCAACGGCCTGGTGCGCGCCGGACGTTGGGCTTTTTCCAGCGCCTCGCTGGACCAGGTTGCTGAAACCCCGCGGCCCGCAGTCGCCAATGTCAGTATTGCCGCGTTTCTTCAAAGCCTTGATCGCGACAAGCTGATAACCTTCACACACGGTAATGTGTCGTTTGTCGACGTGCTTCTAAAACGCCGCGACATTCTTGAAAAATACGAGATTAATACGCCGAACAGGTTGGCGTTCCTCATCGCGTCGATCGCGTTTGAAACTGGCGGCTTTCAGCAGCAGGTCGAGAAATTCGGATACAGCGCGACAGCCCTGCGCCGCATATTCACAAGCAGGATCACTTCCGATGAACTCGCACGACAGTTGGCCGGGAAGCCGGAAGCAATAGCGAATTTCGTCTACGCGAATCGCTTTGGTAACGGATCCGCCGAAAGCGGCGACGGCTGGCGTTATCGCGGACGGAGCCTGTTCTTCATCACCGGGCGAGGAAACTATCGTCGTTACGGGCAGGAAATCGGCGCGGACTTGGAAAATTCCCCGGATCTGGCGAACGATCTCGAAACAGGACTGGCGATTGCAGGTGCGATCTGGAAGGATCGTCAGGTCAATATTGCAGCTGACGAGGGCGACATGGCGGGCGCGGCGCGCCGTTTCCGTGGAAGCTCCTTGTCAAGTGATTTGCCGGGACGGATGATCTGGCTGAGACAAGCCAGACAGGCTCTTGAGACCCCCAACTAAAACTCGGTCACAAGCACGTGGAAGGCGGCTCTAAGCCGCGCCTGACAAATACCCTGATCTCCCGCCGCACCGGATCGTGCTCCGACGTCGATTTGTGAGCAACGATAGCTACACGATGGAGGCTAAAATGACGGAACGACGTTTGCGCGCGACCACAGCACTTTCAGTGTCTTGCTTCGGGATATTGTGGGCATCAAACACCGACCTGGCATTTGCTGATGAGCCTGCGTCATCTGCCAACGCCCCGGCTTGGTGTGTTGGGGTGACGGCCCCCGCACCCGATACTGCTAATATCTGCGGACGAATTGTGAAGGTTGTCACCGAGCACCTCGGCATCGATCGTTCGGCGGTGTCTCCGAATGCGAGGTTCGTTGAGGATCTCGGCGGAGATTCCTTGGACGTTGTGGAATTGGTGATGGCGTTCGAAGAGGAGTTCAATGTTTCCATCAGCGACGCGGAGGCCGAAAAATGCCCCACCATTTCGGACGCTGTGAAGCTGATACACGACAAGGTCGCCGGAAACGCTGGGCTGCCCAAACCAAAACCGGCGAAACGTTAACAACGCGAATATCAAGACGATATTGATGGGAATAAGGCTGCCGCGTTGCATCAAGAACGGGCGGGATCGAGCTCGGTTCCGAGAAAATTATCAGGCCCGCAGCTGGCTCAGCAGAAAATCCGCGCGGGATACAACGTCAAGCTTCGGCAGGATGACGAGTTCATAGGCGATTTCAGGATAGGCCGAACTCAGCCGTTCATATTCGGAAACCGCCTCTTCAAAACCGTGCCGTCGCTCCGGGTCATTGACATAGATCTCCGGCCACGGTGGCGTCAGGAACACCGTCTGGTGATAACGATGCCGGTCCCGCAGCGTCTCCAGCACCGCTTCTCCGGTAGCGGCCTGGAGCGCGGCGGCGGCATCGATCAGGCCGCGATCGAAAAACGTCCAGCCCGCCTGCGCCTCCGCCAGTTTCTGATCCTCGAGCGCCATCGCGATCGCCCGCCGGGCAAAAGCCACCGGATCGACCCAGGGCAAGGCTGCGCCCTGCCCGGCCAGCTCCTCTCTCACGATCCGGCGTCCGGGCTCTTCGACGGTGGCATAACCGCGCCGGGAAAGCTCTTCGAGCAATGTTGATTTCCCGCCACCCGAACAGCCGGAAATAACGACGGATTTGATCATGGAACCCTCGAAAAACAGATGATGTAAAGGAAGCGTGGTGCAGACGCGGCTATGTGCCGACTTCCAGATCGAAGATGTGGCCCTGTCTGCCGGCAGAGCGGCGAAGCGAACCCCGGTGGATCGCGGCAATGCGCTCCACGATCTTCAGGCCGATCCCAAGGCCGTCCGCATGGGCTGTGACATCGCACGCCTGCCGGATACCGGCGAGATGCCGATCCTCGACGCGGATCAGATTGCGGCTGACCCGCACGACGATATCGGTATGCGCGGGCGTGTGGCGGACGGCATTGTCGATCAGGTTGCGCACGGCATCCTTCAGCAAGGCCGGCACACCCTGCACGATGGCGGCATCCACCTGCGCGGAGAATTCCAGCGAGTGATCGTTCTCGTAGACCCAGGGCGCCAGCTGCTCCACCACGCTGGATGAAAGCGCCACGAGGTCGACCTCCTCGAACATGCCGTGATCGAATGTATCGAGCCTCGCGAGCGCGGTGATCTGGCCGACGAAGCGCACGAGGTCGTCGAGATCGGCTTCGGCCTTTCGCGCCCGTGGATGGTCGATATGGCCGAGCTCCAGCTTGATTGCCGCAAGCGGCGTGCGCACCTCATGCGCGATGCCCGATGTCAGGATCTTCTGGGATTTCATCAGCTCGCCGACACGCTCGAAGGCCCGGTTGACGGCCACGGCAAGATGAGCGATTTCCCGTGGCATTTCCTGAAATTGCAGATGCGAGCGGGAATCCATCGGGTCGATCCGTTCGGCCGCCTCGGCCGCAATCCGTACCGGTTTCAGCGCCTGGCGCACGGAAAGCAGGGTGGCGCCGAGCACGAGCACCAGCAGAATGCTCATCGGCACGATCATGTGTTCGATCACCTCATTCCAGAAGACGTCCGACAGCACGTCCTGCGGATCGCCCGTCGTCGCGACATCGACGACGAAGCGCCGCCCGCCGACCGTAAAGGCCCGCCCGCCCACGAGCGTCAACGGCTTGCCGGGCTTGAGCGACCGCAGCCAGAAATCCGGAGGATTGACATCAGGCGGCAGGAAGCGGCTCTCGCAGGCGGCATCGCAGGATTGGAAAACCAGCCCGCCATCGGCCTCGCGGATGCGGGCCACATAGCCGGTCTGCGCCTCGCTGTAGCGCCCCTCGACACTTTCGGGAAGCCGGTAGTGGATTGTGCCATCCTCCACAGCAATGCCGGAGGCGAGCCGCTCGGTTTCCTGCTCCACGAAGAGCCGCGAGAGCTCCCCGACATTCCAGTAATAGTCGGAAAAGATCACGGCGAGTTGCAGCACCATGGCCAGCACCGCAAAGAAGGCGATCCGCCGCGCCAGGATCGCGCCCAGTGTCGGCGATATCTGCTTCACGCGCGCGCCTCCCGCATCATGTAGCCGACACCCCTGACGGTCTCGATCAGCGCCTTCGTCGGGTGCCCCTCCAGCTTCTTGCGCAGTCTCGAAACGGCAAGCTCGACGGCATTGCTGCTGCGCTCGTCGCCGAACTCCGAGAAGGCGTGCTCGATCTTCGGCTTTGGCACCACCCTGCCACCATTGCGCATCAGCAGTTCGAGCAGCCCCTTTTCCGAGGGCGCGAGCGCGATCTCGGCGCCGGCACAGATCACCCGGCGCGAGGCGACATCATATTGAAGTGCGGCATATTCCAGGACCGGCATAATGGTTGCCGGCGCGCGCCGCGTCAGCGCGCGGATGCGGGCGATCAGCTCGCCATTGTGAAACGGTTTTACGAGATAGTCATCAGCGCCGGCATCGAGCCCGGCAATGCGTTCGTCGATCGCCCCGCGCGCAGTCAGCACCAGAACCGGCATCTGCACCCTTGTCGCCCGGAGCGACCTCAGGAAGGCGATCCCGTCCTCATCAGGCAGGCCGAGATCGAGAAGCAGCAGGTCGTATTCCGCTTCCTGCAACGCAAGCCGTCCCTCCTGCGCGAGCGCGAAGGCATCGATCTTCCAGCCGGCATCGCGGATGGCTTCGCAAAGCAGTTCGCAAAGCCTGGGACTATCCTCGATCAGCAGTATCCTCATGCCTTCTTTCGACCCGTGACCATCGACCAGACGAGATTTTCCCTTTGCCTCCAGCTTTCGACGATGGCCGCACCGGCATGGACGAAGGCAAGCACCATGATGCCGTTTGCGATGGTGCCGTGCAGTTTCTCCAGCCACTTTTCGCCCCAGAAGGCGTCGAGCGTCGTCATCCAGCCGGTCAGCGCAGTTGCCGCCAGCAATGCCATCAGGAGCAGCATCATAACCGATGCCAGCGGATTGTGACCAAGGTAACGTTTATCATTGCCATCGATCATATCGAGGATCTGCTCCATGACCCTGCGCGGCGTCGGCAGGAAATCGGAAAAGCGAGCGTGTTTTGTACCGACGAAACCCCAGAGAATACGAATGACGATTGCCGCAGCAACGACATAACCCGTGAAGCGGTGCCAGTATTTGCCCTCTTCGAGAAAGAAGAGGTTGAGCGTGCAGGCGGTCACGATGGTCCAGTGAAACAGCCTGACGACCGGGTCCCAGACCCGGATCGTCTGGCGGGCGGTATCGGAGGGCGCAGCGCCCTCCTTCTTCGACGAGATGGCCGCCATCGCTCAATCGCCCTTCTGGACGATGTCGCCGGAGGCCGGATTGAAATAAACTTCGGCGCGTTCGCCGTTCTTGTCGCGGCCGTAGATTTCGTAGCAATTGCCGGTGATTTCGAAGGTCTTGATCTTGTAGCCCATGGCTTCGATCTTCGCCTTCATGGCCGCCTCGGGCATCCATTTGGATTTCGGCTCGCCGGTGCAGCTTGGACTTGCAAGCGCCAAAGCCGGCGTGAATGACAGGATTGCGATAGCAGTGATTAGTTTCAGCTTCATGATTTTACCCTTTTGCTGTTGCCCCTTGCGGGCGACGAACAATCGGGTAGCGCGGCGAAGCTGTCTGTTTGCTGTCGGCGACTGTAGCTTCAGTTTGCCTAATCTTCGCGCGGCAGCGGCTGCAGAAACAGGCGTTCATAGCTCTTGAAGGGCGGATTGTCTCCGAAGCGCGCATTGGCCGCGATACCCTCAGGATCGGCGGCGACGCTGCTGCGGTAGTTGAGATAGCTCTCCTCATCCGGAAAGGTGAAGAGTGCGATTGCAATATCGCCCGCTCCATCCGACCCGGCAGCGGGAAAGCTCATGCCGGTGCCATCGGGCCTTTCGCGCGGCAGGAAATAGCCGTGATGCGTCCCGCCGCAGCGCTCGATCAGCCCCATCCAGATCTGCGCATAGGCTTCGAATTCCGCGAGCTTTTGCGGATCGAGGCGATAGCGCACCTCGCATGTAACCGGTGTATTTGACATCGTGAATGTCCTTCTCATTCCAGTAACGCATGCAGAGGATGCCGGCCATGCACACATCGCCGGATCTCAGGGAGTTGCAGGAAACGTGCTTGCGCATGGAAGCCAAATACTTGTCCGGCTCCCCGTTCCATCAGAGCTATGAGCGTCTTTGTCGGCGCTTCCAAGACGATCTTGGCGATGAGCGCGACAGGCTGCTCAGCCAATGCGCTGGTCTCATGCTGATCAAGTTCATTCAGCAAGACGGTCAGGGGCGCATTGATTGAGGTGAAACATGGCTTTTGTCCGGGGTTGGGAGCCGACACAGCGACATCGGCTCCCTGGGGGTTCGAGAGCCGTGCGTCCGTTCGGACGCACAAAAGACGTTTTAACTTTTTGATTCTACTCATCAGGCTTTCCGAAAATCGATTCCGATTTTCGGGCCGATCCTGTAGCCTCAGCCCACGACAGGCCTGAAATCCAGATTGACCGGCTGCTTCGGCAAATGTTTCCGTTCGGTGACATCGGGCGCGACCTCGGTCGTGCCTACACTATCGGCAATCCTCTCGAGCCGGAAGCCCCGTGCATGTATCTTTCCGTGTCCCCTCAACAGGAAACCGTAATGGATGCTGGCCGCGTCGGCCGGAACATCCAGCACGACCGAGCGCGCCGCCCAGCCGGTCGTGCCGGAAGCAAGCCCGCCTATCGGTCGCGCCAGCATATTGTTGCAGCGCGCCGTTCAGCTCATGGCTCGAAGTCGCCCGGTCGATTTTCAGAAGGCACCATCTGTCGACCTGGACAAGGCCTCATACGCGCGCAGCTCTTCGAGCTGGCCCTCGAGGGCGGGCTTGTATGCCTCAAAGGCGTCGCTTCCCGCCAGGAACTGTCTTGGGGGATTGTCCACGGCGGCGATCTTGACGAGAGCATCGCCAAGCTTGGCCGGATCGCCCTGCTGCTTGCCGTCATAGCCAGACCACATGGCTTCCGCCGTGCCTTCGGCGGCATAGTCCTCAATCGAGCTGGTCGCGTATTTGGCGTTCTGCGCATCGAGCAGGTCCGTCCGGAAAAAGCCGGGCGCGACGGCCGTGACCTTTATCCCGAATTGTTCGACTTCCTGGGCCACAGCCTGTGACAGTCCTTCGACCGCGAACTTGGCAGCGCTGTAGGCACTGCAATGCTTGAAACCAATGACGCCGGCAAGCGAGCTGATATTGATGATCCGGCCCGAACGTTGCTTGCGCATGACGGGAAGCACCGCGCGCATGACGTGGACCACGCCGTAAAGATTGGTGGCAATCAGTCCGTCGATTTCGGCCGTGGTCAGCTCCTCGAAGTTACCAAGCAGACTATAGCCTGCATTGTTCAATAGAACGTCGATGCGGCCGAAGGCTTTCGCTGCCTCGGCGGCGGCGGCTTTCGCTTCGGCCTCGTTGGTGACATCCAGCTGCACGAACGCGAGGTTCTCGCTCGCGATATCGCTGAGGGCCTTCGTTACCTTGCCGAGGTTGCGGCCGGTCGCGACGACGCGGTCGCCAGCCTTCAGGGCCGCTCTGGCACTTGCAGCGCCGATACCGCTGCCTGCACCTGTGATAAACCAAACCTTGCTCATGTCTAACTCCTGTTCTTGATGAACCGAAGATAGATCACCTGCCAGGGCAGTATTAGATGATACTATCTGCATGAACTTAGAAATGGGATTTATGAATGCGCCGGCCGTCACCCTCCTGTCGCTGAGTGTAAATCGCACCAGATCCAATCCTCCTTTATCAGGAGGATTGGATCTTCAAGTCCGTGTTTATGGCGTGCGACTTCTTTGGCTAGGCAACATTGATGTGCGTGGCGAACCAGTCGAGCACCAGCTGCGGATTTCGTCCGAAGTAGTTGTATCCCTCGAAACGCTGGTCAGTGCCTTCGATCCAGAAGAGTTTCTTGTCCTTTGAGGAAAGGGTGTCGTAGATCTCCTGCACATTGGACGGCTTGGTCAGGAAATCATTGCGGACCTGCGCCACCAGTGTCGGAACCGTCACGGCTTTGGCATATTCCATCGGCCAGACGTCCGCGAGGTGATAGCCGGTCCGCTTCCAGTAAGCGGCGTCGAACAATTCGACGCCATTTGCGATTTTCTGATTTTCCATCGCTGTTTGGACGAAGACCGCCGGCGTCACGGGCTGCAGTGCAATCATCGCCTTGATGTGGGTGAATTCCGCCGGGTGCTTGTACATACCAACGATCGTGGCGTTGGCGCCCAGGCAACGGCTGTAAAGGGCGGTCTTCATGTCCTTGGTGTCGGGCCGCGACTTGGCGTAACGCAAAGAACCGATGACGTCGCGATATTCCAGCGTACCATGCGCGTTGACGCCACCGCTGCCGGTGCCGCTGCGGCCATGGTTGCGCATGTCGTAGGTAATGATGTTGTAGCCCGCGTCATGCAGGATCTTGTATTCCGGCAGGAAGTTCGCCTCGAAGCCACCGAAATTCTTCCAAGGATCAAGATGGCCGGGATAACCATAGCGGTTGCAGGGCATGGGGTGGTTGAAGATGAGCAACCTGTCAGAATCGGCGGGAATGAACCAGCCCTCGATCGTCACGCCGTCCATCGCGGGAAAGAAGATCTCTTCGTATTCCATGCCGTATTCGTTCGGCCACCGCAAGATAGGCGTGCGGGTAGAGTGTGCCATCAGGTCGGCCATGCCGTTGATGAATTCTTCGGTTTTCGCGTCGGTCACAATCGCACCTGTTGTTGTTTGGTTGTCCGCGGCCTGTACGCTCGCGGAGGTGGCCGCCATGATCGGGAGAGCGGCGAGTGCCGCGCCGGCTTTCAGAAGTTGGCGCCGGCTATTTGAGGCGGCACCTTCATGCTGAACGGTAGTGTCATGCTGATTGCCCATGTCAGGCTCCTTGGGAGATGTTGGGACGTTGATTTCAGCTGGAATTCGGGGGCGAGACGCACACATATCATCGCGCCTCGCCCCATCCGGTCTTCACTGCTTGGGAGGAACAAAACCTTCGGTGATGATGACCGAGCCTTCGGTAGAGGCGACGCGGAACTTCCGGGCGGCCGTGTACTCCGGAGAATTGTAGAAGCGTTGCGCGTCGGCCATGCTTGGGAACTCGGCTATGGCCATGACCTTTTTCGGCTCGCCTTCCACCGCGGTGGCATTCAGGTTGAATACGATGATCCTGCCGCCGAATTTCGGCGCGAGCGGACCGGCCTCTTCCATGTATTTGCTATAGCCGGCCTGATCCTTGATCGTGTAGTTGGCGATCATGTAGCCGGGAGCCTGGGAATCCTGGGCATGACCGGTTGAGGCGAGAGCCAGCGCCATGACAGCGGCCGCGCCGAAAATGAATTTCTTCATTGTCTGAGGTCCTTTGGTTTTGAGTTGAGATGGATTGGAGAGCCGATCCGTCGATCTGGACAGTTCGCTATGGGCTCGTATGCCGCTGGGGCAGTTTTCGATGCCGCTGCTCGCACCAAGCCTTGCTCATGCTGAACTTCCTGTTTCGATAGACAGGAAGATAGGCTGGCTCAGTCTATTTGATTAGAATGCATAATTTGCATGAAGCTAGAAAGCGCATTTCTAAATAGACGCCGGATTTGCGGCCGGGGCTATGCTGCCCGGTGCCTCAGGTCTCTGATCAATCTCAAGCCGTAGTGAGCGAGAAACACGCCCAGTCCGATGATCGCGGTGTGATGCAGGAAGAAGGCTAGCATCGCCTTCTGGAAATCCCAGAATTCCAAGCTCGTTTGCATGAACAGCTTTGGCCCGATATTGACCACGAACAGGCTCCGAACGCCGCAGGCAGCGATCACGATAGCTGCCGTTCGTAAGACAAAGGTACGCAGTCTGCTCTTGGTCGTGATGCCGAACCTGCCGCGCACCACATCCATGATCATCGACCAGTGCAGACCGAGATGGATGGCTGCTATCAGCAGCGCCAGATAAGCCGTCAGAGCGTGGATCTGGCGCACGGTGAAGGTGCTGGTCAACGGCAGGAAGCTGAAGACGGTCTGCGAGATGATTACGCTGGTCACCAGCAGAGACAGCATGGTGACTAGAAGCGGGAGATTGATCATCTTGGTGATAAAGCTGCGCGGCTCGCGCCAACCCTTCGTGATCATGCCGTACCAACGGCGGTTGAAAATGTTATGGCTGATCAACAGCAGGAACATGCCCGTGCCGATGATCTCGTGCACCGCATTGCCGAGCCAGTCGTAAGCCAAGGCGGCCAGCAAGAAGCCGGCCGCCAAGAAATCGAGGATCAACCGCAAGAAAAACAGCGGCTTCAAGGGATGTAAGCCCGCATTCTGTCGGTTGTGAACATGAAGTCATTGTCTGCCTGGGATCCGTGGCACGATTGGCACCGCTCAGCGAACGCCGTCCGCTTGACCTGCATGTTGGTATCGAACTGCTGAAAATGCCAGTCGCCGGTGCGCTGCTCCTGAGGGACGCTGAGACCCCAGTCCACACCTTTCTCCATAAAGAAATAGCCAGTGAGTTTGTAGTCCGCCCAGATGCCCAGGACCAATTGCGTACCAGGTGGAAGCGGTCGGCCAGATTTCGCGATCTCCAGGGTTTCGCGGGTTGCAAACGCTTCCTCCTTGGAAGAGCCGCGGTCGTAGGTCGCATAGAGCACATACTCGTCGAAGTTTTTAGGGAACGCGGCCCGATTTCCGGTTGCTTGCGCCATTGCCGAAGAGCCGAACAGGCAGGCGAAAGAGACGAAAGCGGCCACGATAAACACAAGACGCACGATCGAAGCGGATGGTACATTAGTCTTTTCGGGTCTGGCCTTGGCCATTTAGGATTCCCTTCGTTTGCCCGCCGGGCAGGATTTGGCACACGTAATCGAGATCACCGTATTCTGGCGAACCCGATCAGAGTAGGTGGGGGTATTTGCATGGGCTTAGAAAGCGGACTTCTAAATCCGGCAATCATCGAAGAGCGCCAGCAGAGTGCTTGAGCGGTCTCAGATCAGCTTTGGGTAGCCATAGATTTCGCGCAATTTCTGTGAGGCATCGGAGCGAAGTATCCCCGTTCCGATGTCGAACGTGGCAAAGCCTCAGTGCGCTGTAAAACCACCATCCACCAGCAGAGCAACCCGAGCGCAAAGCTGGCAGCGGGGCTGCAGAGCCAAAGAACTGCGGCCGCGATCGCTTTGGTGCTTAGGCTGTCTGGTCAACGAGCCCCATTTGCATTTCATTCATGCGGCCCCCGTGCACGGTCAGTGCCGAGAGGGCAGTTCCGAGCTCGCGAAGGTCTTCAGGCGTCAGCTCAACCCGAAGCGCACCCAGATTCTCACTCAGGTGATCGATATTGCGCGTGCCTGGGATGGGAACTATGAACGGCTTCTGCGCCAGCAGCCACGCCAAGGCGATCTGCGAGGGTGTTGAACTGTTCTTTTCGGCGAACTGCTTCAGCAATTCAACATACGGCATATTGGCCGCCAGGTTGTCAGGGCTGAAACGATCGAATGTCGGTCGAAGATCGGTTTTCGTGTCGAACCTTGTGCTCGCGTCCATTTTCCCTGTGAGATATCCCATTCCTACTGGGCCCCAAGGGACGAAGCCGATGCCAAGCTCTTCACATGCGGCAAGAACGCCATTGCGCTCAGGGCTTCTCTCCATCACGGAGTATTCGGTCTGGACCGCCGTTACAGGCTGGACAGCATGCGCCCTGCGAATTGTCCTGGCGCTTGGCTCCGATAGACCGAAATGCAGAACCTTGCCTTCCTGGATCAGGTCTTTGACCGCACCAGCCACATCTTCGATCGGCACCTTGGGGTCGACGCGGTGTTGGTAAAAGAGGTCGATGCGATCGGTCTTCAGCCGTTTGAGCGAGGCTTCTGCCACCTGCTTGATCCGCTCTGGGCGGCTGTTTAGGCCTATCGTGCCGTCAATTGCAAAGCCGAACTTGGTGGCGATTTTCACCTGGTCGCGAATGGGTGCCAATGCTTCTCCAACGAGATCTTCGCTCGTATACGGACCATAGACTTCGGCGGTATCAAAGAATGTGACGCCGTTTTCGTGGGCGGTGCGAATAGTGTTGATACCCTGGGCTCTATCGGCGGGTGGGCCATAGTTGGCGCTGATGCTCATGCACCCAGCTCCTATTTCCGAGACTTCCAGCGTTCCGAGTTTTCGCGTTTTCATCTGCCCCTGTCCTGTATGGAGAACGCTTTGGTATCCCTGCCGTTGATCCGGTGAGGCCGCCCAGGCCGCCGATACGGCGGGCAACACCGCACCGGCGAGCGCGGCGTTAATCAAAAAATCACGGCGATCAAGGCCGAAGTGCTTGGCAGCATTCGGGCGCGCCTTTTGATTGTTTTTGTCCATGCCTTGTCTCCTGAAATTTGGCGGCGAAGCCGTCGTTTCATTTAAGGAGGACGATCCGTGTCAGTTCACCTTGCGCTCAAGCGAGCTCGATCACTCCGACGGCACAATGGTTTGATGCCCGTCCTCGTGGAGGGAGATAAGCAGCGCAGCAATGAGCGATTAGGCCCCATTTTCTGCATGGGGTTAGAAATGGGATTGATAAATACTGGCGGTGAATGGAGGTTTAGAACTTCTGATCGACTTGAGGCAGTGGTTCCGCACCAGCATATCTACGACGCAAATCGACCGCTACGGTCCCCTGTAACGGAGTGCCTCCACCAGAAGGGAAAAGGCCGGTGTGTGTTGTCGCCTGCTTGGATAGTAGAGGTGATAGCCTGGGAATGGTGGGCACCAGTCTTCCAGAACTCGGATCAACCGTCCCTCGGCCACATGATGGGAAACCTGGCTTTCGAAGACATAAACCAGCCCGAATCCATCGAGGGCTGCGTTTTCCAGCATCTCGTTATCATTGAGGATGAGCGATCCGCTGACGCGCGCCTCCAGCTCAACGCCGTCACGTTCGAACTCCCAAGCATAGAGACCACCTCCCCTGCTCTGCCTATAGCTTACGCAAGCGTGGTTGTGCAGGTCACGTGGCGTTTCCGGGCGCTTACGGTTGGCAAAGTAAGCGGGCGACCCAACAACCGCCATTCGAACATCAGGGCTCACCCGCACTGCTACCATGTCCTTCTCGACCTGCTCGCCGAGGCGTATGCCAGCGTCAAATCGGCCGGCGACGATATCGGTAAGTCCTTCGTCGACATTGATCTCAACGACGATGTCCGGATACTCAGGCACGAGCTTCAGCAGTGCGGGCCAGAGCACCATTCGTGCGGCGTGCCGAAAGGTAGTGATACGAATCGTGCCTGCGGGCTTATCCCGAAGGGCAGTGAGCGCGGCGATTTCACTGTCGATATGATCAAATGCCGGACGCAGGCTGTGAAACAGCCGTTCTCCGGCCTCTGTCGTCGAAAGGCTGCGCGTCGTCCGTGAAATCAACCGCACATCCAGACGTCGCTCGAGCATTCGAACAGCATAGCTCAGTGCAGACTGGGAGAGGCCAAGCTTCGCGGCCGCGCGCGTGAAACTTCCCTCCTCCACAACCATAATAAATGCCGCCAGCTCGCTGAAATCACCTTTTCTCATTCATAAATCCCATTTCTAAGTTTATGCGGATTATAGCGTCTGATCAGCATGCCTGTCCTCCGTTATTTATTGCTCGACCTACACGCTGTTAGGGCGGCAAGAGGACAGCGAGATAATGAGCAAGACACAGCCGCAACTCTTCAAGAGTTCGCCTTCATCAAGGGATTACCGGACGCTCGCACCTGTTCAGCAGGTTAAGTTGGTTGCGGGCCTGGCGTGATCCGAACGACCCCACAACTTCCCACTTGTCGCGAATCGCAACGCCCGCTACCTCTTGGACAAGGCTCGACCCAGGCCTCCTCCCTCCAGCCGGGAAAGCATCGTCCATGCGGGGTTTATCCACCATCGAACCATCTGTTCGAGCACCGCATAAGGAGGGGTTGCGTTTCCGGCTCGCAATGGAGGTTTGAATGAAACTGTCTGCACCCATCTATCAGCTGAAGCGCCGTGCGAAATTGCTGGCGCGTACGGATACGATCCCGCTTCACCAGGCATTGGACCGTATCGCGCAGGAAGAAGGTTTTACGGCCTGGAGCCTGCTTGCTTCCCAGCATGAAACGCTGCTACCGGCCACACCCATGCTGTCGCAGCTTGCCGAAGGCGATCTGCTTTTGATCGCCGCCCGTCCTGGGCACGGCAAGACCCTGCTCGGCCTCCAGCTTCTGCTCGATGCCGTCAGGGAAAGCCGTAAGGCCACCTTCTTCACGCTCGAATATACCGAACAGCAGACCATGAAGCGTATTCATGCTCTGCCGGAAGGCGAAGCGCTTGGCGAGAAGATCGAGATCGTAACCTCGGACGAGATCAGCGCCGATTATGTCATGCGGCATCTCGCGGGTGCGCCGCGCGGAACGGTGGCTGTCATCGACTATCTGCAGATCCTCGATCAGCAGCGCAGCAAGCCCGGCCTTTCGGAGCAAGTGTCTGCACTCCAGACCTTCGCTCGCGAAACCGGTATCGTGCTGGCCTTCATCTCGCAGATCGACCGATCCTTCGAGGCTGACGGCAAGGGCTTGCCGGATCTGTCGGATGTGCGCCTGCCCAACCGGCTTGACCTCACGCTGTTCAGCAAAGCCTGCTTTCTCCACAATCGCGAAGTCCAGCTTCAGCACGTGGCTTAAATCGTAAAGCCGGGGCCGGTGTCGATTGGGCGCCGGCCCTCAGCTTTCTGGCGGCCGCTGCGGCTGCACCGAGAACGCGTCCGACGTCATTCCCTGCCGCATGCGCTTCGTCGCGAAATCGACGAAGGCCCTGAGCTTGGGCAGCGATTGGCTGCGGCTCGGGTAGTAGAGGCAGAGCCCCGGCACATCGCGGGCGTGATCCTCCAGCACCGGGATGAGACTTCCCTGCTCGATATAGTGCCTGACAACAGAGCCGACCGTGTAGAGGAAGCCGACGCCGCGAAGGGCAGCCCGGATCGAGGCCTCGTAATCGTTGAGAATGAGCGGACCATCGACAGCAACCTTCAGGCTTTCGCCGCCATCGACGAATTCCCAGGTCCGCGACACCTGCCCGCCTCTCCGGGTCAAGAGAGCGGGCAACCCCTGCAACTCTCGTGGATGGCCGGGCCGTGGATATTTCTTGAGCAGGCTCGGCGCGCCGACGACAACGAACTTGTCCGACGGCGTCAGCCAGGTCGAGACCATGTCGAGCTCGATCGTATGCCCGAGCCGGATACCGGCATCGAACCCTTGCTCGACGATGTTGGTGAACTCGTCGTCGCCGACAAGCTCCAGGGTGATACCGGGATAGGCCTCGTGGAAGTCAGGCAGGAGGCTGTTGATCAGCAGTGAAACCGCCGGGCGCGGCGCATTGATGCGTAAATTGCCACTCGGCTGTTCGCCGAGATCGCGGGCGGCGTTCACGCCGGCCTGAAACATCGCCGCTGCCGGCTTGGCATGCGCAAGCAGCTTCTGGCCCGCTTCCGTCAGCCGCACGCTGCGGGTCGTTCGCGCAAACAGTGCAGCCCCCACTCGCCGTTCCAGCGTCTGTATGCCCTGGCTGATTGCCGATGGGGTCAGCCCCAGCTGGCGTGCGGCTGCGCGAAACCCGTTCTGCTCGGCCACCGCCAGAAATATCGCAAGGCCATCCAGTTCCGCTCGATCCATTGTGTAGCCTTGCTTTACAGCGTGATCAGATAGGGGTTTATTATCAAACAATAGGCCGCATGCCATATCTTGGCAAGAAGCGCGGCCAACAGCTCTCCGCCCTTCCAAACCTTGATCGGCAATCCCTCGGGCTCGGTGTCCTCTCGATCGAAGAGGCGCGCCTTCACGCCTGCCCAAACGAAAGAGAATTCCATGAAAATCTATGACAGACCGGGCTTTCCCAACCCCATGCGCATCCGCATCGTGCTGGCGCAAAAGGGCCTGGATTCCGAAATCGAATTCGTGCCGGTCGACCTGATCGCCGCCGAGCACAAGCAGCCCGCCTTCCTCGCGAAGAATCCGTCGGGCGTCCTGCCGGTGCTGGAGCTGGATGACGGCACGCTGATTTCCGAAAGCACGGCGATTACCGAATATCTCGACAATCTCGATGGCAAGCCGGAGCTTACCGGCCGCACCCCGCGGGAAAAGGCGCTCATCCACATGATGCAGCGCCGCGCCGAGGCCTATGTGCTCGATCCCGTCGGCATCTACTTCCATCACGCCACACCCGGCCTCGGCGCGGCATTGCAGGCCTTCAAGAGCCCGCATTGGCCGGGCCGCACCGAAATGGGCGAGCGCGAGGGCGAGAAGGCAAAGGAGGGTCTGCGCTATTTCAACGAGATCCTCACCAGGCAGCCCTTCCTGACAGGCGAGACCTATTCGATGGCCGACATCACGCTGCTCGCCGGCCTCGCCTTTGCCGAAGTTGCCGGCATCGTCCCGTCAGGCCTCGATGCGCTGGCGCAGTGGCAGGCACGCATGGCTGATCTGCCCGCCGTCAGGAACCGCAGCGGCCAGAATTTCCTGCCCGAAGATCTTAAGCGCTTGGGCTTCTGAGCACCGCGACCGTTCAGCCGCGATAGCGCAGCGCATCCACCACAACAGCGAAGGCCGGCGTCGGTTGGCGCCGGCTGGGATAATAGAGATGGAAACCTGAAAAAGGCGGGCACCAGTCCGAGAGCACGCGAGTCAGCCGGCCCGCCTCGAGATCGTCGCCAATGCGGTCTTCCAGCACGAAGGCAAGACCCGCGCCGGCAAGAGCCGCCTTGACGGCCAGCGCACCGGTATTGACCGCGAGCTGACCCTCCACCCGCACGCGCAGCTCTCGGCCACCCTGCTCGAATTCCCAAGCATAGAAACCGCCAGCCGTCGGCAGCCGCAGATTGATGCAATTATGCTCCGTCAGGTCATGCGGCGTGTGCGGGCGATCTCGCCCCGCGAAATAACCGGGGGAGCCGACGACAGCCATCCTGACATCCGGGCCGATGCGGACGGCCACCATGTCCTTCGCAACCTGTTCGCCGAGCCGCACGCCGGCATCGAGGCGTTCGGCGACGATATCGGTCAGGCCGTTATCGACGAGGATTTCTATGGCAATATCGGGATATTGCGACAGCAGCCTCTCCACGGCCGGCAGGAGGATCAGTTCTGCCGCCTGTTCGCCTGCCGAAATGCGCACTGTGCCCGAGGGCTTGTCGCGCAGCGCCGATAGTTGCGCGAGCTCCGCGTTGATCTCATCCAGCCGCGGCCCGACCGACTGGATCAGCCGCTCGCCGGCATCGGTCGGCGAAACCTTGCGTGTTGTGCGCGTGAGCAGACGCAGCCCCATCCGCTCCTCGAGGCCGCGCACCGTCTGGCTGAGCGCCGACTGGGACACACCGAGCATGGCGGCAGCCCGTGTAAAACTTCCCTCGCGCGCGACGGTCAGGAAGGCGGCAATATCGTCAAGGTTGGTCCGGCTCATTCATAAGTTGCCCTAATAGGTTCATGCCGGTTTTAGCGTCTAATCGCAGAACTGCGTAGCCGCTAAATGAAGATCGGCAGAAATTATCCGCAGACGAGGATGCTCAACATGCAGATCAAGCGAAGCGGTTTCGCACCATCCGTAAAGGGACCGGAGGCCTTTTTCACCGGGACCGTGCGTCTCGACTCCCGTTTCGACAGCGATGATCCCGACCGCGTCGGCGGCGCCACGGTGACTTTCGAGCCGGGCGCACGCACCGCCTGGCATACCCATCCGCTCGGCCAGACGCTCATCGTCGTTTCCGGCCTCGGCTGGGCGCAGCGCGAGGGCGGCCCGATCGAAGAAATCCGGCCGGGCGACATAATCTGGTTCGCACCCGGCGAAAAACACTGGCACGGCGCCACGGCAGGCACCGCCATGAGCCACATCGCCATCGCTGAAAAGCTGAACGGCAGTCCCGTCGACTGGATGGAGAAGGTCACGGACGAACAATATCACCTGATGGAGACACGATAATGCAGAAGCGCAAACTCGGAACGCATGGCCCCGAAGTCTCGGCCCTCGGCCTCGGCTGCATGGGGCTGAGCTATGGCTACGGCCCGGCAACGGAAAAGCAGGCCGCCATCACCCTCATCCGCACCGCTTTCGACCGCGGCGTGACCTTCTTCGATACGGCCGAAGCCTATGCCCAGGGCGCCAATGAGGAACTGCTCGGCGAAGCCCTCGAACCCTTCCGCGATCAGGTGGTGATCGCCACCAAATTCGGCTTTCGCGACGGTGATGTCAGCAAGGGCCAGGACAGCCGCCCCGAGCGCATCCGTGAGGTCGCCGATGCTGCCCTCAAGCGGCTGCGCACGGATTGCATCGATCTCTTCTACCAGCACCGCGTCGATACCGAAGTGCCGATGGAAGATGTCGCCGGTGCGGTGAAGGATCTGATCGCTGCGGGCAAGGTCAAGCACTTCGGCATGTCCGAGGCCGGAGCCGGTTCGATCCGCCGGGCGCATGCGGTTCAGCCCGTCGCGGCCCTGCAGAGCGAATATTCCCTCTGGTGGCGCGAGCCCGAGAAGGAGATCCTGCCGCTGCTCGAAGAACTCGGCATCGGCTTCGTGCCCTTCAGCCCGCTCGGCAAGGGGTTCCTGACAGGCGCGATCACCGAGAACACCAGTTTCGACAAGACGGATTTCCGTAACGTCGTGCCGCGCTTTTCGGAAGAAAACCGCAAGGCCAATCAAGGCCTCGTCGCAGTGCTGAGCGGGATCGCTGCGAGCAAAAAGGCCACCCCGGCGCAGATCGCCCTCGCTTGGCTGCTCGCCCAGAAACCGTGGATCGCCCCGATCCCCGGAACCACCAAGCTGCACCGGCTGGAGGAGAATATCGGGGGCGCGGCAATCGAACTCACCGCTGAGGACCTGCGGGAGATCGAGACCGCCCTATCTGATGTCACCGTGCAGGGAGATCGCTACCCGGCGCACCTGCAGGCCCGCGTCGGCCGCTAAGTTGCCGGCCTTGAAAGGAGTTGTCATGACCGACAATATCAAGGGAAAGACGGTTGTCATCACAGGCGCAAGCAGCGGCCTCGGCGGAGCGACCGCCCGTCATCTTGCCAATGCCGGCGCCAAGGTCGTGCTTGGCGCCCGCCGGATCGACCGGCTCAAGGCGCTGGTGGCCGAGATCGGCTTGGTCGAGGATTCTGCCATCGAAACCGACGTGACACAGGCCGATCAGGTCAGGCACCTCGTCGATCAGGCCGTCCGCCTGCATGGTCGCATCGACGTTATCGTCAACAATGCCGGCCTCATGCCGCACTCTCCCTTGGAGCGCGGCAAGATCGACGACTGGGACCGGATGATCGACGTGAACCTTAAAGGCGTGCTCTACGGCATTGCCGCCGCCCTTCCCCACATGAAGGAACAGAAGAGCGGCCATATCATCAACGTCTCCTCGGTCGCCGGCCACAAGGTCCGCCCCGGCAGTGCCGTTTACGCGGCGACCAAGACTGCCGTCCGCGTCATCTCGGAGGGCCTGCGCCAGGAGGTGAAGCCCTACAATATCCGCACGACGATCGTCTCGCCCGGCGCGGTGGAGTCCGAACTGCCGCAGAGCATTACCGAGGCCGATGTCGCGGCCGGCATTGCCGATTTCTACGAACGCTACGCCATCCCGGCCGAGAGCTTCGCAAGGGTGGTCGCCTTCGCGATCGCCCAGCCTGACGATGTCGATATCAACGAGATCCTGTTCCGGCCGACGGCGCAGGAACTCTGACGCAGACGAAGCAACCTTCAGCACAAAGTTGCATAAATGCCGCAATGCCGCAGCCGATATCATCGGGCTGCGGCGTCGCTCTCCCCTTTGCGCCGATCATTTGCTATCCGTATCCGCGAAGAGCATAGGCGCATCGAGGTAGACTTTGCCTAAGTAAGTACCGGTCTCAATCCAGTTTCACCCCCATCGCCAGATAGCCGCGGGCTATCGGCGG
Source organism: Rhizobium sp. YAF28 (assembly GCF_052113285.1). Taxonomy (NCBI): domain Bacteria; kingdom Pseudomonadati; phylum Pseudomonadota; class Alphaproteobacteria; order Hyphomicrobiales; family Rhizobiaceae; genus Rhizobium; species Rhizobium sp. YAF28. The sequence goes on along the minus strand of NZ_JBFRCX010000001.1, from coordinate 463,618 downwards.
TTGAACACGTTCATCGGGTGGCGGCAAGAGACCGGTTTGGCATTGTTCCGAACGCCAGTGCAGCTCCGCTGTCTCTGCTCTTCACCCATCCGAAAGCATCGCCACGCCGCGCCCTCATGGGTTTTCTCACGCGCCATCTTGGTGGACTTCCGAACGGAAGACCAAGATACTATGTGCTGTGCACTTCGGGTCCGATGGACCATTACCCCGAAAACCGCCCCCCAGCCCTGGATTGCCTGTGGCGGATGCGGCGGATTGAGAGCCTTTCAATCGAGCGACAAGATCCGGCTGAACGCCAATGGCCGCAAGCTGGATGCCTGGCTGATCTATAAATGCCTCGCTTGCGACAAGACCTGGAACCGGCCGCTCTTCGAGCGCAAGAATGTCCGCGACATCGATCCGGCAACGCTCGACGCGCTCCAGTCCAACGATGTCAAATGGATCCACGCCGAAAGCTTCAACCTCGACGCATTGAAACGCAAGTCGCAGCGCGTCGACGAATTCCCTGAATTCGAGATCGGCAAGGAGGTGCTGCGCGAGGCCATCGGCTGGACGCGGCTGGAGATCGAACTGGCGGTGCCCTTGCCTGCGGGCACACGCCTCGACCGTCTGCTGGCATCCGAGCTCAAGCTTTCGCGCACGCGGCTTCAGACGCTGCACGAGAACGGCCTGCTCCGGACGAATTCCGATCGCGCCGACATCCTGCGGCGGCGTATCAGGACCGGCATCGAAGTGGTGATCGATCTTGCGACCGTCGCGGATCGCGAGCTCTCCTGGGGACCCCTGGCGACCGGCAGTCCCCGCTAGCCTGTAACGCGAAGGCCCGTATGCCGGGCCTTCGTCATTTCAAAGTCCATTCCGCGCAACTGAAGGCCGTCAGTGCGATGCCGGCGACGTGGCGAGCGATACCGCCGCCTCATGCACCGGCCGCCGTCCGGGGATCCGACGCGGCTTCAGCCGGTCCTGCGATGTCAGGGGATTGTCCGCATCGATGCACCGGAAGAGTGCCTGCAGCTCCGGCTCTTCGACAAGTAATGCTGCTTCCGCCGGAGAAATCCAGATCTTCTGCCTCTCGGCATATTCGCGAAAATGCGCGGCCTCGCTCTCCAGCCGCAGCAGATGAACAGAAACCCTCAGCGGCGTCACGTGATCCTTCAGATAGGTGTAAAAGCCAATCGGCTTCTTCCTGACCCTGCCGATGATGCCAGCCTCTTCGAAAGCCTCGCGCTGGGCGCAGCGATAGGGCCTTTCCTTTCTTCCGAGATTGCCCTTCGGGATCACCCATCGTCCGGTATCGCGGCTGGTGACGAGCAATACGCTCAGCCTTCCGCCTCTCTCGACGCGGCAACAAATGGCGCCGCACTGGTCGATCTCGCGGCGGCCTGTCTTTGCCGGGGTTTCCTCATTCAATTCAGATAAATGCCTGGATAAATGCATGGTCCGCTCGTTGTCTCCTTCTCCTTGCATGGAGAATAGAGCGCAACATCCGATCGAAAATGGCGACCCCTAAAATTAGGGTATCCGATACATCGAGCGGACCCCTGCCCTTAGGCAAACAGGCTTGCAATCCCATAGCAGGCGGCCGCGATGGCAGCGGCAGCCGGCATGGTGATCACCCAGGCGATGACGATGTTGCCCGCAACACCCCAGCGCACGGCCGACAAGCGTCGCGCGGCGCCGACACCGATGATCGCTCCGGTGATCGTATGCGTCGTCGACACGGGAATGCCGAGCCAGGTCGCGGCAAACAGCGTCAGCGCCCCGCCGGTCTCGGCGCAGAACCCCTGCATCGGGTTGAGCCTGGTGATTTTCGAGCCCATCGTATGCACGATCCGCCAGCCGCCGAAGAGCGTGCCGAGCGCCATGGCCGACTGGCAGGAGATGACCACCCAGAGCGGCACATGGAAACTCGGGCCGAGCTGCCCCTGGCTGAAGAGAAGAACGGCGATGATGCCCATGGTCTTCTGCGCATCGTTGCCGCCATGTCCGAGCGAATAGAGCGAGGCCGACACGAACTGCATGAAGCGGAAGGTGCGGTCGACAGCAAAGGGCGTCTGGCGCACGAAGAGCCAGAAGACGACGAGGACGAAGAACAGCGCAAGCAGGAAGCCGATCGCCGGCGACATGAAGATCGCGCCAACCGTCTTCAACAAGCCGCCCCAGACGATGGAGCTGAAACCGACCTTCGCCCATCCTGCCCCGACAAGCCCGCCGACCAGCGCATGCGAAGACGAAGAGGGAATGCCAAACAGCCAGGTGACGATGTTCCAGACGATCGCCCCCATCAGTGCAGCAAAGATCACCTGCGGCGAGACGATGGCCGGATCGATAATGCCGGTGCCGAGCGTTTCGGCAACATGCAGGCCGAAAAACAGGAAGGCGATAAAATTGAAGAAGGCCGCCCAGCCGACGGCATATTGCGGCCTGAGAACCCGGGTGGAAACGATGGTCGCAATCGAGTTTGCCGCATCATGCAGCCCGTTCAGGAAATCGAAGAATAGCGCCACACCGATCAACCCGATCAGCAGCGGAAGGGAAAGAGAGGCTTCCATCAGACGTTCTCGATGACGACGCCGCTGATTTCATTGGCCACGTCCTCGAACCGGTCGACGATCTTTTCCAGATTGGAGTAGATCTCGCTGCCGATCATGTAGGCCATGGCATTGCCGCTGGCGCCATGCCGGCGATAGAGGTCCTTGAGCCCCTCGTCATGCAGTTCGTCGGAGCGGCCTTCGACCCGGGTGATCTCTTCGGCGATGACAGCCAGCCGCTGCGCATTCGCACCCATCTTGTTAAGAAGCGGGATTGCTTCCTCCATCAGGGCCGCCGCCTTGACGATCTCCCCGCCCATCTCCTGCATCAGCGGGTCGAAACTCGTCTGCTCGAACAGGCGGATGATCTTCACCGTCTTGTGCATCATGTCGATCGCATCATCCATGGACTGGATCAGATCCTTGATGTCGCCGCGGTCAAAGGGCGTGATGAAGCTGCGCCGGACAGCAACCAGCACTTCGCGGGTGATGTCGTCAGCCTGGTCTTCCAGTGCGATGATCTTGTCGCAATTCTCCTGAACCGCCTCGCCCTTCAACAGCTTTTCCATAGCATGGGCGGCTGCGACGACCGTCTCCGAATGCCTGCAGAACATCTCGAAGAAGCGGTCCTCCCGCGGCATCATCTTGCGAAACACGCTCATCATCTCGGGCGATCCTTCCTGAACCGGGGACTGTCGTAGAAGACTGTCATAAATCTGTCATAAAGCGTCGCAGGCAATTGATCGAAAAAGTAAAATTTGACAATGCTAGATGTCATGAAATCCCGCAAAAAAGGCGCAAAATCCTACGCCGGACCCTCAAAGCCCCTGCTGAAGCAGCTTGCAGAAAGACCCGAGAAGCTTTTCTCAGGCGCCTTTCGCCAGCAATATGGCGCGCTCTGCTTCCGTTACCGAAACGGCGGTCCCGAGACTGATCACCCCGAAATCGAAGTCCTCGTCGTCACCACGCGCGACAGCGGCCGCTGGATCATTCCCAAGGGCTGGCCGATGAAAAAGAAGAAGCCGCATGAGGCAGCCGCCATCGAGGCCTGGGAGGAAGCCGGCGTGCGCGGAACGGTGAGCAAGCAGCCGGTCGGCCGCTACACCTATCTGAAGGAGCTGGATGACGGCGACGTCGCGCCCTGCATCGTCGATATCTTCCAGATCGAAGTGGAGCATACGCAAGGGCAGTTCCGCGAAACCGGCCAACGCATGCTGGATTGGGTGAGCCCCGACGAAGCGGCACGGCGCGTGCGCGAACTCGAATTGAAATCCCTGCTCGTCGATTTTCACCCGCGGCACGGCAAGCGGCAGCGCAGGAAAAAGGCCTGAGCCGCAGGTGTTGCTGCCCGCCATTTACGGCGTGGTTTACGGTAACGTACTTCTCCCGAAATCGGGCCTGTGAAAGGCTTTTCCTCGGAAAATTGACCGAAACGGGAGAGAGCCATGAGGTGGTCAAAGCCTGCACCTGCATTAGTGCCTGTCCGCATTGCCTACCGTGCCGCCATCGCCACGCTGGCACTTGCGCTCGCCTCACAGGCCGGGGCGCAGACGGCCAAGCCGGTCACCGTCGACAATTTCGCCCGCGCCGAATCCGATCTCTATTTCAGCAATGCCGTGAAGGACGGCGGCGGCAAGACCGGTATCTTCAACCATCATCGCGAACCGATGGACATCGATCATCAGTCCGTGATCCGGGCCAACCGCGATACGCTCTATTCATCCGCTGTCATCGATCTCGATGCCGGGCCGGTCACCATCACGCTTCCGGACGCCGGCAAACGCTTCCGCTCGATGCAGATCATCAACGAAGACCATTACGTAGTCGGCGATGTGAAATATGACGCCGGCAGTTACACCTATGATCGGGCAGCGGCCGGCACGCGCTACATCCTCGTCGGCATCAGGACCCTCGTCGATCCCAACGACCCCGATGATGTCAAGCAGGTCCATAATCTCCAGAACGCTCTCACCATCAGCCAGGCAAATGCGGGAACGTTCGAGATCCCGGACTGGGACAAGGCGAGCCAGAAGAAGGTCCGTGACGCGCTGATCGTGCTGGGCACGACCATTCCGGATTTCAAGGGCGCCTTCGGGGCGAAAGATCAGGTCGACCCGATCCGCCATCTCATCGGCAGCGCCGTCGGCTGGGGCGGAAATCCCGAGAAGGACGCGATCTACCTCAACGAGACACCACCGAAGAACGACGGCAAGATGGTCTACCGGCTCTCCGTCAAGGATGTTCCCGTCGACGGCTTCTGGTCGGTCAGCGTCTACAATGGCAAAGGCTACTACGAGAAGAACAAGCTCAATGCCTATACGCTAAACAATATCACCGCTGACAAGGAAGCAGACGGCGCGGTCAAGGTGCAATTCGGCGGCTGCGACGACAAGATTGCCAATTGCTTGCCCGTAATGAAGGACTGGAATTACACTGTCCGCCTCTACCGCCCGCGCCAGCCGATCCTGGATGGAAGCTGGACATTTCCGGAGCCTCAGCCCGTGGGGAAGTGAGGAGCGGAGTATGAGGCCCTTGCTGAGAAGGATTGCAGTGGGACACCCCCTCTGCCCTGCCGGGCATCTCCCCCACAAGGGTGGAGATCGACAAGCGGCATGCTCCTCCCTCTCTCTACCAATAGCCGGGCTGCAAACGCCTATAGTTTGGGGAAGCCGATTCCCCCAGCCAATCTCCACCCTTGTGGGGGAGATGGCCGGCAGGACATAGGGGGTGATCCTTGCGCCGACACCCGCTCCTCAAGCGGGCTTCATCGAAGAATCCCGATGCCGTAAAAGCGCCGAAGGCGAAGGTCGTGGTTGAGGCGCGCGCGTGCCAACGGCCTTACTGTCGGTCGCCTCGCTTCTCCTGCGACATAAGCTGGCTGAGCGTTGCTGCCGGGATCGCATCGGCGGCATAGGTGAAGGTGCCGGATGATCTCACCTCCTCGGCCGCCCGCAGCAGTGCACCAAGTGCAGCGCGTGCAAAGGACCCGCCGACACTCACTCGCCGCACGCCTGCCGCCGAGAGTTCGGCAACGCTGTAGCGCGGCCCCTTCAGGCCCATCACCACATTGACGGGCTTGTCGACCGCGGCGCAGACGGTTCGGATCGCGTCGATATCAGGCAGACCGGGCGCATAGAGCACATCGGCGCCGGCTGCCGAGAAAGCCCGCAGCCGCTTGATCGTGTCATCGAGATCGGGTCGCTCCCAGAGAAAATTCTCCGCCCTCGCCGTCAGCAGGAAAGGCAGCTTCCGCGCCGCCTCCGCCGCGGCCTGTACGCGCTCGACGGCCTGCGAGAGATCATAGATCGGCCTTGCCGGATCGCCGGTGGCATCTTCGATCGATCCGCCGACCAGCCCGACCGCAGAGGCCAGCCGGATCGTTTCGGCGCAGATCTCCGGCGCGGCACCAAACCCGTCCTCGAGATCGGCCGATACGGGAAGATCGGTTGCCCCGACGATCTCGCCGGCATTGTTGAGGGTTTCGTCGCGCTTCAGGCTCGCAAAGGAATCCCGCTTGCCCTTGGAAAAGGCATAGCCGGCGCTGGTCGTTGCCAAGGCCTCGAAACCAAGGCTCGTCAGAATCCGGGCCGAGCCGGCATCCCATGGGTTCGGAATAACGAATGCCGCATCCCGCTGATGCAATGCCCTCAGTTGATCGAACTTCGCCTGTTGCTCCGCCACGACTCTCCTCCTCCGCAAATGACAATGAGGCCAGACTAGCAGTCGCGAACAAAATGTGAACGATTTTGTGCCGCCTACTCGGATTTTGCTGGTGGCTGCGGCCACCCATCAGTTGCGTAGCCGATACCCCGTCTTGAAGATCCACCCGAGCGTGCTCAGGCAAATCACCAGAAACAGCGAGATCATGCCGAGGCTGACCAGAGGATTGACATCGGCAATCCCGTAAAAACTCCAGCGGAAGCCGCTGACCAGATAGAGCACCGGATTGAAATGGCTGACCGCCTGCCAGAAGGGCGGCAGCATGTTGATCGAGTAGAAGCTGCCGCCGAGGAAGGTCAGCGGCGGCACGACGAGCATGGGGATGAGGTTCAGCTGCTCGAAATTCGTCGCCCAGATGCCGATCATGAAGCCGAACAGGCTGAAGCTGATCGCCGTCAGCAGGAAGAACAGCACCATCATGAAGGGATGCTCGATCCGAACATCGACGAAGATATTGGCCGTTACCAGGATGAGGACGCCAATGAGCAGCCCCTTGGTGGCCGCCGCCCCCACATAGCCGATCAGGATTTCCGTCATGGCGACGGGGGCCGAGAGGATCTCGTAGATCGTGCCGGTGAATTTCGGGAAATAGATGCCGAAAGAGCCGTTGCCGATGCACTGGCCGAGCAGCGTCAGCATGATGAGGCCGGGCGTGATGAAGGCGCCGTAGGAAACGCCCTCCACCTGCTGGATGCGCGAGCCGACGGCCGCCCCGAAGACGATGAAATAGAGCGAGGTGGAAATGACGGGCGAAATTACGCTCTGAAGCAGCGTGCGCCGGGTGCGCGCCATCTCGAAGTAATAGATCGACTTGATCGCTTCGAAGTTCATCTTGCGCCTCCTACCAGCGATACGAAGATATCTTCGAGCGAGCTCTGGCGCGTCGAGAGATCCCGGAAATGGATATTGTTTTCGCCAAGCCGCGTCAGAAGCGATGCCACGCTCTCGTGCTCGTTGTGCGTATCGAATTCATAGACGAGGCGGTTGCCCTCGGCCTCGACCGACAGGCCGTTGCCGGCAAAGCAGTCCGGAAGCTTCTCCAGCGGTTCGTTGAGTTCGAGGATAAGCTGCTTGCGGCCGAGCTTGGCCATCAGCGCCTGCTTGTCTTCGACGAGCAGCAGTTCGCCGCCATTGATAACGCCGACGCGGTCGGCGATCTCTTCGGCCTCTTCGATATAGTGCGTCGTCAGGATGATGGTCACACCTGAGGCGCGCAGCCGCTCGACGACATGCCACATGTCCTTGCGCAGCGTCACGTCCACGCCCGCCGTCGGCTCGTCGAGGAAGAGGATCGAGGGTTCGTGCGACAGCGCCTTGGCGATCAGCACGCGCCGCTTCATGCCGCCGGAGAGCTGGCGCAGCGTGTTGTCCTTCTTGTCCCAGAGCGACAGGTCGCGCAGCACCTTTTCGATATGGGCGGGGTTGGCCTTCTTGCCGTGCAGCCCGCGCGAAAAGCTCACCGTATTCCACACCGTCTCGAACTGGTCGGTCGTGAGCTCCTGCGGCACGAGCCCGATCAGCGTGCGTGTGGCGCGGAAATCCTTCACCACATCATGTCCATCGACGATGACCGCGCCGCCGCTCGGATTGGCGATGCCGCAGATGATTGAGATCAGCGTCGTCTTGCCCGCCCCATTCGGCCCAAGCAGCGCCAGGATTTCGCCGCGTTCGATTTCGAGGTTGATGCCCTTTAGCGCCTGGAAGCCATTTGCATAGGTCTTGGTGAGATTTTGGATGGAAATGATCGGTGCCATGGGGCTCTTTGCGGATATCAGATCGAATTCGCCCGCTATATAGCCCCTTTGTGAAGCTTTGACATCCGCAAGGGCCTGAACACAGCATTCACACGATCCGGGTATCCGCCAAAAATGTCAGGCTCGGACGTCCATCCACAGGACAGATCGGGCCTATGAAAAGAAAATCACCGCCCGGTTTGCCGATGTCATCAATCGGTGATGTTCCTCCCTCATAAACACACCCGAGGACAGCACCGGTCTCCGCCCGCCGCCCACCCCTTTGCGGAGCCGCCCTCATGGCGATCTCGTTACGCCTTCTCTGCTGACCTCGGCATTGTAGTGAAATTTATTGTCAGTCACGAAATGCAAGGAACCGGCTCAGTACCCCTGTTCGGCCGCGTTCGTCTAAGCCGGCCCTGTGCCGGCTTTCTTTTTGCCCTGCAGACGAGAACCGATAGAACGAAACAAGGTCTCCAGCGTGCAGCATTCTGCCTGCAGCAGCCTCATTTCAACCACCGGAACACTTCAACCCGCCGCCAAAAACCTCTACCCTGATATCAGCACAACCTGGATTGGCCGAACTGTCATGAACGAGTTGCACTCCATTTCGCCGTCAGGACAAAAGCTCGTCTCCATCGAAGAGATCGTCGACATCAAGCCGCGACGGCCGATGGCGACGACGCGGGATCGGGGATGGAGCGGAGTGACTGTCGATCTTTATCGGCCGCGGCTCGATTGTTCGCAGACCTATCCGGCCCTCGATCACCACCTGATTTCTTATTGCCCCTCCGGCCGCGCCCGGCTGATCCAGCGGCGCGACGGGGTCGTCCACGAGGGCACGATTTCGGCCGGCATGTCGCTTCTGATGCCGGCGGGCTGCGTATCGACGTGGGAGGGCCGCACGCCAACATCGGCGCGGCTGCGTGTTCCGGCCCGGCTGGTGGCAGCCGCGGGCGAAGAGCTTGGGTCGCGCGCGGCAAGCATCGAAATCAGGAATATATTCGAAACCCGCGACAGGCTGATCGAAAATATGGCGCTCGTGCTGCTCGCTGAACTGGAGCAGCAGGCCCATCCCGCCCAGGCGCTGATCGTCGACCAGGTCTCTGCCGCCCTCGCCGCGCATCTCCTGAGGGCCTATAACGCCTTCGGCATTGCGGAGCGCCGCACGCTGCCCGGCCTCGGCAAGGCCGAAATCAAGCGCATCACCGACTATATCGAGGACAATCTCGACCGGATGATCGGGCTTGCGGAACTGGCGGCCCTCGTCGATGTCAGCCGCTTTCATTTCGCCCGGCTTTTCAAGCAGAGCACCGGCGTAAGCCCGATCAATTTCGTCGAACAGCGCCGGATCGAGCGCGCCCGGGTGTTGATTGCCGAAACCGATACGTCGCTGGCGGAAGTGGCCCTTGCGACCGGCTATTCGGACCAGAGCCATTTCACCCGGCGTTTCCACCGCCTGACGGGTGGCACGCCCGCCGCTTTTGCACGCGAGTACGGACGTCGGCTGCGGCGGCGCCCGCCGAATTAGGGCCAGGTTTTGCGCGAAGCAAGCGGCCGCCTGCACGGAGCGATCAGCTGTTTCGCTCCGGTACGCAAAAGGTTACTTTAAGGCGAAAAAATAAACGGCTCGCCTGCCTGCCGCCACCGCCCTATTTTGTTCCTCTCGGCCCTGTTTTTGAGCCCTATCTGATGGGATGAGCGATGCCCGATATAACCAACCGCGTCATGGCCGTGCGCCAGCATGTCGACGAAACCGTTGCCAGCGCGATGGCGCATCTGATCGAAGACGCGCCGGATTTTCGCCTGAACCGCGTCAATCCGCTGGCCTTTGCGCGGGCGAACGGGCTCGGCGAACAGGAGAGTATCGCAGCCTTCCTGCATGCCACCCAGTTCGGCCTTTTCGAACTCTCCTGGAACGTCGTCTGTCAAAGCTGCGGCGGTGTGCTCTATCAGGCGGAATCGCTGCAGGGCATCGACCAGCATCACTATAATTGTTCCTTCTGTTCGCTCGATTGCGAACCGACGCTCGACGAAACCGTAGAGATCACCTTCACCGTCGACCCGCGCATCCGCCACATCGCCGCCCACGATCCCGACAGCCTGCCGCTCTGGGATTATACGCGCCAGATTTTCTGGAGTTCCGGCAGCGATCTGCCCGAACATCTTGCCCCCATCGTCGGCGAAGTCGTTCTCGACGCGTTTGAGATTGCGCCGGGTGCGCGCATGGGCCGCCAGGTTGAGATGAGTGAGGGTGTGGCCATCCTCTTCGATCCCGTGACGCACAGCTCGCGTTTCCTGGAGGTGACCGGCGAACCAACCGACGGCCAGCGCCTGTCGATCGAGATCGATGACGCGCACCAGGCCGGCGAAACGTTGCAGGTGGCGCCCGGCCTTCTGACGCTCGATCTGGAAAATCGGACGAACCGCAGGATAATACCGATCCTCTGGATCGCCGGCGAGGCGCTGGAGGCGATTCTTACGCGGCGTGTGCCTGTCCTGACCGCCAAGCGGCTGCTCACCCACCAGACCTTTCGGGATATCTACCGCACCAATGTCCTCGATATCAACCAGCGCTTCAGGATCACCAGCCTGACCTTCCTGTTCACGGACCTGAAGGGATCGACCGAACTCTACGAGCGGATCGGCGACCTTGCGGCCTTCGATCTGGTGCGTTCGCATTTCCAGCTCATGCATCAGGTCGTTTCCGCCCATGGCGGCGCGGTGGTCAAGACGATCGGCGATGCGATCATGGCAACCTTTCCGAGCCCGGCGCAGGGCGTGGCGGCCGCGCTCGACATCCGCAAGGTTATCGATGAACTCAACCGGCGCGACAGCCGCGACGACCTGTTCCTGAAGGTCGGCCTGCATAGCGGCCCCTGCCTTGCCGTGCTGATGAACGAACGGCAGGATTATTTCGGCCAGACGGTCAATGTTGCCTCGCGCCTGCAGACGATCGCCACCCCGGACATGATCTTTGCAACGACACTGGTGGTCGAGGACGAGGAGGCGCGTGCGCTGCTTGCCGCGCGCGGCCGCAGCCTGCATGGCACCACGGCCTTCCTGCGGGGGCTCAGCGGCGAAATACCGGTCTACGGCATTCCCGCCTGAACTGAACGTCAGGCGGTAGCAAGCCGGTACCAAGAGCCGCAACACCCTTCAATACTGGCCCGGATTTTTCACCCTTAATGGCTCGGACAGGCCATTGAGGGGAATTTACGATGAACGAACTTGCCGCCGTCATTCCGTTCCGCGCCAGGACCGGAAACGGAGAGGATGTCGCGCGCCTGATTGCAGGCGCGCTGCCGCACGTCGAAAGCGAGGCCGGCACGACGACCTGGCTCGTGCTGCGCTCTGAAGCCGATCCCGACCTGATCTTCCTCATCGATCTCTTCACCGATCACGAAAGCCGCAATGCGCATATGAGCGGCGAAGCGGCAAAGCTGATCTTTGGGAGTGTTCCGCCGCTGCTCGCCGAGCCGCCCTCCATCCATCCCGCAACGATCGTTACGCGCAAACCCGCGCCCGGCAAAGGCAGGATGTGAGCGTCCTGCGCAGAACAAAAGAGGCAGCAGGAGCAGGTAACCTTTCGACCGCTGCAGCGAACTTCAAGACAGGCGGATCGCACCGCCCCAGGCGACTGAACAGTCTTCTGGCCATCATCGAAAACCGGAGAACAACAATGTCCAATCGCATCTTGTCCACGCTTGTCGTCGGAGCCTTCGCCAGCGCCATCGGTGCCCTCACGGCCCTGCCGGCCGGTGCGGAAGAATTCACCGACGCGCAGAAGAAGATCCAGGCGGAACATACGGCCCTGGTGAAATCCGGCAAGGTCGAGCCCTGCTTCGGCACGGCGCTGAAGGGCCAGAACGATTGCTATGCCGGCGCCGGCACGACCTGCGCAGGCACGAGCACCGTCGATTACCAGGGCAATGCCTTCAAGCTCGTTCCGACGGGCACCTGCACCACCATGTCCACGCCAAAGGGCGCCGGCAGCCTCACTCCCAAGGCCTGATCCGACGCCGATTCGGGAGGCTTGCTCCGGGCAGAACCGGATGACCGCCCGCCGGAAGACTGCCCCGAGGACCGACATCCTCCCAAGACTTGCCTCCCGAAAAGACCGGCCCGCTCCTGCGCGGGCCGGTCCCACCCGACCGATGCCAGGTGCCCCATGCAAAATCCAGACATTGCCTTCACTGATCAAGACATGCCGGCCCGCGCCGGTGTCGGCCTCAAGGCGGAGCATTACAGCCACATCATCGAGACCCTGCCGGATATCGGTTTCTTCGAGGTGCATGCGGAAAATTACATGGGCGAAGGCGGCCCGCCGCATCGTTATCTCGCCGCCGTGCGCGAACATTATCCGCTGTCGCTGCATGGCGTCGGCCTGTCGATCGGCGCCGACCGGCCGCTCGACAGGCAGCATCTTTCCCGGCTGAAGGCGCTGAACGAGCGCTACCGGCCCGCACTCTTTTCCGAACATCTCGCCTGGTCGTCGCATGATGCCGGTTTCTTCAACGATCTCCTGCCGCTGCCATACACAGACGAGACGCTGTCTCGCGTCGCCGATCACGTAGACGAGGTGCAGCAGGCGCTCTGCCGGCAGATGCTGCTCGAAAACCCCTCGACCTATCTGGCCTTCTCCGAAAGCACCTGGTCTGAGATCGACTTCATCGCCGAGATCGTGCAGCGCACCGACTGCGGCCTGCTGCTCGATGTCAACAATGTCTACGTCGCCTCCACCAACCAGCGCTGGGACGCCGTCGCCTATATCGACGCCTATCCGCTGGAGTATGTCCGCGAAATCCATCTGGCCGGCCACGCGGGCGAAGCTGACGAGGGAGACCGGCCGCTGCTCATCGACACGCATGATCGCCCGGTCGATGCCATCGTCTGGGATCTCTACGCCCATGCGCTCTCCCGTGCCGGACCGGTGGCGACGCTGATCGAATGGGATGCCGATCTTCCGGAATGGCCTGTTCTGGCCGAGGAAGCGGCGCGCGCCGAAAGGCTGATGCGCGAGGCGGCCTTGCACCATCCACGCGCGGCCGCCGAATGAGGAGCCCCAGATGACCGGCCACAGAGTTGCCATCTACTATGCCTGGGATCGATCGCGGGAAATTGCCGCCCCGATGGGCAGCGTTGCCACACTCTGGAGTTCGACCGCCGGCGGTCTCGATAGTCTGCGCCGGTTCTGGCGCAATGTCGTCACACGGGGGATCGGCTGATGCCGACGGCACCTTCGACCGCCAAACGCCAGCATGATTTCGCCAAAGCCCTTCTGGACCCCGCGCAACCCTTGCCCGAAGGTCTGGTCGGGCCGGATGGCCGGCCCAGCCTGAGGCGCTTCAACGTTTACCGCAACAACGTCATCGCCGGACTGACGGCGACGTTGAAGGATGCGTTTCCGGCCGTGGCGCGCATCGTTGGCGACGAGTTCTTCCTTGCCATGGGGCGGATCTATGTCGCGCTCGATCCGCCCACCTCCCCGATCATGCTCGATTATGGCCGGGGCTTTGCCGATTTCATCGAGACTTTCGAACCCGCGGCAAGCCTTCCCTATCTCGCCGACGTGGCGCGCATCGAACGGGCCTGGGTGGAGGCTTACCATGCCGCCGAGGCAGAGCCGATCGCGTCCGGGGCCTTTGCCGCAATCAAGGCCGATGACCTGCCGCATCTCAGCGTCGTGCTGCATCCCTCGCTGCGCATCGTGCGCTCGCCCTTCCCGGCGCTGACAATCTGGCGGATGAACCTTGCGGACGGGCAGCCGGCCGAAGTGGATATATCCGCCGGCGGCGAAGACATATTGCTGCTGCGCCCCGGCGCAGATGTCGAAGCGCGCGCGCTGCCGCCGGGTGCGGCCGCCTTCATCATCGCACTCGGCAAGGGGCGGACGATGATCGACGCGATGAAACAGGCGCTGGAGGACAGTCCCCGTTTCGACCTGCCTGCCTGCCTCTCTGGCTTGATGACGGCACGCGCTTTCACCGCATTCGGGAGCGGCAGCAAATGACGGACACCCGCTTTACGCCTGCCGCACTTTATCTGCGGCTTCTCGACATCGTCAGCCTGATCGGCCTCGCCGTCGCCCCGCCGGTCGTGCGCATTGCGCTTGCGCTGCCCTTCCTGCGCTCGGGGCTGACCCGCTGGGACGGCTTCCTGCAGCTCTCGGTCGGCACGCAATTCCTGTTCGAAGACCAGTTCAAGCTGCATATATTCGGCAATCTCTACGGTTTCCCCGCCCCCGATACGGTCGCCCTTCTCGTCGGCTGTGCGGAGATCGCGCTGCCGGTCCTGCTGCTGGCAGGCTTTGCCACGCGCCTTGTCGGCCTTGCTCTGCTGATCATGAGCGGCATCATCCAGCTGGTCTTTCCAGACGGCTGGGTGAATTTTCACCTCTACTGGGCTGCCCTTGCGCTCGCCGTCATGGCGCTCGGCCCCGGCCCGCTGTCGCTCGACTATCTCATGTCACGCCTGTTTGCCCGCCCGCGGAAAAGGAGCGCGCCCGCATGAGCGAGGAGCGTGGCGACCGACTGAAACTCGTCTCCTCCCGGCCGGCGGGCTCTGACATCAGGCGCGCACGCCATCGCGAGCTCGACTGGACGATCCTGATGGCCCGCGCCCAGGATGGCGATGCTGCCGCGTATCTTCGCCTGCTGCAGGAGATCACGCCCTATTTGCGCTCGCTGGCGGTGCGCTATCACCGCGACCCGAGAGACGTGGAGGACACGGTTCAGGATATCTTGCTGACCATTCATTCGATCCGCGAAACCTACGACCCGACCCGGCCCTTCGGCCCCTGGCTCGTCGGCATTGCAAACCGGCGCGCCTTCGACCGGCTGCGCCGGCAGGGACGCCAGCGCGCCCATGAATTTCCGCTGTCGAGCGAACATGACGCGGTTGCAACCAGTAACGATATCGAGGAAGCTGCCAACCGGGTTCATCTCGAAGGCGCAATCAGCGACCTGCCGCCGGCGCAACAGCAGGCGATCAACATGCTGAAACTGAAGGAAATGTCGCTGAAGGAGGCTGCCAGAGAGAGCGGGATGTCCGTCACGTCGCTGAAGGTAGCCACTCATAGGGCGCTGAAAAGCCTTCGCAAGATCCTTCTCGATCATGGTGAGCCGTGATGGAGACCTCCGATCTCATCCGGTCTCTCGCGGACAATGTCACACCCGTCAGGCGGCTGCGGCCGCCGCTGCTGCGCGCCGCCCTCTGGCTGGCGCTCGCCTTCGCGCTGATGGGCATCCTGACGATGATCCATGGCCTGCGCCCGCAATTTGCCGAACGCATGGCCGATCCCGTCTTCCTGACGGGCATGCTGTCCTCGCTCGCGACCGGCATTCTCGCGGCAATCGCCACATTCATGATGAGCCTGCCCGACAAATCCCGTCTGTGGATGCTGCTTCCGCTTCCCACGCTCGTCATCTGGATGGCCAATATCGGCTATCAGTGCTTTGCCGGTTGGGTGGCGCTACCGCCGGCCGCCGTCACCGTCGAGGCCGCCACGAGCTGCCTGCTGACGCTCATCGTCACCAGCATTCCACTCTCTCTGCTGATGCTGATCATGCTGCGCTACGTCGCCTTCCTGCGGCCGGTCTCCGTCGCACTCATCGGCAGCCTCGCCGTCTCGGGCATCACCTCCTCGGCACTCTCGATGTTTCATCCGCTGGACGCGACCGTGATGGTGCTCGGCTGGAACCTCGGCACGGCAGTGTTCTTCGTGGTGATCGCCGCGATCATTGGGCGCAATGCGTCGCAACGCGGCGGACAGACGCTTCCATGATCGATATCGTCGCTGTAACAAAGGGCTCCCGCCCTCAGAGATCCCTGTACATGACAAGCGCATCGACAAACCCAAGTGTGGGATGGCGAAACGCACCCGGAAGCCGGCCGACCACCTGAAAATCGAGCGACTGCCACAGCCGCACTGCCCGCTCGTTCGAACTGACGACGAAATTGAACTGCATGGCCCGGAAGCCGCGCTGGCGCGCATGGGCAAGCGAGTGCTGGTGCATGATGCGCGCCACACCCTGGCCCGCGGCCTCCGGCGCGGTCATATAGCCGCAATTGCAGACGTGATTGCCGCCGCCTGCCTGATTGGCCTTGATATAATAGGTGCCGATGATGCTGCCGCCGTCATCGGCGACGAATGTTTCCTTCTCGGAACCGAGCCAGTAGCCGAGCGCATCGGCCTCGCTCATGTCGCGGTCGAGCGTATAGGTTTCACCCGCCCGGATGACAGGCTCCAGGATAATCCAGATGGCGCTGCGGTCTTCCGCTCTGGCAGGTCGGATCAGCATGATCGAATGTTGGCATGAGGAGATGGCGCTCTGCAACTGCGGCATGGTGCCTGGAAGGGTGCGGCGGAACAAGATGACGTGAAGGCAGCCGGTTCAGTCGTTGACGCTTTCGAGGATATCGTCGAGAAGCCGCTCGGCATAGCGCATCGTCTCGAACTGTTCTTCCAGCGACAGCTTGTGCGCAACGCATTCCGCCCGGATGGCGGTTCTCAGCTTCGCCAGCAGGGCAGCCTGTTCATAGGGCGTGAAGGCGCTGTCGCGAACGGTGATCTTCGCGATCGTCTCCAGAATGGCGATCCTTCCCTCCACCTGCCTTGCCGAGCCGACATAGGATGGCCGCTGCGGTCGGAGGTTGCGGCGCGGGAATGTTACGACATTGCTCATGGGCCCCTCACAGGGCCGGTGTCTTGAAATCGGAGCCTGACAGCATGGTGTGCAGCTTGTATTCGCTGTCAGCACCCTGCCGGTAAAGGTCGATTGTTATACGAGCGAGTTCGCGCGCCTCTGCGCAGTCGCGTGACCAGCCGCGCTCCGCGCAAAGCTTGTCGAAAGCCTTCTGCACGATCGCAAGCTCCACAGCACCAATCCAGCGGTCCGCAGGCGCATCCGCCCCGATCTTCGGTTGCATGATCTCCTCCTGATCGCTCCATAAAGATGCTGCCAAACGCGCAGAGAGGCAGAGAGTTCCACACAAAATACAGGACGCAAAAATTTTCCTGGGAGCCTGTCATTATGCCCCGTTTCAGGGCCTGCAAGCGACCCTGCAGTCGCCTTTAAGGGAAAACAAATGCATTTCACTATTGCTGTCAGGACAGCAGTTCGGACCCGCGTGTTCTACGGCCCGGCGCCAAAAAAGGCGAGCCGGGTGAAGATCGTATAGTCCGCTTCCGATACCATGAGCGCCACGAAAACCAGCACCAGCAGCGGCGGCAGCAGGATGGCGTAGACGAGCGCCAGCCGCTCCCAGGCCATGTGCATGAAGACGGCGACGATCAAGCCGGCCTTCAGCATCATGAACACCAGGATCAGCGTCCACCTCAGATAGCCCTGGATGCCGAGATAATCGACCATGTAGGAACCGGCGCTGAGCACGAAGAGCAGGCCCCATACGAGGAGATAGAGCCGGATCGGGTGCTGCTGTCCGGTATGTGCTTGTGCATGCATCGTTTGGGTTTGCGCATGCGCCGTTGTCTCGCTCATGACGACCTCACCACAGGTAAAAGAACGCGAAGATGAAGACCCAGACAAGGTCGACGAAGTGCCAGTAGAGGCCCATGATCTCGACGGCCTCGTAGCGGCCTTTGCGGCTGGTGAAGAAGCCACGCCGTTCCACGTCGAAATCGCCGCGCCAAACCTTGCGGGCGACGATGAGGAGGAAGATGACGCCGATCGTCACGTGCGTGCCGTGAAAGCCCGTGATCATGAAGAAGGTCGAGCCGAATTGCGCCGCCCCCCACGGGTTTTCCCAGGGGCGCACGCCTTCGGTGATCAGCTTCGTCCATTCGAAGGCCTGCATGCCGACGAAGCATGCGCCCAGAACCGCCGTCAGCAGCATCAGGATCGCGGTCGTGCGGCGGTCGCGGCGATAGCCGAAATTGACCGCCATCGCCATGGTGCCGCTGCTCGAGATCAGCACGAAGGTCATGATCGCGATCAGGATCAGCGGAACGTCCTGGCCGCCGATATGCAGCGCAAAGACCTCGCTCGGATTGGGCCACGGGACCGGCGTCGACATGCGGGCGGTCATATAGGCGATCAGGAAGCAGCCGAAGACGAAAGTGTCGCTGAGCAGAAAGATCCACATCATCGCCTTGCCCCAGGAGGCGGTCTTGAAGGCGCGCTGATCCGAACTGAAATCGGCCGCGACACCGCGAAGACCCGCCGGCCTGAGGCCGGGCTCGCCGTGTGTCTGGACAGGATGTGCCATCTGCAAATCTCCTAGTTCAGTAATGTGCGGCAGAGATCGACGAAATCATTCGCCCAGCCGGCAAAGAGCGCGAAGAGCAGGAGCCAGACGGCGAGCATGAAATGCGAATAGATGGCCGAGAGGTCGACGCTGAGCCGCAGCCTTTCCGGTTGAACGTCGGCTGAAAATGCCCTGACCGTCGTGTGCGTGAGCACGGCAAGCCCGCCCAGAATATGCAGGCCGTGCAGGCCGGTCAGCATGTAGAAGAAGCTGTTGGCGGGATTGTCGGCAAGCACATAGCCGGCTGCCGTAAGCTCCCGCCATGCCTGGATCTGCCCGACGAGAAAGAAGACCGCAAGCGCAAGGCCTGTCACAAGCGCCGGCCGCAGGCTTTCCAGGCGGCCGTGCCGGGCTTCGCGTTTGGCCCATTGCAGCGCGGCACTGCTCAAGGCGAGTGCTGCGGTGTTTACCCAGAGCAGGCGGGGAACCGGCATCCCCCACCAGTCGGCAGAGGCCATGCGCATGAAATAGGCGCTGACGGCAAGGCTGAAGATCGCGCCGACGACACCGAGAAACACGAAGAGGCCGATCTTCACCGCCGGCACCGGCGGCCGGTCGATGCCATGACGATCCGGCAGTTGCACCGAGCCGGTTTCGAGCCACGGCTTCGAGGTCAGCCGCTGCCCGGCCAGCCACCAGATGATGATGGCGGCGATGGCGGCGAGGAAAAGCAGGATGACGTTCATGCCGGAACCTCGCGGGTGACGCCATCGCTTGCCGGCACATTCTGCGGGATGAAATCTTCCGCCGCGCCCGGCACGCTATAGTCATAGGCCCAGCGATAGACGACAGGCAGATCCTTGCCCCAGTTGCCGTGCGCAGGCGGCGTCTGCGGCGTCTGCCATTCGAGCGTCGTTGCCCGCCACGGATTGCCGCCTGCCTCCCTGCCCCGGAAAAGGCTCCAGGCCAGATTGAACAGGAAGACGATCTGTGCCGCCCCGACGACCAGAGCCATGATGGTGATGAATATGTTCAGCGTATGGGCCGAGGGAGGAACGAAGGCCGTCTCTCCCATCTCGAAATAGCGGCGCGGCACGCCGAGCAGGCCGAGATAATGCATCGGAAAGAAGATGGCATAGGTGCCGAGGAAGGTGATCCAGAAGTGGATCTGGCCGAGCGTCTCGTCCAGCATGCGTCCCGTCACCTTCGGATACCAGTGATAGATCGCCCCGAAGATGACGAGGATCGGCGCGACCCCCATGACCATGTGGAAATGCGCGACGACGAACATCGTATCCGACAGAGGCACGTCGACGACGACGTTGCCGAGGAAGAGACCGGTGAGCCCGCCATTGACGAAGGTGACGATGAAGGCGAGCGCAAAGAGCATCGGCAGCGTCAGGTGGATGTCCCCGCGCCACAGCGTCAGCACCCAGTTGTAGACCTTGATCGCCGTGGGCACGGCGATGATCAGCGTCGTGGTGGCGAAGAAGAAGCCGAAGGCCGGGTTCATGCCGCTGACATACATGTGGTGCGCCCAGACGACGAAACTCAGCGCGCCGATGATGACGATCGCCCACACCATCATGCGGTAGCCGAAGATGTTCTTGCGCGCATGCGTGCTGATCAGGTCCGAAACGATGCCGAAGGCAGGCAGCGCCACGATATAGACCTCCGGATGACCGAAGAACCAGAACAGGTGCTGGAAGAGGATCGGGCTACCGCCGCCATGCTGGAGCTGCGTGCCCATCTCGACGATGGCGGGCATGAAGAAGCTGGTGCCAAGCACGCGGTCGAACAGCATCATGACGCAGGCGACGAAGAGCGCCGGAAAGGCGAGCAGCGCCATCACGGTCGCGGTGAAGATGCCCCAGACGGTGAGTGGCATCCGCATCAGCGTCATGCCGCGCGCCCGTCCCTGCAGCACCGTCACCACATAGTTCAGGCCGCCCATGGTGAAACCGATGATGAAGACGATCAGTGAGCTGAGCATCAGGAGGATGCCCCAGTCCTTGCCGCCTGGCGTGCCTGACAGAACCGATTGCGGCGGATAAAGCGTCCAGCCGGCCCCTGTCGGGCCGCCGGGGACGAAAAAGCCCGCGACCAGGATCAGCACCGCAAGCAGATAGATCCAGTAGCTCAGCATGTTCGCGTAGGGGAAGACCATGTCGCGCGCGCCGACCATCAGCGGAATGAGATAGTTGCCAAAACCGCCGAGGAAGAGCGCGGTCAGGAGATAGATCACCATGATCATGCCGTGCATGGTGATGAACTGGTAATAATGATCGGCATCGATGAAGGAGAGAGCGCCGGGAAAGGCGAGCTGAATCCGCATCAGCCAGGAGAGCACCAGCGCCACCAGGCCGATCGAGATGGCGGTGATCGAATATTGCACGGCGATGATCTTCGCATCCTGGCTGAACACATATTTGGTCCACCAGCTGTGCGGATGATAAAGCTCGACATCCTCGACTTCGGCGGAGGGGATGCTGCCGGATGGAATCTCGACCATGATCTCTCTTCCCTTTCCTTCCCGATGCGGCCTCCGGCCGTCTTCCGCCGGTTAACCGGCCGGCGGCCTCCAACCCTCTTCGCCGGCTCAGTTTGCCGGCGGTGGCTCTCCCGATGATGCCGTAAGCTGGGTGAATGTCTGCTGTTGATCGAGCCAGGTCTGATAGTCTGCGGCGTTGTCGACCACGACGGTCCCGCGCATCTGCGGATGGCCGACGCCGCAAAGTTCGGCGCAGAGAATTTCGAAGGTTCCCGTCCGTGTTGGCGTAAGCCAGAAATAGGTGACCATGCCGGGGATCATGTCCATCTTGGCGCGGAATTCCGGCACGTAGAAATCGTGGAGCACATCGACGGAGCGCAGCAATATGTGCACCGGCTTGTCGATCGGCAGGTGGAGCTCGCCGCCCTCGATGATGACGTCGTCGAGGCCGCTTGCGTCGTTCTTGTCGAGGCCGAGCGGATTTTCGGCGGTGACGTCGCGCGTCTCGGCGCGGCCGAGCTTTCCGTCAGCGCCCGGCAGGCGGAAGCTCCACAGCCATTGCTGGCTGACGACCTCCACCGATGCGGCATCTGGGGGCACCGTGATGAACTGTTTCCACACGATGAGGCCGGGCGCCAGCATGGCGGCGACGCCGACCGCCGTTCCCGAGGCGAGCAAAACCTCCAGCCTGCGGTTCTCGGGCTCGTAACGCGCCCGGTTGCCTGGCTTGTGCCGGAAGCGAAACACGCAATAGGCCATGAAGGAAATCACCGCCACGAAGACGATACCGGTGATCCAGAAGGTGATGACGAGCGTGCTGTCTATATAGCTCCAGTTGGACGCGATCGGCGTCCACCACCACGGGCTCAGCACATGAAACAGCACGGAGCCGACGACAACAAGGACGAGGATCAGCACGACAGCCATTTCCGCTCCTCCCTGAGCAGTCGACCGTGAAACCGTATTCCGCAAAAGTCCGTATTTATTATCGCACAGATAGAAAATATCGGCAATTACGGCGATTTAGGCAGGGGCCACATGGTCCGCGACCCTCCATCAGGAGTATTGCCGTCATCTGGAATCTTGCCCGTCATTTGGAATATTGCTTGAGATAAGCGATGAGATCGGTGATTTCCTGATCATCCTTGAGGCCGACGAAGGCCATTTTAGTACCCTTCACCTTCACTCTCGGATTGTGCAGGTAATCGCGCAGCGTCGCCTCGTCCCAGACGAGCCCGCCATCGCCGGCCGCCTTCATCGAAGCTGAATAGGCGAAATCGGGATGCGTCCCGGCCTTCCTGCCAAGCACCCCGTTCAGCGACGGACCGACCTTGTTCGTATCGGAATCGACGATATGACAAGTCGCGCATTTCTTGAAAACAACGGCACCCGCATTGGCATCACCCTCCTGCGCCCCTGACTTACCAGGGGAAAGGGCAAACACGGATGCAGCGATCAGCAGAACAACACGGTAATCCACGGCAAACCTCATCCTCCTCAAGGTCGCCCAGCCACTCACACCCTCCGCTCACATTCGCGCGCCGATGGTGGTTGCTACGTCTCAAAGCTTAATCTTTCGCGGAAGCAAGTCAATCGGCTCCCCAATTCGGAGTTGGGGAACGGATGGGAAGGTCGAAACCATCAGGCTGAGTGACCCTGCCTGCGCACCGCGGCAATGGTCTTCTGCGCAAATATCTGGCCGGCATGCGGCAGAGCAGACAAAAGCAGTCTGTTCCGGCAGGATGGCCCATGGCAAACTCCACCGCAAGTGCCGGCGCAGGCGCATCGAACATGACGTCACTGGAGGCTGTCTTGCCACTGAACCGATTGGTGATCTACGCCGGCGATGTCGAGGAAACCGCCGCATTCTACGAGACATATTTCGGCTTCAAGCGCATTCGGCTGCCCGGCGACCGCATCGTCGAGCTGGTCGCGCAGGATGGCGGCGCCAATATCATGCTGCATCAGGCGGCCAAGGGGCAGCGCCGCGGCCAGTCCATCGTCAAGCTGGTCTTCGATGTCGAGAACGTCGAATCCTTCTGTGCCGAATGCGCCGGCAACGGCCTGACATTCGGGCCGATCCACAAGGCGGACGGCTATGTCTACGCCAATGCAAAGGACCCGTGTCAGAACTCGATCCAGGTTTCCAGCCGGGCCTTCCGGACCTGACATTGACCCGAAGCCTCGGGCCCCGCGCTTTCAGCCGCACAGCAGACTCAGGAGATCCTGCACGTGCCGATGAATGGCATCCGCACCCTCCTCTGCTGAGAGCGAGGTAACATCCAGGTTGAGCGTATTCGCATGCTCGGGATCGAGCACCTGCAGCGTCCGGCTGCGCTCCAGCGAGGCCTCGGCATTGACCGATTTCAGCCGCTCTCGCCGCTCCGGTATCGCCACCCGCCGCGCCAACTCCTCCGCCTCGCAAAGCAATCGCACCGGCACCAGCAAGGCGCCCCGCCCTTCGGCAGCTTCGGCAATCTGCCGGAAGGTTCGGTGGCTGCGCTCATCGCCCTGAATGCCGGCATGGGTGAAGATGAAATTGGCTGACGGTGTGCTGAAAGCGACGATCGTATCCAGCACCGCCTGCCGCACCCTTCCCGTCTGCTCCCAGATAGCCTCTGGCAGCGGCTTTGTCAGATCGTGATCGAGAACGCCGAGGACCGGATTGTTGACCCAGTGATTGTCGATGATTTTTGCCGAAATGAGCGGGCTCAGCCGCTTGGCGATGGTGAGCTTGCCGGTACCGGGAAAGCCGATGAGCAGGAGGAAAATGCCGATCATGAGAGCGCAACTTCGATAATATTGCTTAAGCTATGCCGGCAATCTGACCGCTTGCACCGCCGTCTGCAAGGGGCTTGAGCGAGCGCTTCAATTTCGAAGGGCTTGTTGTCAGTCGAGCCAATTTTCGATGTCGCGGGGACCGCAAACGACCGCCACCACGAAGATGCCATAAGGCATCGGGAAGCCGGCGGCCGAGCGCATCTCGAATACCGGATACCGACCGAAAAGATGGACAGCTTCAACGCCGCCATCGTCGGGACCATCGCAGTGACGCAGATCTTCCGGTAATCTCCGCCTATTTGCACACGGCCCGTCCGCCCCTGCGCGACATGAGATCGAAGTGGAAATGGTTCCAGTGTTCGGGATTATAGCCCGGGCCAAGTACCGTCGTGAAATAATTGCAACTATCGCTGCGTACGGCCTTCAATAGGCGCCCTTCGCGGAAGGAGAACAGCCCCTTCTTGCGCACATCGATCTTGTGGCCGTTCTTCAGCACGAACTTGCCGACATCGATGGCATTGCCCTTCGCATGTTCCGAAATCGGATTGTATCTCTGGCGGCTGTTGTTCATGCGCCGGCAGGAATAGCCGCCGAGCGGCTCGATTGTCTGAATGCCGGTCCAGTAACGGAAGCGGGCCGATGGTGCGAGCTCGTTCTTCACCCATTTGGCGAAGGCGAGTGTCACCTGGCAATTCAGGATCACCGCCGGCTTGACGCCGATATTGCCGGAGAGGCCCTTCAGCGACACCGGGTATGGCACCTGGCAGGCCGGCCCGTTGGAGATCGGCGGGCGATCCTCGAAGATCACCCCCATGCGTTTCAGCTCGCGCCGGCAGGAGAGTTCCGAGGCCGGCATGGCGCCGGGATCGATGGGCGCTGCCGGCTCGCTCATCATGGGGTTGTTCGGCCGCAGCATGGCGACCTCTTCCGGCTCATCCTCCTCGGGCACGCGCGTCGGCGCCAGAACTGGGCTGCCGTCGCTCCAGGTCTGGGCACCATTGCCCCGAGCGACACGTACCGGCGCGCGGCTCATCTGCGCAGCCGCGACCGGTTGCGGCATATTCCGCTGATTGATCTGCGTGGGATTTTCCGTGCCGATGCCGTCGACGACAGGTTCGGTGGCGTTGCCCTCGGCGATCTGCTGCTGTTGCTCCTGCGCCAGGCCGACGACCGGCTGATTGCCCGGCCCGGCACCGAGCTCCTCATCCATGTTGACGCCGCCCTGGGGAACGGCGAGCGGCTGCACGCCGCCCCAGTTGCCGTTGGATGCCTGTTGCTGACTCTGTTGCGCCAAGGCTTCATCGCTATCGATCATCGGCAGGCGCCTCTGCCCCTGCTGCGGCGTGGCCATGGGCGCCGATTGCTGTGCCGGCGCGCGCATCTGCTGGCCCGTTCCGGCAAGGTTTGGCGTATCGAGATAATCGATCTGCCCCTGCGTATTGCCGACGGGCGCGCTGGCGACGGGATAGGGTTGCTGGCTCTGGACCGGAGCCATGTGCATGGCCCCGCCCCGCACCGGCGAAATGGAGCTGACACGCGTGCTGCTATCGACATTCTCAGGCGGCACAAGCCCATCGCTGATGGAACAGGTCGTCAACGCCGTGGAAAGCAGGATTGGCAGGGCGGTACGCCGGAGAAGGGAAAGAAACGCCATACTTATCGCTTCCGCATGCGGCCTGTGATCGGAAAACCTCGATTCAAATTTAATTAAAAACGGTGAATGAAAGCTTTACGTGTGGAGATTGGAAGATCGGGAGCGCCTGCACTCGTCAGAGAGGTATCTCCACACCGCAGGATTAAAACGTATCCCAGCACACAAGAGCTGTTGCCATGAGCCGGCCTGCTCTAGCTTTCCGGCAAACTTCGAGAGGCACAGACCCCTATGACCCCACCCGAGATCCGCATAGAAGATCTCCGCACGCTTGAAGAAGCCCTGCATCGGCCGGAGATACGTCGCTCCCGCGAAGCCTTGGAAGACTTGCTGGCAGATGGCTTTGGCGAATTCGGCGCATCGGGAACGGTTTATCGCCGCGACGTTATGATCGGGCTTCTGCTGCAGGAAGACGACAGCGCCGACAACGACGAACTGCATTCCGACGACTATGCCTTGACGCAGATTTCGGCCGATGCTGCCCTGCTGACCTATCGTACCTGGCGCCGACAAGCGGATGGATCGGAGCGGCATGTGCTGCGCAGCTCCATCTGGAAACACGATGGACGGCGATGGCAGATGCTCTTCCACCAGGGCACGCCGACCCGGCTATAGCGTCGCAGCTGATTACCGATTGAGCTCTGGCGATCCGGCAAACGCTCGTCTTTGCTTTCGGACCTATTGGCATCTCAAGCCAGCACCATAACTACTGCACCATGAGCCCGGTCCTTACTCTGGAAAGTAGCCGATGGAAGCAGCGGTAAGCAAACTGTTCGAGCGCTATGAACGCCTTTTCCGGCAGGCTCTCGCAGGCAAAACCGATCTGGATGAGGTTGCCTCCCTCTATGCCTCTGATGTCATCGCCGCCTCGCCTGCCGGGGTCATGTCCAGCAAGAATGACGATGAGCTCAAGCAGAGGATGGCGCAGGGGTTATGAGCACTATCGCTCCATTGGCACGAAGGAGATGACGCTTCGGTATGTCCGCCTCTCGCCAATCGACGAGAGTCACTGTGTGGCGCATGTCGCCTGGAGGGCGACTTACGCCCGCAAGAGCGAGCCAGACACGAAAATCGACTTCGATGTCCATTACCTCGTGCAGGTTCTGGATGGAGAGGCGAAAGTCTTCGGCTGGGTTTCGGGCGACGAGCAGGCGCTCTTGAAGCAACACGGTATTGGCTGACGCTTGCTGCCAGGCCTGATCTGTCTTCCGAGGAAAAACAAAGGGCCGAGGCAGCGATGCCGCGGCCCTTTCTCGTCAGATCGTCACCAGCCTATCAAGCAGCCCGGCCGTATCGCGCACCCTGCCCCGTCTGGTCGCGCAGGCGGAATTTCGACAACAACGTCCGCAGCTGCTGGCTTTCCTCCGCCAGCGTCTGGCTGGCAGCTGTGGTCTCCTCGACCATCGCGGCATTCTGCTGGGTCATCTGGTCCATGTGGTTGACGGAGGTGTTGATCTCATGCAGCCCGGTTGCCTGTTCGCGGGCGGCAGTCGCGATGGAGTCGACATGGGCGTTGACGCGGTTGACCAGCGCCTCGATCTCGACCAGCGCGTCACCCGTGGAGCGCACCAGCGCCACGCCGCCTTCGACTTCAGCCGCCGAGCTTGAAATCAGCGTCTTGATCTCCTTGGCCGCATTGGCAGAGCGTTGGGCAAGCTCGCGGACTTCCTGCGCCACGACTGCAAAGCCGCGGCCGGCTTCACCTGCACGCGCTGCTTCCACGCCGGCGTTAAGCGCCAGCAGGTTCGTCTGGAAGGCGATCTCGTCGATGACGCCGATGATCTGGTTGATGCGGCTCGAACTATCCTCGATGCGGCTCATGGCCGAGACGGCATTGCGAACGATCTCGCCGGATTTGCCGGCGCTCGTCTTCGTCTCCGCCACCATGCTGCGCGCCTCGTTGGCGCGCTCGGAGGCGGTGCGGACCGTCGCGGTGATCTCGTCGAGCGCTGCGGCGGTTTCCTCGAGCGCTGCGGCCTGCTGCTCAGTGCGCTTGGAAAGATTACCGGTCGCATCGCTGATGTCCCGGGCGCTGTCATTGACGATATGGCTGGATTCCGCGATCGCATGGATGACGCCGTTGAGCGCATCGACCGCCGCGTTGAAATCGGAGCGGAGCTTCGCATAATCATGGCCGAGATCGTCGATCGCGACCGTCAGGTCGCCGGCCGCAAGCCGCTCCAGGCCGGCGCCGAGCGCGTGCATCGCCGCCGTCTGGCGTTCTGAAGACGAGCGCAGGCTCGCCTCGTTGCCGCGCCGTTCGCTTTCGATCTCCCGCTGGCGCTCGTCTTCGCGAACGCGCAGTTCGGCACGCTCGGCAACGGAGTCGCGCAGCACGATCAGCGATTTCGCCATTTGGCCGATCTCGTCGCGCCGGTCGGCATCCGTGATATCGACGCTCGCATTCTCATCGGCAATCGCATTCATAGCAGCCTTCAGGCGCGCAACCGGCGCCGTCACGCTGCGCACGATCGCATAGGCGATGGCAAGGGTAACGAGCGCGCCGATGAGGCCGACCACGGCCGTCCAGATCGCGTTCTGGCGATAGAGCGCTGCAAGGTCATCCGAATAGACACCGGTGCCGACGATCCAGCCCCAGGGCGCAAAGCCCGCCACATGCGAGTATTTCAGTACCGGCTGGTCGGCGCCCGGCTTCGGCCAGTAGTAGTCCACGAAACCCTGCCCGCTCGCCTTCACCGTATTGACGAATTCGACGAACAGGAACTTGCCGTTCGGATCCTTGTTCTGCGACAGGTCCGTGCCGTTGAGCTCAGGCTTGACCGGATGCATCACCATCGTCGGATGCATGTCATTGATCCAGAAATAGCCGGTGCCGCCGCCATAGCGCATGGAAGCGATCACTTCCTTGGCTGCCGTCTGCGCCTGCTCGCGGGTCATCGTGCCCGCCTGCTCCAGCTTGTAATATTTGTCGAAGATGGCAAGCGCCGTCGCATCCATCTGCGCCAGCCCGGCTTTACGCTCGGCTTCCAGCTCCCGATAGGAATAGTTGAGGAAGAAGATCATCGTCGCGGCAAGCACGGCAAGCGCGAAGGCGACGAGGCTGTAGAGGCGGGTTGAAATCCTGATGTTGCGCATGGGGTTCCGGCAGCTCTCATGTGTGACAATCATCAGATACTGATATGAGCCACTTACCGGACGGTAAAACTTGATTAGAATGTGATTAAATAACGCTACGTGAGGCAATCGGGCGCAGCCCCGCTGCAAGATCAAGCATTTGAATTCGAACCGAATTTTAACGGTTGAGATTCTTCTGCAGCCGCCTGATATTTTTTTCAGGCGTTGCGCAAACCTGTGTTTTTGCGTCCTTTCCCACCGGCTGGCCTTTGCATTAGGGTGATTCCAGATGAATCACCGGCCAAACGGAGAGCCCCTGATGACCGATGCCGCCAAGCCGACAGGCGAACTGACGCTACGTACGCTCGCCATGCCCGGGGACGCCAATCCGGCCGGCGATATCTTCGGCGGCTGGGTCATGGCGCAGATGGACCTGGCAAGCGGCATCCGCGCCGCCGAGCGCGCCAGGGGCCGCGTGGTCACCGCGGCGGTGAAAGAAATGGCCTTCGAACTGCCGGTCAAGATCGGCGATACGCTGTCCATCTATACCGAGGTGGAGCGGGTCGGGCGCACTTCGATCACGCTGCGCGTGGAAGCCTGGGCGCACCGCTCGCGCTACAATCAGCAGGAAAAGGTCACCGCCGGCACCTTCATCATGGTGGCGCTCGACGAAGACGGCAAACCCAAGGTCGTTCCGCAGGAGTGAGATGATGCAGGCGGCCGCGACACCGGAAGTCTACGTCTACATCCGGACCGTGATGTCGATGGTGATCGGCCTCTCGCTCGCCCGCCTGCTGACTGGCCTCGGCGGCATCGTGCAGTCGCCCGGCAAGTTCAGGGTCTACTGGGTGCATCTCGGCTGGGTCGCCTCGATGTTCCTCTTCATCATCCATTTCTGGTGGTGGGAATATCGCCTGCAGTCGCTTGCGGTCATCTCCTTCGGCGTCTACCTGTTCCTCATCAGTTTCTGCTGCCTGTTCTTCTTCCTCTGCGTGCTGATCTTCCCGACGACGATCGAGGATTACGGTGGCTACGAGGAATATTTCATCTCGCGGCGCAGATGGTTTTTCGGCATGCTGGCCGTGACCTATGTGGTGGATTTTCTGGATACGCTGTTGAAGGGCAAGGCGTATCTGGTGGCGCTGGGATGGGAATATCCGGCGCGTAATGCCGTCTATATCGTGCTGTGCATCGCGGGGGCCTGGACGGCGAACCGGCGGTTTCATGCGGTGTTCGTCAGCGCTGGCCTCATCTACCAGATCACGTGGATCTTCCGGCTGTATGATTTCATTTGAGGTGTTGAGCCCTCTGAATAGAAAGCCCCATCAAGCCCGCAAGAACTGCGACCCCTTGTCAAAACTCAGCCCCGGAAAGATCTTCCCCGTCAGATCCTCCGCCGATACATCGAACTGCCGGTAGAGCATCGCCGCCGCCAGCTCCCGCACATCCGCCGTCGGCATCAGGTCCCGGTCATCAAGCAGCGCACCATCGGCAAGCCCCGGCCATCTGCCGAGAATACGCCCACCATCGATCGCCCCGCCCGCCAGCACCGCACAGCCACCCGTGCCGTGATCCGTTCCGCCCGAGCCGTTTTCACGCACCGTGCGGCCGAATTCCGTCACGGCGAGCACCACCGTCTTCGACCAGAGATCGGCGCCCATCGTGACTTTCAGCGTCGTGATCGCCTGCGCCAGATCCTGCACCGGCCGCTTGAACTGACCGAGCTGGCCGACATGCGTATCCCAGCCGGTAATCGAGAAGCTGGCGATGCGGTAATCGCCCTTCAGCATATTGCCGGCCAGCGCCGCAACATCGGTGATCTTCTCACCGCGCTGGCCGGAGGGCTCCGCCATCATGGAAGCGCTGTTCGCGCGCATCGCCTCGTCCATTGCCTTGGCGAAGGGCGGATCGCCGGCATAAAGCCGCATCAGGAACTGCATCTCGTCCTTGGCTGGCCCGAGATTGGAGTCCGATGCCCAGACATCGACATTGTTCGGCCCGGTCAGGATCAACTCGGTGGAGGTGTTGACGTCGATCGCCTTGCGCGCATCCGAACGCGGGATGACGGCAAGCGCCCGATTGAGCCAGCCGGTCTTCTCCTCGGCCACATGCTCGCCACCGGATTCCAGCATGTCCTGCCCGTCGAAATGGCTGCGCTGGTCGCGATAGGGCGTGGAGACCGCATGCACGAAGGCAAGCTCTTTCGTCCTCCACAGCGGCATCAGATCGGCGGCCGCCGGATTGAGCCCGAAATGCCCGTCGAGATCGAGAAGCCCCTTGTCCGGCGTCAGCGCCAGCGTCGGCCTGAGCGCCGCAAAGCCGGGCTCGGCATAGGGCTGCACCAGGTCGAGCCCGTCCATCGCCCCGCGCAGCACGATCGTCACGAAGCGCTTGTCGCCGGGCATGGCCGCAAAGGTGACCGGTGTGAAAATGGGGGCTGCGGCAACGCAGCAAGCAGATGTCAGAAAACCACGGCGCGAAAGCATAAACTCTGTCATGACGGGCTCCTATCGACGGTTGAATTCGGGGGACGCAAGAACCAGCGTCAGCCCGCTCACCCTGTTCGGCGCCTGGGAAACGACACGGATCGTCTCGTCGCGGGCGGCGTCCACAAGCGTCGCCTTCAGAAATTCGCGCGGATCGACATCCTTGCCGAACTGGGCGCTGGCGCGCCGCGCCCAGGACAGCCGCTCGGAAAGCTGGCTTGCGGTAATCCAGGCGGAAAAACTCTCCTCGAAGCCGGCCGGGCTCGGCGGCAGCCATGTCGGCTGGCCCATGCGGCGAAGAGCGCCCTGCCCGAGCGCGCGCGCCATCTGGAACGCCTTGCGCCGCTTGATACGCACCTCGTCTTCAGGGCTCGGCGGCGCCTGCATCATCGCTTGCCCGTCGGTAGCGGGCGCTGCATCCTTCTTCGGCATCGCCATCATCTCGTCGTTGTCGGCATCGTCCTGCTGATAGGCCTGCATGAAGGCCGCAACATCGCCCGCCCCCGCGCCGCTGCTCAGCGCCCGCAGGCCCGTGACGATAAAATCGAAAGGCTGGCGCGCCTTGGCGCCCTCGTCCGCCCAAGCGGCCGGATGGTCGAGCATGGCGCGGTAGACGGCGGGCAGTTCCCCATCCGTCTTCTTCCACGCCTCGCTCATGGCCCGGATCATCTCCTGCGGCGGCTGGTCAGAGATGAAATGCACCGCAAGTTTGCGGCAGATATGCTCGGCCGTCTTCGGATTGACTGCGAGATCGTCGAGCATCGCGAGATAATCCTTGCGCGTGCGCTTGGCCCCGCCATAGCTGACGCCGAGCACCTCATGTGCGCCGGGCTCCGAGATCTGCGGACGAAAAGCCGTCTCCATCGCCTGCTGGTCGACGGTCAGTCCGGTCAGCACCATCGCCGCCGAACGCACATCGGCCTGCGTATAGCCGCTGCCCGCGCCGAGCGTATGCAGCTCCAGGAGCTCACGGCCGAGATTTTCGTTGAGCCCTTTGTTGCGTTGCATGCCGCCTTTGGAATCCGGGCCCAGCGACTGCGCCTGATCGAGATAGATCAGCATGGAGGGATGCTCGGTGGCGCTGCGCAGCAGCGTCGCAAACTTGGCTCCCATGTAAGGCCGGATCGCCTCGGCCTCGTAGAGCGGCACAATCAGCCGCATCGGCAGGCTTTTAGCAGCACTCGTGGAGAAATGATTAGTCCAGAAAGCGGCCAGCCGCTCGTTGAATCCATCGGGCGAAAGCACCGCCTGCATCAGCCGCGCATTGGCATCCATCTGGAAGAGCACCTGCGCCCGGCGCTGGAGAAGCCGACGCTGCTGCCGGCGATCGAGATCGTCGCCATCGGCCTGCCGGATCTGCTTCAGCCTGTCTTTCAGGTCGAGGATCGCAGTATGCCGCGCCTCGACGCCGCCCACGGGAAAGTCCGGCACGCCATTCGCGCCGCGCGTCACCTGCCCGATCAGATCATCCTTGGTCTGCGGCAAGGCCTCGCCCGGCCGCAGCCCGTAACCGAAACGGATCGCCGCCATCGTCGGAAAAGACAGGCTCATGACCACTCACCTCCTCATCACCTGACGGTGACAAGGTCTCAGCCAATTGCGACGGCAAGGTGTAGGAAATGCGGCGATTTTCCGACATGGACGATTTGTAATCTATTGAAATCGTTGGATTCGAGTTGTCGGTGGCGTCACGCCATTACTTGTGGGTGGGTTTGTCAATTGCCTGTGGAACGGCACCATTGACCGCGTTGTCATTTGGCTCAGCAGCCGCGCGCGACAGACACCACCCGCGGGCTGGACATGTCGCGCGGCTGCTCGCCCTCGACCATCACCCTGTTGCGCCCGGCCTCCTTGGCGGCATAGAGCGCCTTGTCGGCCCGCGCGATCTGCTCATAGAGGGAATGATCGGCCGGATTGGCGCCGGCGACACCGAAGCTTGCGGTGATCTTGCCGTCGGAGCCGATCGGCTCGCCGTCGAAACCGATCGGCTTGCGGTCGATAGCAGCAAAGGCAAGCCGCACCCGGTTGGCGAAATCGGCAGCCGAAGCCAGCGGTGTTGCCGGCAGGAAGATCACGAATTCCTCGCCGCCGAACCGCGCCGCAAAGCCGCCCTCCGGCATCCGCGCCTGCAGCATCTCGGCAAAGGCGCGGATCACCTCGTCGCCGGGCCCGTGGCCAAACGTGTCGTTCACCCATTTGAAATTGTCGATGTCGCAGATGATGACTGCGCCTTCCACCCGGCCGCGCTCCCCGACCATGCGGTCAAAGCCGCGCCGGTTCAGCATGCCGGTCATCGGATCGCGCTCTGCGGCATCGCGATGCGCGGCGATCGTATCCAGCGTCGTTGCCGCAAGGGCCGAAAGCGCAAACATCAGCACCAGGATGGAAGCCGCCGCCTGCATGGTGAAGGCATATTGCGACGAAATGAAATCCTCGTGGCCGCCATAGGATGGCACGATGAAGACGAAGACCACATTGCGGATGACGATATCGGCAATGACGAGGCCGGAGACGGCAAGCAGCAGCTTGTCGGCCGCATGGCGCATGTGCCGCAGACTGACGGCGACGGCAAAGCCGAGCAGAGCCACGCAGGCAAGATCATTCAGCAGGAACTCTGCCGGAATGCTGGCGGCCACCAGCGCCGCATAGAGCATGCCCGCATACATCGCCCCGGCAAAGGCAAGACGCAGCCAGAAATAGGAAGGCCGTTTGAAACGGGCGAGCATGGCCCCGGAATAGAAAAAGAACGCGAGAAGGAACAACGCATCGGCAATGGCAGAGGCGGTGCGCTCGGCGAGCAGGCTGTCGAAAAGCGGAACGGAAAACGCGGCCGCAGCAAAAAGATAACCCGGCCCCCACAACTTCGCTTCCCGCGACCCGAACCGGCCGACGATCAGAAAGGTGCAGCCGAAAATCAGCATCATGACCGGCAGCAGGAAGGCGAAATTACTATCCATGACCCCTCGCGGCGGGACGCAACACAGAACCGGCGCTCGGACACGCTAGGACAATGATCTTAAAAAAGGAGAAACCGGCCGGCACCAGAAATTCGTACCAGAACTAGGCATTACGAAGCGACCGGGGTGCCGGCAAAGTGGTGTGACCACAAGGAAAGGCCGGCAGCTTTCGCCGCCGGCCTTCAAGCCGCAGGCAGCGCTATATTCGCATCGCGCCACGCGGCTCCTCGGCCTCCTCCGTGCCGAAGCGCACATTCTTCTTCTCGTAACCGAGGCCCGTAAGCACTGCCACGACGACAGCGACGATCACGGCCACTATGACCAACGCATAGGCGTAGTCACCGTTCCAATGGGCGGCGAGGTCAGCCTGCATCGTTGCATTGCCTGAGGCCAGCAGATTGCCGAGCTGGTAGGCGAAGCCGGGGAATGTGCCGCGCACCTCGTCAGGCGAAAGTTCGTTCAGATGCACGGGCACGATGCCCCAGGCGCCCTGCACGAAAAACTGCATCAGGAAGGCGCCGATCGCGAGCAGCACCGGCCCCGGCGCATAGGCCCAGAGGGGTGCGACAGGCACGGCGATCAGTGCGGCGATGACGATCGCCCGCTTGCGGCCGATGCGCTGCGACAGCGCTCCGAAGAACAGCCCGCCGACGATCGCGCCGATATTGTAGACGATGGCGATCGCGCCGACCGTATAGCTCGAATAGTTGCGCTGGCTTTCGAGGAAGGTCGGGTAGATATCCTGCGTGCCGTGGCTGAAGAAGTTGAAAGCGGTCATCAAGAGCACCGCCCAGATGAAGAGCGGAATGTTTTCGCGCAGCACGGTGAGGAACGGACGGCGTCCCTGCTGCTGGCGTTTCAGGAAGGCCGGGCTCTCCTGCACATTGCGGCGGATATAGAGCACGAGCAGCGCCGGAGCCACGCCGACGAAGAACATGCCGCGCCATCCGATGACAGGAAAGAGCAGGAAGAACAGCAGCGAGGCGATCAGATAGCCGGAGGGATAACCCGCCTGCAGGATGCCCGAAACGATGCCGCGGCTTTCCTCCGGCACCGTCTCCATGACGAGCGAGGCGCCGACACCCCACTCCCCACCCATGGCGATGCCGTAAAGCGCGCGCAGTACCAGGAACATGGTGAGCCCGGTCGAAAAACCGGTGAGGAAGTCGAAGAGCGAATAGAGCAGCACATCCACCATCAGCGTGATACGCCGCCCGTAACGGTCTGCCGCAAGCCCGAAGATCAGCGCGCCGAGCGCCCGCATGGCAAGTGTCAGGAAGATCGCCACGGACACCGCGGGAACGTCGGTATGAAACTCCTCGGCGATATATTTGAGAACGAAAACGAGAATGAAGAAATCGAAGGCGTCGAGCGTCCAGCCGAGATAGCTGGCGACGACAGTGTTGCGCTGCTGCGGCGTGAGCGCACGCAGACTTGCCAATGCGGACATAAGCATTCCTCCGTCCGAAAGCGGCGGCGAGGCGGGGCAATTCCGGATGCCGTCGGAAGGGGTGCCCAGGGTGGGCATTCGCTGCCGGGACACAGCCAGGCGGAAACGTCAGGGTTGCTGACTGGGTTCCATCACATTGGCGCGATTGGGGGATGCGTGGCTTTGAGCGTTAGCGCGTAGGATACCCCCCTCTGGCCTGCCGGCCATCTCCCCCACAAGGGTGGAGATCGAGAAGCGGCGCGACCTTCGCGCATCACTAATGTCGTGCAATTTGCAACGTTGATTGTTTGGGGAAGCCCGTGCTCCCAGCCAATCTCCACCCTTGTGGGGGAGATGGCCGGCAGGCCAGAGGGGGGTGCCACGCGGCAGGCCTTAGCGTCTTCAGCAGCGGACGCAGGAGCCCAAGTCCGTGTCACCTTACGAGCGGCGAAAGCCTCCCTCGCCGCCCATCAGCCTCAGCCACGGCCCGACATGGAACAGGCTCATCAGTCCATACATGGCCGCCATGCCGCTGAAGGCCGATGCGCCATGCATCGGCATCCCGCCCATCGAGCAGATCATGTCCGCCGCCGGGTCGCTTGCCGAGAGCGCGGCCATCACGGCAAAGGTGGGTGCAGCGGCAAGCGATAGCCCGCGCGCGATACCGGGCAGAAGCGGGCCGGCGCTATTGCCGGCCCCCATCTTCGAAGGCGTGCTCATTGCCCTGCCCCGTAACGGTCGTGGTGACGCCACCATACGCCCGTTTCGTTGCGACCCAGCGGTGCGCGGTCGAGCAGCTGGTACATGGCCCAGATCCCGTCCAGCCCGCGGGCATAGGAGGAGTAGCTGTGGTAGATTTCTCCGTCCTGCAGGACGAAAGCGCTGAGGCCAGGGCGGTCGCGGGTGTAGGTGGAGATATCGGTGCCCGTCGTTGCGGCCATCTGCGCCACCGGGCCCTCGCCGCCGCGCAGCTCCCATTGCTGTACCCTCTTGCCGGCCTGCGCATCCGGCATCGGCGGTTCGCGGCGGTAGTTATAGTCGATGCTGCCGTCGCGCTGTTCCTGCAGCGTGAACACCACATTGAAATCATGGTTGAAATCGCTGCCGGCCGACGACGCCCAGTCGAAGGTCCAGCCCATGCGGCGCTTGTATTCCAAGAGTTTGGCAAGCGGCGCGCGGGAGATGGCGGTAAAGGCGACATCGTGGTTTTCCAGATGCACGGTGACGCCGTTGAAGCCATCGGCGATCGCCGAGCAGGATGGGCAGCCGGCCGTATAGTCCGGCCCGAACATGAAGTGATAGACGAGCAGCTGCGAGCGGCCCTTGAAGAGTGCCGACAGCGGGACGATGCCGACTTCGGTCTCGAACCGGTAGTCCTTGTCGATCTTCACCCAGGGCAGTTCCTGGCGGCGCTCGGCCAGTGCATCGCTGCGGCGTGTCAGATCCTTTTCCTCGTCCAAGAGCGCCAGCCGCGCCTGCAGCCATTCCGCCCGTGTTCCGGTTTTGTGCATCATCATTGGTCTTCTCCTCATTTGCATTGAAGGGTCTACGCCGGCGGGCCGTTGCCTGCCGATGGGGAATAAACTAGGTCTGAATGCCCGAGGGGTGGGAGTTACAAGTGTGACGGGATTCCGATGGACTCGCTGATAACAGCTGCCGCACAGGCGCTGGCCGTGGGCGATGCGCTGGGCGCGATGAAGCGCGTGGCGCTGCGCGACGACCCGCCGGCTCTCGCCCTTCGCGGCATCGCCATGGCCCAGCTTGGCGATCTCATCCGCGCCAAGGCACTGCTGAAGAGCGCTGCTCATGCCTTCGGCCCGCGCGAGGCTGTGGCCCGCGCCCGCTGCATTGTGGCCGAGGCCGAAATTGCCCTCGTCTCGCGCGATCTCACCTGGCCGGAAAAGGCGCTGGAAGGCGCGCGCCTGACGCTCGAAAGGCGCGGCGACCGGGTCAACGCCGCCCATGCCCGCAACCTGCAGATCCGCCGCCTGCTCCTGATCGGCCATCTCGATGCCGCCGAAAAGCTGCTCGCCGATCTCGACCCTTCGCCGCTGCCGCCGGCCGCCCGCGCCGGCCATGAACTTGCTGTCGCCGGTGTCGCAATCCGCCGGCTGCGCACGGAGCCGGCGCGCCAGGCACTGGCTCATGCGGCCGAAGCGGCGCGGAAAGCAGACATACCGGCACTTGCCGTCGAGGTGCGAGATGCCGCAAAGGTTCTGGAAGCGCCCGCCGCCCGGCTGATCGATGGCGGCACGGAACGCCTGTTGCAGCTTCAGGAGGTCGAGGCGCTGCTTGCTTCAGATACGCTCGTCATCGATGCCTGCCGCAACGTGGTGCGCGTGGGCAGCGAGATCGTGCCACTCGCAAGCCGCCCGGTGCTGTTTGCGCTCGCCCGCACGCTCGCCGAGGCTGCACCATCGGATGTCATTCGTTCGATCCTGCTTGCCCGCGCCTTCCGCGCCCGCCATGCCGATGAATCCCACCGGGCGCGGCTGCGCGTCGAGATCGGCCGGCTGCGTGCCGCCCTTGCCAATCTTGCTGAGGTGAAGGCGACGAGCCACGGCTTTGCACTGATGCCGCATGATGGGCGCGCCGTGGTGGTGCTCGCCCCGCCGGTCGAGGAGGAGCACGCCTTCCTGCTGGCACTTCTCGCCGATGGCGAATCCTGGTCCAGCACGGCGCTCGCAATCGCCCTGAGCCTGAGCCCGCGCACGGTACAGCGGGCGCTCGACGCGCTGGAAACGGCCGGCAAGGTGCAGTTTTTCGGCAACGGGCGGGCGCGCCGCTGGATGATGCCGCCGGTCGTCGGCTTCCCGACAACATTGTTACTCCCGGGTCCGCTGCCGAGCGATTAGAAATAAACGGCAGCAAAGTGCGGAGCGGTTCTGCGTCCGGAATTGCGAAAAAAGAAGGAGGATGGAGCGCCATGAAGACATCACAGGCAGAAATCGTCAGGGAATACGGCCCCTTCGAGGGCACGCGCAATATAGGTGGCGTTACCTATGATGGCCGCCGGGTCTGGTTTGCCGCCGGCGAAAACCTGCGGGCTTTGGACCCCGAAACCGGGGCCGAGCTCAAGACCATCGATGTCGCCGCCCATGCCGGCACCGCTTTCGACGGGCGTTATATCTTCCAGATCGCCGAGGACAAAATCCGCAAGATCGATCCCGAAACCGGCACCGTGGTCGCCACCATACCCGCCCCCGGCAAGGGCGCCGATTCCGGCATGGCCTGGTGCGAGGGCAGTCTTTGGGTCGGCCAGTACCGCGAAAACTGCATTCACCAGATCGACCCTGAGACGGGGACGATCCTGCGCACGATCGAATCCAAACGCCATGTGACGGGCGTGACCTGGGTCGATGGCGAGCTCTGGCATGCCACCTGGCAGGACGACATGAGCGACATCAGGCGCATCGACCCTGACTCCGGCGAGGTGCTGGAACGGCTCGATATGCCCGAGGGCACCGGCGTTTCCGGGCTCGAGGCCGATGGCGCGGACCTGTTCTATGCTGGTGGCGGCGGCAGCGGCAAGGTACGGGCGGTCCGCCGGCCGCGATAAGGTTGGGCCGGGCTGGGATGTCCATGGTGCAGCACAATTGCTGGAGCTGCCGATCCGCTCGCCCTGCTTACTTACCCTTCTTGCGCAGCGCCTCGATCAGCACATGCGCTGCCGGACCTGACGATGCCGGGTTCTGCCCGGTGATCAACTGCCCGTCTGTGACGGTGTAGACACCCCAATCCTTGACCTTGGAAAAGATCGCCCCGAGGCTCAGCAATTCGTCTTCCACCAGGAAAGGCACCACCTTCGTCAGCCCGACTGCTTCCTCCTCGCCATTGGTGAAGCCGGTCACCTTCCGGCCCGCGACGAAGGGCGTGCCGTCGGCGTTCTTGACCCGATGCAACACGCCCGGCGCATGGCAGACGAGCGCGATGGTCTTGCCGGCCGCGATGAAGGACTCAATCAGCTTGATGGAGTTGGGGTCTTCGGCCAGATCCCACATCGGGCCATGCCCGCCGGGATAGAAAACCGTGTCGTAGTCAGCCTGGTTGACGCTATCCAGCCGCACCGTATTGGCGAGCCGCGCCTTGGCGGCCTCGTCGGCATTGAAGCGTCGCGTGAGATCGGTCTGAAACACCGGCTCGTCGCTCTTGGGGTCGAGCGGAGGCTGGCCGCCCTTGGGCGAAGCGAGCGTCATCTCCGCACCGGCATCCTTGAACGCATAGTAAGGAGCGGCGAGCTCTTCCAGCCAGAAACCCGTCTTCTTGCCGGTATTGCCGAGCTGGTCATGTGAAGTCAGTACGAGCAGAACTTTCATAGTACCTATCCCTCTGTGATTGGCTTGGGGCTGCATTGATCACGACTGAAACCTGGGAGCCGCTGTCACGCGGGCGACAGCATCGGCGATTGGCGATGGCTTTAAGATTTTCGATACAGGGACGAAGTAGCGGAGAAGAATAAAGAGGGAAGACCACGCCAGAGGCAAGTAGTGCTCGCGAAGCCCCAGAGAAACGGAAACTTAACCATACAAAGACAGCTCCGGAACCGTCTTCCATGGCGGGAAGTTTCCCTACTGCAATCGATGAAGTGAGAGTGACATGGTTCAGTCGTTTCAGGAGCGGTTTATCACGCGCGAAGAGCATCAGCGGATCGTCGATTATTACCGGAAGCTGGTGGCGCGGCTCTATGGCAATGTGCGGGATTTGAGGGCGCAGGCCGAGGCGCCGGTGAAGAAAGCTCCGCAGGCCGCCGAACGGCCGGGCGGGATGCCGCAGGAAAAAGACCTTGGGCCGAATGTCGTCCACCTTGGCTTTTACCGCGACCGGCGGAAATCCGGTGCCTGATAATCCGGTGCGCGTCTCTACGGTCGGCGCCATCTCCGGTGAATCGCAGCCAACGTCAGCTTACCCCGGCACCCTGCCCCGGCAGGCCCAGGCAACAGAGGCAAACGACCGCGGCCCGTCTGGCTCTCCGGCCTCATAGGCACCCCTCACCGCGGTATCGACCCTCGCACGCGTATACGCATCCAGTCCCGCCACATACTTGCCGAGAGGGCCTTCGCCTGACGCGATCGGGTCCCAGTAGTCGGCAAACGAGCCGTAATCCATGCGGATCGTGAGCGAGGTCTCCTCCACATCGGCAAGGCCGTTGCTGATAAAGCTCGCCTTCATCTCCCCAGGCTGCGTCATCGGCTGGAAAGAATAACGATGGCGCATCGCCCGCGAATTCGCGTCGATCATGGCAACCGTATCCCACATCATGCGCATGCCGGACATGCCGCCATAATGATCCCAGACGGCGGCGGCAACGACACCGCCCGGGCGCACGACGCGCCGCATCTCGGCCACCGCCCTGCCGGCCTCCGGCACGAAATGCAGCACGAGCATCGAGATCGCCCGGTCGAAGCTGTTATCCTCGAACGGCAGCGCGCAGGCATCCGCTTCTCGAATGCTGATGCGGGGATCGGTATTGCGCCGGTTTGCCGCCTCCACGAAGACGGGCGAAAAATCGATGGCCGAGATCGCCTTCAGACCGGGATTTTCCGCCAGCGCGAAGGTGAGGCTTCCCGTGCCGCAGCCGACATCGAGAATGCTTTCCCCATCCTCAAACCCGGCAAAATCGATGAGCCCGGGCGCGAGCCTTCTGCTCCAGCGCCCCATCAGTTGCTCGTAACCATCGGCACTTTCGACATTGAAACTCGACGGCATCGCAGTCTCCCCCCAAAAAAGAGGCAAGCAAGCGGGACAATGTCCGCACCAACATTAGAACTGCGCGAGCCACGCCGCAAGCAAATCGGCTCTCTATGTTTCACTCAACTTTGGCCGCAAGACCGCGGCGCAGTTTTCTAGACATCAGCAGACTTCGGTTTGCGCCACATGATCGAGATGCGGCATACTATTTCACGCTGGCGAGCAGGCGTCCGAATGCGGCGTCGAAATCCTCCAGGCTGAAATTCTGCGGGTCGTCATGCCCGTCGCTCAAGCCCTGATCAATTGCCGCATGAAATGCTGGAACCAGGCCAGTGTGGGCACGCACGCTCGCCATGAGGTAAAGGAGCGCGAGGCGGTCATACTGGGCTGGCGAGAAACCGGGCATTGGCGCATTACCGTCGGGCTGGCTCGGGTGCTTCCGGCGCGGCTGGACGTTCTCGATGTGAAGGAACATGCCACGCGCCAGGGTTCCGATCTGCAGTTCCAGCTTGGTTGCGCGCCAGGGCACGCCAAAATCATGGCCGACATAAATCTCGCCCCGGCGGTTGAGAAATATATGCGCCTTGGCGTTCGACGCGCTCTTGAAGCCGTCGAGCCGATTGACCTGGTTGCTTGTATCGATGTCGGCGGGAAACTGCGCCACGTTCCCGAAATTCGGCGAACTCGTGTCGTGAATGACGAAATAACGCGCCTCCGGCGCATGCGGATTGTTCGAGTTGCCACGGGATACCGGGGCGTCAAGACTGCCTCCGAGCGCGGCTTCGGTCAGCCCGGTGGCAGAGATTGCCTGCTGCAGCTTGGGCCTGGAGATCTCCACCGGTTTGCCGATGAAGCCTGCGAGATTGGACGGCAGCTGCGCGGGCGTGGCGTCCACATTTCCCAGTATTTTCACCTTGCGCAGCAGACAGGACGCCTGTTCGCCGGGAGTTCCCGCAAAGGCCATGGCCTCTGTGTTGAACTTGCATTTTCCAAAGGTCGCCGCACTCGTCTGGCTGGCCGCGCCGGCAACTATCAGAATGCCTAGGGTCAAAAGGTAACGCATCGCAAACTCCTCTCCTGCTTGCGTGGAAACATCACGGGCACATTGCGCCGCCCGTCAGGTTGAGCTTCTCCTTCGCAAAGGCACACAATTTCGAGATGGCGTTCTCCGGCTTCAGATCGGAGCTCCGGCTGTCTGGGTAGACGATGAAAATCACATCGTGGCCGAGCCCGAAATTCTTGTAGGGATAAACGTGTCCCGGCCCGACGCAGGCCGTTCCATCGCTGTTCCACTTCTTGCAGCGACTTTCGCCGATTGCCTCGAAGACCCTGCTCGATCCCTCGCCGAGCCGCATGAAAGGACCGCCATCCGCGATCAGAACCGGCGTCCATCGGTCCTTGTAGACGACGACGCCCATATCACCTAGCCGCAGCCCGGTCTTGTCCGCGAACATGCGGCCCATTTCGCCGCTCTTGCTGGCGGTTATCTTGGAAAGGCCGGCCGTCGGCATCACGATGAAAGGAATGCGGTCAGGATCGATTTGCGCGGACTGCGCGGAAGAATTAGGTGAACCTGGCCACTTATAGGACGTCTCCTTCAGATCGGTAGCGCCAGGCAGACCGTTCCATGCCGCCCAGGATCCATCGACATCGAGCGCCATCTTGCTGCGCCAGTAGATCGCGCCGTCCTTGAGGCGCAGCAGCGCCTTCACATTGCTGGGGTCGCGACTGCACAGATAGTACTGTTTCGATTCTGCGACACCAGGAAGCCTCAGGTTAAAACCGAGAAACTTGTCCTTCCTGCTCTGTCCGGCCGCGCCGTCGCAACCGACAAATTCTCCCCGGTAGGACTCGTCGAGCGGCGTCGAAGCGGAGAATTCGACGGCTTTGAGGAGGTCGGCGGAGCTCGCCGGCGGTTCCGCAGCGTGAGCGTGAATAGCGAGCATTGCAATGCCAAGCGTCACTAAAACGCGAGATAGTTGAAGCATGTAGAGAGACATGATCTGCGGCTCCTCCTGCTCGCTCCGGTGCAACGTGTGCGACCCAAGTGACTATTCCATTTAATCGTAGATTGTGCAATATTAACGACAATAAAAACGCCAATGTCTCCGCAGGTTGAAAGTATTTCCTATAAAGATTTCGCACGGACGGTGAAAATGCAGCGGCTGCTTCTTATGACTTTGAGAAACGTTGGGCTTGCCATTCTGGTCGCCGCGTATGTCACGCGCATCACGCAGGCGGCAGAGATAGATCCAGCGGCGCTGATAGCTGAAACGAAACATCGCTTCGAGACTCGGATTAGTGGCGGCCAGTATATGAGGTCATCGTGCTCGCCGACGGCGGCTGACGACTGGCCAGGCGTCGAACTCCTGCGCTGCA
This sequence comes from Rhizobium sp. YAF28, assembly GCF_052113285.1. Taxonomy (NCBI): domain Bacteria; kingdom Pseudomonadati; phylum Pseudomonadota; class Alphaproteobacteria; order Hyphomicrobiales; family Rhizobiaceae; genus Rhizobium; species Rhizobium sp. YAF28. Next base: position 420,488 of record NZ_JBFRCX010000001.1, on the reverse strand, counting down.
CATACAGGGAACTGAACACAGAGGCGACGGTGACGCTCGCCTTGCCGAGCGCCGCACAGCTGGCACGCTGGACAGTCTCCGCCTGCCGCGATGCTGGGGCAACCGACATGAGGGCCTGCGCGCGCCACATCGAGAAGCGCATCTGGTCGGCTTCGAATGCCCAGTTTCCGGTACGCGGCTATGTGATCGAACCGCATTCGGTACTCGGGGGCGCGTCGAACGAAGCCTACTGTTTTCTGTTCCGCGACGGCGTGACGGTAAGGACGGCGGCGGTCACGTCACGCGTGCCGCAAGGCGGCAAATGCGCGCCGCAAAGTGCGGAAAATGATCCGATCACGCGCGCCTTCACCTATGCGCGGATTGCGTCGACCACCCGGGCAGAGTTGGCGCTCGCGCCCGGCGCCCCAAGCGAGGCTGACTTGGCGGGCAAGGCTTTCCCCGATGCTGTGCGCAAGGAATTCGTCGCCGCATGGGCTTCCGATCGCAACCGCCTGATTTCCGGCGCTGCAATTGCAGACAAAGCGAAGGGGGAATTCAACTGACCGTATCTCGTGATTTTCTGTCTAGTTCAACGAGGCGATGGCAGCATTGAGCGCCGTGGCATAGGCGACCCAAACGCCGTAGGGCATGAACAGGACCGATGATAGCCGATCGCGTTTCCACGACAGCGCGATGAAGGCAAGGATCAACAGGAGCAGCGGGATGATGATCATCAACCCCAGGTTCGGGGATTTTAGGCCGAAGAAAGCCGGCGACCAGGCGAAATTCAACACGAGCTGGGCGATCCAGGTGGTCATGACGGGTGAACGCCTGCTGCGCGCATAGGTCCGCGCGCCTGCAATACCAACAAGGATGTAAAGGACGGTCCAGGCCGGGCCGAACAGCCAGTTCGGCGGCGTAAACCAGGGCTTGGCGAGCGACTGGTACCATTCATCCGGCAGATTGATGAGACCGATGAGAAGCCCGCCGCCGAGCGTGAGCAGAATGAAAACGAGATAATGATCAAACCGGTGCAACGGAACCCCCGCGTAAGTGACGATTGAAGTGGCGTCCGCGGGCGCGCCGTCAAGAGCGGCCTCTTCCCGGCTCGATCAGGCGTCTCGCCAGTAGCGTTTCGGCGCACGGCCGAAGACGCGCTTGAAGGCATTGCCGAAGGCGCTTTCGGAGGAATAGCCGAGGCTGGCGGCAAGGCCTGCCACCGTCGCCTCCTTGCGGCGCAGCGCCTCGCGGGCGCGATGCATGCGCCAGCGGGTGACGTAATCGAGCGGCGCAACGCCGACCAGATCGCGGAACCGCTGCGCAAAGGCGGAGCGCGACATGCCGGTGCGGCTTGCGAGCTCACCCACCGTCCAGCGATAGCCAGGCTCGTTGTGGATCAGGCTGATCGCCTTGCCAATGCCGGGATTGCCGAGCGCGCCGATCCAGCCGGCATTGTCTGCGCCGGCACGGGCGACATGGGCGCGCAGCGCCTGCACGAGCAGGATATCGCCCATCCGCCGTGTCATAAGCGTCGAGCCCATTTCGCCGGCTCCGAGTTCGTCGTTAAGGGTCGCAAGTGTAGCGCGCAGAACGGCAGCAGCGCGGTCGCTTGCCGGTATATGGATGAAGGGCGGCAGCGCATCGAGCAGCAGTTGCGCATTGCCGCCGGATATGACGAGACTGCCACCGATCAGCACCGTCTCGTCGCCGCCATGCCGGGCAATATTGGAATGGTCCCAATCGAAGAAGGCGATACCGTCTTCCGGCTCGCTCGCCAGATCATTGGCGATCACATAGGCGGGCGCATTGGCAAGCAGGAACGTATCGCCCGCTTCAAGCGTAAAGGGCGGCTCGCCCGGCAGGATGATCCAGCAGCCGCCTCTGATGACCGCGACGAATTTCAGCGCCGGCTTCGGCGGAAAGCGGAAGGCCCATTGCCCGCCCACCTCGAAACGCGTGCAGCGGGCGCTCTCGATATCAACAAGCGAAAACACATCGGACAGGGGATCGATCATGAATTCCGGACGATCTCGACGAAATGACAGAGCATAGAGCATAGATTCTCCAGCCAACCGCTGCAATCCTTGAGGTCACCATCAAGGAGAGAGACGATGTCACCGATCAAGGACAAGGTCATTGCCATTACCGGCGCCAGCAGCGGCATCGGCGAAGCGACCGCCCTCATCCTAGCCGAGCGCGGCGCCAGGATCGCGCTCGGCGCCCGGCGCAGCGAGAAGTTGGAGGCGTTGGCTCAGCGCATCACCAAGGCGGGCGGCGAGGCCATCTACCGCGTCACCGACGTCAAGAAGCGCGCGGATCTCGAAGCGCTCGTCGCCCTTGCTTGCAACACCTACGGCAGGCTCGACGTGCTGATCAACAATGCCGGCATTGGGCCGATTTCGCCGATGGATGAATTACGCGTCGAGGATTGGGAGGAGATGATCGACGTCAATGTCAAGGGGCCGCTTTATGGCATTGCCGCCGCCCTGCCCGTCTTCCGCCGCCAGGGTTTCGGCCATGTCGTCAACACGCTCTCAACGGCGGGCATCACCATCAAGCCGACCATGGCCGTCTATGCCGGCACCAAGAATGCCATGCGCACCATTGCCGAGGGCCTGCGGCAGGAGGCCGGCCCGCATCTGCGCGTCACCAATGTATCGCCGGGCATCATCAGAACCAATTTCGCCGACTCCATGACCAGCCCGGCCGTGAAAGCCGGCATCACGAAAAGCATGGAGGAAATGGCGATCACGCCGGATGCAATCGGCCGCGCCATCGCCTTTGCCATCGAGCAGCCTGACGATGTCGATGTCGGCGATATCGTCATCCGGCCGACCGCGCAGGCGTGAACACGGCATGAAGCGGACCAGCCGATCGCCGGTCCGCTTTGCCCAATGCGGCCGTTCATCAGGCCTTGTCGAGAACACTCCAGTCAAAACCCTTCGCCCAGTCGGCATAGCTGTGCCAGGCGACATCGGGGAAATCGCGGCCCAGGGCGGCGATATCGGCGGAATAGCCGGTACGGTCGAACCATTCGAACATCAGCGCCGCATCCTCGCTCTGCTGGCGCATGGCCGCAATCGGCAACTCCTGGAAACGGATCGGCCGGCCGAGCGCCTCGGTGAGAATCTTCGCCTGCTCCTCGCCCGAGAGTTCGTCGCCGGCAATATCGAAACGCTTGCCGAAGACTTGCTCGCGCCGCTCGGCAAGGGCGGCGACGAAATGGCCGATATCGTCGATGGCGATCTGCTGCAGCTTGCGGGCCTGCGGCAGGGCCGCAGCATAGACGCCCTGTTTCAGGCCGCCGATCGCCCAGGGAGCCACGGTATTTTCCATGAAGGCGACGGGCGCGCTGATCGTATAGGGAATGCCGAGCCCGCCGATATGCTGTTCGACCAGATACTTGCTGTCGAAATGCGGAATACCCGTCTTCCTGTCGGCATCGCCGACCGAGCCGTAGATGAGATGGCCGATACCGGCCTCCTTGGCCGCATCGGCAGCCGCGATGCCCTGACGGGTTTCTGCCTCGACGCCCGCCTCATAGCTGTTGCCCATCAGGTACATCGTATCGACGCCCCTGGCAGCCTTGACGATCGACGCCTTGTCGTCGAGATCGCCTACGACAACCTCGATGCCGGATGCGGCAAGCCGCTTGGCGCTGTCGCCGTCCGGCCGGCGCGTCAGCCCCTTGACGTGATGGCCGCGTGCGGCGAGCGCGCGGGCGACGGCGCCGCCCTGCTGGCCGGTTGCGCCCGATACGAGAATGCTTCTGCTGTTGCTCATGTCTCTGCTCCTTCTTTTGCCGATGGCAGTTGCTGATGGAGCAGATTTAGGATTGCTGCATTGGTTCATAATGGCCTAAAAATGCCAAACATCGTCCCATTGAGAGCAACAATGATCGATCTCAACGATATCGTGATCTTCTCCCGCGTCATCGAAACCGGCAGCTTCACCGCAGCCGCGCGGCTGCTCGGCATGCCCAAGACGACGGTCAGCCGCCGGGTTGCGGCCCTCGAGCGCGACCTCGGCGTGCGCCTCCTGCAGCGCACGACCCGCAGCCTAGGCCTGACGGAGGCCGGGCGGCTCTATTACGGCGAGGCAAGCGAGGCACTGAGGAAGATTGAAGGCGCCAATAGCAGGCTCGCCGAAGCGCAGGCCGAGCCCTCGGGCACGATCCGTATTTCGGCTCCCGTCGGCTTCAGCGGCCATTTCCTGCAGGAGGCGACTTTCGAATTCATGGCGACCTATCCGAAAGCCAAGGTCGAGCTGCGGCTGACCGACGAGCGGCTGAACCTCGTCGACAACGGCATAGACCTCGCCTTCCGCACCGGATCGCTGGAGGATTCCACCCTGATCGCCCGCAAGCTCGGCCCGACCTATCGCCTGCTCTGCGCCAGCCCCGCCTATCTTGCCCGCGCAGGCCGACCCTCCACGCCTGATGATCTCGCAAACCATGACTGCGTCATCGCCGGACCATCGGCCGCCCACGCGCAATGGGTCCTGGAAGGCTCGGCCGGGCCGGAAACGGTCTCCGTATCAGGACGCTTCGCCGCCAATGAAATGCAGGCGGTGATGGAAGCCGCCATTGCCGGCTACGGCATCGCGCAGCTGCCTTACGGCGTCGCATTCACCTGTATCGCAGACGAGCGGCTGCAGCGCGTGCTCGACGACTACACGACGGCATCGGGCGGCCTCTATGTTGTCTATCCCAGCAGCAAGCACCTCTCGCCGCTGGTGCGCGCCTTCATCGCGCTCGCGGAAAAGCGGCTGCATGCGGCCGATGCGCGAAACGTCCTGCCAGATAGCGCATAGGGGCAGCGCGCTTCAGCCTGAATAGTTGCCAAAGCCGCCCGATAGGCGGAAGCTCGTTTTTTGTGATTGGGGGAATGCGGCACATGACGATATCAGCCATATCAGGGCATCCGCCAAAATCCGGCAGCGCGAGCATCTGCCGCGGCTGCTGGGACCAGATGCATATGCCGATCCCGATCCGCGGCCCGCTTTCGCTGCCCTTCCGCGCGTTTGGCATTACGCGCAGCAAGATGAACCCCGATATCTGCACGATCTGCGAGCGCTCCTTCCAATATGTGAAGAAGCAGCGCCACATCACTGCAGGCGCCACCATCCTCTTTGCCGATATCAGAGGTTACACCGGCCTTTCGCAGCGCATCGGCGCAATCGACCTCAGCCGCATCGTCAGCCTGTTTCATGATCGCGCCGCACAGGCGATCTGGGAAAATGACGGCATCGTCAACAAGCAGATGGGCGACGGGCTGATGGCGATCTTCAACTTCCCGATCACCCGCAAGGACCATGCCGCAGCTGCCATCAGGGCCGCGCTGGAGATCCAGCGCTCCTGCACGGAAGCGCTCGCCGAGCTCGACACCGGCTACACCCTCGGCATCGGCGTCGGCATTCACACGGGCGATGTGCAGATCGGCGAATTCTCCAGCTTCCGCAGCGATTTCACCGCAATCGGCGGCGTCGTCAACCAGGCCGCCCGGCTGGAATCGCAGGCGGCACCCGGCGAAATCCTCGTGTCGCTGGAGACGACGCTGCAAGCGCCCGAACTGATGGGCGGCACGGAAGCACGGTCACTGTCGCTGAAGGGCATAGAGCAGCCGGTGGAGGCGCGGGTTTTGCGGGTGGATTGAGCCGAAACCCAATATTTCCCGGGCTTTTCAGCGCTGTGGCTCCAGCCCCTTTCGCCGCCCTGTCATTCCATAAAAACAAAAGCGCTTGCATTTAAATCCGAACGTTCGTATTTTTATCCGCGAAAACCGGGAACCCTATTCGTGACGCGAACGCGCAAGATCACCACTGACGATATTCTGGACGCTGCCGAGCGCGTCGTCGTGCGCGCCGGTGCAACGGGGCTTTCGATCGATGCGGTCGCAAAGGAAGCCGGCGTCAGCAAGTCGCGTGTTGTCTATGACCACAAGACCAAGAGCGCCCTTCTGGAAGCGCTGGTCGATCGCCGCGTCGGCGCCGATATCGCCCATATGGAAGAATGCGTGAAGGCGAGTTCGGATACCCCTCACCCGGAGCTTTACGGCCGTATCGCGGCTGCCGACAAGACGCTTGATGATACCGACCGCGCCGTGGCGATGGCGATCAGCGCCTCCATGTCGAGCGAGGAAAATCTGCAGCAGATCATCCGCAAATGGGTGGTGACCGATCTGGCGGCGATGGCCGCCGGGCCGAAGCCGCGGGCAGCCCTGATGGCCTATCTGGCGCTGACCGGCTTTTACTGTACCGAACTCTTCGATTTCCACCGCTGGAGCGGTGCGGAACGGCAGGAGCTGCTCGAGGATATCCGCAAGGTCTACACGACCTTCCTCGAGCCGCCTGAAACGAAGACTTGAAAAACTCGAAACCACAATAACTTAAGCAATTCCAGGAAAAGTGTGAAACGGTTTTCCGTCCGGAATTGCGTGAAAATGAAGAAACCAAAGTAATAACCTAGCAAGCCGCCGGGGCGGCCAAAAAGGGATACGTTCGATGTTGCGCAATACCAGACTGCCGCGCCTGAAAGCGTTGATGGCAGCCACGACCCTTCTCGTACTGACAGCAGGGCACACATTCGCTCAAGAGGGCGGAATGCAGATGCCGCCGGCGGCCGTCGGCGTGGTCGAGATGAAGAGCCATGCCGTGCCTGTCGTCAACGAACTGCCGGGCCGCATTGCCGCCACCCGTGTTTCGGAAGTGCGCGCCCGCGTTTCCGGCATCCTGCAGGAGCGCGTCTTCGAACAGGGCACCTTCGTCAAGCAGGGCGACGTGCTCTACCGCATCGATCCGCGCCTTTTCCGCGTGCGGGTTGCCTCTGCTGAAGCCACATTGCAGCGCGCCAAGGCGACACAGCAGAATGCCCGCCTGCAGCTGGAGCGCCAGCAGAACCTGAAGGAGCGCAATATCGCGACCGGCATCGATTACGATACGGCAGCCGTCGCTGTCGCCCAGGCGGATGCCGATGTGGCGAGTGCCGAGGCCGGCCTCGATGAGGCCAAGATCAATCTCGATTACACCGAGGTCCGCGCGCCGATTTCAGGCATCATCGGCGGTGCGCTGGTGACCGAGGGCGCGCTCGTGACCGCCGACGGCACCTCCAATCTGGCGCTGATCCAGCAGGTCGACCCTGTCTATGCCGACTTCACCCAGTCGGCCCAGGATCTCCTGAACCTCAAGCGGGCCGTGGCCGAGGGCAAGCTCGCCAGCACCGCACCCGGCGAAGCCCGCGTCGAACTCGTCTTCGACGATGGCAGCCTCTATGCCGAGCCCGGCCGGCTGCTGTTCGCCAGCGCCAATGTCGACCCCAATACCGGACAGGTGACGCTGCGCGCCGAATTCCCCAACAAGAACGGCGATCTCCTGCCCGGCATGTATGTGCGCGTCCGCATCGAACAGGCCGTGCGCGAGAATGCACTGACGGTGCCGCAGCGGGCGGTCACGCGAAACGAAGCCGGCCAGGCGCAGGTCTATGTGCTCGCCGAAGGCAACAAGGCGGAGCTTCGCCCTGTCACGCTCGGCCAGGTTCTCGGCTCCGAGTGGGTCGTGGAATCCGGCCTGAAGGCAGGCGAAACCGTCATCGCCGATGGCGTCCAGAAAGTGCAGCCCGGCGCCACGGTCGCGCCCGAACCCTGGAAGCCGGACGCGGCAGCGGATGCTTCGGCGCCCGCCCCGGCAAAGGCGGAGTAACCCCATGGCACAATTCTTCATTCGCAGGCCGATCCTGGCCTGGGTCTTCGCGCTGTTCATTTCGATTGCCGGCATCATCGCGATCCCCTTCCTGCCGGTCTCGCAATATCCGAAGGTCGCCCCGCCGCAGCTTTCGATCTCCACTTCCTATCCGGGCGCTTCCCCGCAGGAAATCTATCAGGGCGTGACGCGCCAGATCGAGGATGAGCTGAACGGCGTCGAAGGCCTGATGTATTTTGAATCGACCTCGGACAATTCCGGCTCGGTCAGCATCAACGCCACATTCCGCGCCGGCACCGATATCGACCAGGCCTCCGTCGACGTGCAGAACGCCATTCGCCGCGTCGAGGCCCGCCTGCCCGCCACCGTTCGCTCGCAGGGCATCAACGTGGAAGAGGCAAGCTCCGGCTTCCTGATGTTCATCGCGCTCACCTCGACCGATGGCACGCGTGATGAAGTGGCGCTCGGCGATTACATCACCCGCAACATCATCGGCGAGCTGCGCCGCATCGATGGTGTCGGCCGCGCCCAGCTCTTTGCCGCCCAGCGCGCCCTGCGTGTCTGGATCGACCCGGACAAGATGGTCGGCCTGAACCTCACGACCGATGACATCAATGCCGCCATCACCGCCCAGAATGCCCAGGTGGCCGCCGGCCAGATCGGCGCCGCGCCGAACCCGGTCACCCAGGACCTGACGGCAACAATGCTCATGCAGGGGCAATTGCAGACGCCGCAACAATTTGGCGAGATCATCCTGCGCGCCAATCCCGATGGCTCCACCGTGCGCCTGAAGGATGTCGCCCGCGTCGAGCAGGGTGCGGAATCCTACAATTTCACCAGCCGCCTGAACGGCCAGCCGAGTGCCGCAATCGCCATCCAGCTCTCGTCGACGGGCAATGCCGTTGCCGTCTCCAACGCCGTCAACGAGAAGATGAAGGAGCTTTCGCGCTTCTTCCCCTCAGGCATCGAATATTCCGTTCCCTACGATACCAGCCCCTTCGTCTCGGCCTCGATCGAAAAGGTCATCCACACGCTGGTCGAGGCCGTCGCCCTCGTCTTCGTGGTGATGTTCATCTTCCTGCAGAATTTCCGCTACACGGTCATCCCCACACTCGTCGTGCCGGTGGCTCTGCTTGGAACCTGCGCGGTCATGTATGCGACGGGCTTTTCCATCAACGTGCTCACCATGTTCGCGATGGTCTTGGCGATCGGCATTCTCGTCGATGACGCGATCGTCGTCGTTGAAAATGTCGAGCGCATCATGGCCGAGGAAGGGCTGTCGCCAAAGGCAGCCGCGCAGAAGGCGATGAGCCAGATCACCGGCGCCATCCTCGGCATCACGCTGGTCCTCTCCTGCGTCTTCATTCCCATGGCCTTCTTCCCGGGATCAACAGGTATCATCTACCGCCAGTTCTCGCTGACCATGGTCGTCTCGATCCTGTTTTCGGCCTTCCTGGCGTTGTCGCTCACACCGGCGCTCTGCGCTACCTTCCTGAAGCCCATCAAGCAGGGCCATCACCACAAGCGCGGCATCGGCGGCTGGTTCAACCGCAATTTCGAGCGCATCACGTCAGGGTACTCGAAGACGGTCACCGGCATGGCGCGCCGCGCCGGTCGCATGATGATCGTCTACCTCGCCCTCGTCATCGGCCTCGGCTACCTCTTCATCAACCTGCCGACGGCCTTCGTGCCGGATGAAGACCAGGGCTTCATGATCGTCGACATCCAGGGCCCGCCGGAAGCGAGCGCCAACCGTACGATCGAATCCATCAAGCAGGTGGAAAAGATCTTCCGCTCCGAATCTGCTGTCGAAAATATCGTGGCGATCCAGGGCTTCTCCTTCTCGGGCAACGGCGCCAATGCCGCGCTGGCCTTCGTCACCCTGAAAGACTGGGCAGACCGCGGCCCCGGCAACACCGTGCAGGAAATCGCCAACCGCGTGAACGGCCAGCTCTTCGCGCTGAAGGACGCCACCACCTTCGCGCTCTCGCCGCCGCCGATCGAAGGCTTCGGCGCCACCGGCGGCTTCTCCTTCCGCCTGCAGGACCGCGGCGGCAAGGGCCAGACGGCACTTGTCGAGGCCGCCGGCCAGCTGATGCAGATGGCGGGCAAGAGCCCTGTCCTGACCGGCATGCGCGTCGAAGGCATGCCTGACGCAGCCCAGGTGCTGATGGTGATCGACCGCGAAAAGGCCAACACCTTCGGCATCTCCTTCGCCGATATCAACAACGCGATCACCGCCAATCTCGGATCGTCCTATATCAACGACTATCCGAATACCGGCCGCATGCAGCGCGTCATCGTCCAGGCGGATGATCGCGCCCGCCTGCAGATCGACGACGTGATGAAGATCAACGTGCGCAATGCGAGCGGCGGCATGGTGCCGCTCTCCTCCTTCGCCATTGCCCAATGGCAGAAGGGCGCACCGCAGATCGTCGGCTATAACGGCTATCCGACCGTGCGCATCTCCGGCGCGCCGGCCCCCGGCCAGTCCTCGGGTGCGGCAATCGCCGAAATGGAACGTCTCGCTTCGCAGCTTCCCGAGGGCTTCGGCTTCGAATGGTCCGGCCAGTCGGCGGAGGAAATCACCTCCGGCAGCCAGGCGCCGATCCTCTTCAGCCTGTCGATCCTTTTCGTCTTCCTGCTTCTGGCAGGCCTCTACGAAAGCTGGTCGATCCCGCTCGCGGTCATGCTGGTCGTGCCGCTCGGCGTCATCGGCTCGGTCGCGGCGGTGATGCTGCGCGATATGCCCAACGACATCTATTTCAAGGTGGGCCTCATCGCCATCATCGGCCTCTCGGCCAAGAACGCCATCCTGATCGTCGAATTCGCCAAGGATTATTACGCCGAAGGCAAGTCGCTCCTGGATTCGGCGATAGAAGCCGCCCGCGTCCGCTTCCGCCCGATCATCATGACCTCGCTCGCCTTCACCCTCGGTGTCGTGCCGCTGGCGATCGCGACAGGGCCGAGTGCCGCCAGCCAGAACGCCATCGGCACCGGTGTGCTCGGCGGCATGATCTCCGCCACCGTGCTCGCCATCTTCTTCGTCCCGGCCTTCTTCGTCTTCGTGCTGAAGCTGATGCGCACGAGGCGGCCGGTCGCTGAGGAGCAACCGCCAGCCGCACCCGAGACACCACCAACCGCCCCGGCCATCCACTCCTGACCTACGACCGGTGCGTCATGCCTCCCGGGCTCCCTTGAGGGTCCGGGAGGTTTTTTGTTTTCGGGCTTGGGCGAAGCTGAAGAATTGTAGGGTCTGCAGTGGGGCACCCCCTCTGGCCTGCCGGCCATCTCCCCCACAAGGGTGGAGATCGACAAGCGGCGCGACATTCCCACCTCGCTGACATTGCGCAGTTTGCAACGTCTACTATTTGGGGAAGCCGGCGCTCCCAGCCAATCTCCCCACCTGTGGGGGAGATGGCCGGCAGGCCAGAGGGGGTGTCGAGCACTCCAAGGCCGGACGAACCAGCCCAAGCAATAGACACCGTATCCACCCGCCCTATATCCGTCCGGCAAAAGCACATCCGCCGGGAAAACCCATGCCATCTACCTTCATCGCCAGGGGCGCACAGGCCTATGAAGCCGCCATGGGCCGCTGGAGCCGCAAACTCTCAGACCCCTTCCTCGCCTTCGCCGGCGTGCCCTCGCACGGCCGCGTCCTCGACGCCGGCTGCGGCACCGGCAGCCTGACGCTGGCGCTCGCAGCCCACCCCGGCCTGCAGGCCATCGAAGCCCTCGACTTCGAAGAAAATTTTGTCACCGCGCTCCGCGCCCGCACCGACGACCCGAGAATATCGGCCCGTCAGGGCGACGTCTGCGCCCTGCCCTATGAGGACAAAAGCTTCGACGCCGCCTATTCCCTGCTTGTCCTCCACTTCGTCTCCGATGCCGACAAGGCCATCACCGAAATGCGCCGCGTCCTCAAGCCGGGCGCCACCGCTGCCGCCGCCGTCTGGTCCCATGACGGCATGCCGAGCTGGCGCCTCTTCTGGAACACGATCCGCGCCGTCGAACCCGAAGCCGAAGGCAACGGCATTCCATCAGGCCCGCGGCCGATGACGGCGGAGGGCGAGTTGCGGGCGCTGTTTGCCAGTGCAGGCTTTGCCGATGTCACCGAGACAAGGCTGACGATCACGATGAACTACGCCGATTTCGACGATTTCTACCTGCCGAAAGTCTATGGACAGGGACGGTTTTCGGCCTTCTTCGAGGCATTGCCGGAGGCAAGACGCGAGCGGCTGCGGGAGGCACTGAAGGCGGCCTATCTCGATGACAGGTCAGAGGATGGGCCGCGCGGGTTCGAGAGCGTGGCCTGGGCGGTGCGCGGTGTGGGTTGAAGGCTGAGTTGGCTCTGAGTTCATCCGTCAGGCGACCTGGCGAAAACGTCGCCTGATCATGAAGGCGAAACACAGGCACGATGTTGCTAGAGCCGGAACGAGAAGAGCCAAGGGCGCCGCGGTCAGAAACGCCCTGAATTCACCTTCGTTCCGGAACCAGACCAGAGACAGAATCACGGATGGAAACAGTACGGCAAGGAACAGGACAATGGACGAGAAAACCGGGCGCCTGTGCATGCGAGAGGCGTTCGTCGCATATATTACGAATGCGACGAGACAAACCGGCACCGAGAGGACGACTTTCAGGAGCATCAGCATCAGCGCGAAACCGCCGGCAAGAAACGGAATGTGCCCGACGAGCATTCCCACCGTCTAGGCCAGCAGGAAAATATCGACTTGTGGTAGATTGATGTCCTTCATCCATACCCCATATTGCAGTTTCGATATATGCCATGGGTGATCCGCTGGTTGGCGAGGAGGCCGAAGCCCTCGCCCCTCCGTCAGGACTTCATGTTCCGCAGCTCGGGAAAATCGTAGTATCGCAGCCGCTTGTCGTGGCAGCGATAGTCATTCTTTGCGAGGCCCATGATCATGTTCTGTTCCAAGGAAAGGCCGATATAGGACCAGTTTGGGTAGGCACGCTCCGCAGTCCGCGTGCAGTAAACGTAGATCTGTTTTTCAGGATCGAGCAGTACCACGCTGGAAATCTCGGCCTTCACGAAGTTTCCCGGTTTAATGGTCCCGCGCAGGGCGTCAACATATTCGCGTTTGACCGAGTCGGACGCAGGACGCTGAGAATCTACAACGGATTGCGGCATCGGCGTCTGGCACCCAGCCAGTGTCATCGCGGCGGCACTGAGAAATACAATCGTCCTCATCAGTTCAATCTCCAAACAGGCAAAGCAAGGCGTACATTCCTACAAATATTACGAGAATAATATCTGCCATACACGGCTTTCCACAGCCGATGCCGTGAACCCGCGACATCGGCTTTGTGCAAAGATCCGGGAAGTACTTCACCAAGCCTGCTGCGTCGGCATCACAAACACCTCGGCAATATCCATATGCCGCGGCGACTGCAGCGCAAACAGCACCGTCTCGGCAATATCCTCGGCCTTCAAAAACTCCATTTGCGTCTTCAGATCATCCATCTGCTGGCGCGCAGCCGGGTCCGAGATCTGGTCGTAGAGTTCGGTTTCGACAGCACCCGGCTGCACGCAGGTCACCCGGATATTGTGCTTCTTCGAAAGCTCGATGCGCATGCCGTCAGACAGCGCCGTGATCGCGTGTTTCGTCGCGCAATAGACCGACAGGCCCGCAAAGACCTTGCGGCCGGCAATCGACGAGGTGTTGACGATATGACCGGATTTCCGGCCGATCATGTGCGGCAGCACGGCAGCTGTGGTGTTGAGCACGCCCTTGATATTGACGTCCACCATCCGGTGCCACTCATCCGTCTTCAGCATGTCTATGTCGGAAAGCGGCATGAGGCCGGCATTATTGAAGAGGATATCGACCGTGCCGAATGCCTCGACGAGCTTTGAAACACCCGCAGTGACGGAGGCGTTGTCGACGACATCCATCTCCAATGCGATGGCCTGACCGCCGGCTTTTTCAATCTCGGCGACGAGTTGCGTCAGCCGGTCGGCGCGGCGTGCGGCAAGGCCGACCTTGGCACCATTGGCGGCAAGCTTCAGCGCCGTGGCAGCGCCGATGCCGCTGGATGCACCCGTGATGAGAGCGACTTTTCCCTGGATTGACATTGTTTCATTCCCTTTCATTGCCGTCGTTGCGACGGTCGGTTGCGATGGGAACAAACTAGAAAATCGGGCGCCCGCTTTCGCTCGGCCGCTTGCTGCAACTATCGGGGATTTGCTGCGAACAAGAGCAATTTCAGCAAAAGTGCGCAGCGGTTTCGCGCCCGGAAATGCGCAGGACAAAAGCGCTACCCGCGGTAATCGCGCGGGCTGACACCGACGGCCCGCCGGAACACCTGCGCGAAATGGCTGGGGCTGGAATAGCCGAGATCGAGCGCGATCTGAATGATGCTCTCATCCGTCTCGCGCAGCAGCCGGCGCGCCTCGGCCATCTTCAGCTGAATGAAATAATCCGATGGCGACGTGCCGGTCGATTGCTTGAAGACGCGGGAAAAATGAAAGGCGCTGAGCTCGGCCTCGGCCGCCAGGCTTTCGAGATTGAAGGCCTGATCGAGCCCCGCCTCCATCATCCGCACCACCCTCTGCAGCTTGAAGGCCGGCAGCGCCCCGCGCCGGGCGGGCACTGAGCTATCCCGCCTGCCATACTGCCGCACGAGATGGACGGCGAGCGCCTGCGCAATGCCCTGCACGACCATTTCGCTGGGCGCGGCCGCGTCCGTCAGCTCTTTCAGGATCATCCCCATCAGCCCCGAAATCGCCTCGTCCCGCGCCCCCGAAACATCCGCCAGCCGAAACCGATCCGCACCGTCAGCGCGAAAAACCTCGGATATCGCCTGTTGGTAGATCGGCAGCCCAAGATAGAGATGCATGACGCAAAGCGGCTCGCCCGCACTCGTCTCCCACCGCATCTCATAGGGTGTCTCGCTCTGCGTCAGATAAAAATCCCCCGCCGAGACCTCCACCGACATCCACTCCCCGCCGATGTCCCGCTCCTCGATGCGAGCGGAGCCGGAGACGATCCAGACCACGAGCGGCTCGGCGACGGCGGGCACGAGGAGATTGGTTTCGAGCGGCTGGTGGGAGAGCAGGTGGGCGGAAATGGTGCTCCACGCCGGGCCGCTACTGCGGGCGAGAAGGCGGGCGTGGATGCGCTGGCTCAGAGCTTCGGGGGTGGATTTTTCGGGCATGGGGTGCTCGTTTCGCCGCTGACTAAACACAATAGGAAAAGCTTCCAGGTGTCCATGTCCTCCTGCCAGTCATTCCTCTCCTCGTGTGCCTCGCGCCTGGGAAGGTATTGCCTCGCAAATTAGGTGAAGGAAGACGAGGCCAACTGACTTGCCCGATCGGGGTTGGCATCATGGCAGACAGGCAAATCGGTTAGCGGCGCAAAATTACCTCATCCTAATACTTTCCAACTCCCAAGATTTTATGGGTATCAGAGCGACAGATTATAACGATGCTTCTTCATAAACGGAGCGCATTCAGTATCCCACTGCAACCGCACCCTCTCCATCGCTTTGAACGCTCGATGTGGGCTGTAGAGTAGCGAGATATTCTGTTGATATGATGCTTCTGCCTCAGGCTCTAGGCCCTTACCGGTAGCGAAGACATCCACCCCGTTCTCGGCCCATTTCTTGTCGGTTGCGTGCAACAGGTCCATATTCTGTCGCGCGAACGCAAAACCGAGAAAAACAATTGTTTCGGCGTCGCTCATCGCATGACCCATGCGCTCTTTAACTTGCGGGTCGCGGATAGATTCTGACCAAGTAATGAGGTTGTCCGCCATGGCTGCAAAGTTTTGCACGCGCCCAAATGGAAACGCTTTCAGAGACCCGAGCCATCCATAAGGATGGATGATGTTAATACTGTTGACGATTTCGCGGGCCCGCTCACTGGAAGTTCCCGGATATGCATGCACGATTGCATGCTCCAAATAGTGTTCGACGCAACGGTCATAGTTGAAGCAGATGATTGTTATGTTGTCGCCAATTCGATCAATCTCTTCCGCTCGTATCCCGATCATCAAGACCTTGGCAAAATTGTAGACCCACGAGTTGTTTGCGACTTTGAATTTGTCAGCCGCGTTAAAGCCGTCGGGACGAAGATGGCAGCCATGTTCCGCGCGCGCTATCGCATGAGCCACCTGCAATTTCCCGACTTCAGCTACAAGTGGATTGTGGCTGTGGCGATAAATGTACTCGTCGATGCTCTCGGCCATGTCGATGCTTGAAACGATTTCGCGCATGACTTCCAAATGGGTGTTCAGAGCATCAATATCCTCCTTTTTATCGAGGCTGTACTTGTTCGTATAATGTCGGAAAAGCAACTCGGCCTCTTCCCCCATTTTAAACCGACCATATTCAATCGAGTAAGTGCAATTCTTTCTGATTGTTTCCATAAGCGCCGAACCTACCGGCATGCCAAATTCTGCGCTGGCACCGGCCCCGACAACAAAAACGGTCTTGTCTTTGAACATGCGAATCTCCGTGTATAACGGAGACAATAACGCCAACCTATGCGAGCAAAATATAGCGACGCATAGAATTCCCCCAATTTCACAATCGGGCTCGGATCAAATTGAGAATAGATCAGATCTTCAAAATCCCCTGTTACATAGTCGGGCTGCTCTTAATCGGGCTCTTCGCCTACCTAATCATTGAGGAAAAGAGCGGAACATATCTGACGCTCCTCGCAGCGGCGGTCGTTCTGATGATGACACGCCTACCCGATATCGAGGTTTTCAAACTCTTCGGAGACAAAGGTCTCGTTACGGAGATGCGCAAGGCGGTCACAGAAACGCAGGCGACTTTGGAGCAGTTGCACGAGCTAGCTGAGACACTGGCGGGAATTTCGGTCAATCAGATTAAGGGCGCTGGTCGATGGGGCGCTGCTGGCCCTAAGTTTCAAGGGGAAATGATCGACACGCTCATCGGCTCCCTCAGAACCATTGGCATGGAAGAGCCAAAGATCCAGCACATCATCGACTTACAGAGGCCGATCGACCGTTTCGACTACTTTCACCACACAGTCAACGCCATGCACAAGATCGCGAACGATGATAATCAAAAGGCGTGGCGGGTCTATTCTGACCCCTTCATCCATAAGGGAAGCGGACACCAACCGGACCCAAATCAGTTTGAGGTTTTCCTGAAAGAACAGGGATTGCTTACGGGCGAAGTTGCAGAGCGATTAGCCGACTACAAGCAATATTGGACGCACGGTACGCACAGACGTAAACAATTGTGGGACGTCAGTTATCGTGAAGATGTTTGAAAACTTTCCAAATCAAACAGTTGGTCAGGCCGCTTTACATGGGGGTGACGGCGCCAAACGCGGAGATAGTTCGGCGACGAACTTTTCTCGGTAGAAGGGCAAGCAGGCGGGCCTATCCGTCAGCTTGTATGTTCCTTACTCTCCATACATCCAGCTACGTTACGCCAGATACTACTAGGAACGGAACTTGTCGCATTTTCGGCAGCCAAAAACGACACCTGGAAAGCCATTAGTGATTTTTCGGACAGACACATGCATTGCTACGTCGATGCCTAAAGAGGCCACCTGTAGCGACGGAGAGATTATGCTTCGAGCCTTTTGGATCGGTAACAGGGATCTAATTCCCCTCACTCCCCCACCACACCCCCAGCCTTCTTCCAAGCATCAATCCCACCCTCAATATGGCACGCGCTCCCCACACCGGCATCCTGCGCCGCCTGCACGGCCATCGCCGACCGCTCCCCAAACGCACAGTAAAACACCACCCTCTTGCCCGTCGCCACCGCCAGCTCATGCAGCATCCCGCCCGCTGACAGGTTCTCCTGCAGATCCGCATAGGGCGCATGCAGCGCACCCGGTATCACCCCATGCCGCTCCCGTTCGCTCCTCTCGCGCAGGTCGACGATAACGACATCCGGGCGGCCGCGGAGAACAAGCGCATCCTTGGCAGATACCGCCCAGCCCTTGCGGGCGATTTCGTCCTGGTGGAGGCCGATGTGGATGTTGGCAGGGACGGCGACGTCCATCATTTTTGGGTTGGGCAGGTGCAGGTTGTTCATCAGCTCGGCATATTCCTCGACCGATTTCACCTGCAGGCGCGGGTTGAAGCGTTTTTCCTCGCCGATGGTGGAGACCGTGTCGCCCTTGTAGTCATGGGCGGGGAAGAGCAGCGTTTCCTCCGGCAGGCGGAGCAGCTTGTTGAAGATCGAGTCATATTGGGCGCGGGGGTCGCCGTTCTGGAAATCTGTGCGGCCGGTGCCGCGGATGAGCAGCGTGTCGCCGGTGAAGATGCGGTCGCCCATCAGGTAGGAATAGGAATCGTCCGTATGGCCGGGCGTATAGAGCACGTCGAGGCTGAGGCCCTCTATGCCGACGCGGTCTCCTTCGGAAACCCGCATGGCCACGACATCCGCCTTGGTCTGCTCGCCCATCACGGTGATGCAATGCGTCTGGTCGCGCAGCGCGCCGAGGCCGGTAATGTGGTCGGCATGCAGGTGCGTATCCACCGCCTTGACCAGCTTCAGGTCCAGTTCGCGCACGAGCTGCATGTAGCGATCCACCTTTTCCAGGACGGGATCGATGATCAGCGCCTCGCCGCCGCGCCTGGAGGCGATGAGATAGGTGTAGGTGCCGGAAACACTGTCGAAAAGCTGTCGGAAAATCATCTGTCCACTCCGTTGCTGGCTTGGTCGTCCCGGACCTGGGCTGCGAACTGCATCGGACCTATCAGCAGATCATAATATTGCGCCGGAAAAAGCGGAAGGAGCGACAGGGACGGATCGAATGGCCCGCCCTCGCCTAATATTACTAGCTGCCGTAAGGCGATGTAGCCTTTCCCTTACGTAAGCCCCTGCCTCTCAGGTCAGGTCCCTGCCTCTCAGGTCAGATCGGCTGGGGCACGATGCGGATATAGGCTTTGGCCCCTTCCGGCCCTGCAAATAGAGCGGCTTTGCCTCCTGGTTGGAAACTGAGCCGGCGATAATCGCCTTGGTGTCGGGGTCAGATGCGCGAATCGCAGATCGGCATTGCGGTTTGAGCAGTCAAAAAGTCACACAAATCGCCGTTTTTACTGTGCAAAGATTGCGTAAATGCCCGGCGGAAAGTACCGCCGGGCATTTATTAAGCAATAGCTGAAATAATTTCCCCGAGATTTAAAAAGTGAAATTGCGGTTCCATTATTCCAGCCTACAATGCTCCACGCTGGATGCTGCAAACCCAGTGGAGAAGGGTTGCCCACAGCTCTAAATCGGGCCTCCCTTCTCCTTCCATACCGCAAGCGCCGATATGTTGCTATTACGTGCGTAACATCGTGAACAGGCATTGAAGAAATCCCCAGGACGGACCGGGGGCTGCACGATGACGTGATCTCCTTTTTATTGAAGAACACAATCTGCGCCCTAGAACGTTCCCGGGGGACGTTTGAGGGAATGTCTATGATCAGAGATAAAATGTCGGCGAGCCAGACGCCGATGCAGGAAGAAGATGTCGCTCTTTGCCAGCGCGTCTTTGAGCATATCTGCATGGCAAGGCATATCGCCAGCAATGACGAGCGTGAGGAACTGGCCATCCAGATCCTGCATTTCTATCAGCATGGGGTGAAGGACCAGGGGAGTCTGGAGCGCCTGTTGCTGTAGGTCAGGAGACGCGCATTGCGGAGGGTGTGCGCCGTGCGGCCCTCTAGCTGCCAGCGGCTCTTTCGTCATGTTCGGGGCTGCCCACGATATCTGCAGCGGGCAGACTGCCTTTCGCGCCTATGCTACACTCCGCTCGAGAGCATGCTCATCGAGGGGACCGGCATGGAACGCAAGCTCGCCGCTATTCTCGCCGCCGATGTCGCCGGTTATTCGGCGCTGATGGAGCAGGATGAGGCCGGCACGTTCCAGCGGCTGAGGGCGGATCACAAAGAGCTGCTGGAGCCGGAAATCCGCAAACACAACGGCCGCATTTTCAAGCTGATGGGCGATGGATTGCTGGCCGAATTCGGCAGCGTCGTCGATGCGGTGGAATGCGCCGCCGCCCTGCAGCGCGGCATGATCAGGCGCAATGCCGGCGCTTCGGAAAACACCTCGCCGGAACTCCGCCCCCTGGAAATTCGAATTGGCATCAATCTCGGCGAGGTGATCGTCGAGGGTGAGGATCGTTATGGCGAGGGCGTGAACATCGCCGCCCGCCTGCAGGCTCTTGCCGAGCCCGGCGGCATCTGCGTGTCGGGCAAGGTTTCCAAGGAGGTTTCCGGCAAGCTCGCCTTTGCCTTCGAGCCGATGGGCGAGCAGCGGGTCAAGAACATCGCCGAACCAATCGCCTGCTACCGCGTGAATTTCGATCAGGGCATGTCTTTCCGCACCGAGCCGCGAGCGCTTAAGAAAATATCGATCGCCGTCCTGCCCTTCAGCAACATGAGCGGCGACCCGGAGCAGGAATATTTCTCCGACGGCATCACCGAAGACATTATCACCGACCTCGCGAAAATCTCCGACCTGCATGTCGTCGCCCGCAATACGAGCTTCACCTATAAGGGCCGGGCTGTGAAGATCGAGCAGGTGGCCCACGAACTCGGCGTCGCCTTCCTGCTCGAAGGCAGCGTGCGCAAGGCCGGCGCCCGCGTCCGCATCACCGGCCAGCTTGTCGACGGCAGGGATGGCAGCCATCTCTGGGCGGAGCGCTACGACCGCGAACTGACCGATATCTTCGCCATACAGGACGAGATCGCCCACGCTATTATCGAACAGCTGAAGGTCAGGCTGCTACCGGGCGAGAAAGCGGCGATCAACACCGCGCCGACGGAAGATGTCGAGGCTTACACCTATTACCTCCGGGGCCGGCAATTCCTGCACATGTGCTCAAGATCCTACATGCTTTTGGCGCGGCGCATGTTCGCGAAGGCAGCCGAGATCGACCCCGACTATGCGCGCGCCTATGCGGGCATCGCGCTCTGCGATTCCGTTCTCCGCTCCTGGCAATATGCCGATATCTCGATCGATGGCATCCTCGCGACGAGCGCCAGGGCGCTGGAACTCGATCCCGATCTGGCCGACGCCCATGCCTCGCGCGGCCTCGCCCTGCAATATGGCGGGCAGCGAGATGAGGCCGCGGCCGAATTCGAGCTGGCGCTCACGCTCGATCCCGATCTGCATGAGGCAAATTATTTCTTCGCGCGCTTCTTCTTCGAAAATGGCGATTTCGAAAGGGCCGCCCTCCTGTTCGAACGGGCCACCCAGCTGCGGTTCGACGACTATCGTTCCGCCGCCCTGCTGGCCTGCGTCTATCTCAAGCTTGGCCGCGACGCCGACATGAAGCGGGCCGGCCGGCTGGGCCTGGAGCGGGCCGAACGCGAGCTCAGCCTGCATCCGGAGAATTCGAGCCCGGCCCAGCTGGGAGCATTGGTCCTGGCCTATCTCGGCGAGCGCGAGCGCGCCAGGGAATGGGCGGCGCGCACGCTCGCCATCGACCCCGATGATCTCAACGCCATGTACAACATCGCCTGCGCCTATCTGAACATGGGAGACCATGAAGCGGCGCTCGATCTCTTGGAAAAAGTCATCCCCCGCGCCTCCGCGCATCGCTATTGGTGGAGCAGCGATCCGGACCTCGACCCGATCCGCGATCACCCGCGGTATAAGCGGTTGGTTGAGGCCGTGATGGCGAGCGGCTGATCAACGCAGTTGACCTCTGCATACGAGCGCTACCTAAAGCCCAGCTGATATGCGCAGGAGGCTATGGTGACGGCACCTATCGAGGATTACGCCCTTATCGGAGATTGCGAGACCGCGGCACTTGTGTCCAGAAACGGCTCGATCGACTGGTTGTGCTTTCCGCGCTTCGATTCTCCCGCCTGCTTCGCCGCCCTGCTCGGCACTAAGGATAATGGCTTCTGGTCGCTCTCGCCCGCGGGCGGAAAATACCGCGTCTCGCGCCGCTACCGCGAAGACACGCTCATTCTCGAAACAGAGTTTCAGACCGAGACCGGCACCGCCCTTCTCACCGACTTCATGCCGCTGCGTGATGGAGCGAGCGATCTGATGCGCATCGTCGAGGGCAAAAGCGGCACTGTCGCCTTCGATATGGAGCTCAATCTTCGCTTCGATTACGGGCGAACCGTTCCCTGGGTCACGCATGGCGAAGACGGCGGCATCACTGCCATTGCCGGCCCTGATAGACTGACGCTGAACTGCGCCGTGCCGCTGGAAGGCCGCGGCATGAGCACGGTCGGCGCCTTCCAGGTCGCGGCTGGCGAGCAGCAGATCTTCACGCTCACCTGGTCCCCCTCGCATCTGCCGCCGCCGGCCCAGCGGCAGGTGGAATATGCACTGCCGGATACGGAGGAATTCTGGTTATCCTTTGCCGCGAAATGCCCCAAGGTTGGCAAGTGGACGGATCAGGTGAAGCGTTCCCTCATCACGCTGAAGGCGCTGACCTACATGCCGACAGGCGGCATCGTCGCGGCCGCCACGACCTCCCTGCCCGAAAAGATCGGCGGCCCGCGCAACTGGGACTACCGCTATTGCTGGCTGCGCGACGCGACGCTGACCCTGCTCGCCCTGATGAAGCTCGGCTATTACGAAGAGGCTCAAGCCTGGCGCCGCTGGCTGCTGCGGGCCGTCGCTGGCGCTCCGGCACAGATGCAGATCATGTATGGCGTCGCCGGCGAGCGCAACCTGCTGGAATGGCAGGTGCCCTGGCTGCAGGGCTACGAGGGCTCGGCGCCGGTGCGCATCGGCAATGCCGCCGCCGAACAGGTGCAGCTCGATGTCTATGGCGAGGTGGCGGATGCCATGCTGCAGGCCCGCAAGGGCGGCCTGCCGTCGCATCCGCGCGAGCGCGAACTGGCGAAGGCCATTCTGCCCTTTCTGAAAAAGGTCTGGGTCGAGCCCGACGAGGGCATATGGGAGGTGCGCGGCCAACGCCAGCATTTCACCTATTCCAAGGTCATGGCCTGGGTGGCCTTCGACCGCGCCGTCCAGATTGCCGAGGCCGACGGCGAGCCCGCTGGCGCCGCCCGCTGGCGCGCGCTCGCCGATCGCATCCATGCCGAGGTCTGCGAAAAGGCGTTCAATGCCGAGCTCGGCTGCTTTACACAGGCATACGGCTCCAGGGCGATGGATGCCAGCCTGCTGCATCTCGGCATGGTCGGCTTCATTGCGCCCGATGACCCGCGCTATATCGCGACCGTCGAGGCGGTGGAGCGCAAACTGCTGCGCGATGGCCTGCTCCTGCGCTACGAGACGCAGGAAGTGGATGACGGCCTGCCGCCAGGCGAAGGCGCCTTCCTCGCCTGCAGCTTCTGGCTCGTCGACGCCCTCAATATGATCGGCCGCCGCGACGATGCGCTGAAGCTGTTCGAACGGCTGCTTGATATCTGCAACGATGTCGGGTTGCTGGCGGAGGAATATGACCCGGGTGCGAAGCGCATGCTGGGGAACTTCCCGCAGGCGTTCAGCCATATCGGGTTGATCAATAGCGCCCTGAACCTGGCGCGGGCGGAAGGGCCGGCGGATCAGCGGTCGGCGTGATGGGTGTGCGGGCCTGGTTGGTGGAAGAGCAGCGGAAGGACGGCTAGCGTAATGGGTGAGTTGGGCGGCGGCGGTTCCTCCTCTCCCTCATTCCTGTGCTTGTCACAGGAATGAGGGAAGTTGGAGTTGCCGTCGGTGCCCAAAGCGAAGTCGACGCTTAAAAGCGAGGGTGGAGCCCTTAAGAGACACCCCCACTATTCCAAAATCCGAACGATTCATTCGTTTCCCTTTTGTACTCTCAACCCCTTCCATTTCACGATGACAACAGCCATATTCCGCGCATGGCAAAATCTCCGAAGAAATCCCCCGCCTCGACCGGTTTCGAGGAAGCCCCCCAATCGTCATTCGAAGGTGCCCCGCTCAGCGGCAGCGTCTCCGATTGGGTGAAGCAGCTCGAGGCGGATGCAGAGCAGGCCGGCGTCGAGAGCCAGCGCGAAATCGCCTCCAAGGCGGGGAAGCACCGCAAGAAGGTGGAGAACGAGGCGCGCAAGCATACGGAGGCCGTCAGCGTCAACAAGAAGGCCACTGTCAGCAAGACGGCGCGTGGCGTTTCCATCGGCGGGTCAAGCGATCCGAAGACGCGTGCGGCGGCCGGTCTCAACCCCGTCGCCGGCTTGGATATTTCCCTTGAGGATGCCGGCAGTCTCGCCAACGGCGGCGTCACGGCTACTGTCGAAGCGCTGTCGGCGCTGATCGAGAGCGGCAACCCGCTGCACAAGAACGGCAAGATCTGGACGCCGCACCGCCCTGCCCGGCCGGACAAGTCCGAAGGCGGCATCGCCATCCGCATGTCCTCCGAATACAGCCCCGCCGGCGACCAGCCGACGGCGATCCGCGATCTCGTGGGCGGGCTGGAAACCGGCGAGCGCAGCCAGGTTCTGCTCGGCGTCACCGGCTCGGGCAAGACCTTCACCATGGCCAAGGTGATCGAGGAAACGCAGCGCCCGGCGCTGATCCTGGCGCCGAACAAGACGCTGGCCGCCCAGCTCTATTCCGAATTCAAGAATTTCTTCCCCGATAATGCGGTGGAATATTTCGTTTCCTACTACGATTATTACCAGCCGGAAGCCTATGTGCCGCGCTCCGACACCTATATCGAGAAGGAAAGCTCCATCAACGAGCAGATCGACCGCATGCGCCACTCGGCGACGCGCTCTCTGCTCGAACGCGACGATTGCATCATCGTCGCCTCCGTCTCCTGCATCTACGGTATCGGTTCGGTCGAAACCTATACGGCCATGACCTTCCAGATGAATGTCGGTGATAGGCTGGATCAGCGCCAGCTGCTGGCCGATCTCGTGGCCCAGCAATACAAGCGCCGCGACATGGATTTCCAGCGCGGTTCCTTCCGCGTGCGTGGCGACACGATCGAAATCTTCCCGGCCCACCTTGAAGATGCCGCCTGGCGCATCTCCATGTTCGGCGACGAGATCGACGCCATCACCGAATTCGACCCGCTGACGGGACAGAAGACCGGCGACCTGAAATCGGTCAAGATCTACGCCAACTCGCACTATGTGACGCCGCGCCCGACGCTCAATGCCGCGATCAAATCCATCAAGGAGGAGCTGAAGGGCCGCCTTGTGGAGCTGGAAAAGGCCGGCCGCCTGCTGGAGGCCCAGCGCCTGGAGCAGCGCACCCGCTACGATGTGGAAATGCTGGAGGCCACCGGCTCCTGCCAGGGCATCGAGAACTATTCGCGCTATCTCACCGGCCGCGACCCCGGTGACCCGCCGCCGACGCTGTTCGAATATGTCCCTGACAATGCCATCGTCTTCATCGACGAAAGCCATGTCACCGTGCCGCAGATCGGCGGCATGTACCGAGGCGACTTCAGGCGCAAGGCGACGCTGGCCGAATATGGCTTCCGCCTGCCCTCCTGCATGGATAACCGCCCGCTGCGCTTCGAGGAATGGGACGCCATGCGCCCGGATACGATCGCCGTGTCCGCCACGCCCGGCAGCTGGGAAATGGAACAGGCCGGCGGCGTCTTCGCCGAACAGGTCATTCGCCCGACCGGCCTCATCGATCCGCCCGTCGAAGTACGCTCCGCCCGCAGCCAGGTGGATGACGTGCTCGGCGAAATCCGCGAAACCGCCGCCAAGGGCTATCGCACCCTCTGCACCGTGCTGACCAAGCGCATGGCCGAGGACCTGACCGAATATCTGCATGAACAGGGCGTGCGCGTGCGCTACATGCACTCGGATATCGACACACTGGAGCGCATCGAGATCATCCGCGACCTGCGCCTAGGCGCATTCGACGTGCTCGTCGGCATCAACCTCCTGCGCGAGGGCCTGGATATTCCCGAATGCGGCTTCGTCGCCATTCTCGATGCCGACAAGGAAGGTTTTCTGCGCTCCGAGACCTCGCTGGTGCAGACGATCGGCCGCGCCGCGCGTAACGTCGACGGCAAGGTCATCCTCTATGCCGACAACATCACCGGCTCCATGCAGCGCGCCATGGATGAAACCACACGCCGCCGCGAAAAGCAGATGGCCTATAACGAGGCACACGGCATCACGCCCGAAAGCGTCAAGGCCAAGATCTCCGATATCCTCGACTCGGTCTACGAGCGCGACCACGTGCGCGCCGATATCTCCGGCGCCTCCGGCAAGGGTTTCGCCGATGGCGGCAACCTCGTGGGTAACAACCTGCAGACCCACCTCAACGCGCTGGAAAAGAGCATGCGCGACGCCGCCGCCGACCTCGACTTCGAAAAGGCCGCCCGCCTGCGCGACGAAATCAAACGCCTCAAGGCCGTCGAACTCGCCGCCATGGACGACCCGCTGGCCCGCGAGGAAGCCAAGTCGATGGAAGGCATCCGCCGCAACGCCAAGGCCACCAGCGAGTCCCTTCCCTCGAAGGGAGAGAAATCAAACGGCAAGGCGGATGAGAGCGCCACACCCTCCTACTTCGCCAAGCCGGAACTGGATGACATGGGCGGCCGCAACGCCAACGGCAAGACCCTCTTCCGCCGCAACACGCTGGATGAGATGACCGTGGGCCGGACGGAAAAGCCGGTGACGGGACATGTGCCGGAAAAGCCGGATGCGGCCAAGGGCACGCAGCGGTTTTCACCGCTGCTCGAGGGCCAGCCGGAGCGCGATGATGTGCGGCCGCTGGTGCGTGGGAAGACGGGTGTCGGGAGCTATGAGGATGCGGGCGAGCAGAAACGCAAGAGCCGGACGAAGGGTAAGACTGGGAGGCCTGGGCGGTAGTGGAGTGTTCGTCTAGGCCCAGACATGAAGCGACAAGATTAGTTTACGACACTCAGTAACCAAGTAATATTTCGGCTTTACGAGCCACTTATATTTGTCGAAAATCCGAAATAGAGAATCAATTTACTAGACGGTGAGGACGTGGACGTTCATTCGTGGATTGACGATTGCCTTCCCAAGCACGAGAGACTAACAGCATCCGTAGTAACAATAATATCCAGTCTCCTTGACGCGCGAAAAATAGACCACCTATCCATCTCTGGCCGCACCAAAAATAGAGATGGTATCTTGGAAAAATCCAAAAGAAAGAAATACAAAGATCCACGCTCACAGATGACAGATATATCTGGCGTCAGAATTATTGTATTTATTGAATCGGACATTCAAAAGGTATCTGATCTAATAAAGGAGACATTCAACGTCGATGAAAAGCATAGTAGCAACAAAGACGACGTATTATCGCTGAACCAAGTGGGATATAGATCCGTACATTTTGTATGCGACCTGGGAGATAAACGTGCAGTTCTTCCCGAGTTCGAAGGTCTGTGTGAATTGAAATTTGAATTTCAAGTTCGGACAGTGTTGCAACACGCTTGGGCAGAACTAGCACATGACAGGTCTTACAAATTTAAAGCAGGCCTTCCCAAGGAAATTGAAAGAAAATTGTATTTGCATGCCGGATTGTTGGAAATCGCCGACAAAGGTTTTAGCGATATCTCGAGAGAGATCGACGCATACTCTGCCAAAGTTCTTGAGGACTATCGCATTGGCAACCTAGATCAAGAAATAAATTCGATCACCCTACGCAATTTTATAGAAGATTGGGCAAAGGAAAATAATTGCCAGCTTGAAGACAACAGCGACGATGGCCAAATGCCGTCGCTCATAAGAGAGTTGAGATACTTTGATATATGCAATATAGATCAGCTAAAAAAAATAATACCAGATAATTTTTCTAAGGTCTACAAAGAACTAAATTATGAAACAACCATTTACGGTCTCATAAGAGACTGGCTCATTATAAGTGACGTAAAAAAACTTAAAGAAGAACTTAGGGTAGATTGGAGTATATTTGATCCAGATAACCCGGACAATGGATTGGAAATATATAGAAGATTCTCCAACGGAGAAAATTATCGAAATATTGTTGAATACCTGGAGAGAGAAAGATTCTCGGATAACGAGGATTTCGGGGATCCATACCCCGACGACGATGAAGATTCTCGTAATGAAGAGTAACTGTCCGACAGCCGAGAGCGGCAGCTGATGACGGAAGGGACTATCCCTGTGCTCCACACAAAACGCAGGCCATCTGGCCTGCGAAGTATTTTTCTTCAGAAATACTGTTGACTTCCAGCCGTCTTTAACCAGATTCTTAATGCGGTTTCCATATCGTCATCGGATTTTCGCCTGTAAGCCGGCTGTAAACTTCAACGCAGTATCTATCCGTCATGCCTGCAATATAGTCGCAGATGACACGCTGTTTCCAAGTTGGTTGATCTACAGCCTTATGTAGTATTTGCCAGTCATCAGGCAAAAGTTCGGGCGTATCCACAAAGGAAGTAAATATCTTCGTTATGATCTCATCGCCCCGCTTTTCGGCAATTTTTAAACGCGGTGAGGAAATCAACAGCTCATATGCGAACCGCTTGAGGGTCTCAACTTTCTTAAAAGTTTCGAGTTTCAACCGCGCCCGACTCAAAACCGGATATTCTTCGTTTACGACAACTTCGACGCTTTGAATATAATCACCGACCAACTGAGACGTGAACGCAGTCCTGAGATATCCGTTTTGTGCTATCTCTTGCGAACTCCTGTGCGTATGAGAACCCAACATAAATGCCGCTTCTTCGGGACTTACGCCCTTATACAGAGCTGCAAGCACATTCTCTTCCGGCAGTAAGATATCTCTAAAAAGATCCGCTAGAATGTCATTTAGGTTTTGTATCGTAAACTTCTTTTCGCTTTCAGAAGCGTCGTCATAGTATTGGTTTATTTTACTCCTGACACCCTGAACGATCTTTTCCTTAAAGTCGTCTGGCATCGATATCATTCTCAAAGGAGAAAGAAACCCAGCCTTTAAGGAGTCCTCAACATCATATGTCGAGTAAGCTATGTCATCGGCGACGTCCATAATTGAACATTCCAAGGTCTTGAAATCCAAATTTTGAGGAACTTCCAGCGCATCTTTTATCGAGTTCAGTAGTTCCAACTCAGACGCATAAATCGCCTTAACCGGCGCCCCAGCAGAATTCTGATCTCTGCGGCTTTCCTCTGTAACCGGGATAGTCCTGTTGTATTTGATTATGGAGCCCAGAGTTCTAAACGTGAGGTTCAAGCCGCAGCGAATATCCTCACCATTTTTTCCTATCGGTTGAGGGACCGTTGTCTTCAGAGGAAACTCCGTCGTTTCCTTCTTCTCCAAACGCGACAATATTCTTAATGTCTGCGCGTTCCCTTCAAAGCCTCCGCTCGAAAGCATAAGTTTATCGAGCGTCTTCTCGCCATTGTGGCCGAATGGCGGATGTCCCAGATCGTGGGCCAGACCCGCAAACTCCACCAGGTCAACGTTAATCTGCATTGAAGCCGGCCCAAAAAAGCTCTCAGTGCTGTTAAGTCTAATCGCAATGGATTTTGCTATTTGAGCGACTTCTAGCGAGTGAGTTAGTCGATTACGGAAGAAGTCGCTCTCGTGCGAAGGGTAAAGCTGCGTCTTCCCTTGAAGACGTCTAAATGCCGGAGAATGTATGAGTCGCGCAAAATCACGTCGCGCGGATGTTCGATACTTTTCGACACTTTTACCAACTTCTTTGGTTACTCGCTCCCAACTGCGCTTGCTGTATAACTTATTTTGAACCTTTAACACGCCCTAATGACCCCTGACGAGACTGCGATTCGCTCGCAGTAATCTTCCCAGAGGTTGCATTAAATGCAATAGTTCGCGTGCTCTCTCCAGCTATAGACACTGTTGAAACAGATGACAACTTGGATGAGCCCAAGGCACTGGCCCCTTTGAGACCAACCGAACGTACTTTTGGTCCTGCCATCGTCATGTCGATGTCTCCCAATCTATTTGGAACGCGGACAGCTATCCGCATCAACGTTCTACACGAAAATGGGTTAAGAAAAAGCATTGACATTTTGCAGTATGGGTAACTGACGGTTGTGATTCATTGTAGACAATTTCATGTTGATCGAAACACATTTCAAACCTCCTAGTTCCATCACTCCACCACCCTCATTACCCTCAACCACCCCCGCCCTACCTCCACCCTGCCCCACTTTCGCGGGCACACCATACACTGGAGCAACACCATGGCGGCCTATACGACCCATGATGCAATGCGGGAGCTGTCTCAGCTTCTCGCCAAGGCGCCGGCGGGCGCGGTGCGGGAATGGGAGGCTACAACGGATGCAGGCGCGGCATTCCTCCCGCACGGGCGGCTGTCGCGATGCGGCTGGGGCCATGTGGGGAAGGCAGGCCGGACAGTTTGAGCATCGTCGAGAAGCCGGAGACCGGCGCGCGTCAAGTCGCTGATGGCCCCTGTTTCAACAAGGTGCTGATCCGCTGGAAGAAGCCGAGAATTCCCTTCCGCCGAACCCGCCTTCGGGCAACGGCGCCTGAAACAACCCGCCTTTATTAGCGCCCGGTCATTGTAATGGCCGGCCCGCGCCCCATATCCCCAGTATGGCGGCATGTGGAATAAAACCGCCTTTTGCATCGGTTTACCCGATGCCCTCAAGGGAAGACGCGCTGTCTTCCGACACTCTGCAGAACATCTTTTTCGCAGCGATCCTGAGCAGCATGGCCGCGCCCGCAAGGGCCGGCAAAGAGCAATGTCTCTCATACGCCCAGAACACTTAAGAGACCGCGCTGAAAAAGACCTCTGACGCATTCGATGATGAGCCGTGCATATCCCCGCCTGGTATCAGGCGTGGCCGCTTATGAGTCCCCGGCAGGAGCCGGAGGCGCCAATTTCTGGAGAAACTTCGATGTCCCTGATCTTCCCCAATAGAAGCCGCAGTTTCGACGAGGGCCGCGATGGGGTTCGTTTCTCCGGCTATGACGGCATGTTCGAGGTGCGGTTTCTGATCGAGGCGAGCGCGCTGCGCTCCATCGCCCAGACGGGCCGCACGGAAGCAGAATGCCTGAACGCCTTCGATGCGGCGCGCCCCGCCATTCTGGAGGCGGCATCCGGTGTCTACGGCCGCGGCGGCAAGGACCGGTATACGCTGACGGAGAAGGATATCCGCCGCTAAAGCATATCGCGCAAAAGTGCGCAGCGGTTTTGCGACGACGACATGCGTAAAACGAAGACTTAAAGCGTGGAAAACGAATCCTGGAGATCGCGACACGCTTCAATTTCACGCCCGGGATGAACCGGGCACGGAGATGAGACATGTCAGTCGACAGAAAACATCTGAGCGTGGTGGGCAGACGCCCGCGTGCTCAACCCGAAGACGTCGATCTCGAAACGGCTGTCTACGATGCGCTTGCCCATACGGGCGATCTCGACCCCAGCTATATTTTCGTAACGGCGCGCGGCAGCGACGTCACGCTCGCCGGCTGGGTTTCCGTCAGCGAGGAAATCTCGCTCGCCGAGCAGGTGACCCTGCGGACACGCGGCGTGCGCAGCGTTCACAACGAGCTGTCGCGGGATCTCTAGCGCACCCATTCGTCTCGGCGCGGCTGCGCGCCGACCTCCGGCATCGCTCGAACGCAGGCCGGAGGCGAGGAGCCCGGCCCCGCGCCGGGTTCCACGTTGCCGGGCACGCACTCGCGTTGCAAGTCGCGAGCTGCCCGGCTCCCCCAAACACGCGACCGATCGCGATCGGCCCCACACGATCGATGGATAAGCATGCGCAAGAAAATCGACGAGATCACCAGACCGGCCGCTTCCGCCACAGGCCGGCATGCCACTGCCAATGAGAACCGCCCTGCCCGAAGCCCCTCCGCAGGCGAGATGATCGCCGAAGCCGAAACCGCCCGCGCCACGCTGGATACGGACGGCGATGAGCCGGCTGCGGCGGAAAAGCCCGGTGAAGGCCAGGCAGACAACAAGGCGCCGGCGGGCGGCCCGCTTCCCACTATGGAAGAGCTGGAACTGGCCCGTGACGACCACAGCAGAAAGATCGCCGGAAGAGAGGCGGATGGGGAGGATTGAGCTGTGCGGACGCGGCGGTCTCGTCGCGCCGAGTAGGCTCGGAAAGCCCGAACCTGCGCGCCGGCATGGCCGAGCGGCTACATTTTCTGTAGCGTCAATCGACAGAAACGCCACCGACCGGACTCGGACAACAAGCAATGCCAGACATCCGCATCGACCCATTCCCCTCGCCCGATGAATTCGGCGCTCTCTGGGCCGCCGCCTGGGATGGCGCGCAGGCGCCGGATTTCGCCCGCATCCTGCCGCGCAGCCTTGCCCATCTCGGGGCCTACCACGAGGGCCGGCTGATCGGCTTCGTCAATGTCGCCTGGGATGGCGGCATGCACGCCTTCATCCTCGATACTTCAGTTCATCCGGATCTGCGCCGGCAGGGTATTGCGACCGCGCTGGTGATGGAGGCGGTGCGGATTGCCCGGGAGCGCGGGGCCGAATGTCTGCATGTCGATTTCGAGCCGCATCTGACCGGCTTTTACCGCGCCTGCGGTTTCAGGCCGACGGAGGCAGGGCTGATACGGCTTTAAGACAGCAGAGGCCGGTAGCCGCCGCCAGGCTCGCGCCGGGTCAGGAAGAAATGCAGGAGATTGGCATAGCCGCGCGCATCATCGATGGCGCGGTGCGTGTGGGGCACATTGCCCAGCCATTCGCGCGGATAATGGGCGATATCGCATTCCCACGGCTTGCGGCCCGTCGCACCCGCCACCAGCGACAGGATGCAGAGCGGCGGATGGCGAAACAGGCGATCGGCAATCCACGGCCCCTGGAACAGCGGTCGGCCGCTGAACCGCTTCAGGTAGTGATCGAGCCAGGGACCATCGAGCGCCACGGGATGAGCGGCAAAGATCGGCTCGGCCTTGAAGGTTTTCACCCAGGTGATGAAGCGGGCCATGACCTCGGCAGCCGGCTCAGGGTTTTCAATCGCAGCCGCGAAGGCTTGCGGATGGGTCTGCCAGAAGGCCGTGGTCACAGGGTCGCGCCCGGCGCCCTCGAGCGGCTGCAGCACGGCTTCGAACTCGCCGAGGGCCTGGCCGGTCTCGGAAACGGCGACGGAGGCGAAGGACAGCATCGAATGGGTACCCGGTATCGGGCCGTCGAATTCGCAATCGGTGACGATGTAGATATGCGGCACGCGCGGGTTCTCCGGGGTCTGCTTCGGTGTTGAGAGCAGCATAGCCGGATATTTGCGGGTTGCCATGGGTGGTTTGGGGTGATCGGCCTCGATCGGGACTTGACGCCTCTCTCTCCTCCGTCATTCCTGTGCTTGTCACAGGAATCCAGCCGGCTTGCGTCTGCAAGCCGAAAAGACTCTTGAAAAACAGCGCCGAGACAGTCCACTCTTCAACCATGAAGGGCTACGTCTACATCCTCGCGTCTAAGAGAAACGGCACGCTGTACACCGGCGTTACGAGTGATCTTCCAGGCCGGCTATACGAGCATCAAAACGAGCTGACGCCGGGTTTTACCTCTCGATACGGCGTCAAGACGCTCGTTTGGTTCGAGGAGTATGATCTCGTCACGACCGCGATCACCCGCGAGAAGACAATCAAGAAATGGCCACGTCAGTGGAAGCTCAATCTCATCGAGGAGAATAATCCGGAATGGGAGGATATTTCCTGGCATTTGATGGGATTATGAGATCGCCGCACCGATAAGAGTCCTTTCGGCTTGCAGACGCAAGCCGGCTGGATTCCTGTGACATCCCTTGTGCCGGCACGAGGGCACAGGAATGACGGAGGAGAGGATTGCTCGCACGCCACCCATCAGCTCCGCTGCGACTGCCATCCTGGCAAACCACCCCCACAAGAAAACGCCCGGCCACCTCGTGATGACCGGGCATCCTCGACCCGCGCCGTGTCAGGCTATGGGGATCAATTATTGTGCGCCGCGCAGGCCTCGTCCATCGGGGTGGCGTTGCTGGTGCCGCCCTGGGTCTGCAACTTGCCGGGGCCGGTGCCGCTGCTGCTGGCGGCTTCGCCGGGGCAGTCGGGTCTCTTCATCTTCATGGCGCTGCCGGCCTTCGTGCTGCCGGTGGTCGTCTTGTCCATCAGCGGCTTCTTGGTATGCGTCGTGCCGGCGCCGCCGCCGGAATCGACGGTGCTCTTGTCGATCGTGTGGGCCGTCGGGGCCGGGTTGGACTGGGCGAAGGCGGATGTGGCCATGCCGAGGGCAAGCAGCGACGCTGCGACAATTTTCATGCGCATTGGTCTTCTCCTGAGAGCATTCGGTTGCTGATCTCTAGGGAACCGCGCGTGGCCGAGATTGTTCCCGGCAATTTTCACTTGCCGCGCTCCCTTCCCCTTTTCAATCTCCGAGCGTGCGCCATCTTAAGCTTCAATCGGTTCGGCCGGTGACCGCTTCATTCGAAACGGCCAGAGGGGCAAGGCCGAATAAAGAGGCGCAGCGGAAACGATTCGCCACGCCCACATTCGACCTCAGGCCCGGAAAACCCCGCCGGGCTTTTTTCCTGCGCCGTCGGCGGGTTTGCGGGAGAAATAGTTGGCGCCCTGGCTTCAGTTCGCGAGATATTTCTGCAGGAAGCCGCGAATGCTGGCGATCGATTGTTCCGCCGCAGCCGCGTTATATTCCTCCACATGCCCGAACACCGTCTTCGGCTTGATCATGGCCTCATCATCGAAATCGTGACGCGCGCCGGGATAGATATGCAGCTCGACCGGTGGCCCCTTGCCGCTGAGCCGCGACACCCGCTGCCGACAGCGCTCTGCCGGGCTCCAGTCATCAAGATCGCCATTCAGGATCAGCGTCGGGACCGTCGCGTCGCTCTCATGCGGCGCACAGACCGGATAATAGGCAACCGCCGCCCTGAATTTCTCGTCCATCAGCTGCTCATTGCCCTCGATCTTCGTCGCCTCCAGCGTCGCAATCCCACCCGCCGAAAAGCCCATCAGCGCGACGCGCCTGGCATCGACGAAGCCGCTCGTCGTCAGGAAGTCCAGCGCCCCATAGGCATCGAACACCCGATCGGGAAGATAGGTCTTGCAGCTATTCTCGATGTTGCGGGTGGTGAAACTGTCGACCACGAGCGTGACATAACCCCAGGAGACCAGCCGCTCCGGCCAGACCTCTTTCACATGGGCATGGATACCGCCGCATCCGTGCATCAACACCACGGCCGGAAACGGCCCATCGCCCGGCGGACGGGTGAGATATCCGATGAGCGGCGTCGCCTGCGGTGATGGCAGCGCTACGCCCTGTTCTTTCGCCTTGCGTTCAAGAAACGGACTTGGCTTGACCGTGGCGCTGTCAAAGTGAACCAACTCGTCGGCTTGGGCCTGCGGTATGAAGCTTAGGGAGACGACGAGGCAGAAGAAGAACTGCGCGATTTTCACTGAACGACCTCTTGCCGGATGGATGGCACGACGTTGACACTTTCACCACGCAATTTGGGTGAAGCGACGGTCAAGGCAATGCGGCGGAGAGGCGCACCGTCCGCGACCGCTGCTGGTGCAGAGCGGTGTCACGGTGGTGACAGTGATTGCGGTTCAGTTCCACGCCTTCGCTGCTCGGATCGTGGCGACTGTCGGGTTTGGCGTGGATGACAGCCCGATCACCGATAAAATCACAGAGGTCGAGCGAGATACCGCATGGCGTCGGCCGTCAGCGTTTCCATCCGCGCCCTGAGCGCCTTCTCGTCCACATCCTTGCCGGCGGCGCGGATATCCGCAACCATCTTGGCGATCAAGCCCTCGTCATCTGCTCCGGTCACCCTGAGAGTGATGATCTCGCCGATATAGGCCTCGCTGTCTGCGCCCGTCATCCCGCAGACCCAGCGGGCGAGCAGTCGGTCGCGGCGCGATCGCACCCTGAATGCCATGTCGGAATCCAGGAAATACATCTGCTCCAGCGCCTTCTCGCGATCTTCGAATACGGTCATGAGGAAAGCTCCCCTGTCGCATTCGTGGTCTCCAGCAGATGGTGGAGAAATGCAGGCTCGATCCTCACGATCCTGCGCAAACGGCTGCCTTCCGCAATCGAGGGCAGATGAATGAAGGTTCCGACGCGCCGGTAGGCGATGCGCGAAAGCCCCTCGATCGGCTCCTCATCCTGCACGATCTTGTAGTCGCCGGCCGGATGGATCTCACCAACGAGATCGGGCAGCGTGAAGGAGGCGGAGAAATGGACGATGGTGTTGGTCGTGCGTGTTGACGATTCGTAGGCTGACATGGTGACAGGCTCCAGGTGAAGGCGGTTGACCGCAGCCGGGTGAAAGCCTCATCGGGCTACGGCATCGGTCTGGCAATCGGAATTCGGAAGCGTGGCTGCCTTCAAGTCTCTGACACCGGCGAGAGCCATATGGCCAAACGACGACCGGATATCATTGCGCTCCAATTGAGTCGCGATTAGGACGAAAAGATAAAACAATAGTTTTATTGGGTTTTCATATTCAAATCACAAGAATTTTTT
The DNA here is from genome assembly GCF_052113285.1 of Rhizobium sp. YAF28. Taxonomy (NCBI): domain Bacteria; kingdom Pseudomonadati; phylum Pseudomonadota; class Alphaproteobacteria; order Hyphomicrobiales; family Rhizobiaceae; genus Rhizobium; species Rhizobium sp. YAF28. The sequence goes on along the minus strand of NZ_JBFRCX010000001.1, from coordinate 384,511 downwards.
TAATATAATTGAACGATTACAACAGAAATGGCGAATAAAATAATAAACAAAGCGAAGATTTTTTATTGTGTTATTATTTAAGTACGCGAAATCGCGTGCTTTTTTTAAAGATTGGAATTCGTGATGCAAAATATAACATGGCTTCGCCCCGGCCTGTGGGGCGCCGTGTGCGGCGCGGCCGCATTGGCGATCGTGGGCTTCAGCTGGGGAGGCTGGGTGACCAGCGGCAGCGCCCAGAAAGCCGCCGGCATCGAGCGCACCTCGGCGATCGCCGCCGCGCTGACACCCTACTGTCTCGACCGCGCCAAGAGCGATCCGGCCTCGGCGCAGATCATGGCCGAGCTGAACGCGGCCGGCACCTATGGACGCAGCGACATCATCAAGAAGGCCGGCTGGGCTACGCCGCTCGGCACCACCGAACCGAACGCGGACCTTGCGCAGGCCTGCCAGATCGCTCTTGGAAAGCCGAGCTGAGCGTTTCGCCCCCCGCAAAAACGAGGCCGGCGAGAAATCCCCGGCCGCTTGCCCCACCGACCGCTCACCCAAGCCAACCGCTCGCCCATCCTTCCCGGAGGATGATCATGCACAGACAGAAATTCGCCTGCGCCATGACTGCCAATTCCCGGCCGGCAGCGGCAGACCGCTGAAACCATGGGGAGACCCCGCCTTCGACAGCGATACGGCACTCCATCCGGCGCCGGCGCGATGAAGGGTGGCGGCTTCAAGACACGAACAGGAGGCATGCAACATGCCTGGAAACACACCCGACAAACCCGCCTCTCATAGGGATGGAAGGCATCACAACGCCAATGCGAAGCGCCCGGCAAGGAGCCCCTCGGCCGTGGAACTGATCGCCCAGGCCACCGCTGCCCGCGCCGCCCTGAACGGCCACCAGCCCGGACCGCCAGACAAGGCTCCGGCCGGCAATGATCTTCCGACAATCAAAGAACTCGAGGAAGCGCGCGGCGACCACAAAAAGAAGATCGCCACCGAGAGAGAAGCCGACGGGAGAGCACGCGAAGCCTACAAGAAAGCCCGCGCGGCTGATGGGAAAGACCAAAAATCCAAAGAAGAAACCGAGACGCGAGCAATCCGCGCCCGGTGGAGGCCCGCAGCATGAACGGCAGGCTCAGCGCTGCAGCCGGATCGCCGCCTGGATCAGATCCTGATGGAAGCGATGGTTGCGCAGATCCTCGGTCATCGTGACCAGCCTTTCCCGCGCCAGCCCCGCCGGCTCTCCCCGCACAAGCATCCCGTCGATCAGGATCTCCTGCGCCGAAATCATCTGCCGGTCGGCAACCACTTGCCGGCGCGCCACGTCCAGGTCCTTCAGGGAATAGGTCATGGACAATCATACCACATGCCGGACATGCTGTACGGAAATCCGTTAGGCTCAGGCGCCTGCCATCCGAGTGGCTACAACATCGGCCCGAAAATCGGAATCATGCGCGCGAGCAAGGCCGGATGATCTCCTGCGGCGATGGTTGCCCTATTCCGCAGCCTCTCCGCGCTGCGGCTCCACCGCATCCACCTCTTCCAGCGGCGCCAGAACCTCCACCTCATACGAGTAGCCCTCGAGCATCGTATAGGTGTGCTCGATCGTCTGGATCTGCTTTTCCGTCTTGCGGATGGCGTCGGCGATGGCTTCGCTGCGGGCGCGCAGCATGGAGCCGAGCACGTCGGTTTCCGGGCGCCGGCCGAGGCGGTCTATGTGTTTGCGCACGCGGGCGCGGTGGCGTTCGAGCTCCAGGATGTGGAATCGGCTCTTGACGATATCGTCCGACAGTTTGCGGCGCATGGCGGCGACCGGGTCGAAGCTGCCGGGTTCGCGCTCGTCGAGGATCACCTCGTTGACGAGCGATTCCAGCATCAACACGCCTTCGAGATCCTTGGGGTCGGCCAGTTGCGGATCGTAGCCGGTATCGTCATAGACGCGCCGGCGCACGGGATCCTGCAGGAGTTCGTAGGCGATCTGCAGCCTGTTGAAATGGTCGGTGTCGCCGCCGGCATCCGGATGCGCGCCCTTGGCGGCCTTGCGCCAGGCAAGCCTGATCGCCTCGCCATTGGCGTCACGCTCCAGTCCAAGCATGGCATAGGGATCGATCACGCCGGCACTTCCTTCATTCACTGCTTCGTCCCTCCGAGACCTACCGGCTGGCTCGCGCCGCATCAAGCCCCGAAACACCCTGCCATAATTGCGGCCGCTCGGGACGAAATTGTGGAACGGGGCGGATTTTCCCACAGGCAAGGGGTTAACGGGTGCGATTTCTGCTGAGCTCGTTGGCAGTAGAGTGGAGAATGGGACCAAACCCAGGCAAAAGAACAAACGGGCAGCCCTTCCGGGCCACCCGTCGTCTCGACCCGTTCTCGATCAGTTGCCTGGCTTGTTCTTGATCGCCGCGTCTATCTGCCTCTTCACAGCATCCAGGTTGAAGGAGGCCGGATCCTGCATTGGCGGGTAGTCAACCGCCGTAAGAGCGAGTTTGGCGACTTGCTCCTGAACGCTCACGAAGCGCCAGAACTCGCGAGCAAAGAAGTCATTCATGTAGCCTCCACCCAGATCATTGAGGCTTTGCTCGCCAATCGACGGTGTCCGCTCGAAGGGATCCTGACGGATATTGACCATCGTGGGCATGTCCGTCGTTACCTTTGCGCCGGGCCAACCCTGCGGCTGTTGAAAGAACTGAAACTTGAAATTGTCGAGGCGTACAGCACCCAGAGCAGGGCCGCCGAAATAGAAAAATTCATGACGTGCTGACGGCGAATTGCCTTCCAGCAGGTCCAGCTGGTTGTAGCCATCGAGGTGGTTCTTGTAGGTCACGTCACCCAGCTTCACGCCCTTGAGCAACTGGTCGGTGATGTTGGGATTGCCAGCTGCCGCCACCAGCGTGGGGAACCAGTCCAGGGCGGAGAAAATACCGTTCTCGACGGTGCCCGGCTTGACCCTGCCCGGCCAGCGGATGATTGCGGGTGCGCGGAAGCCGCCCTCCATCACAGTACCCTTGGTGCCCTTGAACGGGGTCATGCCGCCGTCAGGCCAGGTAAATACTTCTGCGCCATTGTCGGTCGTGAAGACGACGATGGTGTTGTCGGTCTCGTCGGCGTCCTCCACGCATTTCAGGATGGCACCGACGCTATCGTCCAATTGCGCCATGCCGGCTTCTTCGAGACCATAATTGGTCTGGCTGTTCATCAAAGCCTGGTACTTGGGAGACAGGAACGTCCAGACGTGCATGCGCGTCGTGTTGTGCCAGACGAAGAACGGCTTGCCCTCGGTCTTGGCCTTGTCCATGAAGTCGCAGGAAGCCTTGACCAGCACTTCGTCGAACGTTCCCATGTCGTACTTGGCCTTGGGCGTTATGTCATGCATGTTCGGCACGTTGGACATATCAGGGTATGGCGCCAGCGGGCCTTCGTCGATGATCCGCTGCTTGCCGATCTTGCCCCAGCGCGGCTGCTGGGTCGCGTCGTCCGTATCCGTAGCAAAGCTGTGCACCAAATTGCGCGGCCCCACCTTGTCACGGTACGACTGGTCATCCGGGAACGAATACCAGTAGGGATCCGACATCGCATCGAGGTGGTACAAGTAGCCGAAGAACTCATCAAAGCCATGCAGAGTTGGCAGGAACTTGTTCAAATCGCCGAGGTGGTTCTTGCCGAACTGGCCCGTGGCGTAGCCCTCGGTCTTGAGGACGGCGGCGATGGTTGCCGCCTTGTCCGGCATGCCCACATCTGCGCCCGCCTGACCCACAGTCGTCAGGCCAGTGCGCAATGGGATTTCACCGGTGATGAAACTCGCCCGGCCAGCCGTGCAACTCGCCTCGGCATAATAATCGGTGAACATCATGCCATCGGACGCCAGCTTATCGAGGTTCGGCGTCTTCCCGGACATGATGCCCCGGTGATAGGCACCGATGTTGAACCAACCAACATCGTCGCCCATGATGACAAGGATGTTGGGTTTCGACTGCTGCTGTGCGACTGCCGGTGCGCCGAGCGCGGTTGCGCATGCGGAAGCCAGCAGACCAAAGCAAAGGTTTCTCATGGCACTCATGGCATATCCTCCGTTGAGTTTGCTCGTTGCTCGGCCCCATTGGCACCGCCTCTCAGAGTAAAAGGATGCCATCCTCTCGGCCGAAGACGATCTGATGTCGTGACAGTTCGCGGCATGATGTTGTGGGAAGTCGGGTAGTTGGCCAGATGAATGCCGCGCTGATCATTCGCCATAGAGTGGCGACAGGCGTACCCGCTATCGAAGCGTCGATGGCCAGTAATGAAATGCTTGCCCTGGCGTCTGCCTAGGTGTCAGCCGCCGCCTTGGCGGATAATCGCACATCTTTGCCTTCACCACCAGATTGAAGACTCTCGTCGCCACACTCCGATGGTCGGGACCCGCCACGTCATGGCCGTTTTGCGCGCAAAATGACCGCTGGAACCCCTGTGAAGCGGCGTGCGGCATTTGCCACATCATACCGCCTTTCTCCACCCTTCTGTCCGCAGGCTGATAAAAGGGATTCCAAGGGAACCGGGAGTCCGTCAGCCGGAAGATGCAGGCCGCCGCCTTCAGGTTGTAAATCTCGCCTCGTCCCGCAATGGCACAACCTTGCAAGGCTCTGCTAATCTTCTGCCAACCATTTGAATCATCACCCATTCTCGCAACCGCGAAAGACATGCCACAATATTGCCGCTTGCTTTTTGCCCGAAATGCTGGCACGAACTGCAACACTCGGGCATTTCGCATGCCGGTGACTGGACTGAAGTGGTAATGCCCTTTCGGAGCGCCAACTCTGGTAGGGCGGTATGGGTGACACCCATGCGCGTAGATGTTCTTTCCCCGTACGTGACGTCTCGACTGACCCTTCGCGCCGGGCTCCAGGGCCGAAACGCGAAAGCTAAAGCTGTCCGCCTCCCCACCGCCGGGGGTGCGGATAAACTAACTACCAATGGGAAAAGGACTATCCCCCATGGCCACTAAGGGCACCGTAAAATTCTTCAACCAGGACAAGGGTTTTGGTTTCATCACGCCGGAAGGCGGCGCGAAGGACGTTTTCGTCCACATCTCCGCTCTCCAGGCTTCTGGCATCCAGTCGCTCCGCGAAGGTCAGCAGGTTTCTTTCGACACCGAGCCGGATCGCATGGGCAAGGGCCCGAAGGCTGTTAACATCCAGGCCTTCTGATCTGATTCAGGTCTTTCTGCGTCAAGCAGGCGACGGCGCTCCGTAAGGGGCGCCGTTTTTGTTTCGGGATGGTGCGGAAGATGCGGATCCGGTCTGTATCCCCGAAGGAAGTCCCCTCCCCAACCCCTCCCCACAGGTGGGAGGGGCTTAACGAGCTGCGCCCGCCTTCCAAATCTTCTACGTATCTACAGGAGTGAGGCGGCACCTCGGGGTTAGTCCCTCCCCCTTGTGGGGAGGGGTTGGGGAGGGGTTTTCACCGTACCGTCAACCCTCGCCCCATGCCCCCGCGAAAATTCCCGCGCCGCCATCAGCACCGGCATCAGCGCCCTGCCCGCCTCCGTCAGCTGATATTCCACACGCGGCGGCTGCTCGCCGAAATCCCGCCGTTCGATAAGCCCGTCCTGCTCCAGCTCCCGCAGATGCTGGGTCAGCATTTTCTGCGAAATGCCCGGCATGTCCCGTTTCAATTGCAGGGTGCGCATCGAAGGCTCGGCAAAGAGCCGGAACAGGATCGGCAGCTTCCAGCGCCCGCTGATCATTTTGAGCACCCGCGTCACATGCGCGACGGAGCCGTCAGGCCCGAGGCAGACGGAGCGTTCTTCCTGTCCTACAGGCACTTTTAAGTGCGTAATTGTGTCGAGCATCGTCCTGTTCTTCTGTGCTTTCCTCCACTCCAAGATAGGAAGACCGCAATGGATTTGAAACTCGACGGCAAGACGGCGCTCGTCACCGGCAGCAGCAAGGGCATAGGCGAAGCGATCGCCAGAGGGCTCGCCCGCGAGAAGGCCACGGTCATCGTCCACGGCCGCAACAGGGCCGAAACGGAGCGCGTTGCCCACGAGATCATTGCCGAAGGCGGCCGCGCCCATGCGGTGACCGGCGACCTCACCATCGATGACGAGGTGGAGCGCCTGATCGACGAAGCGCGGGCGCTTGCCGGCCGAATCGACATCCTCGTCAACAATGCCGGCGGCTCGGGCGAGCCGGAGGACTGGGCAACCAGCCGCCCCGCCTCCTGGGCCGCAGCCTACGACCGCAATGTCCTGGCCGCCGTCCGGGTAACCACAAGGCTGCTGCCTGACATGCGCAAGGCAGGCTTCGGCCGCGTCATCAATATTTCCAGCCTCGCCGGCCTGATGCCGCCTGCCGGCAGGCCTGATTACTCCGCCTGCAAGGCCGCCATGAACGCCATGACCTCTTCCATGGCCAAGGCGGTGGCGGCCGAGGGCGTGACCGTCAATACGATCTCGCCGGGCACGATCCGCAGCGCCCGCTTGGACGCCCGCTTCCGCGAGGTGGCGGGTGAGCGCGGCGTGGCTGCGGATGCCGCATGGGAGGCGATCGAACAGGCGGTGCTGCCGCTCTTCGCCGAGGTGCCGCTTGGCCGGGTGGGAACGCTGGACGAAATCGCCGACGCCGTCTCCTTTCTCGTCAGCCCGCGTGCGGGGTATATTACGGGGGTGAATCTCAGGGTCGATGGCGGGATGCTGCCGGCGATTTAGCGTAGGTGCGGCAGAAGACCGGAATTCGGTAGCAGCGCCACCAGTCGAAGGGAGTTGGTGGCCGCTTCGCGCCCGCCAATTGCGGTCATCAGGAAGGCTCTATTGTCGCTCCGCCTCAATGACCGATACCAATCGAAAGGTTTCGCACCACAGCAACAAGTCGGGCCTATAGATGCCTGCTCGTTCAAAATATTCTCGGTGCGAAGTACGCCATTGATGAAGACTAGCATCGCCTTCTCCCTCCTTGGCAGCAAACTCCTGGCCAATTTCATCGAATGCCATCTGCTCAATCAGGACGGTTTCCAACACCGCTCTCGGGCGGCCTGCGCCATCACAAGCCACAGATCGCCGACCGACTTCAGTCTGTTGGCCCTCTTCAATCGGCCAGCATGTGGCAGTCTTCAGGCCGCATAGAACTAAATTAAGCAACTGATCAGCAAGCTTTGGCTCATCACCGAAGGAGAAGCGGTCCAACTTTTCCCAAGACCCTTCTGTATATGGTTCGTCAGCAATCATATCGCGGCTCCAGCCCGTTCCATGTTCAATGCCCGAACCTATATCTTGAGCTTGCGAAGACCGCATGTCTGCTGTTGGCGCCAAAAGCGGTCACCCCGGCGCCCTGACATCGAGCGAGACCGGTCGGGGCTTCCCGCCACCCGGGCCTCAGCGACCTTCGTCCGCAGGGTCACGCGCCTGTTGGAAACAGTCGATCAGCATGTCGGTCAGCACACGCACCTTCCGCGCGGGATACTGACCCGGCGGGCGAATGACATAAACGCCTGCCGGAGGGGGCGGATGGCGTGTCATGACCGGAACCAGCGCGCCGGAGGCGACATGATCATCGATGACCCCATCGGGAATCCAGGCGATGCCTAGCCCTTTCAAAGCCGCCGCAAGCAGAGCCATGGCGTTGTCGGCTTTGAAGCGTCCCCGCGGGTAAACCGTGACAATCTCCTCGCCATCCATGAATTGCCAGGCTTCCGTTCCCTGCATCAGGGCCTCGTGGTTGGCGAACTCCTCCGGCTTTTCGGGAGACCCATGCGTCCTGATATAATCGGGGCTTGCGACCAGCTTCCCATAGATCGGTCCGACGCGCCTTGCGATCAGGTTGGAATCCTGCAGATAGCCGACGCGGATCGCGCAATCGAAGCCCTCGGCGATGAGATCGACGAAACGATCGCTATAGACGGTTTGGAGCTGGAGCTGCGGGTGGCGCTGCGCCATGTCCGCGAGCACGGGCGCGAAGTGGGTCGGGCCGAAGGACAGCGGAACGGCCACTCTCAGGCGGCCACGAAGATCGCCGGTGGGCAGGATCGTTTCCCTGGCGATGTCGATCTCGGCACAGACCCTCGCCGCATGATCCCGAAACGTTATCCCAGCCTCAGTCAGGGCCGCGCCACGGGTCGTACGTGCCAGAAGCTGGACGCCGAGGTCCGCTTCGAGCCGGGCGAGCCGCCGGCTGACGATCGACTTGGTGACGCCAAGCCGGCGCGCGGCGGGCGAAACGCCTCCGGCATCGGCGACCTCGACGAATGTCCTGAGCTCTTCGATATCCATTTTAGCGTTCCCCGTTGCGCGACACAGCATGGCAGAAGCGAGCACTACCGTATCGCAAAGGGGAATGACAATGTCCGGCGCGGAGGCGGCGCGGCTGTCAGCGCAAGTCTTTCGTCGAACCAAACTCAAACAGACGGCAGCAGAGGATCCCTTCATGACCTTTCGTAATGGCCTTGCTTCGCTTCTTCGTCCCGAAGATTCGGTACTCGTGCTGATCGACCACCAGCCTTACCAGCTTGCGAACCTGAACAGTCACGAACCTCAGATGGTCGTCAACAATGCGACGGCTCTGGCGAAGGCCGCCAAGGCTTTCGGCGTCCCCACCATCCTGACCAGCGTGGTCGCTGCGCGTGGCGGTCTCATCTTCCCGCAGATCACCGATGTGTTTCCCGACCAGGAGGTGATCGACCGAACGTTCATCAACACCTGGGAGGACCAGAAGGTTGTGGATGCGGTCAAGGCGACGGGCCGCAAACAGCTGATCATCGCCGGTCTATGGACCGAGATCTGCGTCGCGATGCCGGTAATTCAGGCCCTCGGTGAAGGCTGGGATGTAACTGTCATCACCGATGCATCGGGCGCCGTTTCGGTCGAAGCCCACGCGGTCGCCATCCAGCGCATGATCGCGGCCGGCGCCAACATGATGACGTGGCTGGCGCTGGCCGCCGAATGGCAGCGCGACTGGGCCCGTCTCGAAACTGCGGGCAAGATGACGGACGTGCTCGTGCAGCACGCGGCCGGCAGCGGCATCGCCTATCTGTGGGAACAGCAGCTGCTCAACACGCCGGTGCCAGGCACCGCGGGCTGATCTGGGCGGGGATGACGAGCGCTTATCTAGGTTCGTCATCCCCATCATTTGGATGCGAGGGTTCGGTATTTCGTTTGGGCCGGAAGGCGTCATTTGTAGATTGACCACCTTCGCATTAATTCCCCACCCAGATAGGTCCCGATATACTCCCCCCGCTTCCAGAGCTCGGCGCGCAGCCGGGCCTCGACACCCCCGGATGTCACCGGGCTAAGACACAGCATGCAGTCGGCAATCACCTCCCCCGGCTGCAGGATCGCCTCGATGGCGGCTGCCTCCTGCGCGATATCAGTGTAATCAGACATCGCCAGCAGTTGCCGCTCCGCCACCCTTGCGGCTTCATGCAGTTTGCGCCTGAGCGCAATAAGCACCGCATCGTCATCGTCGGCGGGCGCTTGCTCCATCGTGCCGCCACCCGCCTCGATCCGCGCAAGCAGCAGTTCGATACTGCGCCCGAGATCGTCACCAGCCATTAGCTGCGTCCGCCATGCCTCAACCGCCTGCCTGCATCGCGCGCGTTCCCGGCCGATCGCCGAAGCAATCGCCCTTTCCTGGCAGAAGCCGGCCGAAAGCTGCGCGGCCCGCACCAGCACCATCAGGTCTTCGGGAATATCCTTCAAGAACGCCACCCGTTGGGCGCAAGAATGGTTGGCGTTTCTGCCGGCTGGAAGCATGTCACCGATCGGCGAGAGGCGCCGTCAGACACCGCCGACAATGCTGCGATCCGCCGTGATGGCGCACCGTGCCCGAATGCCTTGATGATGGTGATGTCGCTCCTTTCGAGCGGGCAGGCATGCATGCAAAACTCTCCTGTTGGATATCGCTGCCGTCATAAGGTTGTACCCGCCAATGCCCGCAACAATCAAGGAAATTATTCCTATATTCGATCACGATCCATATCAGGCGAGACTTTTCGGGGACCCGGAACGCGCGAAAGCAAACAAAGATAGGTTTATGTTCCGCACCGGCAGGCGGCGCTCAGGCCGCCTCGCTGTGGCGTTCCACGAGCTCGGCCCATTCCATTGCCGCGTGGCGGCCGAGCACCGTCTTGTCGTTCCCGATGACGGCGGCGATGCGCCGGAAGAGTTCGTCGGCAAAGGGCGCGGGCCTGCCGGATTCGGCATTGCCGGCCGGGCGCAGTACCGTGCCCTCGGCAAGATGGATCATCTCGACGCCGAAGCCCTCATGATCTCCCGAGAGCTCTGCCGATCCATATAGCAGCAGGCCGTTATCGTTCCGGCCGAGGATGGGGATGACGAGTTCGTCGAAATCGAACCGCAGGCTGAAGGTGTTCATCGGCCGATGACCTCCTGCTGGATGCGCTCCGCACGGATGAGCTGGGCCTCATAGCGGCCGGCGAGCAAGATCACGAAGCCGGCGGCAAGGAGAAGGCTGGCAAGCGGCGGAAGCATGCCGATGGTATCGAGGCGGCGGACGCCCGGCGTCAGCGCAGGCGCGCGGAAAGGCGCCTTGCCCCTTGCTTCAAAATATCTCGATATCATGCGGCAGCTCCTGCATCGGCTTTAATTTCAGCGACGCGGGAGGATGCGATGCCAATGGTTGAGTGATGGAATGGGGGCCGGCGGGCCTATACGGCCAGCGAACGTATATCCTTGGCCACGTCGGCGAGATCATTGTCGAGCTGGTGATCGCGCCCCGGCAGCGAGCAGAGGACGGCATCCGGGATCGCCCTGGCGTAAGCCTCAATATGGGCAAAGGGCACGGTGTCATCCTCGCTGCCGTGATAGATGAGCACGGGCAACCCCTCCGGCAGGCTTTCGGAAAAGTCGTCACGTCCGGCGATCTCATCGCTCTCCCAACCGCCGGCCCCCATGAAGGGCGGCGCGATCAGGATGACGGCGCCGGGCTCGAATGTCGGCCAGTCTTCGGCAATCGTGTGGAGAAGCACCGTGCCGCCGAAGGAATGGCCGATCAGGATGGCCCCGTCTTCGAGGGTCTGGACCTCAGCGACGACTGCGGCTTTCCAGGCCTGATAATGCGGGTCCGCTTCATCGGGCATGCGGGGATAGCGGATGGCATAGGCCTCGCCGAGTTCGCTGGCGAGGCTGTCGACGAGCTTGTTGTCCCACTGGTCGTGGGTTGTTTCGCCGGCGCCCTGGATGAAGAGGATCTGAGTTGGCATGGGTAATGTTCCCGTTGTGACCGTCAGGGAGATGGGTCGTTACGGGAACAGGGCAAGGGCCTCGACCCGTGCTTCGCCCTCGACAAGGAGGGAGGTCGACGGGTGCCGAATTCGCCAGCGGATGCCACTAACCTTGTTGGCGTCGTTCAGGCCAGCTTGGCGCCAGATCGATCCGGACGAGCGCGTGGCTCACCTTTTCGGCGCTATCGCCTTCCACCGATGCGGCGCATATCCACAACGCGGCCATCACGCTGCCGTATGGAAATTTCGAACCGGCTGTTGCCTCTGCGGGCATGATAAACGAAGAAACGACCACGGCAGTCGATCCGCCTGACGTCGCGGAAACCGCGGCTGCGGAGCAGCCTCTCGCCCTGACTGCAGGTAATCCCTCTGCCTCTGTTGAGATTGGTGCCAACGCTAATGGAGATCTGGGCCTGTGCGCTTGCTTCAGTCGGCACGGTTATTGTTGGGACTGACAGGCCGACGGCCAGCACGAGTGACAGAAAAAACGACGATCTGGACAAGACATCCTCCCTTGGGTAACGGGGCCTGAATACACCATACTCGTTTGCCGGCGGAATTATACAACCGTGGGGATAGGAGCGATAGAGGGTCGCATCAGGACGAGCCGTCTCCGCTCCCCATTCGGTTAACCACAGGCATATTGAGGACCGGCCAGGACGGGTCGGGACCCGTGGCTCGACCCTGGCCGAACGGAGGGGGCTTCCGACACACCCCCTACTCATCCATGCACCCTCACCTCGCCGCAACCACCTTCCCTCGCCTCAACACGACAGCGATCACAAACCCGCAAACCGCCGTCACCCCACCTACGAGAAACACGCTCCCGTAACCCGCCCGATCCGCCAGCACACCCGCCAGCGGTCCGGTGAGCCCGTAAGCGAGATCCTGGAAGGCCGAAAATCCGCCGAGCGCCGTGCCGCGCAGATGCGGTGCCACGAGATGCACGACTTCACGCCCCATGGCGGGAAAGATCATCGAGCAGCCGAGGCCTGTCATGAAGGCGCCGATCAGGGCGACGGTGGGATCGCCGGCACTCCAGATCAGCAACTGGCCGATGGCCTCGACCGCAAGCGAGACGACGGCGACCGCGAGCCCGCCGTAGCGATCCGGCAAGTGGCCGAAGAGCAGGCGCACCAGCACGAAGCCGCAGCCGAAGGCGGTAAGCCCGAGACCTGCATGATCCCAGCCGAGATCGCGGAAATAGAGAGTGAAGAAGGAGCCGATTGCGGCAAAGCCCATGCCCTGCAGGCAGACGATCAGCCCGTGCACCCAGATGCGGCCGATGACAGCGGCAAGCGGCGGGCGCTCCCTGCCCGGATGGGCGGCAACGGCGGGCACGCTACGGATTGCGGCAAGCCCCAGCAAGGGCAGCACGGCGCTGACGGCCATCGTGCCGGCAAAGCCGAGATGATCGAGCAGCAGCAGCCCAACAGGCCCGCCGAGGCCGAGCGCGCCGTAGATCGCCGCACCGATGAGCGCCAGCGACCGGGCGGAACGCTGCGGCCCGACAAGCCCGATACCCCAGGCAATGATGCCGACGGCGACGAGGCTTTCGCCAAGCCCGATCAACAGCCGCCCGGCAACGAGAATGGCGAAAGCCGCAACCGGCGCCTGCAGCGAGAGCCCCGCGGCGAGCGAGATCAGCGCGCCCGCAACATAGAAAAGCAGGCCGCGCTGCACGGCAAGCTTGGCGCCCCTGCCATCCGCAAGCCCGCCGGCATAGCTGCGGGTGAGGATGGTGGCGAGAAAGGCAATGCCGACGCCAAGGCCGGCCCAGCCATTGCCGAGACCAAGCGCGCCGGTCACGAATACGGGCACGACTGGAAGGGCAATCGCAACGCAGAGATAGGAGATGAAGAGGATCGCGGTCAGCAGGTAAAGCCGGGCCTGCTCGCGATCATCAGTAAGACGGAAAGCCATGAAAACCTCCTGGCTATTCACTCGTCCGACGGGCACAAAAAAACGCACTCCGACCGGCGAGGATCGATAAGTGCGTTGCTTGACGTCAAACGCTTACGGCCAGAGGACTGGCATGGGTTGCCAGATACGGGATATGCGGGCGGGTGTCAACGGTGGCTGTGCCGCCACACCACCCGCTTCGTCCTCTCCTATGTCGGACGGCGGTACCCCGCTATCGTCCTGATACGGCCTCTATCAGCGCCCGCCTCATGAAGAGGCTTATGGGTGTCGCCGTATAGGGTGCAAAAGGCTCGCATGGCTTGTACCCGCCGCGGCGATATAGCTGTTGTGCTTCGATGTTGCGTGTTCCAACTTCGAGCAGCATGGCCTGCGCTCCGAGCGTCAGCGCCTGAACTTCCGCTCGCCGAAGCAGTGCCATACCAATACCGGCACCCCGCACACCGGCATCCACGATCATGCGCTTCAGCTCCGTAGTGCCGTCACCTCGCTCAAACAGCACGCAAAGTCCGACTGCTCTGTCAGCAAGACGCGCGATGAGGACATACGTACCCGGTTTTGCCAGCGACTCCGCGGTGATCGGCCGACGGTATTCACCCGGATAGAGCGCCGCGGCGACAGAATCCGACTGCGACAGAAGCGCCGACACTTCGTGCTGCAGCGCAGGTTCGATATTGACGGCAACTTCAGACATCACGCCAGCACTCACCTCGTCAACATCACACAAGCGCAGGTGAATACGGCTGCCGTAGCTTGTCAACAAGCTCGATACCCAGAGCTGAAACGCCGCCCGTATCAGGCCATGAGCGGCGTCACATCATCCCAGACGAAGACGAGGTTTTCCGATCGCCAGACCGGGCCGGGATCGATGAATTCGCCGGCAAGATCGCCATCCAGCGCCCGATAAAACGCAATCGCCGCCGCATTCCCCTTCACGACGCCGAGCGCAGCTCCCCGAAACTCCCTCGCCTTGAGATGCTGCGCCAGCCGCGCAAGCAGCGCCCGGCCTATGCCGCCGCGCTGGCTGTCCGGATCGACATAGAGAAATTTGATTTCGCCGCGATCCCCAAAGATCGGCTCCGAAGGTCGGCCGGCGGCGCCGATTCCGACGATCTGCCCGTTCGCTTCGGCAATCAGCACCATCTGGTCGGCGTCGGCAGACGCGAGCTTCTCCCGCCAGCGCTGACCGCGATAGGCTTCGTCGAGCGTCGCGTGGGCCACAGCCGGCGCAAGGGTTGCGTAAGTATGCCGCCAGACCTTCACATGGAACTCGGCAATCGACTGAGCGTCGGCGATGCCTGCGACTCTGATCGAAATATCATACATCTCCCGCCTTATCCTTACCGGACAATCCGCCCGATCGTGACCGCATACCGGCGCCACTATTCCAGGCAGCCCCTATCCGATCACCTGCACCAGCGCCGGCAACAACCCCACCTAACCGGATTTCACCGTACCTGCATTGAACCTGGAGCGATCGACGAGAACATCCCTCTTCTGCCCCCACAACAGGCCGGCAACGAGGTTTCTCGCCTTGATGCTTTCGAGCTCCAGCCGGCGCAACTGCTTACGCACCTTGCTAAGCGGCAGGAACACCAGATCCTTTTCCGGGCGCACGAAATCGGCGCTCTCGGCCTCACCCTCCAGAAACCGCTGCTGGATGACGGGCGCCGGCTCGATCTGGTAGGCGGCAAGCCAGGAGCGGTGCCAGAAATGCGCATCGATCAGCGAATAGGTGTTGGTTTCTGCAAGCATGCGTTTTGCCGCCTCGGGGCCGATGACATAGCCTGCCAGCCCCACGCGGTTCTGATAGACGCGGGTCGCGCCAAAACGGCCGGCCTCGTCCTGCCATGCGCGCTTGCGGTTGAGAATATGGCGCCGCGGAGCGAATTCGAGATCGTAGACGCTGTTCCACGCATCGTTGCGGGCTTCGATATTGGCGAGGACGGCGGCGATATCGTCTGATAGCACCGCATCGTCTTCGAGGATGAGCATCTTCGCGCCATGCGCGATTACCGCCTGCCAGGCCTTGCGGTGGGACAGGAAGCAACCGATGTCCTGCCGGCGCGTCGGGCTCGGCCAGTTGCTGGCAGCCGTCTGGCATTCCTCGGCCGTGAGATCGCCAGCTTCGAATGCATCGAGAAACTCGAAGGACAGGCCGAGTGCGGCCATCTGCCGGATCTGGAAGCTCCGCCGAACCTCCTCCGCCTTGCGGCTGATGATCAATATTCTCAAGTGAACTCCCTGGCGCCCGATGCCTGCCCTGTCAGCGCAAGCATATAACCGTGTTCCGATGCGAGCAAAAGTGCGGAATTCGCGAGCAGATGCCACCGGCCGAAGCGAGTTCGTGGCCGCTTCGCGCGACAATCAGAGATGCCGTTCTGGCGGTGTGCTGGTTGCGCTGCTTCCGTGGGTGTAGACTGCCGGCACTGTTGCATGTTCATGCAAGGCAACGATGATGAGTACCCCCGCACTCGACCGGAAGCTGCTCGCGATCCTGGCGGCGGATATGGTAGGCTACTCGAAGGCGATGGAGGCCGATGAAGCCGGCACCATCAGGCGACTGAAGGCCATCCGCGCCGACCTGATCAATCCCGCCATATCTGAACGCCATGGCACCGTTATCAAGCTGATGGGCGACGGCACGCTTGTCGCCTTCGACAGCGTGGTCGATGCTGTTGCCTGCGCCGCGGAGTTTCAAAATAGCGTGACCGCACGCAACGCCGACCTGCCGGAGCCAGAGCGCATCATCTTCCGCGTCGGGATCAATCTGGGCGATGTGGCCCTGGTGGATGGCGATCTCTACGGGGATGGGGTGAATGTCGCCGCGCGTCTGGAGCATTTGGCCGAGCCTGGCGGCGTGATGGTGTCGGGGACGGCATACGATCACCTCCAGGGCAAACTCGACTGGCCGCTCGATTTCGCCGGCGAGCAGCAGGTCAAGAACATCAGCCGCCCGGTGCGGATGTATCGGCTGAGGCTCGACGGCAAACGGGCCCGTCGCCCGCTTCTCGAAATGATACCGCACTGGGCCGGAACGGCTGCGGCGGCAATCATTGCGCTTGCTCTGGCGGGCGGCGCGGCCTGGTGGTTCCTGCAGCCCGAACCTTTGAGCGGCAAGCCCTCGGTGGCGGTGCTGCCCTTCGACAATTTTGGCGGCGACGAGGCGAGCGGGCGTCTGGCCGATGGCCTGACGGAGGACATCATCACCGACCTCGCGCGGTTTCCCGAATTCGAGGTGGTGGCGCGCAATTCGACGGAAGTTTTTAAAGGCAAGCCGGTGGATGCCCGCCAGGTAGCAACTGCACTCCATGTCGGCTTTGTGCTGGAAGGCTCGATCCAGCGGCAGAGTGGCCGGGTACGGATCACGGCACAGTTGATCGATGCAAACACCGGCCACCATCTCTGGTCGGAGAATTGGGACCGCCCCGCCGAGGACGTGTTCGCCGTTCAGACCGAAATCGCAGAGCAGGTCGCCAACCGCCTCGGCGGCGGCGTCGGACTGATTCAAGAGGCCGGGCGCGCCGCAGCCAAACGCAAACGGCCTGAAAACCTGAATGCCTACGATTATTATCTGCTCGGCTCCGAGAAGATTGAAAAGCTCACCAAAGCCGATGAGGACGAGGCCATCACGTTTCTCAACCGCGCCATCGAGCTGGACCCAGGGCTGGCACGGGCCTGGGTAGAACTTTACCATGCGCATGAAATATTGAGTTTGTTTGGCGTCGATCCCGAGAGCAACCGCAAGGCGGCCGACGATGTGGCCGAACGCGCGGTGCGGCTTGATCCGAGCGACGCCGAAGCACATGCGGTGTTTGGCATGAGCCTTGCCAACAAAGGCGACATGGGCCGCGCTAAGTCTGAGCTGGACACGGCCCTTCGCCTGGCGCCGGGTTCGTCCGAAATCCTGACTTTCTATACCGGCTATGCAGCACGCTTCGGCGAACCCGAACGCGGCGCTCAAATGGTCGACCAGGTAAAGCGGCTCGACCCGAACTATCCGATGTGGACGTCCAACTTCTTCTCACCCGCCTATTTCATGGCGGGCCGATATGAGGACGCCGTGAAGATGCTCGAGCGCATGACGCCTGACAGCTACCAAAAGTGGACCTGGGTGGTGCGCAGCAGCTCGCTTGCGGCACTCGGTCGAACCGACGAGGCGACTGCTTCGGCAAGCGAAGCTCTCAAGCAGCACCCGGACCTGACTGTGGAGGGCATGATCAATGAACCCGGCCTAAGCTCAGTAGAGCGCAACCGGTTCACAGAGACGATGCCATTAGCCGGCTTCCCGGCATGCGCCAAACCCGAGGTGCTGGCGAAACTCGCCAGACCTGTGCGGCTGCCGGAATGCGAGGCAGCGAAAGCGGACCCTGCCGGGCAGCCATAGAACAGCCCTCTGCAACGCGCTTGCGAGGCGCAAGCCGCCTGCCCTCACTGCGGATAAAGGGTCGAAACGCGCCCGGCGAAATAATAGGCGACGATGCCGATCCATTCCCGCAGGCCCGTCGTCAACAGGTCGGCATTGTCGATTGGATGGCCGGCCGACAGCGTCAGGCCCTGTTTTCCAGTCGTACGGTAATCGGCGACCCAGGGCGTGACGTCCATGCCCAGATTGCGGAAAATTGCCACCGCCCGCGGCATGTGGAAACCTGATGTCACAAGCAGGCAGTGGTCGAGGTTCAGCCGCTGCAGGATCACCCTGGTATTGATGGCGTTCTCATAGGTATCACGCGACTCCGCGTCATATTCGACACGTGCCGGGTCGATATGGAAATCGTCGAACATCCGGCGGATGATATCTGCTTCCTTGACGTAGCCGCCGGTGAGACTGCCATCGCCGCCAGACATGATGATCCTGGCATTGGGATAGACGCCGGCCAGCCGTACCGTTTCGATATAGCGATCAGCCGCGTCATCCAGGTTGTAGCCACCGCGCACGCCATCGACCTTTGTCGCGATCCCGCCGCCGAGCAGGACAATGCAGGCGACATTGGCAGGTGCGGCCGGCCGCGGAAAACGATCCTCCAGCTCCTGCACAATCAGCGCACCCGATGTGGTATAAAAGCTCACGAAGATGAGCGTGAGCGACAGGAGCCCGGCCGCGATGGCGAGCCGCCGGATACGGAAGATCATCAGAGCGACGCTGAGCGCGATCAGCAGGAAGCCGATCGTGACGGGTTGGGACGTGAGCCAGAAAACCTTCGCGAAGAAAAACATGGGCGTGCCGGTATCCTACTGAAATGCGGCCACGAAAGCCTATTCGTGGATTCGGGGCAAGTCTGGTTTTTGGGAGACGTTCTGCCTTCTCCAGCCGATCAGGTCAATTGATGAGGCGAGTGGCGCGTAAGTCCCACTCCTCCTTTCCGCTTCGCCGCTCGCCGCACGAATTTACGGCCGCATTTACGGTAACGTACTTCCCCGGCATGCGCGTGGTGTGTTTAGGACGTGTGCAGCAGAGGAGCGCAGACATCGCGCCCGCCGGCGTTCGGCATCGTATATGCGCCGGAGCCCCCGCCATGGCGAGTGCCATGATAGGTGGTATCGGGTTCGTCGCGCGGCTCCTCCGCGCCATCGAGGATCGGAAACGGAGGGGTTTCTGTGAGACATCATCACGAAGACAGTCCGAAACATGCGAGGCGCACGCCCGCCGGACCGCCGCAAAGTTTCAAGCGACCGGCGGCCATGCTTGCCGCTACGGTATCGCTTTTCATCGCCTCGGCATCCCTTGGCAACCTCCAGGCCGCCGATCTCGTGATCGCCGTGCCGAACTGGCCGTCGGGACAAGCGACGGCCAATATCCTGAAGGTCGCGATCGGCAAGAACTTCGGCCTCACGGCCGACCTGCGCG
Source organism: Rhizobium sp. YAF28 (assembly GCF_052113285.1). NCBI lineage: Bacteria > Pseudomonadati > Pseudomonadota > Alphaproteobacteria > Hyphomicrobiales > Rhizobiaceae > Rhizobium > Rhizobium sp. YAF28. The sequence continues at coordinate 365,538 of NZ_JBFRCX010000001.1, read as the reverse complement.
AGATGGGAGAGCTCAATGCCTTCTCGGGGCTGGAATCCGGCGAGCTCGACATCCACCCGGAGGTCTGGCGGCCGAACCTCGATGCGGCAATCGAAAAATATGTCGATGAGAAGAAGGCGGTGGTTCTGGCCAAACGCGCCGTTGCCGCCTGGCAGGGCCTCTGCGCCACCGAGGACGCCGAAAAGGCTGGCATCAAGAGCGTCAAGGATCTCTCGGATCCTGAAAAGGGCGCCCTGCTCGATACCGATGGCGATGGCCGCGGCGAGCTCTGGATCGGAGCGGCAACCTGGACCTCGGCGAGCATCGAGCGGGTGCGCGCCTTGAGCTACGGTTACGCCAGCAACCTCACGCTGGTGGAGGCGGAAGAGGATGTCGGCATGGCAGCCGTCGATGCAGCTGTCGCCACCGGCCGGCCAATGGTCTTTGCCTGCTATGCGCCGCACAATGTCTTCGAACTGCACAAGGTGACGCGGCTGGAAGAGCCGGCTTACGATCCCGCACGATGGAAGATCGCGCCCGGCAGCGATCCGCTCTGGATCGAGCATTCGAAGGCCGATGTCGCCTGGCCGCCATCGGAATTCCACATCGCCTGGTCGACGTCTTTCGGTGCCAAACATGCTGACGTCGCCGCCTTCCTGGAGAAGGTCGACCTGACGCCTGAGGAAGTGACTGCCATGACCTACGCGCTGCAGGTGGAACGGACGCCGCCCGCCGATTACGCGGAAAAATGGGTGGCCGAGAATGCCGCCCGCATCAAGGGATGGGCAAAACCATGAACCGGACATTGCAGAAAGCTGCGCTGACCGCGCTGGCGCTTAGCCTCGCCGCCTATGTCGCCCTTGCGGCCGGCACGCAGATCTACGATCCCAAGACGCGCCAGTGGGTCGATTACGACAAGAATACGGCGCGCAAATATTTCGCCCGTAACAAGCAGGTTCCGGATGCCTTCCGCCGGCAGGTCGTGACCTTCCGCACGGCGGAGGAGCCTGGCACGATCATCATCGACGGCAACCAGCATTTTCTCTACCTCGTGCAGCCGGGCGGCCAGGCGATCCGCTACGGCATCGGGGTCGGTCGCGAAGGCTTCGGCTGGGCCGGCATCGTGCGCGTGGGGCGTACCGCCGAATGGCCGACCTGGACCCCGCCCGCCGAGATGGTGGCCCGTGACCCGAATGCCGCCAAATGGGCGGCCGGCCAGCCGGGCGGCCCCGACAACCCGCTCGGAGCCCGCGCGCTCTATCTCTATGCCGGTGATGCCGACACGATCTACCGCATCCACGGCACGCCGGAATCCTGGTCGATCGGGCTCGACGTATCCTCGGGCTGCATTCGCATGAACAATGACGACATCATCGATCTGCACTCGCGGATAAAGGTCGGCGCCAAGGTCATCGTCCTGATGCAGGGCGCGGCCCTCTATAAAGGCGTCTGAAACGGGGGAATTAGTATGCGCATGTCCTTGAAGAGCCGGCCGCTCCCGGCCCTGTTCCTTTGCTCGCTATCGGCACTTGCCGCCTGCCAGTCGGCCCCGCCGCCCGACCAGATGTCGCGCACGGCGGTCGAGACCGCTCCTGCCGACCTGCAGCTGCTCTGCGCCGATGCCGCCGCCAAACAGGCCGGTCTCGACAGGGCGAAAGTCCTGCCGACGAGTTCGCGCCCGGTCGAAGCCGGCGGCTTCACCGTCGATCTCGACGCCTCGGGCCGCAAGTTCGCCTGCGTCATCGACCGCACGGGCGTGGTGAGGAGCGTTCAGCCCGCGTAAGCGCGGGCCGCTCCCAGCGCCCGCTATTTTATCCCGCCGAAAGGTGAGAGCCCCGATGCCTGCTCGTCGATTTGATATTGCGGGCGATCGACGGGTTGCATGTCCATACCGTTCTCTTTTGAAGATTGTCGGGACTGTCGGGCAATCGTCAAAAAAGAACGGTATGGTAGCAATACGCATCGGGTCTGCAGCGCGTTCATTTTCTCGGGACTGTCTATCTGAGGAGGAAGGTAAATGCCGTTTGTAGAATCTCAGGTCAACACGTTCACGGTCAATTCCCAGTACAGTACTGTGACCACACAGCTGCCGGGCGGCGGATGGGTGATCACATGGGCCTCCACTCTGGAGGATGGCAGCGGCACCGGCGTCTACCAGCAGGTCTTCGACGCCACAGGCTCCCCGTCCGGTCCTGAAACCCGCGTCAACACCTTCGTCGAGGGCAATCAGGAAATGCCGGCCATCGCGGCCCTTGCCGATGGCGGCTGGGTGATCACCTGGGGAGACCAGGGGATCTCCACGCCTGGGGTCTATCAGCAGGCATTCAACGCGGACGGCACGCCGCGCGGCAGCGAGACCCAGGTCAACACTTTTGAAGGCGCCGGACAGGGGTCGCGGTCGGTCATGGGGCTAGCCGATGGAGGCTGGGTCGTCAGCTGGCTGTCGGTAGGCCAGGACGGTTCCGGATACGGGATCTACCAGCAGGCCTTCGCTGCCGACGGCTCCAAGATCGCCGGAGAAACCCGGGTCAACACCCACACCGATGGAAACCAGTGGCTGGGCTCGATGGCGCCACTCGACGGTGGCGGCTGGGTCGCCACCTGGTCATCGCCCGGGCAGGACGGTTCCGAAACCGGCGTATTCCAGCAGATCTACAATGCCGACGGCACGCCGCACGGCGGGGAAACCCTCGTCAATACCTACACCGATTCCTATCAGGACAGCCCGACCGTGCTGGCACGCGACGGCGGTTGGGTCGTCATCTGGGAATCGAATGGCCAGGACGGTTCGAGCGGCGGGATCTATCAGCAGGCCTATAATGCCGACGGAACACGGCTCGGCACGGAGACACGCGTCAATACCACGACGGACGGCAACCAAGCCTATCACGGCTCCGCAGCATTGGGCGACGGCGGCTGGGTGGTGATTTGGCTTTCGGGCGACGACGGCCATATCATGCAGCAGGCCTACAACGCGAACGGGACGCCGCAAGGCGGCGAGGCCCAGGTCGATACCGACGGGATATATGCATCGAACCAGAAGGTGACGGCTCTGGCCGACGGCGGCTGGGTGGTGACCTGGACGGTGATGGGATTCACCGACACCTTCTACCACGTCTACCAGCAGGCGTTTAACGCCGACGGGACGAAAAACGGCGATGAGGCGCTCATCAACGCGCTGACCCACAGCTATAAGGATATACCCCAGGTGGCGGCGCTCGATGACGGCGGCTGGGTCGTCAGCTGGGCGTCCGACAGTGATTATACCGATGTCCAGGGATATGACTCCGGCATCTTTCAGGTCCGCTTCGATACCGACGCCCATGCGGTGGAACTTCCGAGCAACCGCATCTACGGCACCTATCCCGACAAGAACCTCGTTGGCACGGCCGGCGACGACGCCATATATGCAAGCTCCGGCAACGATACGCTGACAGGCCTTGCGGGCAATGACCATCTGGACGGAGGATACGGCCACGACCGGATGACGGGCGGCCTGGGCGACGATACCTACATTGTCGATACCTCGGCCGACAGGGTCGTGGAGCTGGCAGGACAGGGTACCGATACGATCCTCGCCCAGGTGAGCTATTCGCTGGGGGCCAATGTCGAGAACCTCGCCTTTGTCGCGGAGGGTAACCTGTATGCGAGCGGCAACGCGCTCGCTAACGTCATCACGGGCAATAGCGGCAACAATACGCTCGGCGGCGCTGCCGGAAGCGATACGCTTTCCGGTCTCGATGGCAACGATTATCTCGATGGCGGGGCCGACAATGACAAGCTGGACGGCGGCTCCGGCGATGACATACTCGCCGGCGGTACCGGCGACGACACCATGGATGGCGGGGATGGAAACGACAAATACAAGGTCGACAGCGCCGGCGACGTCGTCCACGATACCGGTGACAGCATCTGGGATTGGAACGATATCATCTATTCCACGGCCGAAACCTATTCGCTCGCGGGAACCGGCGCTGAAACACTGATCCTTCAGGCGGGCGCCGTGACCGGGATCGGCGATAGCGGCAACAACCAGATATCAGGCAATTCTGCAGCCAATACGCTCGTCAGCGGCGGCGGCAGTGATGGCCTGGCCGGCGGCGGCGGCGTTGATACTTTCGTCCTCGCCGCACCCAGCGCATCGAACTTCGCTTTCATCAACGATTTTGGCGCGGACGATTTCCTGTCGTTCCAGTCCGGCGATTTCCAGGGCATGACCACATCCACCCTGGATTTCCATGTCGGCAAAACCGCCATTGGCACAGACGCCCAGTTCTACTTCAACACCTCCGACCGCACGCTCTACTGGGATGAGGACGGCACCGGAGGAGACGGCGCCGTCAGAGTTGCCACATTCAACGGAGCCTATGTCCTGCAGTCCGGCGACTTCCTGTTCGCCTGACTTCCTGTTTGTTTGATCAGGCGCCGACGCAACATTCGTGGCCCCGCCGGCGCTGCTCTCCTATTTGAACTCGTCATAGAGCGAGAGCAGCGAGGCTTGCTCGGCAATCGTCGTCTTGATCGTTTCCGCCATTGCCGGCTTCTTGCTCTCCGCATCCATCGCCTCCTGGAAATTCTGCAGCGCTTCCTTGGAGGCTTCCAGGGCCTGCGCCCGGATGCGCTCGGCCATGTCGGCATCGAGATGGCCGACCTTGAGCGGCAGAAGGATCTTCAGGCCCTCGATGATCTCATTCTTGTCGATCGCCCCCTTGCCGGTCGGATCGAAGGTCGACCAGCGTTCTTCGGCGGCATCGATATCGAAGATCCTGTTATCGGCATCGGCCAGCCGCTTTTGAGCGGCCATGTACTCGTCCTTGCTCATCAGCCCGTCGCCATCGATATCGGCATCGTCGAGCGTCTGCTGGGCGGTGCGATCGTAAAGTTCGGCCAGCAGCTGATCATCCGTTTTTGCCGGAACCGTATTCACCAGCTCCCCGGTTGTCTTTTCGTATTTCCCCTCGCCAAAAACACTGACGGAGACTCTGGGCATATAGCTGAACAGGTTGCGGGTTGAATTATCGGAGCCGACGATCACGGTGCTTCATCCTTTTGTTTGGCGTGTGGATGCGCGCAAACTGGAAAGCAGAACTTGCTTGAAACTGGCCGAAAGCGGGTATCTGCGCCTTGTGTTACAACTGTAACGAAATTCCCGGAGAGGGGCTATTCTCGTGCCCGCAGGACCGAGGGATAGGCAGCACTGCCCTCCCCGCCAAGCCGCTCCAGCATGATATCGATCAGCGCCCGCACCTTGGCCGGAACATGCGGCCCCGGCGGGCGCACGACGTAGATCGCCCCCTCATCCAGATAATAATCGACAAGCACCGGCACGAGCGTGCCCTTGCGGATCTCATCGGCGACGATGAAAGACGGCAGCTCCGCCACGCCGAGCCCGGCGAGCGTCCAGCTCAGATGCACCTCGGCATTATCGGTCAGAAGCCGCCCGTTCGGGCGGATCGACACCATGCGCTCGCCGACACGGAACTTCCATTCCGGAATATGGCGCCCGGAATAGATGATGCAGTCATGCGAAAGCAGGTCTTCGGGCCTCCCCGGGCGGCCATGGCGGGCGATATAATCGGGGCTGGCGACGATGAAGGGCCTGACCGGCGCGATGCGGCGCGCAATCAGCGAGGGGTCGCGCAGCTCGAAGAGCCGGATCGCCGCATCGTAATGCTCGCCGATGAGATCGACGGCGCGGTCGGAAAAGGACACGTCGAGCTCGAGGCGCGGATGGCGGCCGGCGAGCTCGGTCAGGATCGGGCCGAGATAGCGCTGGCCAAAAGCAAGCGGTGCGGCAAGCCTCAGACGCCCGGTGACATCGCCGCCGGCATAGGTGGCGACCGCATCCCGCGCTTCCTCGAGTTCGGCCAGGATGCGCCCGCAGCGCAGCTTGAATTCAAGCCCGGCCTCCGTTGCGCTGATGCCGCGCGTGCTGCGGTTGATCAGCTGCGCGCCGAGATCCGTTTCCATGCGTGCGATGCGCCGGCTGACGATCGATTTCGAGACGCCGAGCTGCTGGGCGGCGCGGTTGAAGCCGCCGCTTTCGACCACCGCCACGAAGCTTCTGATATCATCCAGGTCGATCATCTGCGTTCCACTGAGCGCAACACCCTGTTGACGGAAGCGGGCATTGTGCCGCCCTTGCCCCCGCTCTAACCTGCCACGACTCTATTCAGCCTGATGGCTACTATCATGACGGATGTGGTGTCGCCAATGGCGGCCGCGAGGTGGATGCGCGCTCAAAAACGGCGCGCGCCCACAACGGGAAACTATTGTCTCAAGCAAACTATTGCCCCCGCTGAAACATATGGGCCGAAACATATTGGCTGAACACATAGGAAGAGCGCATGGCCGACACGCCGATAGCGAGAAACATCGCTGCTCGATGGAATGACGCCAGACGCAGCGAGCGATCTGCCGAACAGGCGCCGATCGTCGTCATCAAGGGCGGTGCCGGAAGCGACCTGCCGGCAAAGCGCCCGCGCGGCGAGGCGCACCATACGGTCTCCATCCATCACCTCCCGGTTCCGGTCCTGCAGCTCGATGCCATGGGTCTCAGGGCGCTCTTCGCCGGATTGAAAGCCAGGGGTGATGCCGAGCACCTGTTGTCGAAGGGCCTATGGCAGGGTGGTATCGCGCAGGCCGGCCTTTTCATCGCCGATGCCAACGAGATGGCTGTTTCTCTTTTACAGGCCTCTTCGTCAGATGATCTCGTGGGGCCGGCGAGCTACCTGTTTGCGGCTTCGCCCGAGACCATCAAAAGGCTGATGCGCGCCTGGTTTGACGGAACCAAGCTCTTCTCGGAGCCAATGAAGATGCGCAGCTTCAAAGGCGCCGTCCTCGATGTCAAACTGTCGGTTACCTTCCCCTCGGCCGAAAGTCTCGACACATTGCTCGTCGTGCTGGAGGATATCACCGGGCGGAGACAGCCACACGAACACGAGGTCGACCCGCTGCATACGGCGCGTCTTTCCATGCTCGGCAGGCTTGCGACCTCGATCGCCCACGAGGTGAACCAGCCGCTTGCCGCGATCGTCACCGACTGCGAAACCACCATGCGGCACCTCTCGCGCGACGAGCCCAACCTTGCCAAACTCGGCGAGCTTGCCGCGCGCATGGCGGCGAGCGCCCATAGGGCGAGCGAAATCGTCAAGCGCGTCCGGGGCATGGCGAGCGGCCAGACGAACACGCGGATGCCGCTCGATCTGAACGACATCGTCAAGGACGCGCTGTCCTTCGTCGGCCATGAGACCGATATGCACGCGATCCGCCTTTCGGTTGCGTGCGGGCCCGGCCTGCCTGCCTTCCTCGGAGACCGCATCCAGATGCAGCAGGTCGTCGTCAACCTACTCGTCAATGCCATCGAAGCCGTCGTCAGCAGTGGCAGGCGGCCGCGACGCATCGAGATTGCCACCAGCGAGGCGGACGGGAGGGTCCAATTCTCCATCCGCGACAGCGGTGACGGCATCTCAGCTGCCGATCTCGGCCGCATCTTCGATTGCTTCTATACGACGAAGCAGGACGGCGTCGGCGTCGGCCTCTCCATCTGCCAGTCAATCGTCCTTAACCACGGCGGCGATATCAGCGCCGCCAATGCCGGCGATGGCGGCGCCCTCTTCCGCGTCTCGCTGCCGGCGGGCTGACATTGCGTGATCGGCGTTGTGCATATCGGGACTGACGCCGCACAGAGCCTCCCGACAGCTTTCCTTTGCGGCAGCCGGCCGCTAATGCGTGTGAGCAAAAGCATAGGAAAGGCGCGCCCGATCATGACACGTTCCATCAAGTCCATCGCGGTATTCTGCGGATCGAACTTCGGCGCAACGGAAGATTTCGCCGATGGCGCCCGGGCGCTCGGCCGGGCCATGGCCCGTGAGGGTATCGGCCTCGTCTATGGCGGCACGACAAAGGGCCTGATGGGCGTCGTCGCCGATGCCGTGCTCGAAGCCGGCGGCACGGCGCATGGCGTCATCACCGAAAGCCTGCACCAGCGCGGACATTCCCACCCGCGCCTGACGACAGACGAAATCACGCCGACCCTGCGCCTGCGCAAACAGCGTATGGCCGAACTCGCCGATGCCTTCATCGCGCTGCCAGGCGGCATCGGCACCATGGAGGAACTGATGGAGGTCTGGACGATGAACCAGCTCTCCGAAATCGACAAACCGGTCGGCCTGCTGAACTCCGCCGGATTTTTCGACGCGTTTCTGCAATTCATCGACCATATGGTGGAAACGAAATTCCTGCCGCCGGCCCATCGATATTCGATTTCGGTCAATGCGGATGCGGATGGATTGATCGAGGAGCTACGCGCGTTTCAGCGGGTTGAAGTGCCGAAGTGGCTGTAAGGCGCGCTCCCAACCGGATGTTCGCCGGGCAAACGAAAGCCGGCGTGCTCTGTTAAAAGCACGCCGGCCAATGACGACCAGTATCAGGCAGCTTCGGCATTCACCGTCGTCTCGGCGATCTCGGACAGCAACTCGTCGGTTGCCTCCTCCTCGTCGAGGGTTTCGGCAAGCAGGGCCGCGACCTCATCGAGGCCGAGACGTTCGGCCCAGGCGAGCATCGTGCCATAGCGGCTGATCTCGTAGTGTTCGACGGCCTGGGCGCCGGCGAGCAGGCCGGCATCGAGTGCAGCCGTTCCCTCGAATTCCGACATCACTTCCTTGCCTTCCTCGATGATGCCGAGAATTGCCTTGCAGGGCTTCTGCTCGGCGGGCTTGTCGATGATGTCGAAGATCTGTTCCAGACGCTCCACATGGGTGGCGGTCTGGGTGGCATGGGTTTGGAAGGCCTCTCTCAGTTCGGTCGCCTGGGCCGCTTCCGCCAGTCTCGGCAGGGCTGTCAGGATCTGCTTTTCTGCGAAGTAGATATCCTTGAGCGTTTCATAGAGAAGATCGTTGAGATTCTTTGGCATGGTCTTGTCCCTTCAGGGGTTGGATCAGGTATTTCTGCCAAGCGTGTATTCTTCGACGACGACGGCAGGCTTGGTGCCGGCAACACCGCCGAACCAGGCTGCAACGACGCCGAGCACGAGCGCGAGGAAGCCGAGGAGTGCACCTCTGGAAACGGCCGTGGTCGTGGCCTGCGCTGCAACGAGCGCCTGCTGGCGGGCAGCTTCGACCGTAGCCTTGTAGTTGGCTTCATATTGATCGACCTTGGTGCGCGCCTGATCGACGGGGATGTTCTGGGCCTTGGCCAGAGCATCGGCAGCATGGGCCTTGGCATCATCGACGCCGGCCTGGTTGCCTGTTGCCACGGCCCGCATGGCGGAGACTGCGGCAGTCTGCAGGGCCTGCGGCTCGTTGCCACCGCTCGCATCGCGGATCTGGCGTTCGATATCGCCCATCGGATCGGTGGCCGAGGCAATTGCCGGTACGGCAGCGGTCACAGCAGTCGCCGCACTGTTGCCGACGCCGCTGACCACGCCCGAAAGGCCGCTGAATGCACCGCCGACAAGAGCACCGACGGAGGTTGTCAGAAGATAGAGAATGACGAGCGTCGTCACCGCCCAGGAGGTGATGCCGTGAAAACCGCCCGTGGATTGGCTGGGACGGCCTGAGAGGCGGCTCGCGACATAGGCGCCGATGAAGGCGGCGATAATGCCGGCAACGACGAACCAGAGGCCGCCGATGATGGAAAAGGTGCTGGCGGCCGGATTGTCCGATCTGACGGGATCAAGCACGGCAGCGCCGATGCCGACACCGAGCAGGTTCAGAAGAAACTGGGCGGCAAGCGCGAGAACCACGCCGGCAAATACCGCTCCCCACGAGATCTTGTTGAGGGCGCCGGTAAGCGAGGGATCGAAGACCCCGGTATCGGCGGTCACGGCATCGCCGCGCGGCCGGGAGATCGATGGCTGGGCCATCGTTGGCTGAGAGGTGGGCATAGGCATATTCCTTTGGTTCACGCCTGCATCGATGCAGCGTGCTGAACACAGATTCCGCTCGGGTGTTTGCGTGGTGGCCTGCCGGCATTCGCGCGCCATCCTGGGATGGGCGGTGGAGAGAACGGAAAGCCCCGAGATGTTTCAGAGAGAGGGTCTCTCACGACCTGCCGAGGATCTGATGCGTCGGTGGGTCAATGCCTAACAGAAGCGGAGCCGAATAGTTCCGCGCCGGGCGCGTCTTATTGATCGGATGGAGAAATGAAGGTTGCGCAATTTCCGCAACCGGCATGGCGTGGGCACAAAAAAAGCCCGCTTGCTGCGGGCCCTTCCCTGATCGTTTCCGATCTACTTGCTGCTTTTATGGCTCTGCTCGCCGGCCTTGACGTGCTGCTCGTGAGTGCCGCCGCGTGTGCTCGAGCTGCCCTTCGTGTCCGCAGCCTTCTTGGTGGACTTGACGTCGCTGCTCTTGCTCGACTGGCCGGATTTGCCGCTGTCGTTGGAGGCGCTTTGGTTCGGCATGATATTCTCCTTAAGGGTTGAAGCCGGGATCGGCCTCGCACCTCAACCCCCGGGACGCAGCTCTGTTCCATAATCAATTAAGGCAATCGGCGACCGGGATCGGCATTCGTGACGCATTTGGGCTTGAGCCGGAAAGCGAGTGACTGGAAAGCTGCTGTCCATTGCGTGGGCAGCAGACCGGGATGCTCCGCGGCCCCACTGCCAGCATGCTCTACTTTCCCCCAAGCTCCTGCCCGACCAGCGACAGCCAATAGCGCACCCCATGCGCAATCGCCTTGTCGTTGAAATCATAGGCCGGGTGATGCAGACCCGCGCTATCCCCGTTGCCGATCAGGATCATCGCGCCAGGCCGCCTCTCCAGCATGTAAGAGAAATCCTCCGCCCCCATCGACTGCTCGTAAGCCGGATCCACCTGGCTCTCGCCGGCCACCCTTGCAGCCGCCGCAACGATGGCTGACGTCCTCCCGGCATCGTTGACCGTGACAGGATAACCCGGCCGCCAGTCGATCTCGGCTTCCGTCTCGAACAGCTTCGCCGTGCCATGCACGATCTCCCGGAACCGCTGTTCGACGGCCTTCCTCGTGTCCGCCTGCATGGTGCGGATCGTGCCGCCGAGGCGCACGGAGGCGGGAATGACGTTCAGTGCCTTGTCGTTGCCGGCTTCCGAGAAGGTGATGGAGACGACGACGGGATCGAAGGGATCGGTGAAGCGCGAGGCGATCGATTGCAGCGCGGTGACCATATGGGCGCTGACGAGAACCGGATCGCGCGTCATGTTCGGCGCTGCCGCATGCCCGCCCTTGCCGTTGATGGTGATGACGAAACGGTCGGCACCCGCCATGAAGGGGCCGGCGCGCGTGGCAAAGGAACCGATCTCAAGGCCCGGCTCGTTATGCATGCCGTAGACCTCGTCGATGCCGAAATTTTCGAGCAGCCCCTCCTCGATCATCACCCGCGCTCCGCCGCCGCCCTCCTCCGCCGGCTGGAAGATCAGCACGACCTTGCCGGAGAAATCCCGGTTTTCGACTAGGCACTTGGCGGTGGCAAGCAACATGGCCGTGTGCCCGTCATGGCCGCAGGCATGCATGCGGTTGGCATTTCTGGAGGCATAGGGAAGATTGGTCTGCTCCGACATCGGCAGCGCATCCATGTCGCAGCGCAGCGCTATCGTCTTGCCGGAACCTTTCGCCCCCTCGATGACGGCGACGACACCGGTCTTGGCAAGCCCGGTCGTGACATTCTCGCAGCCGAACTCCGCGAGCTTGCCCGCCACGAACGCCGCCGTCTCCGGCAGATCGAAGAGCAGCTCCGGATTCTGATGAATATGCCGGCGCCAGCCCTTGGCCTCTTCGGCGACGGCTTCGATAGTGCTCATGATGGTATCCTCGTAATGTGGGTGGCCGGGCCGCGGGGAGCGGCGGCCGAAAGTGGGGTTGTGCGAGATTAGCCGCTGCGGCTGCGATTTGCCAACCGGCGGATTGGAAATGACGGTGAGAGAACATCCCCATCCTTCGTCGACATCCCCTCGAATGCGAAGGTTGCTTTGGGCACCAATGCCCTCCTCCCCACCCCTCATTCCTGTGCTTGTCACAGGAATCCAGCCTGCCCAAGTCTTTGGGCAGAAAAGACTTTTTATCTTCTAGTCTTGGATGAGTCATTCACCGCGCGGACGCGCGGTGGCTGGATTCCTGTGACAAGCACAGGAATGAGGGAGGTATATGGATGCCTCACCCAACAACATCCATCCCCGCCGCTTATCCAGCAGCTCCACCGCAACCACCCAAGCCTCCAAGCACGGAAACTCGATTAACAGTTCGGTCCCTGTTTACCCGAACATACCAGGCGAATAGGTGCCGTCGCTTTCCATCTCCTGAGCGCGTTGCTGCAGCCAGAAGAGAAACTGGTGGATCGAATTGGTGGTCTGGTCGCCGTTTCCGGCGTGGAACGAATATTTGTCAGCCTCGCCGCTCTGAATGAGATAGGTGATATATTCGATCCGCGGCTTGACGGCGTCATCGGGCAATGTTGCGACATTTGTTTCATACATGTCATTGCTCTCGGTCTGCGGATTGTAGAGGTCCGGATTGGCAGCCCTCTCAGCATCACGTTCCGCCTGCAGCTGCCGCGCCAGCTCTTCGCTGGCAGCAAGCTGGGCTTTGACCTCCGGCGACATGGGCCGGGCGGCGCCGGGCGGCAGTGTCAACCGCACGGCATTGGAGAGATCGTACTTAGGAATGCCGTAGATCGCCGGCGCCAACGAGCCGACAAGATATTCCCTTTGCGCCTGCGACATGTTCGGGTCACGGATCATTGCTTCAAACGCCTCCTTCGACATCGGCGTCTCGCCAGGCGGCAAGACGACGGGGCCTTGCGGCAGATGCGGTGTGCCGCCTCCGCTCGTCGGCTGGGCGGTGACCTGCCGGGTGCTGCCATCCGCAAAGGCGATCGTCAGCGATGACGATGCTGCGGCGTAAAGCTCGACGGTGATGACATCGTCGGGATTGCCATTGATGCTGATGGTCGCCGTACGGCCATTGACGGTGACCTGCACTGCATCGGCAGAAACGCCTTCGCCGAGCTCCAGCGTGGCGGAGCCGGAGACCATGATCTGGTCGCGCCCGTCGCCCGCGGCATATTTGAGGATCGAGCCGCCGCCGGTCTGGATCCGGTCGGCGCCCTTGCCGCCGGTGATGACGGACCGTTCGTAGGTCTCGATGACATCGTTGCCGGCCCCGCCATCAACAGTGGAGTCACGATAGACGGAGATATAGTCATTGCCGTCTCCGCCGTCGACGGTCGAATAGTCGTAGCCGCTCACCCAGTCATTGCCCGCCCCGGCATTCACCTTCGAATGATCGTTGACGGACACGTGATCATTGCCGGCGCCGCCTCTGACATCGGAATAGCCGTAGCCACTTATTCTATCGTCACCGGCTCCGCCATCCACCGTGGAGTTGGCATAGGTCCAGATCTCGTCGTTGCCGTCTCCACCCTCGATGACGGAATGGTCGTAGGTATCGATGACGTCGTCGCCACGCCCGCCGCTGACGGTCGCATGATCATAGGTGCTGATATAATCACTGCCGTCGCCGCCATCGACCATCGCGTCGGAATAGGTCGACACCTCGTCGTTGCCGGCGCCAGCATCGACGAAACCATTCGATCCGCCGTGCAGCCTGTCGTCCCCGCCCGTACCGACGAGGATATTTAGCGACATTTCCATCGAATGCTGCCGGACATACCGCACTATCGAGGTGGCGCTGGCACCGTCCTTTTCGCCGCTCTTGTCCGGAGCAGGGCTCGAAGGCGCAGCCTGGCGGTCACCGCCGCTCTGCCCGCCGGACTTTGCAGCCCGCCATTCCTCAATCGTCGTCTTTGAAAACCGGTATGTCATTGATGACATAATCGAATTGGTAACCGTCATGCGTGCCCCCTTGCCGGCGCAAATGCAGATATTGCGGGACGCGCCCCCGCATCCCTCACCAAAGTTGAGCACTCATATGCATGTATAAACTTGCGCGGGTATTGCGCTCGGTCGCATCAGCGGAATTCCACAACCTTCGGCTTTGGAATCCGCGGGAAGGATGACGATGGGCAATTCTCCGCGCGCCCATGCCATCAGCACGAAGCGCTCCGTGAATTCCTTTGCAAGAGGGAGTTTCGCGCGAGACATTCGCGGAAAATATTTCACATTCCGGTTTGGGGCTAGCGCCCCTCACCCATCACGCATTCGCCTTGCGATATGCCGCAACCGTCATCCACACAGCCGACAGCAGGAAATAGAAGGCACCGAACCCGGCATAGGGCGCAATGTCGAGGATGCTCGGCGGCGTGGAGCCGAAGGACTGGCTGATCATGAAACCGCCGGCGAGCGTGGATTGCGCACCGCTGAGGATCATCGCCCATTGCGCGCCGTAGATGCGCCAGCGCCGCACGCCGGCCGAAAGCTGCAACAGGCCGGAAAGGATGGCCCAGACGCCGAAGACCGCGAGGACGGCATAGGTGCTGTTCAGGACGGCTATGATGACGGCAAGCGTGGTGATCGTGCTGACGGCGACGTTGAACGTCTGCGCGGGATTGGCCTTCAGGCCGCCGTTAGAGCGGGCGTCCACAAGGTTCGCCGCCGCATCCCAGGCTGGGTAGGTGACGAGCAGCAGGGAGGCGAGCGCCGATTGGCTTCCCGACAGAGTGGCCGAGAGAATGGCGGCGATGATCCAGCCGATCGAGAACAGCGCACGGACGAAATAATAGGATCGCAACCAGCTCGATTGCGGAGAAGATTGGTTTTGCATGACAGGCTCCTTGTTTTATCTTCCTACTAGTAGGTAGCTAGGCTTAGAGAGTCAACCGTCAAACGCCGCTGCCCTCTGCCGGCTGGAACACATGCGCGTGAGCGAGCCCGCCGTGCCAAACTTGACAGCCTTCCTACCCGCAGATAGGCAAGCTGCATGGAACAGACGACCTCGGAAAAGATCCTTGATGTAGCGCAGTCCCTCGTCGTGGCGGGAGGCTATAACGGCTTCAGCTATGCCGATATTTCCGATGCGGTCGGCATCCGCAAGGCGAGCATCCACCACCATTTCCCCACCAAGGCCGAGCTCGTGCAGGTCCTGGTCGACCGCTATACGCAGCGCGCCGAATCTAGCCTGAAGTCGCTGCGCGAGCACGTCCCCGGCCCTGTCGAGCAGCTGCAGGCCTATCTGAACTACTGGCAGAAATGCATCCTCGACGCGTCGGAGCCCTTCTGCGTCTGCGCCATGCTCGCGGCCGAAATACAGATGCTGCCGGAGCCGGTCGCAGCCCATGTGCGCCGGCATTTCGAGAACCTGGCAGCCTGGCTGACATCGGTGCTGAAGGCTGGTGTGGAGAAGAAGCTCTTCCGGCTCGCCAGATCGCCCGAGGAAGAAGCGCAGATCCTGATGGCGTCGGTTCATGGCGCAATGCTATCGGCCCGAGCGCTTGGCGAGCCCAGCCTCTTTGCCGCGATTGTCGGCCCGCAGATCGCCAGACTTAAAGCGTAGAAGCGGCCGCCGCGTCATCCCGATGGACCACATGCGTCTGATGGCATCTGCGCGATGGCGATCATCATCTCAGCGAGAGTGACTTCTTCCGGGCTACGGGCTTGCGCGGCGTCAGCGGCAGGCCGGCATCGCAATTCCGCTTAACAAGGGTGTCGGTGACGGATTCGTCTGCATAGGTCTCCTGCGTCCGGATATAGACCGCCGACAGGCTCGGATCGAGGGAAAGCGCTTGCCGAACCAGGAATTCAGCCTTTCCAGCGTCGCCGCAGGCCATGCTCGCGGCAACCTGGTAGAGCGACTTGCGCCTGGTCTGGAAGGGCAGCGTCAGGGCGACGCGCATCATCTCTTCGAAACGGCTCAACGCGTAGAGGGCCGCCACCCGTTCTTCGGTGATCCAGACCGGCAGGAACGGATCAAGCGTCTCGGCACGATCAAGCATTTCGAGGGCGTGCTCGGCCTCCCCGGCATAGACATAGAACGCCGCGCTGCGGCCGAGAATATAGGCGTCGTTCGGAGCGAGTTCGTGGGCACGAATGTGATGGTAACGCGACGAAACGAAGTCGCCCGATTTCATCTTGATCGCGCCCATGATGCGATGGGCTTCCGGGTCGGACGGGTCGAGGGCGAGTGCATGCGCGACCTGTTGTTCGGCCCTATTGAGGTCAAAGCTTGGCAGGTTGCTCCACGAACAGACATGCATTGCGAAGGGACGGCCGAAACCGGGGTCGGCCGCCATTGACCGCTCGAACCAGGCCATGGCTTCGTGGACGTGAATATCCGATACGCCAATCAGCCGGTGATGGTCCAGACCGCGCAGATAATACTCATAGGCCGTCATATTCTCCGGGCGCTTCAGCCGTGCTGCCGCAAGTTCCGACTGCTCGATCCGTCCGGACACGGTTGCTGCAACACGAGCGATGATCTCGTCCAGCACATCGAGCAACTCGCGAAACGGACGCCTGATACGATCCGACCAGATGACGAGCCCCTCTCCCGTCTCGGTAAGCGCGATGTTGACCCGCAGGTCGTCGCCCACTTGCCGGATCGAGCCGCTGATGACGTAGCCGACGCCGAGAAGGCGGCCGATTTCGACGGGATCTTTCGTCGTCAGCGCGGTTGCCGCCGAGCGCGAACTGACAAACAGGCCCCTCAGGCGGCTGAGTTCAAGCGTCAGATCGTCGGTAATGCCCTCCGCCAGGAAACATTGATCTGCGATAGCGCCGGGCGCCACGTCGAACCGCGCCACTGCGATCGAGTTGGTACGGGGAGATTGGGCAGCATTGGGGGCGGATCGCGTCGGAGCGAACTGGAAGACGTGACGGTCCACCAGTTCAGTGACCCGGTAGATCCGGATCGGCTCTAAAATTCCCTTCAGCTGCCGTTCGCCGATGTCTTCGAATCCGCAAGGCGAGACCCGCCGGACCTGGTCGTAAAGCAGCCCTGAAACCTCGATTGCGCCAGGTGGCGCAGACGCCTCGATGCGCGCGGCGATGTTCACCCCATCGCCGCGCAGGTCCGAGCCTACGACGACGACGTCGGCGAGATGGAGGCCGAACCGCATGTCGCCGCCGCTCGCCCCAGGAAGGGCAGCGATCTCGGCGCGCGCCTCGATGGCGGACCTCAGCGCATTGACGGGGCTCCCGAACTCGGCGAGCAGGGCATCACCCGCCGTGCCGAAGACACGGCCGTCATGGCGCTGGACGACCATGCGAACAGTCTCGAGGATAGTGTCGATCCGGGCAATCGCGCCTTCCTCATCCGATTCCATTGCCGTGGTGGAGCCGACGAAATCCCCGACCATGATCGTAGCCAGCTTGCGCTGCATTCTCGATCCCTCCCGCAACAGAAGCACGCGATGACGCAATGTAGCACATCCGCGGGCTTGGATGTTTTGCGATTGGCAACGGTGGCAAGCCGGTGGGCCATTGGCCGCTTCTGGCGCATGATCGCCGTGCCTACTAAGGCTTCTGGACCTCAAGAGGACGCCGGCCGGACGATCCGCGCTTTGACGGTCGATTACAACGTGCGCGTCCGCCCGAACGACCGCAGAAGAAGATTGAGAGAGACCGCGACTTTATCGATGTCGCGAATGTCCTGCGAATATTGACCAGTGTAGAGTTTCACAATCATGCTGTCGCGAGCAGAGTCACCGAGTTCGAAATGCAGGTGCAGGTAGTAGGATTGCTTGTCACCGCTGCGACTTATGGTCCTGCGTCGTTGGGTGACCTGTCTGAGTTCTGATTTGAACGGAGCAAAGCCGGGCAGTTTAAGCACGACGGATTTGGATTGAAATCGGGCCATGGTCGGGACTGCAACGACCGCCTTGTCCAGTGCCAAACTTACGATTTGGCCAGGGACATCGTCTACGATCGCGGGTTCATCGAGCTTGAACGCATGAAACAGGCGCCGGGGTTTCTCAAAGCAGATGAGTGACGCGATGAGCAAGACGACGATATTGATACCTGACCACCAGGCCGCGACCGGTGAAAACTGGCCTTGCACGTGCGACGTTTCCGGTACGATGTTGACCAGCAGACCAAGAACGGTGACCGTAATCATGCTTGCGATCCAGGCGAAGCTGTAGCGGTCGAACTGGTTTGACTCGTTGCCACTGCCCTTTGGCGTCACCCTGAACGGCTTGCCAAATGGTCGCACCAGGCTGGAGACCACGGTAGGCAACATGCGAAATGTCGCAAAGGTCCCGACGGCACTGGAAATCACAGGCAGATAGCGCGTCGGGGTGATCCACAGCATAAGCATAAAATACGCCGCCAGCAGGGGCACCTGATGAGCCACATAGTCGGCTATATCAGTGAAATAAAGCGGGATCAGGCCGAGCCAGAGATAGACGATGGGAACGAGCAATATCATGAAGCGGACCAGATATTGCACGAGCCATGATGCTGGCAGGAACATGATCCGTTGAAAGAGCGTCAATCCCGGGCCGCGCAACGGGCCATTATAAAGGTAAAGGGTTTGAATTCCTCCCTGACACCACCGTTCGCGCTGCACAAAATAGCCGGTCAGGTTTTCGGCAGCCAGTCCCATCGACAGCCGCTCATTCAGGTAGCGGGTCTTGTAGCCTTTGTTGAGCATCGAAAGAGTGGTCAGCAGGTCTTCTGTGATCGACTCCGTCGGAAAACCGCCTATTGCGTCGACGGACTTGCGGCGGGCAATCGAGCATGACCCGCAGCAGAAGCTGACGTCCCAGGCGTCTCTGCTGGGCGCGATCTCGTCGAAGAACAAGCGCTGCTCGTCCGGCCAGATATTCTCCAAACCCAGGTTCGATTGCACCGGATCGACATTGAAGAAATGTTGAGGTGTCTGGACGATGCCGATGCTTTCATCGCTGAAGAAGGGCAGAGTCCGGCGAAGAAAATGTCGATAGGGAACAAAATCGGCGTCGAAGACTGCAATAAACTCGCCCGAGCTGACCTTCAGCCCATTGTTCATATTGCCTGCTTTGGCATGGCTGTTGTCGCCGCGAGTGACGTGGATGGCGTTCTTCTCCTCGCAATAGGCCTTCAGCCAGTCTCGGCGTTGATCGTCAAGCACATACACATTCAATTTGTCGGAAGGATAATCCAGCGACAGAGCGCCGACGATGGTTCGCTCGAGCACGTCGAGCGGCTCATTATAGGTGGGAATGAAAACATCGACAGTCGGAAGTTCACGTTGCTCTCGCGCAAAGAAAACGCGAGCCAGCCTGTCCGCTTCTGCGCTCCGGTCGACGTAGCGGCTCATCAATACCAGAAAAAGGATGACCTCGACGCACGCGAGAATCTCCACGACGAAGAGGATCCAAACCCAGTAGAAATTCGCACCGTCGTTGGGATAGGGAAGCACTGTCTCCGTCAAGCGCCAGAACATGTATCGCAATGCGACTGCTGCGACAAACGCGCAGGTCACCGCCCGTGTCCAGGTGTGATGGCGCGACCAATTGAACGGCCCCAGGAAAAAGAAGGCTAAAACGAGAAAGGTCGGAGCCAGCGCTACAAGATACTGAACCACAGGCTTTTGACCCAGTTGGACACGTCGATGCCGTGCTTGGAAAACCGTACCTGCACTGTGCGCCCCACTTGGCAGGAATTCGCAAAATCGTCGTTCATGACGGATGGATCAAGGCGAACCCGAATACGGGCATTGCGCTGTGTCGACGGCGGCAAGCTGGCGGCGAAGGAATCAGTCTCGACCAAAGCCGAGTTGCCTCTGACAGAAATGACCGTGCCCTTGAAGACATCGCTGCGACCGAACAAGCGCACCTGCGCGACAAGTCCAGGATAGATCTCGTCATAATTGACCTCGGGAACAAGGATATCCACAAACAGCTCTCGACAGTCGAGGAGACGCATCAGCTCGTCGTTCAGCACGACGTTCGAACCATCGACGATACTCCTGCTCCAAACAACGCCGTCGAACGGCGCTATCGCGGTCGCGGATTCAAGGCTGTCGACACGGTTTCCCTCTTCGACCAACTGCTTTTGAACTTCAGTGGCTTTTGTCTCATTTTCCGCTATGCGTGAGTTCAAGTCGTTGATGCGAACGACAACCTCGTCCTCGCGCTGTCGCGAATAAGGCACGTCATTCTGTCCGTCGCCGAAGACAAAGATTCCCTGGCGGACCGCATTGAGCCTTTGTTGCAATTGTTCGACAGTTAGATTGCTGATTTCGACTTCGCCGCCGGTCGCAGCTCCTGCGGCGCGCGCGGCCTCAACCAGCTTCTGCGTAAGTATGCCTTTTGACTCGAGCTCCATCCGACGGTTCAGGTCGACCTGCGCGACCAGATCCTGCGCTTGCGACACCTCGACTTTCTTCCGCAGGATTTCGACTTCGCGTTCGAGATTGGCAATGGTAGTCTGCTTGTAGACTTCCAATCTGGCAGATAATTCTTCGCGAAGCGCGGAAAGCTCCTCCCGTTCCTTTTTAAGTGCCGAGACGCGGTCGAGTGCGGTGTTGCGATCTGCCTCGAGCGAAGCGAGGATTGCGCGATTGACGCGCGTATTCCTGATTTCCACGAGGGATTGTCCCCCTCTGACCGGACTACCGACCTTGAGGGGTTCTTCCGCAATCGTGCCGTCGATCGGAGAATTGACAACAGCGAACCGCGCATTGACGGTGCCATCAAGGCTCGTAAAACCGGTAATCGCTGGCAATGAGACGACAGCGATGATTGCCAGCAGCAGCAGACCAACGGTGATGCGTGTGATGCGATTGTTCCAGATCATGGTGTCATCCGAAGGTATCGCTTCGCCATCCATTGACCTGTCGATCTGGTACAATGAATGCAACTAAATCTTGCATAATTTAACGCAGCGAAACCTAATAGACAAGTGATGGTCGTATACGTTCGGCAGAAACAGGCCAGTCCTGAACGAAACGCTGCATTGAAAGCCTGCAGCGCCTGTTCGATCAGGGGCTTGAGGCGATCAAGGAAACCACGCCTTCCTTGGCAAACACTCTGATACTCATCGATCAGAAAGCGTTTGGAGGTTTTTCTAAATCAGGTGCCCCTGACACTGCGGCATAGTAGGGCCTAGCCCGAGATCGGGTTTCGGCACGGATATGATGCTGAAGCGGCGAAAGCGTCGATCTCCTCGACGCTTGTCAAACGGACCACTGCTTTCCCTTGCTGCTCTGCCTCGACGCACAAGGCGCGAATCTTGGCCATCCAAGATTGCTCAACATCCCACATCGCTTGAAATAGGGCTTTGGTGGGGGGCATTGTTGTGAGGCCACCGGGGCGGTGCTCGAGTAATCCAGCACCCCAAGCAATCTGCCGCTCAGCCGCCAACCAAAAGTGCATCCACAGTGGCATATCAACAAGCACGATATCCGTGGCGCGATCCAGTCGCTCGGGTATGGAATCTGCGCGACCAAGGCCATCTATTACCCAGTGATCTTCGGCTATAATGTCAGCATGCCGCTGCCTATAAACTTCGAGGGGCATGTCGATCCACCCCTCCTGCCAAAGCAGGCTATCGATTTCCGTGTGCCGTGTTCCGAGTTTGTTAGCAAGCTGGCGTGCGAGTGTAGATTTACCGCCTCCAGCATTTCCAACTATCGCAATTCGAGCCATCTCCGAGTTCCCCAGGAAAAAATAGCCTCCGCGGAGGATTTCGAGTGTGCCGTTAAGACTCCACCATAGGGGTTACCCTCCCCAACGCAATGACCGCAGTTGGCACATAGCCGCCATGCCCATTAAGGGTTCCGGACATCAACGCCGAATCCAGGTTTTTCTGTCAACCTGCGACGGCACACCGCTTACGCCAGCTATTTATGGCGCTTGCGGCATCGCGAGCGCGGCTACCGGTCAGCCCGATTGCCGACCCGCTCCTGCCAGGCAGGCGCAGCTTGAGAGAGATCAAGGAAAAATCCTGTTATTGTGCCAAATTCCCGGGCGCATAACCGGTGTCGGGCAACGATTTCAAAGCATCGATCCTGCGCACTCGAAAGGAAATGGGAGGCGTTCGACCATGAGCGTTCTGGACGAGACGAAGGCTCAACCCCGAATTCGCATTTTCGGGGAATTGCCCGCCTGGATGCCCAGCATCGGATTGAGGTCGACGATCATGGCGTCGGCATCCCTCATCGGTCTGTTGGTGGCTCTCTGTCTGTTCCTGCTGGGCCATGGTAGTGCAAGCCGGTTCGTGCTGGCGGCAAGCACCTGCACTGCTCTCGCATTCCTGTTGATCGACATCTTTTCCAAGCTCAGAAACGGCGATCTCGGTCTCGACCTGATCGCCGCGCTCGCAATGGCCGCGACCCTCTGGTTCGGCGAATATCTTGCCGGAGCGATCGTCGCCCTCATGTATGCCGGCGGCCAGTTTCTGGAAGCCTATGCGCATCGGCGTGCCGACGAAGGCATGACGGCCTTGCTGGCGCAGGTGCCGCGAACGGCACTTCGCCTGCGCCAGAATGGTATCGAAGAAGTCCCCATTCCGGAACTTGCAGTGGGTGATGTCCTGATGATCCGCAGAGGCGACGTCATCCCGGCGGACGGCACGCTGATGACAGGCCATGCATCGATCGATCAATCCGTTCTGACCGGCGAAGCCTTTCCGGTCGTCGTCTCCGGCGGCGAGAGGATTTCGAGCGGCGCCACCAATGCCGGGGACGCAATCGAGATCAGGGTGGAAAGCCGCGCCGAGGACAGTACCTATTCCGGCATCGTCAAACTGGTCGAAGCATCGAAGCGTTCCAAGGCGCAGATAGCGCGGCTGGCCGATCGATATGCTATCGCCTTTCTCCTGCTGACGCTGGCAATCGCGCTCGGCGCCGCCATCCTGTCCGGTGACATGGCGCGCATCGTCGCGGTTCTCGTCGTTGCAACCCCCTGCCCGCTGATCCTCGCCGTTCCCGTCGCCCTTGCGGCCGGAACCTCGAAGGCTGCAAGGGCGGGCGTGCTGGTGAAGGGCGCAGGGCCGCTGGAGATCCTGGCCGACGCCTCCGTCGCGGTCTTCGACAAGACCGGCACGCTGACGGCCGGCGATCCCGAGGTAGTCTCGATCGACGGGCCGGAAGGACCGGACAGGATCTTGCGGCTTGCCGCCTCGCTGGACCAGGCATCCTCGCATGTCGTCGGCCGCGCGATCGTCAGGGAGGCCCAGAGACACCAGCTGACGCTGTCACGCCCGACTGATGTATCGGAGCTTCCGGGCGCCGGCATCTCCGGGCTTGTCGATGGTATCAGGGTGAGCGTTGGCGGCGATACCTATTTCACGCCCGAGGGCAAGCCGCCGCGTGCCCCCGAGAGAAAAGGCACAATGCAGGCAAGTGTCTTCATCAATGGCCGGCTTGCTGGCGAAATCGGCTTCGAGGATCGCCTGCGCGGCGATGCCGTCGAACTTGTCGCCAAGCTCCGCAAGCTAGGTTTCGGCCGGATCGTGCTTGCGAGCGGCGATGAGCGCAGCGTCGCTGCCGCCATTGCCGGCTCGCTGTCGCTGGATGCCGTCGAGGCGCGATTGTCCCCCGTCGAGAAGGTCGAGGTCATCGCCAGGGAACGCGCGGCGAGTAAACGCCTGGGCGGAAAGGTTCTCATGGTCGGCGATGGCGTCAACGATGCTCCAGCACTCGCAGCCGCCGATGTCGGCATCGCCGTCGGAGCCACCAATCTTGCGGCCGCTGCCGAAGCCGCCGACATCGTCCTGATCCGCAACGATCTGGGCAGGATCGCCTCTGCCATCGAAATAGCCAGACGCTCCCGCGCCATCGCGGTCCAGAGCATTTTCGCGGGCATCGGCCTCTCGCTCGTCGCCATGATCTTCGCCGGCGCCGGCTTCCTGCCGCCGGTCACGGGGGCCATGCTGCAGGAAGTCATCGATGTGGCCGTGATCCTGAATGCGCTGCGGGCGCTGCGCTAGTCAATCAACGAGTCCTAGGCCTTGCCCAGATGCTTCGGCCAGAATGCTTTATGTACCTCGGCGGCTTCTTCTTCGATGTTCGGGCCGTCGACGGTGACAATGCGCGCGCCGGTCTGCAGCACCGCCCGGCTCGGCACGTTCAACCCGATCCCGGCAATCTCACCAAGCCGCGCTTCGGAGCACGCAAACACCATACGGCCGATGCCCGACCAATAAATCGCCCCGGAGCACATCGCGCACGGCTCCGTGCTGGCGTAGAGCGTGCAGTCAGCAAGATATGCAGTGTCGTAATGCTGTGCCGCCAGTTTGATCAGGTTCATCTCGGCGTGGTTCGTCATATCGTGGCCGGTGAAGACGCTGTTTTCGGCGCGCAGGATGACTTTGCCGTCCTTCACCAGCACGGAGCCGAACGGTTCGTCTCCCTGTTCCACCGCGGATTTCGAGAGCGCAATCGCCTCACGTAAAAACGGCTCGTGGTTTTCCATCAGCGCCTCCCCTCTAAAGCTAGAGCGGGATGATCTTCTCTTGGATCGGAGAGATTTCCAAGGGCTACAAATGGGGTACAAGGCGCCGATCCGTATCGCCGCGCCGTCATCGTCCGGCTCCAGTCAATGAGTCCTGAGCCTGGGTTACCGAGGACAGACGACGTCGCCGTCAACCGGATCTCGGATGGCTTCCCCCTTTTCGCCATTGTCGACGGTCTGCGGCCCGTGACAAAACCGCAAGATCGGTCGAGCGCGTCATGTCTGCCTGCGCTTAGTTGGTGCGGCCACGGAGGACGGAACGATGAAGGCGGCGCTTCAAGCCTACCATGCCCGGATGCAGCGGGTGCTGGATCACATAGACCGGCATCTGGACGACGATCTGGACCTGGACGCGCTGAGCAGCGTCGCAGCCTTCTCGAAGTTTCACTTTCACCGGCAGTTCTCGGCAACGTTCGGCTTGTCGGTGCATCGCTATGTCCAGCTCGCCCGTTTGAAGCGCGCCTCACACAGGCTGGCCGCAAAGGACGATCAGAGCGTCACCGACATAGCGATGGACGCCGGTTACTGTGCGCCTGATGCCTTCGCCCGCGCCTTTCGGCAACGGCTCGGGCAATCGCCTTCGTCGTTCCGGAAGTCTCCCGACTGGGCTCCGTGGCTTGCCGCCTTCAGGCCCCTCGAAAACGCAAGGAGCAAGCTCATGCAGATAACCTATGAAGAAGACGATGTGACGATCCGCGATGTGCCGCCCACGCCGGTGGCGATCCTGGAGCACCGGGGCGACCGGGCGACCCTCGGCGCCAGCATTGAGCGGTTCATCGCCTGGCGCAAAGCCGCCGGCCTGTCACCAGAGACAAGCCCTACCTTCAACATCTTCCGATCGCCGAGAACCCCCGCGATTCCCGCCGATTATAGCATGGACCTGTGTGTCGGGACCGGCCGGCCGATCGATGCCGATGATGAGGTGATGAAGGCCGGCGTGATCCCGGGCGGACGCTGCGCGGTCATCCGCGTCGTCCACGATACCCACAATCTGGAGCCCGCCGCACTCTACCTTTATCGTGACTGGCTTCCGGCCAGCGGCGAGGAGGCGCGCGACTTCCCGATCTATTGCCAGCGGCATTTTTCCTTCCCTCCGAATGTGCCGGTCCATGAGGTCGTCGTGGAATTGTTTCTGCCGTTGAAGTAGCGCCCTGCGACAGCGGCCTGTCCCTTCCGATCGTAGGGAAATGGGCAGGCCGCGATCCAGCCGACCGTGGAGGATGCGCTCAGCCGAGTTCCTGGGCTAATCCGATGAGAATCCCTTCAGGCCCACGGATGTAGCAGAGCCGATACGCGTCTTTATACTGGACGACTTCGCCGACGAGCTGCGCACCGCGCGTGCTGAGCCTCTCAAGCGTCTCGTCGATGTCATCGACGGCGAACATGACACGGAGGTAGCCGAGCGCGTTGACCGGGGCATTCCGGTGATCTGCGACGACATCAGGCTTGAGGAATCGGGAGAGCTCGAGCCGGCTGTGGCCATCAGGTGTGCGCATCATGGCAATCTCGACATGCTGATCGCCCAGTCCGGTGATGCGCCCGGCCCATTCTCCTTCGACCATGGCCCGCCCTTCGAGCTCAAGGCCAAGTTCGCGAAAGAAATCAATCGCCGCTCCGAGGTCTTCGACGACGATTCCTACATTGTCCATCCGCTTGAGCGCCATGTTTTCCAATCTCCAAACTGTCGTTTCAATCGACAAGGTGTCGCCTCGTCGAACATAGGACGTTTGAGGTGCATCAACACCGACAGCCGTTTGCACGCAATTCCGCACGCAAAACCGCTGCGCACTTCTGCTGGAATTGCTCTAGCAGTTCGAGCGCACCTGTGCGGACGTGTCCGATCCGGGAAGCCCGGCCGAGGCGCCGGTGCCGGTCATTCCGTTGCAATCGGGTGTTCCCTTGCCCATGCCATTGCCGGTGCCGGACGTGCCGCGCGCTGCCGGGTTCGTCGTGTCGGGATTGGGCAGGGTGTTGATGCTGCCGGTTGCGTTCGGCGATATCGTATTGCCGGTGCCGGCACCCGTGCCGGTCCCCACGCCACCGGATGCGCCGGAGCCGATAGTGCCGCCGCCGGAAATGCCGCCAACACCACCTGTGCCATTGGCCGCACCGCCCGCACCGCCGCCAACGCCCGATGACTGCGCCATTGCGGAAGTGGCGAGCCCGATGGAAAGGATGGATGCCGTGATGAGCTTCAGAAGCATGAGAAACCTCCATGCTGCTTCATTGGTCATCAGGCTCAACCTGAGGCTCGGCGCGAAGTTCCGCTCAGGACAAATAAGTTTCAGCTTGCCAAAGGAAGGACGATGTCGAGATTCTGCATGGTGCCGACATGGTTCCAGGGCGGGGAATTGTAGAATTCATATCCCCCGTTGCCATCAGGCAGGAACATTTCGCTGGATGCCGCGAGCCAATCGACGCTGACGAATTCGTAGGTCCGAAGGATCTCGGCGTAAGAACCTGAATGGTTCATCGAGACATAGCGGCCCGCCCGAAACCGCAGCGGCGACAGGGCGGTATTGTCAGTGGGAAAACCCTGATCCACGACAGCACAGTCGTAGCGGACGAGTTCCCCTGGCGTGATCAGCGGCGTGTCGAGGATGATGCCGACCGGCCGCGCTTCTTCAAGTGGAAAGCCGATCCGCTCCAGATAGTCGGCAAATTTCCGCCAGTTGTCCTCGACCAGTGCATAGGATCCATAGAACCGCATGGCCCAAAGCCTCAATTCCGGACGCTGGCCGACCTTCACCCGCGCCAGGTCCGTCTTTTCCGGTCTCGGCCGAGCCGGCAGCACCTTCTGGGCCGCGACACGGTAATCCGAAGGCGTCAATCCGAATTGCCTTTGGAACGCGCGGATGAAAGCCTCATGGCTGGCATAGCCGGCGTTGAACGCGATGTGCGTGATTGGCTGCCCGCTCATCTGCAGGTTCATCGCCGCACGGTCGAGCCGTGTGCGGCGCATATAGGCGCTTGGCGATTCCCCCATGACCTCCTGGAACTGCCGCTGGAAGTGAAACGGACTGAGGCCGAGATGGGCCGAAATGTCCTGCAAGGTCGTTGACGCGGCGGGAGTACGCTCGATCATGCGCACAGCGCGCGCAATGCGGGGATGGTCGAGCATTCGCGGGGGCGGCGCCTTCCGGAGCGAAGATGCATTGTAACCCGCCGGGGGCGGATCGTAAGCCGGCTCCCGATCGGAACTTTCGAAATGATCGTTCATTGAAAATATCAAAGACTACGGTTGGATAAGGGGCCAACCTTAGCCTCACCGCAAGTTTTATCAAGTCAGCGGACGCGTCTTCCGTGTAGAGAAGCGCATTCCTGTGCGATATTTTAAACCACTGCGAGTTTTTTTCATGGCCCTCTCCCTGCCCGGCCGTCCGGCCCCAACCTTTCGACGGCTGTCCGAGACGCCGGAAAGCAGCGGGAACAACCGGCATGATCGGGCTTCTCCGGGCAGGACGTCCATGCAGCGCGTCATGGTTGGCCCACTTTCCCTGATTCTTCTTTCGATGATCGTGCTGTTCTGCGCGCTAACGTCTTCCGCCCAGTCCGCCCCGGTCGTCACCTCCGTTTCGGTCCCCGCCAATGGATATTACAACGGCGGAAACAACCTGACCTTTGCCGTGCAATTCAGCGAGAACGTAATAGTCGGCGGCACACCGTACCTCTCCGTGGTGGTCGGCAGCACGTCGCGTCAGGCAAGCTATCTGTCAGGAAGCGGGACGAGTTTGCTCCTGTTCGGCTACACGGTCCAATCCGGCGACAGGGACATGGACGGCGTGCAGCTTGGAGCCGTGATCAGCCTGAACGGCGGCACCATCGAGAACGCCGGAGGTGAAACGGCCGGCCTCGGCCTCAGCAATGTCGCTCCGACGACCGGCGTCTTCGTCAATACGCAGAACCCAGCTGTCGTGACCGCCGTCGACGGCAATCCGTCGTCCAACGACACGCAGGTGATGTTCCAGATCGTATTTTCCGAGGCCGTGACAGGCTTCACAGCGGCAGACATAATCTTGGCCACGACAGGAACCGCCAGCGCCACGCTGGCCAACCTCCAAACCTCTGACAACATCAAGTATACGATTCTTGCCCAGAATATTTCCGGCTCGGGCACTCTCCGTCTCGATATCCCGGCAGGTTCCGCTCAGAATATCGGAGGCAACGGCAACCTGGCAGGGACCGGAGTGCCATGGACCGTCAGCGCCTCGTCCAATGCCGATCTGTCGCAGTTGCAGCCCAACCAGGGGAGCCTCAGCCCGGCTTTCAATGCGAATACGCTGACCTATGCGATCTCGGTGGCCAACAATGTCACCGCGATTACGCTGACACCTGTCGTCTCCGAGCCGAACGCGACGGTCACGGTCAATGGTTCTCCGGTCGCTTCCGGAAGCGCCAGCAGTTCCGTTACCCTTGCTGTAGGCGCCACGGCGATCACCGTCGTCGTCACCGCGCAGGACGGAACGGTGAAGACCTACAATGTCACCGTGACGCGTGCCGCCTCCGCGATAGCCGATCTCGCTTCGCTGGTTCCGAGCAGCGGAACGCTCGACCCCGGCTTCAACCCGAGCATCCCGACTTATGACCTCAGACTGGCCAATGCGGTTGCCAGCATTGCGTTTACGCCGACGGCTGCCGATCCCACGGCGATCATCTCCGTGAACGGCAGCCTCGTACCGTCAGGGACAGCAAGCAGCTCGATTGCGCTGTCGGTCGGGTCGAACTACGTATCCGTCGTCGTCGCGGCGCAGAATGGCACGCTCCGGAGCTACCTCATCGACGTGATCAGGTCCGCTCCGGGGCCGACAGCCACGTCCCGCACCATCAATGTGATGGCGGGCACCACTGTCGCAGTCGATCTTACGGCGGGCGCGACCGGGGGACCCTTCACCACAGCGGCGTTCACCTTCCAGTCGAACCCGGAAGCAGGAAGCGTATATCTCGACGCACCGCAGAAGCGGCTCACCTTCTCGGCGAGCCCTTCATTCGCAGGATCGGCAGAGGTTGGCTATACGCTGTCGAATGCCTCCGGCACGTCGGTTCAGGCAACGATCACATTTGCCGTTACTGCCCGTCCCGATCCGACTGACGATCCCGATGTGGTCGGCCTTCTCAATGCGCAGGTGAATGCCGCCAGGCATTTTGCCCAATATCAGACGCGCAACTTTAACAGCCGCCTGGAGCAGCTGCACGATGAGGGCGAGCGCCGGCGCCGATCGCTTGATATCCGTCTCGGGCTTCGCCGTTCCGACAATGGCGGCCCCAATGGCGGGATCGTCAATGCCGAGCGCCAGTTCGGCTGGCCAGGCAGCAGCGCCCCCGACCTCATCAATCCCTCCGTATCCGGCCGGCAAGGCAACGGCTCAAACCCGGAGATCCAAGGGCCGGATCTCGGGCCGTTTGCAATCTGGTCCGGCGGCTTCGTCGATTTCGCCGATACGGGCAACAGCGGTCTGGACATCGGCTCGACTACGGTCGGCGTGAGCGCCGGCGTGGATTACCGGTTTTCCGATCGCTTCGTCGGTGGCTTCGGTCTGGGATATGGCCACGACAGGAGCGATGTCGGCGATAGCGGCACGGAAAGCCGCGGCGCGGCTTACAGCGCTGCGATCTACGGCTCCTTCAAGGCCGCCGAGAACCTGTTCCTCGACGGCCTGATCGGCGCGGGGCGGCTCGATTTCGATTCAAGCCGCTACGTCGCCTCTACGGGAGATCTCGCCACGGGAAACAGGGATGGGCGGCAGATGTTCGGTTCCCTCACCGCCGCCTACGAATTCCGGGACAAGACATGGCTCGTCTCTCCATACGGCCGGTTCGAATTGTCCAGGTCATGGCTCGACGGGTTCACCGAGAACGGCGGGGGCATCTACGGCCTGACCTATGGCGATCAGACGGTCGATACGGCCGCGGGCGCTATCGGCCTTCGCCTGAGCTATACCGTGCTGATGGACTGGGGAGCGCTGACACCCGGCGTGCGGGCGGAATATACCCATGATTTCGCCAGCTCCAGCCGGCTGCGGCTCGGATATGCCGACATCGGCACGCTTCCGTACGAACTCGAAGCGGAGGAACTCGGGGATGACTATTCCACACTCGGGCTCTCGCTCGATGCTGCGTTGCTGAACAACTGGGCGGTCGGCGTGGAATACCGGGCCGCTGTCGGCAGCGGAAGGCAGGACCACGCCATCGGCGTAAGGGTGAGGAGTGAATTCTAGAGCATATCGCGCAAAACTGTGCAGCGGTTTTGCGATAACGACATGCATAAACAAAGAGATAAAGCGCGGCTAGCGAATCTTGGAGATCGCGACACGCTTTAGCAAGGGCGGCGATAAAACCGCCAGCGCCGGCTCAACGGCGGGCGCCAGCACCGTCAATGGCACAGCGCAAGAGCGCGCACGCGCCCTTCGATGTCATGGGCGCGATGATGTTCGACCGAGAGAATGTCGATCAGGTCGGCGAGTTTGAAATGGTGCTCGCAGCCGCCAACGTCGATGTGAATCTGGTTGCCGCTAATGTGTAAGCCGACGGCAACGAAGTTTCTCTCTTCGCCTTCATCCAATACCGATACAATAAACAGAGGTCCCTCCCTCTTTCGCTTATCCCTTTTTATAAAGTAAATCGGTGAATGCTTTATTATTAGCAGTTAATAATAATTTGTACTCAATACATTGCTATAATTCAATATACGGCAGGCGGAAATGCGCCTGTCTTCGAACTCTACCGACAGCAGAGACCCTGATGGCATCAGGAGCGCCAGAGCATTTTCCTTTCGCCGATTGCGGCAACTGGACCGCGCGAGCGTTGGATCGCTGTTCAAATGGACATCCATGCCCTACTTAAGGGCCGTCACCATTGTCAGGGAACGCGCCAATGACGATACCCACGGCACTTGTAGACTGGCTTTCTCCCGATCGAACCGCATTGCTGGTCTACGATATGCAGGTCGGCATTGCCCGGCAGGTCCCGGGATCGAAAGAAACGAGCCGTCGCATCGCCGATATCGTCGCGGCAGCCAGACGCGCCGGGATGAGAATTGCCTTCTGCCGCCATCTTTCCCTGCCCAAGCCTTGGATGGGGCTGTTTGCAACGCGCATGGCAATGGCATGGCAACGCACCGATGACCCAGAGGCCGTAAAACCCTGGTTCCTGAGGGACAGCGAAGCGGTTCAGATCATTCCGGAACTCCATCCGCAGGAGCAGGATTTCGTGTTCGACAAGCTCGGAATGTCGGCTTTCGAGGGAACGCCACTCGAAATCGCCATGCGGGATGCCGGCCTTTCGGCATTGGCGATCTGCGGAATTGCGATGGAGATCGGCATAGAGCCGACCTGCCGCCACGCCGCCGACCTCGGCATCGTCCCGATCCTGATCGAAGACGCATGCGGATATGGGGACGCGGAAGCCGCCAGACGATCCGTCGACTCCCTCCGCTTCATGGGCGACACCATTCTGTCGAATACACAGGAATTCCTGTCAGCCGTCGCTCGTCCGCAATAGCGGCCCGGGCACGGAACTCCTGCGGGCCATCTGCGCGAAGGCCTCGATTTGCCGACAAGGCGAATATCACTTTTTCTTCCCGGACAATTCCTCCTTGCCCGAACCCGTGCTGCCTTTCGCCAGGGAGCGTGGATTATCCAGAAAGCGCGCGAGCACATTCCGTTTTCTCTTGCGCGGGATGAGATCGATGTCGCTCACGAGCTTCGCGCCACCCTCGCGCCGCTCCAGGGTGATCTTGCGGCTATGGAAGACCTCGAGCTCGGCGCGATGCGCGACACTGACGATGGTGACCTTGGGCAATTCTTCGATCACCATCTCCATCATCCTGTCCTGGCTCTTCTCGTCGAGCGCCGAGGTCGCCTCATCGAGCACGATGATGTCGGGGTTGTGGAGCAGCAGACGCGCGAAGGCCAGCCGCTGCTTCTCGCCGCCTGACAGGATCTGGTCCCACGGCGCCTCTTCTTCGAGCTTCTCGTTCAGATAGTCGAGCCCGACCTTCTGAAGGGCCGTTTTGATCTCATCCAGCGGCCAGCCGTCGGCGGCCTTGGGATAGGCGACGGCGCGGCGCAGCGTGCCCGAGGGGATATAGGGCCGCTGCGGCAGCATGAACAATTGCCTGTCGGCATGGAAATTGACGCTGCCGCGACCCCAGGGCCAGAGACCTGAAATGGCGCGTACCAGCGTGCTCTTGCCCGAACCGGATTCGCCCGCAACCAGCACCCGCTCGCCCGGCTCGATCTCGACCTGCGTTTCCGTGACCACGGCGGTGCCGTCGTCCAGCGATACGGCGAGATCGTTGAGGCTCAGCATCGCCTCGCCTTCCGTTTCGCCATGCTGGATGCGCCCGAGCGCGTCGCTCTGTTCGGCCCGCTCCAGCCCGTCGAGCGACATCATCAGCGAGGCGACACGACGCGCGCAGGCGTTCCAGTCGGCAAGCCGCGGATAGTTGTCGACGAGCCATCCGAAGGCGGTCTGGACGATGGCGAAGGCTGACGCAGCCTGCATCACCTCACCCAGCGTCATGCTGCCTTCGAGAAATTTCGGCGCGCAGAGCAGCACCGGAACGACAGGCGCAATCAGCATGGACCCATGCGACACGAAGGTCGTGCGCATGTACTGGTGGGCAAGCTGCGCCCATTGGCGGAGCACATTGGTAAACGTCTTGTCGAGGTCGTTGCGCTCCTCCTCCTCGCCGCCGAGAAGCGCGATGCTCTCGCCGTTTTCGCGCACATGCGTCAGCGTATAACGAAACTCGGCTTCCACCTGGTTCTTGACCTCGGAGACCTTGACGAAATGCCGGCCGATGACGGCGATCGTCGTGGAGGTGATCGCAGCGTAGAGCACCGCCGTGACGACGAGAAAGCCGGGAATGGTGATCGACATCCCGCCGATCGGAAGGGTCAGGGCACCGCCGATCGTCCACAGAACCACGATGAAGGTCGAGGCCGAGAGAAAGGCCGAGATGACGCCGGCGGTGAAATCGACGGGCGATTCCGTCGCGATCCGCAGATCCTCGGAAATACGCGCCTCTGGGTTCTTGTGATCGCCGCCGATGAGGTTCAGCTGATAGTAACGACCGTTGGCAAGCCAGCGCGCAATCAGTGCAGTCGCCAGCCAGCGGCGCCAGTGTCGCTGGATCATCATGCGGACATAGACTTGCGACGTCACGAGAACGACACTGCCGGCCACGAGCGGCAGGAAGACGGCGCTGAGATAATAGACGGTGCCGGCATCGTGCCGTTCTATGGCGTCGAATATGCCGCGGTTCCACCTGTTGATCCCATACTGGAACCCGACATTCATGCCGATCATGACCAGCAGCCCGATGGAACACGGCCAAGCAAAGCCATCGCCGCTGCCGCCCCAATAGCCGCGGGCGCTGATCCAGAAACGCTTCAGCAGATATTTCTTGCGCGCCTGCTCGGCCTCCTCCGGTGTCAGGTCCGGATCGGGTTCGATAACATCTGGCGGCGGCGCGACCTCGACAGTCGATGCCTTCCCCTGGGGTGTCTCCTCGGCACCATCAGGCTTGGCGCCGTCGACCGATTTCGGCTTCAATTTTGCGTCGGTCATGCCAGCGAAAACGGATTACCGATCGAAAGGTTTCACGAGCGGGGCCAACCTTAATGCTTGCCGGAAACCGGAAGGTGGACCGAAGGCTTCGACCGGACCGATATGTCGGGGAGAAACCCGAACCAGGACACAATCGGCACGCGAAAATCCGCTATTCGGCGCTTCCATTATGTGGCACTCGCCATCTGTTGGCTCCCGCTGTCAAACCCGTAGGCTCGCTGCACGAGAGCGACGCGAATTTCGTATTTCGAGTACCAGTCTTTGCGGCCTCTTCGTTGTGCTTCAACATGATCGACGACGGCCTTCCATGCGCGGATACTGTCTTCGTCTTTCCAGAACGATACCAGTATTCCGAAGCCATCTGCGCCGCGAGCGCTTTCGAAGCCGAGATACCCCGGTTGTTGACTAGCAAGTTTGGTCATTGCGTAACCAATCTCGCCATAACCATCGTCCAGGTTTGTTCGCTGTGAGGTGAAGCTAACCATATAGTATGGTGGTTCTGGTAGGACGGCTATCTGCATGTGATTTCCTCTGTTTTCGAGGCAGAAGCTACTTGCGCAATCCATTCTCCATCCATTTCGGCAGGACCGCTAAGTCCGCTTTCGGGCCCGAAGCAGATATCCGCTGCCTCCGCCCCTGGAGAGATGATCGGAAGTGGGTGATGCTTGCCCGCAAGAGTTCAGGTTAAAAAGGGCATGATATCCACTCCGTCACCAGGAAACACGGTGATGTGCGGATGGTCCTCGAACATTCGTGCGGCTGCATCAGCGGTTTCCGCCTCGACCACGAGATAGCCGCAGAATGGATTCACGGCTACGGCGACGCCATCCCTGGTTATGCGCGTCGTCTTGCCCACCATGCCACCCCGATCAAGGATGGACGCAGCATGTCTTTCCTCCCACGCCGCCCACTGCGCTATGCCAACGGTGTCGATAGCATCCTGCTCGGCTTTGGGCAGGCTTCGGAAGGACGCAAGGTCTTCCGGCTTCATGGTGTAAACGGCAAGAAAACGCGGCATTGGCGCTACCTCCTATGCTCAATGGTTTGTCAGCTTACACGCCACTCGTCGGAAATCATCCGCGTAGCCCTATAAAAATGGCGGCTTCGAGGGCGAAGCCGCATCTGGAGAGTTAGCCAGAAATGCAGACTTAGCGCCGTTGCAGTTCGGGTCTCCCCCGGAACGCCATTTCGCGAACAGAACTGGGCACTTCGGCCGAAGCCCCGCTCGCCGCCCATCACCAGGCGTTCAAGAACCGTCCGCTTTCCGTGGATACTCATTTCCGTGTCGTCCGCCTCGACGCCGTCGGTCACAAAGAAGGATGACGGCTCGATGGAGGTGGAGATCGCCTGGACATTACCTCTTACCACTTGTTGACTCACCCGCGGTTGAACAATAACTTGCTAACTCAGTCGTTAGGCTTGTCCTCACATGACGGATCAATCTCTTCAGCGTCGCCTTGCCGCCATCGTCGTTGCCGATGTGGTGGGATATTCGCGCCTGATGGAGGCAGATGAAGTCGCAACGCTGGAGAACCTCAGGGAACTCCGTTCTGGCACCATCGAGCCGGCTGTGATGCGCCACAAAGGTCGCATCTTCAAGGTCATGGGCGACGGATTCCTGATCGAATTCGGTAGCGCGGTGGAAGCGGTCGCAGCAGCGTTGGAAATGCAACGGGCCACCGCTGCTGTCGAGGCTTCCGGAGACCGGCGCCTGCTCTTGCGTATAGGCGTCAATCTGGGAGATGTCATTGACGAGGGTTCAGACGTCCTCGGCGACGGGGTCAATGTCGCGGCGCGCCTCGAGAGACAGGCCGCGCCGGGAGGCATCTGCATTTCAGCCAGCGTTTACGGCGAGATCGTCGGCAAGATCGACGACCGGTTCTTTGATGCAGGCGAACGCTACCTGAAGAACCTCACTCGCCCGGTCCACGTGTGGCATTGGCCGGATGCGCTGCAGAGCATATTGCCGCTACCAGAAATTCCCTCGATCGCCGTATTGCCGTTCACGAACATGAGTGGGGATGAAGCGGACGCGCCTTTCGTCGACGGCTTGACTGAAGACCTGATCACCGACCTTTCCCGTACGGCTGGCCTGTTCGTCATCGCGCGCAATTCCGTCTACGGCTACAAGGGCAAGCCGGTCAACGTAAAGCTGGTCGCCCAGGAACTCGGCGTCCGCTACGTCCTGGAGGGCAGCGCCAGACGCGCAATGGGCCGTGTCCGCATCAATGCCCAATTGGTCGACACGCTTGGCGGCCGGCACTTGTGGGCCGAGAGGTTTGACAGGACGCTGGAAGATGTTTTCGAATTACAGGATGAAGTTAACGCCAAGATTGTTGAAGCCCTCGTCGGCCGGCTGACCATCCCGCCGCAGCGCAATCGGCCGAAGAACTTTGAGGCCTACGACCTGTGTGTGCGCGCCCGCCTCTTGACGGAAGAGTCGCCGCAAACTGAGCGTGAGGCCTATATGCTGCTCCAGCGCGCGGTCAAGCTCGAGCCATCCTATGCCGAGGCGCTCGGTCTGCTCGCCTATAACCGTTGGCTGGCCTGGACTCATTTCGGCGAGCCCGAAGATCCCAACCGTCGGATGGCGGTGACATCAGCGCAGAAGGCGGTCGACCTGGATCCCAACGATGCCGGCTGCCGTTACGTTCTGGGGACCATTTTGGCTTATGAGCGGCGATGGGAGGAATCGGAGGCCGCCTTCACCAAAGCCCTCGAGCTGGACCCCAACCACGCCGACACCTGGGCCGCCATGTCGGACATTTCCGTGCTGGACGGCAGGGTTGCCGACGGACTGGCGCAGATCGAAAAAGCCCTGCGGCTCAACCCCTATCCAGCCTGCTGGTATCTTTGTCATCTTGGCCAGGCGCAATACGCCGCGCGTGACTATGAGGCCGCAGCCGCGACACTCCGCAGGGAAGACACGTATCGCACCAACTCACGCAAATTTCTGGCTGCTACGCTTGCGCAATTGGGCCACCGTGAGGAGGCGCGGCGAGAAGCAGAATTGTTCCTGATCGCCCACCCTCATTTCACGATCGCCCATTGGCTCAGCTCCCAGCCGCTGCGCGATGCATCCGTACGAGATCACTTTGTCGACGGTTTCCGAAAGGCAGGCCTGCCGGAGATGTGACAGCGGGTGCGGCCAATCCGACGCGTTCGAGGACTTGATCAACGGATATGCGCTGCGCGAGAACGGCGGTCTGGATCGCAGTGCCAAGCTTCTTCAGACGCTCCACAAAACGCGTCAACCAGCCCGAGTCTCGCATGACTTTTCCGCTGGACCGCCTTGACCAAGGTCGGTCACCGCGATGCGGCCAGCATGACATCAGCACCTTCAATGACATAGGTCGCATAGCGATGATCGCGGATCAGGCTTATCTTTTGTTCCCGCCATTCGAGCAGCATGAAATAGGAAGGACCATCAGACGGTTCGGCTGATACCAGCAATATTTCCCGACCCTCCAGCCAGGCCGGTTCGATCCTGACCGGTGGATATTCGGCATAATAGGTGAAAAACCGACCGACATCGGCGGCACCGGAAATTTCCGGCCGTCGCGCCTGACGAAGCCGAACATCCTGCGCCAGCGTGCGACGCAAAGCGTCCCAGTCTCGGGCGTTGAAGAGCGCTGCAAAGTTCAGGACCTCGGGACTCGGCGGTGGCGGAACCTCGGAGCGCACGTCGGAGATGGCGCGCAATCTCGCCCGACCGCGCGACAGATGGGCTTTGACGGCATCGACACTCAGTTCCAAGAGCGCTGCGATGTCCGCAAGTGACTCTCCCAACACATCCTTGAGGATGACAGCGCTGCGTTGCGGCACCGGCAATTCTGCAAAGTGGCCGAGGGCCACCCGCACCGCGTCCTGCCGGATCAGCGCGTCCTCCGGACCGATGGCGCTGATATCGGCGAGATCAAAGGCCGTCTCAAGGGGCTCCGCCCGGCGTGTACTGCGCTGGCGCAGGGCATCTATGGCTCTGTTATGGACAATGCGAAACAGCCAGGGTCGCAGCGGCGTGTCCGGCGGGATCGAGCCGGCCGTCGCAAATACCCTGGCAAACGCGTCCTGAATCACATCCTCGCCGTCGATCACCGAACCCACCAGACGAGCAGCATAGCGGTGCAGTTCGGGGCGAAGCGCGTCCGCTTCGCTCGCGAGCGCTGCGAGCAGAGTTTTCCTCTCTTCGTCTTCGAGAGCAGCGTCTTCTGTCATTCGATGACCGTCACACCCGTATCCCCACGCACCGCGTAGACCATGGCCTCGGCGAGATCAGTCCTGCCGATCAGGTCGGCGACCATATCGCCAAAAGCCCGCGGCGTCATGTCCGGCCAGGTGGCGGTCTGTTCGGCAAATGTCCGACCCGCCGCCGCGGCATAGGCCGCGATGCCGGTATCTCCCACGCCGGTTCCGGCAAACATCTGCCGGGGAACGATGACCCGGAAGCGCAGACCCAGGCCGAGTTGCGCCGACAGGCCCTCGGCATATTTTGCAATGAACCATTGCGCGCGCTTGGCTCCCGCATAACCGCCCGATAGCGGCGAGCCCTGCACGGCGGCTCCGCTGGAGACCAGCACGACAAGCCCGCCCGGCGTCATCGGCAACGTCAGGGCCGCTTGTACCCAGTGCAGCGCGGCCTTGACGTCCACATTCCAGTTGGTCGTGAATGCCTCCCAGCCAATCCGGTCGATCCGTTCCATGGGCGGTTCCGCACCGGCATTCATGATGACGAGATCGGGTCGCGCCTGCTCCATGATCCGCCATGCCGCGTCGACATCGGTTGCATCAGCCGATATGGCGGTGACGGTCCCTTGCTCGCCTGCCCCCTGCGCGGCCGGCGCATTTCGGGCGACCACGGTGACGTCGGCTGCGCGCGCCACGAATGCCTCGGCAAGCCCCCTCCCCAAGCCGCGGCTCCCGCCGACAACCACAATTCGCTTTCCGTCCAGATTCATCTCTCAGTCCTCATTCGGGTCGGGTCCAACCGTTCGACGACGGTCGCAACTACGACGTTCCAGCGAGGCAAAAAGAGTCACTGCCATCTGCGATTTGTGGCGGCCGGCGTTTAAAGATCTGGCTCGACCGAAATTCGGCGGTGATCGATATCGGCCTGGAACGGAAGCGGCCATGGATTTCGCTCTCCCGAAACAACGGCATCCGCGAAGGCGCGGATGATTGCGCGCAATTTTCTGATATTGTACATTCGCGCAACTGCATTGAGAGCTTCCGTCCGGGGTTTATCATGCGAGGGAGAACAACGATCTGATGGGGCATCTGCGGCCCCCAGGCGCGACGATGACGACCAGAGCGTTCCCATCGCCGGCTCCGCTTTTTCATCTATCAAGCTGATCAAGAAAACAGCACGCTCAAACCGTGCAATCGCCTGCTCTACGGCATGTGCTCCACGCATCCCGAAATCATCACCCCAGGCGGGGAAGCGTCTTCATCCTGACCCCTGCAGCCCCGCCGCCATTCCGGAAAGGACCTGCCAGATGACCCAGGATTTCAGACTTTCCCGTCGCGGGTTTTGTCTCTGCTGCATGGCCGCCTCGACATTCGCTGCATCGGGAGGCTGGCTCACCCCAAGACAGGTATTCGCGAAGGCTCAGGGCATTGTCGACCTGATCCGCGACTCCGCCGCCAAGGACCCGATCAAGGTACATAAGGCAAGGGCCGGCGTATCGATCCTTGAAGGATCGGGCGGAAACATCGCCGTCCTGACGGGGGCGGACGGAAAGGTCCTCATCGATGGCGGCATCACCGCGTCCCGGCCCCGGATACTCGAGGCCCTGGCCCGACTTGGCAAACAGCCGATCAGTCATCTCATCAACACGCACTGGCATTTCGATCATACGGATGGAAACGCATGGCTGAACGCCGAGGGCGCGGCCATTCTGGCGCATGAAAACACTTGCAAACACCTGATGTCAGTCGTGAGGGTCGAAGACTGGGATTACGAGTTCCCGCGACCGCCGCTCGCCGCCGTGCCGTCGGAAACCGTCACCGACGAGATGTCCCTCAAGCTCGACAAATCCACCCTGATGCTGAAGCATCATCCGAATGCTCACACTGATGGCGACATCTCTGTCACCTTCGGCGAAGCAAACATCGTCCACGCCGGAGACCTCTATTGGTACGGCATCTATCCGTTCATCGACTATTCGACCGGCGGCGGGATCGACGGAATGATCAAGGCGGTCGAGGACATCCTGGCCAATGTCGCCAACGACACCATCGTCATCCCCGGTCACGGCCATCCCGTCAGCAACAAGTCGGAACTGACCGATTACAGGACGATGCTGGTCGATATCCGCGGGAACGTCGCCAAACTGAAAGCCGCCGGAAAGCCGATCGACGAGGTCATTACCGCAAAGCCTACGGCCGAGTTCGATGCGAAATGGGGGCAGTTCCTCGTTACCCCCGAATTGTTCACGCGCCTCGTCTATCATGGCGTCTGAAAAGATCGCGCAACGGGAAGCTGTCCGCGCCGTCGCGAGATGCGCAACGTCTGGGAGGAGGCATGACGAAGCATCGTATCTATTCGATCAGCGTCGCAAGCGTTTACCCCCATTATATCGCCAAGGCCGAGAAGAAGGGCCGCACCAAAGCGGAGGTCGATGAGATTATCTGCTGGCTGACGGGGCACAGCCCGGAGAGCCTGGACGATGAGCTGTCGCAGAAAACCAGTTTCGAGGATTTCTTTGCGCAGGCGCCGGCGATGAACCCTTCCCGATCGCTGATAACGGGTGTCGTCTGCGGCGTGCGCGTCGAGGAGATCGAGGAGCCGACCATGCGGGAGATCCGCTACCTGGACAAGCTGGTCGACGAGCTCGCCAAGGGAAAGGCGATGGAGAAGATCCTGCGGGCATAGCGGGCCGCCCCGGCCGCGGCTTCAGCCGATAACTCCGCATCACAGAAGGATAATGGCGGGCTTTAAGTCCGACGACGGTCGCAAGCCGATCAGGCCAACAGTC
Organism: Rhizobium sp. YAF28; assembly: GCF_052113285.1. Lineage (NCBI taxonomy): Bacteria > Pseudomonadati > Pseudomonadota > Alphaproteobacteria > Hyphomicrobiales > Rhizobiaceae > Rhizobium > Rhizobium sp. YAF28. Next base: position 324,705 of record NZ_JBFRCX010000001.1, on the reverse strand, counting down.
CGTGCAGCACGAGATCGACATGCGCTTTCACGTAGGCATCTCTGTCCAGAGGCCGCCGCTCGTCGAAGAGGAGCTTGAAGAACAGGAAGGTGATGGCGGGAGCCACGACTGCGTCGGAAAACGCAGCTGGCGCCGAGCGGAATTCGCCAAGCCTTACGCCGTCATCGATGAGGGACTGCATCTGCCAGTCGAGAGGGTCGATGAACGCCTCGTGGTGCCTGTCGACGATCTGGGGGAAGCGCGAACCTTCGGCGATGATGAACCGCATCAGTTCGCGTAACCTGCGGTCCCTGACCACGAGATCGTAGATCAGCTCGATCGTCTTCTCAAGCCGCTCCGTGGCGGTTCCCTTCAGTTCGTTCGCGCTCGCAAGCAGACCTTCCAGCGGCTCCGAAATATGCCCGATCATCGCTTCGAAAAGCTGCTCCTTGGTCTCGAAGTAAACATAGACAGTTCCCTTCGTTACCCCGACCCTGCTGGCTATGTCCTCGACACGCGTCGCCACATAGCCGCTGTCGACGAACTCTTCAAAGGCCGCATCCAGGATCTCTGCGGGCCTGCGGGCCTTCTGCTCGGCACGCGTCAATTTCTTCGTATCAGGCATGGCTCACCTTGAGCGTTTTTTATGGTCGGGCGTCAAGAAATTTTCATTGACTGATTGGTTAGTCAATATTATTCGTCTGCCGAACCGATGCAAGAGGTAAATCATGAAAACTGTCCTTGTTGCCGCCTGGCTGGGCGTCAGCGCAGTCGCGCTTGCCTCATGCGAAAAGCAAAGCGCGAGTGAGGCAAAGCCAAAGAATGTGGAGGCTGTCGTGGCCAAGGTCACGCCAACAGTCGAAAACAACGCCATAACAGGCGAAGTCAGCGCACGCGTCGAAAGCGACCTTTCCTTCAGGGTCAGCGGGCGCATTGTCGAGCGTCTCGTCGATGTCGGCTCATCGGTGAAGGCGGGACAGGTGCTCGCGCGCATGGACGCCGAAGAGCAGAAAGCCGATCTCGGCGTCGCCACCGCCAACCTGCAGTCGGCGACTGCCCAGCAGACGCAGGCCAAGCTCGCGTTCGACCGGCAGCAGAACCTCTTCAAGACGCAGGTCGCGACCCGCGCCGCACTCGATCAGGCCCAGGAAGCGCTGTTGACCGCCCAAGGCGGTGTGAAACTGGCGCAGGCGCAATTCGATACGGCGAAGGACGCGCTCTCCTATACGGAACTGCGCGCCGATGCCGATGGCGTCATCACCGCCAGAAACGCTGAAGTCGGCCAGGTCGCTCAGGCGGCGCAACTCATCTTCACGCTTGCGCATGATGGACCGCGCGACGCCGTCTTCAATGTCTTCGAGTCCCTTTATCTCGGCCGTAACCTCGAAAACACGGTCGCCGTCAGCTCCCTTTCGGCGCCATCTCACAGAATAGAAGCCTCCGTGCGCGAGATCTCGCCCACGATCGACCCGTCGACCGGAACGATCAGGGTCAAGGTGGGTCTCGAAGGCACGGCGGACATGCAGCTTGGCGCACCTGTTGTCGGCTCCTTCCGCTCCGTAGCGCAGGATGCAATCGAATTGCCGTGGTCGGCCATGGCCTCGAAGAGCGGCCAGCCGGCCGTCTGGATCGTCGACCCCGCCTCATCGAGCGTGTCGCTCCACCCGATCGATGTCTCCAACTATGAGACCGGCCGCTTTGCGGTGCGCGCGGGTGTCTCCCCGGGAGACATCGTCGTCGTCGACGGCACGAAGTTCCTGCGACCAGGCGAGGTCGTCGCATATGGCAAGGGAGCCGCAGAATGAATATCCGTATCACAGCCGGCCTTGCGATCGTCGGATCACTGCTGCTGACCTCCTGCCAGAAGCAGGAAGAAGCACATGAGCAGCCGCCGCGTCCCGTCCTTTCCGTTGTCGTCAAGTCGACCGCAGCCTCCGCACTGACCCTGCCAGGCACGGTCCAGGCCAGGATCGAGACCCAGCTGGCATTTCGGGTCCTCGGACGGGTCATCGCCCGCAAGGTCAGCGTCGGCGACGTCGTGAAGAAGGGCGATGTCGTTGCTGCCATTGATCCGCTGGCGCTGGAGCTTGCGGTCAGAAGTTCGCAATCCGAGCTTTCCAATGCGCAGGCGCAGCTCGCGAATGCCGCATCCACCGAGGAACGCCAGCGGTCCCTGCTCCAGAGCAGATCGGGAAGCGAGGCGGCCTACGAAGAGGCCGAACTTGGCCGCAAGAGTGCCGCTGCCGCGGTTGCCAAGGCGCAGGCCAATCTGGACAAGGCCGAAGAGCAGCTCGGATACGCACAGCTCAGGGCGGAATTCGATGGCGTCGTGACGGCGACTTCGGCCGAAGTCGGCCAGGTCGTGGCCGCGGGCCAGAGCATTGCCACCATCGCCCGCCCTGAACAGAGCGATGCGGTGATCGACATACCGGTCGCAAGCTTCGACGGCCTCAAGGTGGGATCGCCCTTCGAGATTGCTCTCCAGCTGGACCCGACCATCCGTGCGAGCGGCGCCGTCAGGGAGATCGCACCGGAAGCCGAGGCGACGACCCGCACGCGACGCACAAAAATAACGCTCATCGATCCTCCCGCCGCGTTTCGCCTGGGCTCGGTCGTAACCGCAACCGCAACCGTCGACGCTCAGCCGACGATCCTGCTCCCCTCCTCCTCCATCCTGATCAAGGACGGAAAGCCGAACGTCTGGGTGGTCGATCCCGCTGCCGCCAAGGTTTCCATCCGCGCGATCGGGATCGACGGAGACGTCGTCGAGGGAGGCTCCGTTCGCATCGCCGAGGGCGTCAGCCCGGGCGAACGCGTCGTCATTGCCGGTGTTCACAAACTAGTCGATGGCCAGCCCGTCAGAGTAGACTGAGGAAAAATCCCCGTGAAAAAATTCAACCTGTCCGACTGGGCGCTCGAACATCGTTCGCTCGTCTGGTACTTCATGATCGTCTTCATTCTGGCTGGCGCGTTTTCCTATATCGGTCTCGGCCGCGAGGAAGATCCCAACTTCACCATCAAAACCATGATCATCCAGGTGCAGTGGCCTGGTGCGTCAGCCGAGGAAGTGACCAAACAAGTCACCGACCGCGTCGAAAAGAAACTCGAGGAACTGGAATCGCTCGATTTCACCCGCAGCGAGACGGTTGCCGGGCAGACGACGATCTTCGTGGAATTGCTGCCGACGACCAAGGCCAAGGATGTGAATGCCATCTGGATGCGCGTGCGCAACATGATCGGCGACATCAAGGGAGAGTTCCCGAGCGGCGTTATCGGGCCGTTTTTCAACGATCGCTTCGGCGATGTCTTCGGCAATATCTACGCCTTTACGAGCGACGGGCTGACACAGCGCCAGCTTCGCGATCTCGTCGAGGACGCGCGCGCAAAAGTGCTGACCGTTCCCAATGTCGGCAAGGTGGACATTATCGGCGCGCAGGACGAGGCCATCTATCTCGAATTCTCCACGCGAAAGATCGCCGCTCTCGGGCTCAACCAGCAATCGGTGATCGAGACGCTGCAGGCGCAGAATGCCGTGACGCAGTCGGGCTTCGTCGACGCCGGTCCCGAGCGCATCGCCTTGCGGGTGAGCGGCCAGTTCACCTCAGAGGAAAGCCTCAAGGCGATCAATCTTCGTGTCAACGACCGCTTCTTTCCGCTGACCGATGTCGCCACGATCAAGCGCGGCTATGTCGATCCGCCCTCCGCGCTGTTCCGTTATAACGGCCAGCCGGCGATCGGGCTCGCGATCGGCATGAAGACCGGCTCCAATCTGCTTGAATTCGGCGAAGCGCTCGACAAGGAGATCGAGCAGGTCACCGCAGACCTTCCCATCGGCGTAGACGTAGAGCGCGTCTCCGATCAGCCCGCCGTCGTGGATGAGGCCGTGTCGGGCTTCACGCGTGCATTGTTCGAGGCGATCGTCATCGTGCTTGCGATCAGCTTCATCAGCCTCGGTGTCCGGGCGGGGCTCGTGGTTGCCATCTCCATCCCTCTTGTGCTGGCGATCACCTTCCTCGTCATGGCCTATACCGGTATTTCGATGCAGCGCATTTCGCTGGGCGCGCTGATTATCGCCCTTGGCCTTCTGGTCGACGACGCGATGATTGCCGTGGAGATGATGGTGGCCCGCCTGGAGGTGGGCGACGATCTCAGAAAAGCGGCGACACACGTCTACACCTCGACGGCCTTCCCGATGCTGACAGGCACGCTGGTGACGGTCGCGGGCTTTATCCCCGTCGGCCTCAATACCAGCGCCGCCGGCGAGTTTACGTTCACCCTTTTCGTGGTGATTGCTGTCTCGCTCCTGGTTTCATGGGTCGTCGCGGTCCTGTTCACACCCTTGCTCGGCGTGACCATCCTTCCGAAGACCATGAAATCGCATCATGAGCAGAAGGGCCGTTTTGCACGCATCTTCGCATGGCTCCTCGGCCTGGCCCTGCGCTGGCGCTGGATAACCATTGGCGCAACGCTGGCAGTGTTTGCCCTCTCGATCGGCGGCATGAGCCTGGTGCAGCAGCAGTTCTTCCCCTCCTCCGACCGGCCCGAACTGATCGTCGACTGGAACCTGCCGCAGAACAGCTCGATTTCGGAAACGAACAAGCAGATGGCCAGGTTCGAAAGCGAGATGCTGGCCAACAACAAGGATATCGACCACTGGACGAGCTATGTCGGCCAGGGGGCTCCCCGCTTCATCCTGTCCTTCGATGTGCAAACGCCCGACGTCTCCTTCGGCCAGACCGTGATCGTCACCAAGGGGCTCGACGTTCGCGACAAGGTGAAAAGCGAGCTGCAGGATTATCTGACGAAAACCTTCCCCGGAACCGATGCCTTCGTAAAGCTTCTCGACATCGGCCCGCCGGTCGGCAAGCCCGTGCAATATCGCGTCAGCGGGCCTGATATCCAGAAGGTCCGTGATCTCTCTCATCAGCTTGCCGGCATCGTCGGCCAGCATCCGCTGCTGTCCAACATGACCTTCGACTGGAACGAGCCTTCGCGCGTGGTCAAGGTCGATGTGCTCCAGGACAAGGCACGCCAGCTCGGCGTCTCGTCGCAGGATATTGCAACGGCGCTCAACAGCATCGTCGAGGGATCGGCGGCCACGCAGATCCGCGATGATATCTATCTCGTCGATGTGATCGGCCGGGCCCAGACCTCGGAGCGAGGTTCGATCGAGACGCTGCAAAACCTTCTGCTTGCCGGCTCCAATGGCAATTCCGTGCCGCTGTCTGCCGTTGCGAATTTCCACTACGAACTGGAGCAGCCGACGATATGGCGGCGCACACGCACGCCGACCATCACCATCAAGGCCGCGGTGGTGGGACCGACCCAGCCGGCAACGATCGTCACCGAACTGCAGCCGAAAGTCGATGAGTTCCGCAAGGGCCTTCCGAGCGGCTATCGTATCGTCGACGGCGGTTCGGTCGAGGAAAGTGCGAAAGCGCAGGGGCCGATCGTGGCCGTAGCACCGCTGATGCTGTTCATCATGGCGACGATCCTGATGATCCAGCTGCAGAGTTTCAGCAGGCTCTTCCTGGTGTTCGCCGTTGCCCCCACCGCGCTGATCGGCGTTGTTGCAGCGCTGCTCTTCAGCAATTCGCCCATGGGGTTCGTCGCAATCCTCGGCGTCCTGGCGCTGATCGGTATTCTGATCCGCAACTCCGTCATCCTTGTTGTCCAGATAGAGCATCTTCGAAGCGAGGGCATGCCCCCCTGGCAAGCCGTCATCGAAGCGACGGAGCATCGAATGCGTCCAATCATGCTGACAGCGGCCGCAGCCACGCTCGCGCTGATCCCGATCTCCAGGGAGATATTCTGGGGGCCGATGGCCTACGCGATGATGGGCGGCATTGTCGTCGGCACGGTCCTGACGCTGCTCTTCCTGCCTGCTTTGTATGTTGCCTGGTTTCGAATACCCCGCGAGGCCTGACAACATAAGGCCCGTCCGGGTCACTCCGGACGGGCCCCCTCCCGCTGACTAAAACGCGTTGCAATCCATCTCGTTAACGCCTCCCTTTCATCCTCCAATATAGGCCGCCAGTTCGTCGGACGTTCCCATCGGAAAGGCTTCCTTCAGATAATCGGGAAAGGCCGATACGCGGGTGCTCAGCAGCCGCCGCGATGGAAGATCCTGATCCTCGGCGCAACCGGCCCCACCGGCCGTCTGATCGTCACCCAGGCGCTGGCACATATCCGCCTCGTCCCTGATGTCCGCAAGAAGACACGGGGATGAAGCGGCGGCGGATTGCGACGAGCATGCCGCTTCGCCGATGATGTGCCGCCGCACGAGTGGCGGCGGCGACCAATAAGCCACATGGTATTCGGTCTGATCCGACATGGCTCGGCGTATGATGCGTTTGGCTGTCAGGCGCCCTGTTGGAAATACTGCAAGGCCGGAGAGATGAACTCGCTGTTTTCCCAAGTCGGATACTTCGCGCGGATCTCGCTTTGGAGATCGCTGACGGAACGCCCACCAGCCCGAACGAGGCTGCGCATCGCCGAGAAGTAGGCGAGCACATCCTCGGCGATTTCCACGCCGCCCAGATTGCCATGACCGGGCACGATCAGCCGTGGTTCGAGGCGCCGAATATCATTCAGGACAATCTCCCACCGCGCGACATCGATGTCGCCTGAGGTGATCATTGGCGGGAATAGAGGAACGATCGGAAACATCCTTTCCTCAAGTAGGTCGCCAGCAAAGACGATGCCTTCCTGGGGAAGGTATATGATCTGGTCACCGGGAGTATGCGCTGTGCCCCAGGTGCGGAATTCGACCATCCGACCGCCAAGGTCCAATACTGCCTGGGCGCCGTCATAAGTTTCATCGGGAGGGGTAAGCACGACGCCGTCCAGCAGGTGCTTCTGCGTAGGCGGAAGAACGCCGGTACGAAAGCCATCAAGCAGTGTCGCACCGGAGCGCTGGAGGTAATCGCGCTGGGTGGCGTTGTAGTAGATTCGTCCGTCCGGTTTGAACACCTGCGCTCCGAAACCGTGCTCGGGATGTGCGTGCGTGACCGTCAGGACGATCTGCCGGCCTGGAGCAAGTTGCCCCGCGAGTCGCATCACCTTCTCTGCGTTTTCGACGCCCATCCCACAATCGACGACGAGCACCTTTTCGCGACCGACGATGATGCCGATATTTGGGACGAGTGGTATCCGTTTGTCAGGCAGGACAAACACGCCAGGCGCCATCTCAGCGGGGAAGCGTGTATCGACGATCGGCATAGGCCGCGCGGCCAGAAGCGGCTGCGCGTCTTGCGCCTGCGCCCCGCCAGGCGGCGAAACGACGGCGGCCAAGCCACCGGCCATGGAGAGCTTCAGCAAGAGCCGTCTATCAACCAGGCTGCTTGTTTTAGGGTCTGCGGGTTCCATCGATTTTCCTCATCTATGTTCCAATCGCGCCACCTCTCCAAATCGGAGAACAGCCGCGTCTGCACATTTTGCAGGATGAGCAGCACCCAGCCATTCGGCAAATTGATTTCCTGTATTTATTGACATCCACGGCCTTTATGATGAGTGCGTGGCGTCGATGCCCTACTCCTGAACTACAGGATTGAATGAATTGAGAAAATTGACGCTTGCAAGATGCCGAGCGTGGTCCTGTAGCGGGCTGGAGCGCGCCCTAAATGCCAGACGTAACGCCCCGAATTATGGGTCGACCGTCAGTCAGCCGTTGAACGGTCACCGAGGGCAGGCAGTGACATCGAGAGGGATGCGATGCAGTCCCTGAACCATCGTTGGGCAGGATGAACATCGTTGCGCCGATGCCATGACAGGACGAACTGGACAGGCTCCAGCTCGAGCGGTAGTGGCAGGATCGAGAGTTCGTGCGAGTGTCCAGATGCGAGAACCACGCCTCCCATCAGCGTCGCGATCATATCGGAACGAGCAATCAACAGGGGCGCTGCGTACATATGCGGGAGCGTCAGCGCAAGACGCCGCTTCAGGCCTTGCTTCGCCAGGGCCGCATCGACTAGTCCAAATCGGTCGTTCTCCGGCGAGACCAGCAGGTGAGAAAGTCCGAGGAACGTCTTGAGGTCGAACGGCGCCGACGCGACGGCGTGCCCTTTTCGAACGATGCAGACGAACCCTTCCTGAAACAGAGGTCGATTGAGAATTCTGCCCGTCGGCGAAGGCGGCACGCCGATGGTGAGATCGACCTCCCCGGAATCGAGCATGCTGATGGCGTCGTCACGCGCCGTGAAGTTGCGGATGCGCAATGTAATCCCTGGCGCCTGTTCGCGCAGGGCTTCAAGAAGACTTGGCAGCAGGACGAAGGTTGGGTGATCGGATAAACCCAGAGAAAAACTGACCGTCGAGGTGGATGGGTCGAAGCCTTGGGTGAATTCAAGCGTCCGCTGAATCTCGGCCAGTGCATGACTGAGCGGCTCGGCTAAATCGAGGGCGCGCGGCGTCGGCTGCAGCCCATTCGGCCCGCGAATAAACAACTCGTCTTTCAATAAGGTTCGTAGCCTTGAAAGGGCCGCGCTCATGGCCGGCTGTGTGCGCCCGATCCGTGTGCCAGCGCGGGTGACGCTTCGCTCGGCCATCAGAGCGTCGAAGGCAACGAGCAGGTTAAGATCGATACCGTGCAAATCCATAGAATGGATAATTACACATACTCAATATCGATTTCAAGCATGACGCGCCGTCGGATAACGTCTTCCCACGCCACATCCTCAGCAAGGGAAGCAACTATGGAAACTACCGAAAATAAACCGAGTGTTTTCGGCATTTCGCCGGAAGAACTGCGAGCCGTGGAGACGCTCTACCGGGCCTTCAGCGAAGGGAACCCGGACCTTCTCGACGAAGCCGTTACGGCGGACTGGCAGGATATCCCTCTTGCACCGCACCAGCAGCCGGGTCGCGATGGCGTGAAACCCCTTATCCGAGAATTTGTCGCGGCCTTTCCGGACATCAGGATCCAGATCCTGGAGATCATCGGCGCACCAGGTCGCGCTGCCGTCCGTGCAGTCATTACTGGGACCCATACCGGCGAATGGTTCGGCATCGCTCCAACCGGTAGATCCTTTCGGATGCCCATTCACGAATTCCACCACATCGACAACGGCATGCTGACGCACACCTGGCATCTCGAGGACTGGTTCGGCTGGCTGTTTCAGGTTGGCGCATGGCCTGTCCAAGCGGAGGAGACGACCCGATGAAAGCCCTCCGCATTGGCAATTATAACGTTGCGCCGGTCGTCGAGGACGTACCGACGCCGGATATCAGCCCGGGCGAGGTTCTCGTGCGTATCAAGGCGGCAAGCCTCAATCCGCTCGATGTAAAGCTGCAGCGTGGGTTTATGCATGCGTTCTTCCCGCTGGCATTCCCCTACATCTTGGGCACCGACCTTGTGGGCACCGTCGAATACGCAGGAAGCGACGTAAACCGTTGGCGCAAAGGCGACGAAGTCCTGGCTCGCCTCGACCCGACAAGCGGCGGCGCGTTTGCCGAATTCGCTGTCGTCAGAGATGACTATTTGGTCAGCGTGCCGAAGAAGGTATCGCTCGAAGAAGCAGCAGGCATTCCGACAGCGGCGGGCACCGCGTGGCAGGCACTGTTCGAAGTCGCGGACCTGAAACGCGGTCAACGCGTCCTGGTGCATGCGGGTGCCGGTGGCGTCGGTAGTTTTGCCATTCAGTTTGCCCGTTCTGTCGGCGCACACGTGATTGCGACAGCATCGGGAACGGGGATCGACATCGCCCGCCGGCTCGGCGCGGATCAGGTGATCGATTATCGGTCGGAGAACTTTGTGAACAAGGTGTCTGACATCGATGTGGTGCTCGACACGATCGGCGGTGAAACCCAGCAGCGATCGTTCAACGTCCTGCGCTCGGGCGGATATCTCCTGGCTACCTCCGCGCCACCGGATGAAGCGCTCGCGAAGGCGCATAATGTAGCGGCGAGTTTCGTTTTCCATGCTTCCGACCGAAGCCGTCTTGAAAAGATCGTCGAAGCTATTGACGCGAGTTCGCTGAAGGTTCTCGTCGATCAGAAAGTGTCGTCGCTCGACCTTGCCCAAGCCTTTGAGCATCAGGCATCAGGTCGCGCTCGCGGCAAGATCATCGTCACATTCGACTAGACACAGCAACGCCACTGCATACCGCGGTGGCGTTTCCCTCAGTGCATTATCGACGATCAAGTCCCTCGCCCAGACCGGCGGCCGGCGCTTCAAGAACCGCTGATTGTTGCTGATGACGCGGCAGCAAGAAAGCTTCGGTCGAGCTGTCATATCTTGTCGCGACGCTTCGCCAAGCACGCAAGCCTGTTGGGTACGGGACCCTAGCGGCCGACTGCGGCGCCGAGGCGTTCAAGCGCCTCGCGCACGCGCCCACGCGCCGATTCCGGAAGGCCAAGCACCGGCCGCGGTGGCGCAAACCGACCGAGGCCGATGAGATCGGCAATGGTGTACATGACGCGGAAACTGCCGAATTCCTTGAATAGCGCCCAGAGCGGCGCGAAGGTATCGTTGATGCGTCCCGCCTCTTTAGTGTCGCCCGCCTGCGCCGCTCTCGTCAGTCTCAGGGCTTCGGCGGGCAGAAGGCCCGCAACCACGCTATACCAGCCATCGGCACCCGCCAGCAGCGCATCTGCAGCACCCCAGTCGCCGCTGTAGCCGACAGCGAAATCTGCCGGTATCACCGAACGGAGACTTGCAATCTCTGCTGCGATATCGCCATTGGCGGGCAGCGGCATCTTCACCGCCTTGACGGTGCCGAGCCTGGAGAGCCGGGCGATCAGCTCGACGCTGAAGGTAAATTTCGTCGTGCCCGGATTGTTGTAGATGCAGAGCGGCAACTGCCCGACATCGGCCACAGCTGCAAAATGCTCGTAGACCTCATCATCGGTGAGCGGCGTGTAGGAGACCGGCGCCAGCAGCAGGCCATCCGCCCCGAGCTCCCGCGCATCTTTTGCGAGCGCCTGCGCCTCGTCTGTTCGAAGCGCTCCGACGCCGACGATGACAGGGATCTTGCCGCCGACGGCAGACATCGCCGTTTCAACCGCCCGGCGCCGCTGATCGCGCGACAGGAAGGCGTAACCGCCGGTGCTGCCGAGCAGGCCGATGGAATCGGCACCCACCGCCTGAATGCGGGCAAGCAAGGTGGCGAGCGCACCGGTATCGACGATGCCGGAAGCATCTGAGGGCGTGATCGGAAAGGCGGAAAGACCGTGAAAAAGTGGCATCGGGAACGTCCTCTTTAGGCGCGCGACAGCAGGAGCTTCATGCCGGCCGCCCCGAAGACGAGCGCCAGCGTGCCCTCGATCCAGCGCCGCGCGTGGCGATACATGCGGATCATCGGCGCGGTGGAGAAAACCAGCGCATAACCGCAGAAGATCGTGATGCTCAAAACAGCGCAGCCTGCGAGGATGACGGCGACCGTCGTCGGCGTGGCACCCGGGCCGAGGCCGAGCGTCATGGTGGCGATCCAGCCGAGCAGCGCCTTCGGATTGGTCAGATGCATCAGGAGGCCGCGGCGATAGAGGCTGAAGCCCGAAGCCGGCCTGATGGCATCGAGCGGCCTGCCCTGCTTCTCGTCAGAGGTCATGGCGGATTTGCCGGCCTTGTAGGCAAGGAACAGCAGGTACAAACCACCTGCTATCTTCAGGATAACAAGCGCCTGGGCATATTGCGCCAGAATGGCGGAAACGCCGGTCGCCGCCATCGAGCCCCAGAAAAGCGAGCCGCTGACCACACCGGCGGCAATCATCAATGCGGACTGGCGCCCCTGATGCATGGCCACGCCCATGATGCGCATATTGCTGGGGCCTGGGCTGGCTGCGGCGATGATATAGGCGGTGAAGACAAGGGCGAGATGATGCGGATCGACTGACATTCTGATTTCCCTGAGGAGTGTGCGGCCGTCACATGCCGTTCAGGAGCTTGAACGCGATCAGCCACATCACGCAAGCGATGATGGTTTCGAGAATGCGCCAGGAAACCGGCCGTGAAAAGATGGGGCGAAGCCAGGCCGCACCATATCCCAGCGAAAAAAAGAACAGGAAGGAGCCGGTCACGGCCCCCGCGGCAAAGGCTGCCTGATGGCCAACAAAGCGCGTCGAGATCGTGCCGAGCAGGATGACCGTATCGAGATAGACATGCGGATTGAGCCAGGTAAGCGCCAGGCACATGGCCATGGTCTTGCCGAAGCTTGCCCCCGCCCCGTTTGAAACCTGCAGCGCGCCCGGGGACCACACTGCCGAATAGAGGCTTTTTGCCCCATACCAGATGAGGAATGCCGCCCCGCCATACCGCATGACCGGATCGAGCCAGGGCATGAGGTTCACCACCTGCGCCAGGCTGGTGACGCCGACGACGATCAGGATCGCATCGGATAGAGCGCAGGCAAGGCAGACGGCGAAAACATATTCATTGCGCAGCCCCTGGCGCAGGATGAAGGCATTCTGCGCGCCGATCGCCACGATCAGGCTGAGGCCGGCGGCCAGGCCGGTGAAATAGGTCGTAAAATCCATGATATCAGAGGTTTCCGTCGCGTTGTTGAGACGCTCGATAGACGGATCGGCCACATTAAGCTAATTAATCATCCTTACGTTAATTAAGCGCAGCTTACCCATGATCGATTATCCCGCCCTTCGCGTGCTGCTTGCCGTGGTACAGACCGGCAGCTTCGAAAAGGCCGCCGCCGTCCTGAACGTCACGCCATCGGCCGTCTCGCAGCGCATCAAGCAGCTGGAAGAGCGCCTGGGCGCCGCCCTCGTCGTGCGCGGAACGCCATGCACGGCGACGGAAAAGGGCGACTGGCTCTGCCGGCACATGGAAAATGTCGGCATGCTGGAAAGCGAGTTGCTCGAACACCTGCCGGCGCTGAGCGACCGCGACAGTCCCGAACAGCGCGTCACGCTGCGGATCGCCACTAGCGCCGACAGCCTCGGCACCTGGTTCCTGGAGGCCATGGCGGATTTCTCGAAAAGCTCGAACTACCTCCTGAACATTTCCATCGAAGATCAGGATCACACGGCCGAATGGCTGGAGCGCGGCCGCGTCATCGCCGCCGTCACAAGCATGGAAAAGCCGGTCTCCGGCTGCCGTCGCTACTCGCTCGGCGCGCTGCGCTACCAAGCAACCGCAAGCCCCGAATTCGTCCATCGCTATTTCCCTGATGGCGTCACCCCGGAAGCGCTTGCCCGCGCCCCTTCCTTCACCTTCAACCAGAAGGACCGCCTGCAGGCGGAATGGATCCGCCGCACACTGGCGACCGACGTCAACGTGCCGACGCACTGGCTGCCGGCCACACAGGGCTTTCTCGATGCCAGCCTGCTCGGCATGGGCTGGGGCATGAGCCCGATCCAGCTGACTGAGGACCACATCAAAGCCGGCCGGCTCGTCGAGCTTATCCCCGACACACCGCTTGATGTCGTGCTCTACTGGCAGATCAGCCGGCTTGCCGCAGACCGGCTTGCGGGCCTAACGCAGAAAGTGATCGATGTGGCGAGGCGATCGCTGGTGTGAGGGTGACGTGTGGGTACAACGGCGTCTGCTTTGCGCCAAAAGCCGCCATTCCGCCCCATGCGGTGATTAGATCACGAATTCCTCCTCGTACGTCTGTGGCTCGGGAACGACCGTGACCTCCACCGGAATGATCCAATTGGCCACGTAGCTCTCGCAGTCGGAACGCTGGAGGTCGGGCTGCACGCACCCGGCCCCATCGATCGCGCGACATCGCAGTATATATCGCCCCACGTCTTCAGGGGTCCAAATGTACTCCCACAAGCGCCATGCAAAGGGACGTTCTGTCTCGAGAAGCCTTCCCTCGCGCCAGCCCCTGCCATCCCCGGTACAGACCTGCACCTGCCGGATAGGAGCCTCTCCGCTCCAGGCGGCTCCGAAAATCCGGTACGGTTGGCCGACGATGAGACGCGCCCCCTGTACGGGACGCGCGATCTGCGCTTTGACCTCCATCTCCGCAAGGGGGACCAGCCTGGGTTCCCCGAGGCTGCGCTCCCAACGGAAATAGTCGCGCGCCTGCCAGTAGCCAAGGAACGGTTGCTCCACAACAGTGATATCAGTGATCCACTTGACCCAAGCCATGCCGAACCAGCCACCCACGACCGCGCGTAGCGGGTAGCCGTGATCGCGCGTCAACGGCTGCTCGTTCATCGAATAGGCAAGGATCGTGCTATCAGCGATGGCCTTCTCAAGCGGCAAACTGCGCGCAAAAGCGATGGGGCCGGGAGAAGCCGTTTTCTTGTTCGTGTCGACGACGCCGCTGTCGGCGCCTGCGAGCAGAACCTCACGTGCGGTTCGCTTAACGCCCGCCATTTCCAAAATCTCGCGCAGAAGAACACCTGTCCAGGCAGCATTGCCGACGGCTCCATTCTGCCACTGCAATCCCTCCTTCGGCGGCTCATAGTAAACGCGCCCGTTCCCCGCGCACTCGACGACGGCGGTGAAAGTCGTGCTCCGCATCGCCTTGATGCTGTCGAGGTCAAGTTCGATCGGCCGCTCCACCGCCCCGCCAACCCGCAATCTCCAGTCTCGCGCATCGAGGTCCGGCGACGGGAAATGGTTTCGCACGAAAAACAGCTCGGTTGGGATCAGCCAATCGGAGAGCGACGCAAACGGAAACTCGATATTCTCTGGGGATTTCTGTCGAACTATTAGACTGGGCTGCTGTGGTGTCGGCATCGCGTACTTGTCTCCCCCTTCAAAGAGCACAACGTCGGCTCTCGGTCGCACGAATTCCGGTTCGATCACACCGCCCCTCGCAGTGCGTCTGTCGCATTCCGCCTTCGGGCCGCATTCTAGCACATACCGTACGTTTCTCGGATCGACCTCGAACGGCAGCAAAGGGCGGAAAGCAGTCATTTGCTCCAAGTCAGATCAGTCCAGCAGAACGCCAGACTTCGCATGCCGGAGCAGAATGCCAACAGCCGGCCCAGCCCGCCATCTATCATCAAACCGCGCTCAGCCTGAATAGCGGCAACGAACAGCGCCGCACTGGCAGCCGCCGGAATGGGACTCAGCCATCACGCCCCCTCACCGCCCATGCGGTGGTATCGTGATCGGGGTGCTGGTTGCTGCTCTCCTTGATTGCCGCGGCCCAGTCGGCGCCGTTGTTTTCGGTCGCACCGGTATTTTCTATGCCGGTGATCGTATCGAACCATCCCACCATGTTCTCGGTGCAGGTATTGGCATGCGGCGCGAAGACATGCGGATCGTCAAGCGAACCGATCATCAGGTTGGTGCGACCGTTTTCGAGGTGGTGGAAAAACAATGGCGTGCCGCAATTGGCGCAGAATCCGCGCTCGACAAGCTCCGAGCTCTTCCAGACATCGGGCTTTCCGCGTGTCCAGGTGAGCGCATCATCGGGCGCGGCGACAAGCGCGGCAAAGATGTTGCCAGAGGCTTTCTGGCACATGCGGCAATGGCAAAGATGCGAATTGTCGAGCATAGCGGTTGCATGGTAGCGCACGGCACCGCACTGGCAGCCGCCGCTCACCTCCATCTCGATGCGTTTCATTTTTTCTCCTTCAAGAGGCCGGTTGGGCGTAATTTCTTTTAGGTTTCCGTCTTTTGATCGTCCAGCAGAAGAATGGACCCGATCACGCCGCTCGATGTCGTGCTCTACTGGCAGATCAACCGGCTTGCCGCCCTGATGCAGAAGGTAATCGAGATGGCGAGGCGATCGCTGGTGTAACAGGCCCAACTATTCGGCCAATGTTATCACGTGCTCGGCGGAAGGCTTCGAGTTCATGCAGCGCGAACGCGATTGCCGCGCTGCGGCGCCTGCCCCCTCACTGGGTCTTTGTCATCGGCGGCTGCGTCCAGGAGCCGTCGAGCGCCGCCTCCTTCGGCCAGTAGAGGCGCATGTAAACGACAAACGGGCCTTTGGGCGCAGGCAGCCAGTTAGGCTCCTTGTCCTTGCCGGGCGACTCGTTCTGGAAATAGAGCGTCAGGCCGCCATCGGCGTCCTTCACGAGCTGCGGCAACATCGGCGAGTTGATCAGGTAGCGGTTGATCGGATTGGCGACGAGCAGGCTCTGAGGCAGGTCATACATCGTCATCGACCAGAATCCGTTGACCGGCGGCAGCCCGCCCGGCGTGAAATGGACAGTGTACCGGTTGGCGCCGTCGAGCCTCTGACCCGCGGCATCGACGGCATAAACCGGATAGATCGCTTCCTGCTTCGAATTTCCGTAAATGCCGATGGTCGCCACCATTCGGTAAAGGTAATTGTTCTTCAGATAGGCACGCGTGCCGAACACGTCGCCGGAGGTCACCTTCCCCGCGTCGACTTGCTTCCGCAAATTGTCGAAGTCCGCCCAAGCGTCGGCTCTGCCTTGCTCGAATGCCGCGGTCATTTCAGGTGTGAGCTTGCTCGCGTCGAAGGTCTTTCCTGCGCCGATCCCGATTTTGGCGAAACGCGCCATCAGGTCGGTCTCGGAAGGTACCGTCGGGCAGAACTGCAGGATGAAGTTCAAGATGTTGAAGAATTCGAGCGACTTCCTCTCCTCGTCCAGCGTTAGCGGCTTGATGAAATCGATCGCCGGCGTGGCGGCCGGCGCGGGCTGGCCGAGGAACGCCGATAGCGGCTCTGCCTTATAGCCGGCCTGGACTTTCTTGACATTGTCGATGTCGTCGGGGCTGAAAAGCTGCGTGCGATAGGCCGCGAAAACAAACTCGGTCTCCGAGCGGAACACCTTGTTCACGCCTTTGGGCGTTTCGCCTTTCCAGCCTGGCCCGGCGATGAGGAAGCTGCCGCCATCATTGCCGGTCGCGCGGCTGCCGATGTAGTCGAAGTTGAAGGTGTACCAATCGATGAGCTGGACGGCGAAATAGCGATCCTTCTCGATCATTGGCAACGTGACGACCATCGGCTCGGCGCGCAAATCGAGGCCGAGCCAGGAATAGGGTGTATCCGAGTTGGGCGTCTGGATCGCCGTGTCGGCCGGCGTATAGACACGAGGGGTGTTGACGATCTGGTTCCACGGCCCCTTGTATTCGGGATTCTTGGAGTCGACGAAGTAGGCATGCTGGACGCGGTAGCTGTCGACCATCGGGAAGCCGTAGATATAGGCTTCCCTGGCTATGGCTCGGGTTTCCTCAGGCGTGGCGTCTTGAGCCTGGACGCCGGTAGAGGCTGAAGCCAGACCAACGGCAATGGCCAAGGCTGTCATTGCTGATCGTAACATGGGGATTCTCCTCCGTTGTCTGCGCGTGGGCCGCCCGCCCGGCGTTTGAAATCGCCAGTCAGTTCCCAGTCTCGCGACGCTGTTTCGGCTTCAGGGCCGCGCCCATCTGCTTTCCCTACTGGACCAGTTCGACTTCACTCGGCCGCCATTCCTTCGTGAAGAACGGTTCGAGCGGGCTGTAGAGCCGCAGCATGGGGATAAAGCCCTTGCCGGGCATGGTCTGGATCCAGTTGCCCCGCTTCACGCCTTCCGGCTGGGTCGGGCCGAAGTAGACCGTCGTCGTGCCGTCGGCGCCCGCTTCCGCGGCCGGTGACGGGAAGCTCTGGCTGCCCGCACGCGGAAAACGTTGCGGCGTGTCGAGCATCGAGCGCGACATGTTGTCATAAAGCGTGAACGACCAGAAATTCGCCTGTGGGATGTCCTTCGGCAGCGTCACCTTGTAGGTCCTGGCGCCATCGAAGGGGTCTTTGTTTGCATCGACCATCGTCCACAGGTACTGCGAGCCAATGCCGGGTACGCGCATGGCCATTCCAGGCGTAATCCCGGTCACGCCGTAGAAGAAGGACGTTCGCGAGTCCAGCAACCGGTACCCTGTGGGCGGAAAGGGCTTGGCACCATCCGCCGTGATTTCCGGGATCGGCGTCTCGAATTCGTAGCCGCTGACAAACAGTTGATTCACCCATCCCGAACCGGGATAGTAGAACCAGTCCGCCGCGCGAGGAGCCATAAACAGGGTGCGCGAAGTGGCATTGGCGAGCGCCAGCGCTTCGGTAAGAATCTTCTTCATCCGCGCATCCGGTGCGAACGGTTTGCCCTTGATGATGCCGATGGCCGCGACCGGGCCCATCAGCTCGGGGTCGAGCGACCCTGCGGGCTCCTGCTGCACGACCTCATTGAGCATCTCGTAGTAGCTGAAGTCGTTGGGCGGGATCGTGCTGAATACCTTGCCGGTACCTTCGTGGAACACGGTCGGCGGCGGTGGCGTGACTTTTCCGAGCTTAGCCTTGCCGCTCAGAAAGTCGGCGATGGGGGTGCCGACGCCGCCGGCCTCGTATGGATAGACCTTGGTGAATTTTCTGACCGTTTCGGCAACGGGCTTGGGATCGTTGTTCTCCAGGAATGAGCGAGCGAACCATACGACGATACTGGTCCGGGCGCGGGCGATAGTGAATCCATCGGGCAGCGGACCATCGTAGCCGGGCGGCAGAATGAGGTATTTCCCGCCCTCGCCGCGATCAGCCCCAGGCAGCCCGATGTCGATGACCCAGCGAAACCAATAGTCATCGATGGCGCCAAGCGCCTTGGGTGGCACCTCGAGCACGATGGGACCCTTGCTCAGGTCGAGCATGCCCATGTAATAGACGGTGTCGGCGTTGGCAGTCAGGTACAGCGACTTGGCGTCCATCAGCTCGGAAAAAATGAGGACGTCGTTGTCCTTGACCCCGATGCTCAGAAAGCCCTTGTGGAGAGCGTGTATGCTGACCCCCTGAAAGGTGTTCACGAACGCCTCGAAGGCGTGCATGAAGTCCAGATTGTCATAGACCTTGGCGATGGTCTCCTTGCTCGGCATGCCATCCTTGAAGTCGAGCGTGCCGATGCGCGTCTCGACTTTGTCCGGCGTGGAGATTGCCGGCGAGATGGCCTCATGGGCGGCGGCTGCAATCGTGCCTGCGAGGAAAGTGGACGTGGCGAGCGAAACCACCAGTCCGGATAGCCCGCTGTGTCTCTTAGCCATTGGATATACTCCTCACTTTGCCGACACAATGTCGGTCTCATTTCTTCGGGACGCCATCGCAGGCTCCCTTGCCTTCCTCGGGTGTGGCGTCCTGGGCTCACGCCGCGCCGAAACGGAACGTTGGCAACAGGACAATTCCGGAGGCAAAGAGTCTTCGTATAGTGGCTGGCATAACTCGATCCCCCATAGTGCTGATGTTGAATGTATTGGGCGAACTATAGGATCGCGGAACGGCTCGCTTACTGAGAGAGGGCAACGCTGGCCTCTCAGATCGCGTCGGTAAAACTGATAGACGCCTGCAACCGCTTTAAGAATATTAGCGGCACATAATATCACCAACACTACAAGTGCGTAACGGTGACATTAGCGAATATGTGAGCCATCTTTCGCTAAGCATGACCTCAAGACACCAAAGGTGGAGAATGTTACGACAGGCCGGCGCCTGCTACCTCATCCAGTCCGCGCATACGAACACGGCTCATGTATCGGGCGCGATGAGCGGCATTGCACCGGACGCTCCCACGGCGGGTTGACGACCGATCAGTATTGGCTGATTGCGCGGGCACCTGGAGAATATTTTCCAGCCTCCCGGTGGATCGTTGAACGGCTCTCGCATCGATCAACCGGCCCCTCGTGAATTCTCGGACGGACATTGGGAGAACCTGATTCCAGTTGCAATCGCCACTAAATTGTATTAGCTAATCCTTGAGGAAATATTCACGCAAAACTTGGAAATTGCAAAATCCACCTGGCCTGACGCAATCAATACGCTTGGCCTGGCGGGATTTACTGTCCGCTTGCTATCGTGCAACGGGAGCGGAGGCATGAGTACCCTGTCGGCAGCGATCTCTGAGGCGGTCTCGCCATCTGGAGGCGGAGAGGATCATGATTCAGACGGTTTACTTCGCAACCAATCGTCAGCCGCTCCTCGATCCAACAGATCCGCAGCATCAGCGGATCATCGGCTTCGGTTCCGAACTCGGCCCGACCAGCGGCATCGATGTCCGCTACGGCAGCGCCAAGGTCAACGTCAATCTGTCGAGGAAGACGAACGTGCTCGTGCCGGGCTCGCTCGCCGTCGCCAACCAGCAGCTTCTCTTCGCCGAAGGAGAGGCGCCGACGCTCGGCAGCGACACGATCTTCGATGCCATCCGCGCCTCGATGAAGGCCGATGACAAGCCGACGATCGCCTTCATCCATGGCTTCAGCAACAGTTTCGTCGATTCCATCGAGCGCGCCGGCTGGCTGAGCGCCTTCTACGGGCTCGACGTCAACATGTTCGTTTTCTCCTGGCCGTCGATTGCTTCGCTCCTGCCCATACCCACACCGTTTGGCGATTACGCCCATGATCGCAGGACCGCGGCGGCATCGGGCATCGCGATCGCCCGAACCCTGCGTCGCCTTAGTGATTTCGTCGACAAGCTCAGCGAGGAAGAGCGCTGCAACCAGGCCATTCACCTGATCTGCCACAGCATGGGCAATTATGTGATGCGAAATGCGCTGCAGGCGCTGATGAAACTGCCCGAACCGCCCTCCGCGATGCTCTCGACCGTCAATGCCATGACCTCGCTCGATGGCACATCGTCATCCCCCCTGCGCCGCTATTTCGACAAGGTGATCCTGGCGGCCGCCGACGAGGATGCCGATGCCTTCGACGATCCCCAGAAATTCAAGTTCCTGCCGCGGATCTGCCGGTCGATCACCGTCTATTATTCCGAGAAGGACTGGATCCTCAGCACGCTCAGCAGCGGCACGAAATTCAACGGACCGCGCCTCGGCGCCGACGGCCCCGACAATATGGGCACCATCAGCGACAAGGTATCGGCGGTCGACGTCAGCGCCATCCTCGAGTTGTCAGAGCCGGAAAACCACCAATATTACCGCGTCTTCCCGCAGATGCGCGACGACATAAAGGCGGTCCTCACCGGCACCCCGCCCGAAAAGATCGCCAATCGCCAGGCAATCGGGCAATCCAGGTGGCGGATCGTCAGGAGGGCCGGGAGAAGCGGGTGAACGGGATCAATTCGGCGGGGTTTTGAACCTGCAGCCGGCGTTCTGGCAGAGCTTCTGCCCGGTCAAAAACCCCTCCCCAACCCGCCAGCCACTAGCGGCCGTGTCGAAGGCTGGGGGCCGCTCGTGGCCCAACGCGGACATTACGCTTTGGCCCCGTGTGGATGGTCCCACCCAACAGAGATCCACAACGATCAAAAGCCGGCGACCGCCAAGGCTGTGTGAGGATCGATCGATCCCCTCTGATTGGCGGGTCGGTATGGATCATGCAGTGCCTATGCGGGGGCTGATCTGAGATTGATGCTGCGGATTGGTCGGGTGCTGGTAAACTTCCATTCGCTCTGCACCGAGAGCCACGCCGCGCTCCACCAACTGGTCGACATCGCTTTCTGCGGCTGGGCCGTTAATTCCGAGTGCTGCCGCAGAGGAACCGACATGACCTCCATCCGCCAGCTTATCAGCCGCTACCCGCTCATTGCGTTTTTCGCCATCGCTTACATCCTGACCTGGCTCGGCTGGACCCTGCCGGAGCGGATCTATGCCAGCACGCTCCTCTCCGGCGCGTTCGCCTTGCCTTTCCTCCTCATGGTGCCCGGTCCGCTTTACGCGGCTCTGATCGTGACCGCGATCACCGGAGGCAAGCCCGGCGTCGTCGCGCTCCTTAAGAAGTTCACCATCTGGCGGGTGGGCTGGGGATGGATTGCGGTCGCCCTGCTCACGGCACCGGTGATCGGCGTGACGCCCGCTTATCTGAACATGGTCTTCGGCGGGCCGAACCCCACGGCGGCGTTGATCGCTTCAGCGCCTACCATTCTGATGATGTTCGCCATTCGCCTCGTCAATCCCCTCGACGGACCGATGCAGGAAGAACTCGGCTGGCGTGGCTTCGCCCTCCCGCGTCTGCAGGAACGGCACTTGCCGCTCGTCGCGAGCGCCATCCTCGGCGTGCTGGTTGTCATCTGGCACGTGCCGCTGGTCCTCCTCGACATGCTGCCATCTTATGCGCTGTTTGGCACCTTCGCCTTCACGATCGTGTTCGGCTGGCTCTTCAACAACGCCAAGGGCAGCGTGCTCATCACCTTGATCGCCCACGCCGCAGACGGCCTGGTCATCACCGGCAATCTCGGCCTGAATGCGATCGACAGCGAACGCCACATCATGCTGCTGGTCGCGACGTGGTGTGTGACTGCGCTGGTCGTTGTTATCCTCTATGGGCCGACACTTACCGGCAAACCAATACCCACGCGCCCCGGAAATCAACCTGGAGCATAGTCCGTTCCTGGCGCATTCCGGCCACTCTTCGCCTTCCAGAGGCGCTGGTGGAATTTGCTACCACCGCAAATATCCCTCGCGAAGTTCTGACTTTTGCGACAGACTTCCCTATAAATCGTCGATTACGATTTTATCGCGAAAGTCAGGCACGGCGCGACAAACAAGTTCCGGGAAGGTACCTCATTCCCATAGTGAGATACCTTCTTGAGAAAGCGCGTTTTGAACGGCCGGTCTGTCTTCAAGACGGCGGGCATGTCTGGTCCACGCTGGATAGCTATTTTGCATGTCTATGTGCATCCGATTTCCCCATCGATAGAACACCAGCAGATATGGATCGACCACGGAATAGTAGTCTCCCACGACCCAGAGACGCTCGTTCAGTCTGCTTTCGATAAGCGCGAAGGCTGAAGAAAGATGCTGCTTGCCCTTGGCGATCAACGAATCATACTCGCCATCGTCGGTGAAATAGTCCGGTCGCCAAATCATTCGAACAGCGACGGCATGCACCGTGCCTGACAGCCAGTTAAACCATTCGATCGATCGAACAATTGCTTCCGGGTCAGTACTCAAGAGCTTGGCACCAGGGGTGGTTAGCCCGAGATGGACGAGGATTGCCGGCGCTTCCGTCAGGATAAAATTGTCAGCGGTGAGGACGGGAATGCGGCCTTTCGGGTTTAGTCGGCGGAATTGATCAGTTTTAGTTTCTGGATGCCCCGGAGACATCAAAGCAAGTGAGTAGGGTTCGCCGATTTCCTCCAGTACGATGTGAGGCGCGAAAGAGCATGAACCCGGTGCGGCATGTAGAGTGTATAGCATCTGATCCTCGAATGAATGCGGTGAAAGTCCCAATGAAAGCGACAGTTTTACAGATGAATTCCGCGACGTCGTAAAAATCAGCGTTTCGCGACGAATGAGTGCGCAGAATGCTTCGCGAAGATATCTCCATCAAGATAAATCGCCCAAAATACCCCCACACCGCAGGGGATTCTCCGGCAGTATCGAGTTGGATTCCACATTTCAGTTGGGGGCTGGGCGCAGCTCATAAACAATGCCATACCGAGTGCGACAAGGGAGTCATCGATGACCGGGACCGCTTCTCTTCACACATTCGCCATCGGCGATGTCCACGGGCGTGCCGACCTGCTGGAGGAGATGCTGTCAGGCATTGCCGGCAAGGCGCGCGACGAGACGATCGACTACCGGATCGTCTTCCTCGGCGACATCATGGACCGTGGGCCGGAGAGCCGCAAAGCGATGGATCTCGTCATCCGCACGCTGCGCGACAGACCGGGCTCGAAGCTGATACGCGGCAACCACGACGCCCTCCCTCTTCAGATCCTCGACGAGACAGACCCGGCCGTTCAGGCAGATCTCGTGAACCACTGGCAAGACCTCGGAGGCAGCGAGACGATGCTGTCCTACGGCCTGCCCCTTGAGGCAGCCATCACCGCAGACGAGATCCGCGGCAGGTTTGGAGACGAGCGCCTGCAATGCCTGCGCGCGGCGGAGCGCTATGTCGAACTCGACCACCACATCCTCGTCCATGCCGGCCTGAAACCCGGCATTCCCCTGGCCGAGCAGGATGCCCATACGCTGATGTGGATTCGCGGCGAATTCCTGAACGCCAGCACCTCATTCGGCAAGATCGTCGTCCATGGGCACACGATTACCGCAAGCGAACGCGTCGAGATCTTCCCGAACCGGATTGCCATCGATACCGGTGCATTCGCAACGAATATCCTGTCTGCGCTCCACATCAGCCCATCCGGCGATGTCGCGGTGCTGCAGGCAACGGAAGTCCGCCCCGGTCCCTGCCGTTTTCAGGAAGGCCGGCCCCTCAACCGGTCTCATGATGCGGACATGCTTTTCTAGGATTGGGCAGAGCAACAAGGACGGGCTGAACGGGATCAATTCGGCTCTCGTCTGAACGGCACCAGATTGGACGTGGAACCCTTCGCAGGATCCCGGCCCTTCTCTTCATTCCGGCCATCGCCTTCGCCCGCTTCCGCGCGCCAATCCGCCGTGATTTCCAGCCTGTGCGGGCTCGCCAGCAATTGATCACTGAAATAGCGCGTCGGCGTCGTTCCGAGCATGCGGCGGAACATGGCAATGAAGGCGCTGACGCTTTCATAGCCGAGATCGCCGGCAATGACGGTCACGAGCTGCCCCGCCGCCAGGCGCTGAAGGGCGACGCCGATATGCAGCTGCTGTCGCCAGCGCAGGAAGGACATTCCCGTTTCCCGCTGGAACAGGCGGCTGAGCGTCCGGTTGCTTGCTCCGACCCGCGCACCCCATTCGTCTATGGTGAACCGCAGGCCAGGTTCGGCGACCATCGCTTCGGCGAGCCGCTGCAGCCTGCGATCGGTGGGCATCGGCAGATGGATCGGCTCGAGCGGTGCTGCCCTCAGCTCATCGAGAAGCACGCCGACCAGACGGTGAAGCCGTTCGGGCTCCATCTCGGGACTATCCGGGCGCGGCTCCAGGCGAAAAATCAGCTCGCGCAGGAAAGGCTGGACGAAGAGAATGCCGCATTCGTCCTTCAGGTCACCGGTCAGTTTCGCGTCGACATAGAGATTGCCGATCTTGATACGGCCGCAGGCACGCCCGCTATGGGAAGTGCCGCCCGGAATCCATAGCGCGCAATTCGGCGGCACCGTCCAGACACCGCCGGCCGCCCTCATCGTCAGCACGCCGCTCATCACGTAAAGCAGCTGCGCCTTGCCGTGGCGATGCGGCACCGTCTCGCCGACGAAACTCGTCTCGGTGATGAAGCTGAAGGCCGGGCGCGACATCTCGTCGATCGCGGCGGGGTCAAACGTGTCTGGAATATCCATTGCCGATCCTCATGGGCAAACTTAGCCTCTATCACAGAAGCCGGAGATCAGAGTAACCACGCATCGTCCCTGCTGCCGAGCAGGCTCCGCCCCTTGCGCTCCGCCTCGTCTTCGTTTGCCGCAAAGACGATCGCAAAACCAAAAGCCTTTCCGGCAGTCGCCGCCGCAATCTTGATCGCGGCCGACGTCGGCCTGCCGCAATCGATGACGATCATGCCCCGGCAATAGGCCCTCATCCGGTCCTTGATCCTCTTGAAAAACAGCGCTCGCTCCTTGCGCTCCTCCTGCGTCTCCTCCTCGTGATCGTCAGGCGCGTGATCCGTGACCAGCACGAACGGCCGCCGCTCCTCCAGCAGGGCTTCGATCTGATCATTGATGGAGGTCTCGGCGTCAGCGTTGGTGCGGATGAAGACGACGGGGAGACGGGAACGATCCAGAAGCATGGGCAGCGGCCTTTTCGAAATGGAAGCAAGTGAGGCGAGACTAGCATTCCGGGCGGGAGCCGGATTTCGCGAAGCTGCCAACAAATGCCGGGGATCGGCCAAGTTTTGGGCAAGTGCGATGGGTGAAGCTTGCCGTGACGCATGAGGCCGTGGAGAGCAAGGCGCACATGGCGACTGACAGCGTCTGCCTTGCGCAGATACCCGGCCTTCTCCAATTATCGAATGCGCACTCAGTTCATTGACTTGAACGTCTCAAAGATCAGCGCTCTCAGCCAACGATGAACGGGATCTGCATCCATCCGCGGGTGCCACGCCTGGACGATGTCGAATCCCGGCACGGCTACCGGCAGGTCAAACGTCCTGATCTGGCTTGTTGCGGCGGATTTACGATAAGAATTCGGAATCGCGCCGATCAAATCGGATGCCGCCGCAACTGCGATCACCGCTGGAAAGCTTGGCACGATCAGTCTGACATCGCGGTGGACGCCGAGTTCGGCGAGCGCCCTGTCGACCGGACCGGCAAAATCCGCGTGCGGTGAAAAAAGTACGTGGCCCCAGGCGGCATAGCTCTCGACCGTGATCTCATCTGCATCGAAAATCGGGTGTCCTGTCCTTGCAAGACCCACATACCGGTCTTCGAAAAGGGTCTGGCAACGCAGTTCCCCGCTCTCCGTCGGCAGGACGCCGATATCCAGATCCACGGCCGCGTCTCTCAAGGATTGAACGTCCTTGTCCGATCGCGGCGCAAATCGAAGCCTTATCCCTGGTGCCGCGTTCGCCACAGCAGCGCTCAGGCCCGCGGCAAAAATAAGCACGAACGCCTCATTGGCACGGATGGTGAAATCGCGGCGCACCTCGCGGATTTCCACGGTCGACGGCGGACTGAGCACCGCTTTCACAGCTTCTTTCAACGAATGCACGTCTTCGGCAATCGCCAGGGCATGGGGCGTTGCGACCATGCCGCGCCCGGCCGGCACAAGGATCGGATCGCCGAGCGCAGTCCTCAAGCGTGACAGCGTCCGGCTCATGGCTGATGTACTGAGGCCAAGCCGACGCGCGGCGGCCGATACGCTTCTCTCGCGCAACAGCGCATCCAGTGCCACCAGGAGGTTGAGGTCGAGATCGGGCATGACTCCATTTACTCACGCATGGCGTTTCATGCAACAGTTGTTTGATTTCGTTGCGTCTGGCGCTCGCAGTCGGCAAGGCCTAACTAGTCGTCCATCCGATAACGATTGGGAGTTTCTCAATGTCCCTCGCCTCCACCGTACCGATTTCTCAGGATGGCCCGGCATCGCCTAGACAGTACATGGCCATCGCACTCATCCTTCTCTCAGCTGTTCTTGTCGTTCTGGACGGCGCCATTGCCAACGTCGCCTTGCCCTCGATCGCGCTCTCGCTGCACGTGGAAGCGGGCAGCACCGTATGGGTCGTCTCAGCCTATCAGCTGGCCGTGCTGGTCGCCCTTCTTCCGTGTGGCGCGCTCGGGGAAATCTATGGCGCGCGGCGGGTCTTCCTGATCGGCGTCGCACTGTTCACCGCGGCTTCGGCTGCCTGCGCCTTCGCCGGTGACCTTTCCTTGCTGGTCCTTGCCCGTTTCGCGCAAGGCCTCGGCGCGGGCGCGATCATGGCGCTTGCCATGATGAACCTGCGCTCAGCCTTGCCGCAGCACATGCTGGGTCCGATCATCGGAATCAATGCAATGGTCATCGCAATTTCTTCCGCTGCCGGTCCAGGCATTGCCGGCGCCATTCTTTCCGTCACGACCTGGCCCTGGCTCTTTGCGGTCAACATACCGCTCGGCATCATTGTACTTCTCAGCGGCGGTCTGCTGGGCAAGATGCAGGGCACGAACCGAAAGCTGAACACCAAGGCCTTGCTGGCCAACACATCGATGTTCATCCTCTTCTTCTGCGGCACCGACCGGATAGCAACTGCGCCGGCAAGTGGCGCGGTCCTCATTGCCGCCTCGGTAGCTTGCCTTGTCATACTGCTGCGCCTGGAACGCAACAGCGACGCCCCGATCATTCCGACCGATCTCCTGGCGGCACCTGCATTCCGCGTGGCGGTGATCGCATCGGTATCCTGCTTCTGCGGCCAGATGCTGAGCTACATCGCGCTACCCTTTTATCTCCAGCACAGGTTGCACATGACTCCGGTTCTGGCCGGTCTCTACATGATGCCCTGGCCGGTTGCGACCGCGATCATCGCGCCATTTTCGGGACGTCTGGCAAACCGCGTCAAGACCGCATGGCTTTGCGCGACAGGCGGCGCACTGCTGGGTGTCGGCCTCCTTGTGGCAGCTCTCTGCCCACCCGATCCGAGAGGTATTGCCTTTCTGGTCGGCACGGTGATTGCCGGCCTGGGTTTCGGCCTGTTCCAGACGCCGAACAACCGCATTCTGCTTCTCTCGGCTCCGAAATCCAGAAGCGGCGCGGCAGGTGCCATGCAGGGCACCGCACGGCTTCTCGGCCAGACCCTGGGCGGAATCTTCATGTCGCTCATCTTCGCGACATTGCCGCTCTCCGCCGCGCTCGAGTTTGCGGTCGTCCTGTCGGCTGGCTGCGCGGCAATTGCCAGCCTGGTCAGCCTGAGCCGCGCCCGCTACGAACTGGCGGGACAATCTGGAGAGAGCAGTCGATGAGCATTCTGTTCGCCAGGGGCCGAAAGCATTCGTTCGTTCCTGGTCAGACCGATCCCGCAGAACCCTCAACCTCACACGCCGATAGCAGCATCCCAAACAGCCAACTCAGGCCGGCATCCATCATCGCCGCGCGCGGGGCAACGGCACTCAGCCGGAAACGCGGCAGCGGCAAAGGCGCATCCACCGTCACCAGGCCGAAGCGCGGCGCGTAGAGTGCGGCGAAGCGACGGGGGACGGCAGCAAGCATGTCGCTCTCGCCGGCGATGGCGAGCGCGAACATGAAATTCGGCACCGTCAGCGCCATCCGCCTGTTCAAGCCCCGCTGTTCAAGCGCCGTGTCGACGAAGCCGTGCGGATCACCACCAAGCGAAACGACGAGGTGGCGCATCCCTAGATAGCGCTTGAGCGTCGCCGCCTGCGCGAAAGGATGGCCGGCGCGCATGGCAATGACGAAATCCTCTTCGTAGAGCGTGAGACTGTGAAAGCGCGCCGGGATATCATCGGCGGGCACCACCGCGATATCCATGGCGCGGGCTTCCAGATCGCCAAAAGCATTGCGCCAGGCCCGCGCAGGCGCGCTTTCGCCCTGCTCCGGTAGCAGCTGGCGTATGCTGATGTCGACCTCAGGCGCCGACTTTGCCAATCCGGCAAGCAGCGCCGACAGGAAGACCGCGGAAACGCCATCCGGCGCCCCGAGCGTGAACCGGCGGCTCGACCTTGCCGGATCGAACGGCTCGGCCGTCGCAATCACGCTTCGCACCCTGGCAAGGATCTCGGCAACCGGCGCGGCAAGCTCCATCGCGCGAGCCGTTGCGACCACGCCTCTGGGCGTCCTCACGAACAGCGGATCGTTGAGCATTCGCCGCAGGCGCCCAAGCCCGTGGCTGACGGCTGACGCTGAGATGTTCAGCCGGTCGGCGGCGCGGCCGACATGGCCCTCCTCGATAACGGCTTCGAAAAGCACGAGGAGATTGAGATCGGCGCGCGAGAGATCAGTTTCATTCAGCATATCGCTGAAATCATATCATTGGCTTCAGCACCGGCAAACTGGCATTTCTGAAGCATGCAGGCGGCTCCGCAGCCGCGCTTCCGAACTCCAGGCTAGCAAAGGACCAAGCTAGCAAAGGAAAATATCATGTCACCGTCTCGACGATCCCTTCTCGTTGCCGGCACCGCCGGCCTTGCCTCCCTTGCCGGCAATGTCGGCGACGGCAACGCGGATATGCCGGCAGCAAATCTTGCCCGGATATCGGAAGAGGCCAATGCCGCGCTGATGCGCGGCGATGTCGATACCTACCGGGCGCTTGTGCCGCGCACGCAGGACTTCACGCTGATGTCGCCCTTCGGCGGCACGCCATCGCGGGAGGCCGGCTTCACCGAAAAGACCTGGGATGGCATGCGGCAGTTCTTCAGGAACGGCACGCTGAAACAGGAAGTTGTCGAGACCTATGCCGGCACCGATATGATCGTGCTCGCCGTCATCGAGCGCGCCCATGTCGAAGTCGGTGGCCTGCCCGCGCAGGACTGGGCGCTGCGCGTAACGCTCGTCTACCGGCGGGAGGGCGGAGAGTGGCGGCTTGCCCATCGCCACGCCGATCCACTCGGCCATGCCATCACGCTGGAGCAATCGGCGGCGCTGGGGCGTGGGGCTGCATCTTGACGAATGTTTTGCGCCGAGAGCGGACAAGAGGGTGCGACAAAAGCAGAAAGGGAGCGAGCACCCTGCCCGCTCCCTATTCCAAATTCATTTGTCTGATACCGCGTCTCTGAACTTCGCCAGATCGCCATTGAAGCGCTGCGCCTCTTCCAGGAATGGCGCATGCCCCGACTTTGGATAGACTTTGGTCTGAACGGCCGGATTGAGCTCCCGCGCCCTTGCGATGCTCGGCTCGACATTGACCAGAACGTCCTTACCGCCATAGAGCAACAGAACCGGCACGCGTGCTTTAGGCAAACCGGCGGAAACGGTCATCGACGTGATGGTCCGCGTCATGATCCACGAGGCCATCGCGGCATTTGACAGCAGCCGTTCGAACGTCGCCGTATCCGGCTTCGTCTCGAAACACAGGCCAAGGAACGTCCTGACAGCATCAAGGTGCACCGTCAGGTCATCCGAAGCCATGCCCGCATAGACATCAGGATGCGATGTGATCAGCGCGGCGTTGAGTTCGATGACGCCGTCGACATAGACGATGCCGCCAAGGCCATCGTCTCCATATGCGGCAAGATAGTTGGAGAGAACGACACCGCCGAGCGACCAGCCGACCAGAACCGGATTTTTCGCGCCTGTCTCCTTGAGGACGGCCGAGAGATCGTCGGCCCAGCGGCGCCCGTCATGATAGGCCTCTGCATCATCGGGCTTGCCCGACAGGCCGTGGCCGCGCAGGTCATAGGTGATCAACCGATACTTCTGCAGATTGGCGCTGCCTACCTGCATGTCCCAGTTCAGATGGCTGCCGAGCAAGCCGTGGATGAAAACGATCGCCGGCCCGGCGGGATCGCCCGATTCCTGAACCGCGATCTCGACGCCATCAGGCGCCTTCACCGTATAATCCTTCTCCGCGCCCATCGCCGTGGAAGACAGGCCCATCAGCAGGACCACCACCCAAATTCCGCGCAACATTCGTATCATGCCAAAATCCTTATGTTTAGTGATCACTACAAACTAACGGCTTGCTTTTTGCTGTCAAGCAGTCTTTAGTGATCACTATGGATAAGGTTGTGAAAACACGTCGCGGCGGCCCGCGAACCTTCGACAGGGATCAGGCGATCGATATCGCCATGCGGCTCTTCTGGAGGCATGGATACGAGGGGGTCTCGCTGAACGACCTGACGGCCGCAATCGGCGTCGCGCCCCCAAGCCTCTATGCGGCTTTCGGCAGCAAGGCGGGGCTCTACCGCGAGGCGCTCAATCGCTATTTCGGCCTGCGGGGGCCGGTGTGGGATATCAGAACGGCCACGACCCTTCAGGAAACGATCGAGACGCTGCTGCACAAGGCGATCGACGCCGTTACCGACCCAGCCGGGGAGCGCGGCTGCATGATATCAAGCGGCTTGATCCAGTGCGGGCCTGATCATGCGGACCTGGCTCGCGAAACGGCAGAGCGGCGAAACACGATGCGGGAGATGATCGCAGAGACGCTCGGGCGATGGCTGGATCAGGAAAATGCGGTTTCGCTCGCCCGCTATCTCGTGGCCGTCCTGCAGGGATTGTCCGTCCAGGCATATGACGGCGCCTCGCGGCAGGAGTTGCGGCAGGTCTCGGATGAAGTCATAGCCGGTGTGCAGGCGAGAGCGTTAAAGGGCATCTAGCGGGGCTTTCGCCCACATCCGATAGCGCGGGTGCCGGGACGGAATAGAGTTCGCTCGGCGCCCTTCGCCGTAGTGATGAAACCCATCGGACATGCTATGCTACAACCAAGGCGTATCTGCTGTGGCCTCCATCTCGAGTTGATTTCGTTGCGTCGATGGCCAGGGCGAAAGGAGGGGGAGACCGATCTCGAGCAGCATTGTTCTCGTGGAAACCGCAATCGGCGGCGCTGACATGCCCACACCACAACTCGGGAGGATGTCTAATGATACGTGCAGCGCTTCTGGCCGCCTCCGCGGCCCTTTTTGCAGCCGTGCCTGCAAACGCTCAGCAGGTTACCGGGACGCTCGGCTCGCCCAACGCCACGACGACGATCGACGGGCGTTATCTCCCGCCGCCGCCGCAGCCGTTTGAGGGCACCATCAATCTCAACGCCTTGCAGTCCAAGCAGGCATGGCCAGCGCGTGTCGTGCCGCCAAGGGGCGCGCCAAATGTGCTCTTGATTATCACCGATGACGTTGGCTTTGGCGCTCCTTCGACGTTCGGAGGCGTCATTCCGACACCCACTCTGGATCGCATCGCCGCGGATGGCCTGCGTTTCACGAACTTTCACACAACATCGCTCTGCTCGCCGACGCGTGCGTGTCTCATCACAGGACGCAATCACCACTCAGAAGGCTTCGGAGTGATCTCGGAGCAGGCCACCGGCTTCCCCGGCTATGACAGTGTTCTTCCCAGGGACACCGCCACAATCGGCCGCATTCTGCTTGAGAATGGCTTCCGTACCTCATGGTTCGGCAAGGATCACAACACGCCGACCTATCAGACCAGCCAGGCAGGCCCGTTCAATCAATGGCCGACCGGCATGGGGTTTGAATATTTCTATGGCTTCATGGGTGGGGACAGCAGCCAGTGGTCGCCCATGCTGTTTCGCAACACCACGCAGATCGCTCCCTTTGTCGGCAATCCGCAATGGAACCTGATCACCGCCATGGCCGACGACGCCGTCGGCTGGCTGAACCAGTTGAATTCGATCGATCCGGCGATGCCGTTCCTGCTCTACTACGCGCCGGGGGGCACACACGCGCCACACCACCCGACGCCGGAGTGGATCGAGAAGGCCAGCGATCTTCATTTGTTCGACAAAGGCTGGAACGACGTTCGCGATCAGATCTTCGCCAACCAGAAAAGGCTTGGCGTTGTCCCGACGGACGCCCAGCTCACGCCATGGCCGGATATGTTGAAGAAGTGGGATAGTTTGTCGGCCGACGAAAAGAAGCTGTTCATTCGCCAGGCGGACGTCTACGCCGCCTACCTGATGTACACCGATCACGAGATCGGCCGTGTGGTCCAGGCCGTCGCGGACATGGGCAAGCTCGACAACACCCTGATCATCTTCATCAGTGGCGACAATGGCGCGAGCGCCGAAGGCACGATGAACGGCACCTTCGCAGAATTGGTTCCGTTCAATGGCATCAATCCGACCGTTGCCCAGAACTTGAAGTTTTACGACCAGTGGGGCAGCAACGAGACCTATCCCCACTATGCCGTTCCGTGGGCCTGGGCACTGGATACTCCCTTCAAATGGACGAAGCAGATCCCGTCCTTCTTCGGCGGCACCCGCAACGGCATGGCCATCTCCTGGCCCGCGCGCATTTCCGACAAGGGCGGAATTCGGTCGCAATTTCATCATGTGATCGACGTCGTGCCGACAATCCTTGAAGCGACTGGCGTTCCCGCACCGATCATGGTCGACGGCATAGCGCAAAAGCCGATCGAGGGCGTGAGCATGGCCTACACCTTCGACAAGGCCAATGCCGAGGCACCCTCACGACACCGCACGCAGTATTTCGAGATGATGGGGGCGCAGGGTCTATACGATGACGGCTGGATGCTGAGCGCAGTCCCCATCCGTGCTCCCTGGGAGCTCGCCGGCAAGGCGGTTGACGATCCCGCCACCGCCTTCAAGATGGAGCTCTATGACGTCCAGCACGACTGGACCCAGAACAACGACTTGGCCGCCGCCAATCCTGCGAAGGTCCAGGAGATGAAGGACCTGATGTTCGGCGAGTTTGCGAAGTACCAAGTCCTGCCGCTGGACGCTTCCGCTGCGACGCGCCTCGCTTCTCCGCGCCCGTCGGTCACGGCAGGAAGAAACGTATTCACCTATAAGCAACCGGTGACGGGCCTGCCGGAAAGCGTGGCGCCCAATCTTCTCAATACCTCCTACACGATCACCGCGGACATCGATGTGCCGCAAGGAGGTGGCGATGGCGCCATTGTTTCCCAAGGTGGACGGTTTGGCGGATACGGGATGTACCTGCTGAGAGGCAAGCCGGTCGTGACCTGGAACCTTCTCGGTCTTGACAGAATTCGTTGGGAAGGCCCCGAAGCGCTCTCGCCCGGCAAGCACACCGTCGAATTTGACTTCAAATACGACGGTCTTGGCTTCGCAACGCTTGCCTTCAACAACCTCAGCGGCATCGGTCGTGGCGGCACGGGAACGCTGACGGTCGACGGCAAGACGGTCGCAACGCAGGCGGTACAGCGTACCGTACCGCTGATCCTGCCGGTCGATGAGACTTTCGACATCGGCTCGAAGACCGGCACCCCGATCGATGACCGCGACTATCAGGTTCCATTCCCGTTCACCAGCAAGCTCGAGAAGCTGACGATCTCCGTCGAGCCTCCTAAGCTGACACCGGACGACGAGAAGAAACTTATGGAAGCCTATCGAAGCGGACAGGACGCGAAATAGTCTGCGTCCATCGCCGAGGGCCGCTTGGCCCTCGGTGCCGCTTTACGGTTTGGACGGGCCTTGATGCCGCTTCAGACGGCCTCTCGATCCCCGTCTCTCAGTCATCGATGACCGATATCGCCGCTATCAGGCGATCGCCAGTTCACCCGCGGGCGCTGCGCGATAGGCTTCCCGGCCGCCGACCCAGGTGCGGCGAACGGCGGGAGCAGCACCATCAGGCCAATCGACCAGCACGAGATCCGCCCGCTTGCCGACTTCGATGACACCACGATCGGCGAGACCGGAGGCGCGCGCCGGATTGCCTGACACGAGCGGCCAGAGCGCATGGAGCGGTGCCACGCCATCGGCCTTGAGCCTTGCAAGGCCGAGCAGCATCGCCGGGTAGTAATAGTCCGAGGCGAGAATATCGCAGAGCCCTTCGCGGATCATGTCGGCCGCGCCGATCGAGGCGAGATGGCTGCCGCCGCGCGTCGCGTTCGGTGCGCCGAAGACGATGAAGTCGCCGGCATCGCGGGCGGCCCGCGCCACCCGCCGGTTCATCGGGAATTCGCAGATCCTGGCACCGCGGAGACGGAAGAAATCGCGCGTTTCGATCTGGCTGTCGTCATGCGACAGCATCGGTGCGCCCGCGGCCTGGCCGAGCGCTGCCACTTCCTCGATTGCATCAGGCACCTGCGGCCGGCGCTCCCACATGCTGCGCACGAGCGCCACCATGTCCGCCACCGGGATTTTCGCCCGCTTGGCGCGCTCCCCCATCTTCTCGACAAAGCCGGGCGTTTCGGGATCCACTGTCGGGAAGGCCGGATCGAGGTCGAAGGGCCGTTCCTGCAGCGGCGTCGAAGGATGCAGCATCGCCATCGACGTGTGGTCGTTGAAGGCAATCGACGGCAGGCGCGGACCGGCAAGCGCCTCGCGAATGAGGTCGATCGCCTCGAAGCAGAAGGTCTCCCAGCGCAGCTGCACGCGATTGTCCACCGTCAGCCGGGGCGTGAGCGCGTCGAGCGCACGCACGATGGCATAGCCGG
The DNA here is from genome assembly GCF_052113285.1 of Rhizobium sp. YAF28. Taxonomy (NCBI): domain Bacteria; kingdom Pseudomonadati; phylum Pseudomonadota; class Alphaproteobacteria; order Hyphomicrobiales; family Rhizobiaceae; genus Rhizobium; species Rhizobium sp. YAF28. The sequence continues at coordinate 289,544 of NZ_JBFRCX010000001.1, read as the reverse complement.
TTTCGACCGACCGCAGCCCAGGCTCCCAGCTGAGCGTCAGCGCGTGATAGGCCGTGGCGATGCCGTTGGCAGCAAGCTGGCGGTCGGTTTCGAGCAGCGCGGCAGCGACCGGCAGCATGGTGCCGGGTCGCGGCATGACCTGCCGCTCGAAGGCATCGCCGTGAATGTCCACGAAAGCGGGACCGAGCAGATGGCCGCGTCCATCGATAGGATCCGCCCCGTCGCGCGCACCGTCGATATCAGTGATCCGGCCGTCTTCGACACGCACGGAGGCGGTCTCCAGACGGTCGCCGAAAACCACGGTTGCGCCCTCGATAATCACTGCCGGATTGTTTTGCATGGGTCTCATTCCGAAAAAAAGAGGCGCAGCAGCTGAGTCCCTCGACAGGCTGCGCGCAGGCCGCCGCTTCTAACCAGCGGATATGACAAATTTGCGAACGTCGCTGTGCGTTGGCACTATTTGATCGCATGCGGCAGCGCTCATTCCTCCTCGCCTCAATCCGGGCTCCTCTTGCCGGGTGGAAGCTGCTTTACGGATATGTCTGTGAATGGCACGCTCGATGACAAGGCAACGCTTCGGCAGTTGCTGAACCATAGTCCGGGATTCGATCCGTTTGCATTCCTCCGCGCGGATCAGAGCAAGCGGCGTTAAATTAATGGCCAAGCAGTCGGGAAAGATCGGGTCGCCGCGGCGCAGACAACGCAAGGGCGCCCCCGTGCGGTCTACACTCGTCTCCCGGCCTGAATTCCTGCAAGGCCGGGATCGGGACATTGCCCTGATCGACAAGATGATCGCGCGGATCGATCAGGGCGGATCGACGCTCGTGATCAGCGGCGAGGCCGGGATTGGAAAATCCGCGCTCCTCGAGCAGGCCAGGCATCGGGCCCGCGAGCGCGACCTAACGGTATTGAGCATGACCGGCGTTCTGGCCGAGGTTCATCTGCCCTTCGCAGCGCTAGAGCAGGCGCTCCGCCCGCTGATGAAGGAGGCCGTCAACCTGGTCCCCCGTCAGCGATCTGCCTTGTTCTCCGCTTTCGGCATGCATGATGACATGGGCGCACCCGACATCTTTCTGGTGGCGCTCGCAGCACTGTCCCTTCTGACGGAAAGTGCGGCACGCAGGCACATCCTGCTCATCGCCGACGACGTCCAGTGGCTGGACGAGGCGACTTATGAGGTGCTGGCCTTCATCTCACGCAGGCTGAGTTCGGATCCTATCGTTCTGTTCGTGGCCATGCGCGATGGCTTCGAGCGCCTGTTTGACGATCCCTCCCATCTGCGGCTTCGGCTTTCGGGGCTCGGCGAAGCCGATGCCGAGCACCTGCTGGACGCCCATGCGCCTGATCTTTCGGCCGACCTGCGCAGCCGCTTCCTCCAGGAGGCCGCGGGCAATCCCCTCGCCCTCCTGGAACTGCCGCGCGACAGGCGAGCGGCTGATATCAGGGATACGACATGGCTTCCACTGACGGAGCGCCTGGAACGCGCCTTCTCGTCCCGGCTGACCGATCTTCCCGCTGCAACCCGGATGCTGCTGTTCGTGGCGGCGGAAAACGACGGGACATCGCTCCACGAAATCCTGCGCGCGGGCAAAGCCGTGTTGGGCGAAGAAGTGGATGTCAGTACTCTGACGCCCGCCATTGCCGCCAGGCTGATCGACCTTGACGAAACGGAGGTGCGGTTCCGGCATCCGCTGGTGCGTTCGGCAATGCACCAGGCGGCAGATCTGGCGACGCGGCACCGGATCCATGCCGCCCTTGCCGAGATCGTCCATGAAGAGCTGGACCGGCATTTGTGGCATCGGGCGGCGGCAACGATCGGACCGGATGAGGAACTGGCGGGCGAATATGATGCCATGGCCGGCCGGGCCCTGCGCAAAGGTGCGGTCGCCATGGCAATCGAAGTTCTCGAAAAGGCGGCGGCGCTGAGCGGTACACCGCGAGCCAGGAGCGACCGTTTCTTGCGCGCCGCCGAGCTTGCCGCCGATCTCGGCCAGCCGGACCTGCTGGAGCGACTGCTGCGCCAGGCCAATGTCAGCGAGCCCGATCCTGTTGCATCGGCGCGGATCGGCTGGTGCCGCGAGATGGGTCAGCCTCCGATGGTCAACGACCCCACGAAAATCCCCAGTCTGGTTGGCCTCGCCGCTGAGGCCCATGCTGCTGGCGCCACGGATCTGGCAAGCAACCTGCTCTGGCGCGCCGCGCAACGCTGCTGGTGGAGCAATGCGGATGGGGATCTTCGCAAAACCATCCTGAAGGCGGCAAATAAGCTGAAATTGCCCGACACCGATCCACGCCTGATCGCCATATCCGCTTACGTCGAGCCGCTTCATCTCGGGAGCGAGATATCAGGCAAGCTCCAGCAGCTTGCCGGCACGAGCGGCGGCAATCCGGTCGCGGCGCGCATTCTCGGCAGTACGGCCAATGTCATCGGCGCCTTCGACCTTGGCGTCGGTTTGCTCACCTATTCGGCTGCCGCCCTGCGCGATCAGGGGCGCCTCAGCGACCTCGCGCGCGTGCTTTTTGCTCAAGCCTGGGCAGAGATGGAAGTCGGCGACTGGACGGGCGCGATGCGGGAGGCCGAGGAATCCGTTCGCTTCGCCGAAGAAACGGGAGGAACGCTCTGGATTGCCGCGGCCACGATCGTCAAGGCGAGGCTTGCGGGCATGATGGGCAATCTGGACCAGTCACAGGCCTATGCGGCCCAGGCAGAACGCCTGGTCGTCTCGGTCGGCGCGAGTTTCCTGCTGGCAATGCTGCAGATTGCACGCGGCACGGCCGCCATCGGCGCAGGCCGGCATTGGGAGGCCTATGAGCATCTGCGGCGTCTTTTTATCCCTGCCGATCCGGCATTCAATTCCGGCCTGCAATTCTTCGGTCTCGCTGATTTCGTGGAGGCCGCAGTCTTCTCCGGACATGCCGAAACGGCCGAGGAGGTGATCGAGGAGATGCAGCGTGTCGCCGGTCCGTCGCCAGTGCCGTGGGTCGAAACGATGCTCTCCTACGGCAAGGCACTGCTCGCAGCACCTGCGGAAGCCGAGCGGTTCTATCTGCAGGGTCTCGGGCCCTGCGCAAGCAAATGGCCTTTCCTGAGGGGACGTCTTCTGCTCGCCTATGGCATATGGCTGCGCCGCCAGCGTCGGTCCGCCGATGCGAGAGCGCCGCTACGCGAGGCCCGTGACATCTTCGATGCGCTGAGCGCCCTGCCCTGGAGCGAGCGTGCGCGCGAGGAACTGCGCGCTTCGGGAGAAGCGAGCCGCAAGCGAACCGAATATGTCTGGGAGACGCTGACCCCACAGGAGCTTCATATCGCCCAGCTTGCCGCCGAGGGTCTGTCGAACAAGGAAATCGGCGCCAGGCTCTATCTGTCGCACCGGACGGTCGGCTACCACCTTCATCGCATCTTTGCGAAGACCGGCGTCACGTCGCGCTCGGGGCTGCGTCCCATTGACGCCATCACGCCTGAAAGCTGACCACCGACCTGTCACCGGAGTGGTCACCAGTCGCCAGACTGGTCATTTGACAGAAGCGGAAGCTTCCGGCCGGGGGCTACCAATGCGGCTGCGTGCAACCTTCCCGGAGAGAAAGACCGTGAAATTCTTGCCCCTACTCGCAACCCTCAGCCTCGGAGTAACTCTCATGATTCAGCCCGCTCAAGCGGCGCCCGACGCCGCGACCGACCCGCGGATCGACCCCCAGGTCCGCGCCTTCCTTGCCGAGATCAACAAGGATCCAAGCCCGTTCTGGAAACTGCCGCAGCCCAAGCCCCAGGAGATCCTGACCGGGCTTCAGAACATGACGCCGGTCGACATGTCAGGCGTGACCACGACCGAGCAGACCATCACCCAGGATGGTCTGAGCGTGAAGATCTACATCATGAAGCCCGAGCACATCACCGGCAAACCCGGCGTGCTGCTCTTCATTCATGGCGGCGTCTGGATCGTCGGCAATTTTGAAAACCACCAGCGCCTGCTGCGTGATCTCGTGGTCGGCTCCGGCCAGGTCGGCGTCTTCGTCGAATATACGTCCCTGCCCGAAGCACGCTTCCCGACGCAACTCGATCAATCCTATGCCGTGCTGAAATGGGTGGCGGCTCACGCCGGTGAATTCGGCGCGGATGGCAGCAGGATCGCGGTTGCCGGCAATTCGGTCGGCGGCAACATGACCGCGGCCCTGACGCTGATGGCCAAGGACCGCAACGGCCCGAAGATCAGCTTCCAGGCCCTTCTCATCCCCGCAACGGATGCCAGCGTCGATACGGGCTCCTATCACGAATATGGAGAGCAGCGCTTCCTGGCGCGCGCATTCATGAAATACGGCTGGGACCTCTACGCGCCCGACGCAAAGACCCGCGACAACCCCTATGTATCGCCGCTGCGCGCCAGCATCGATCAGCTCAAGGGCCTGCCGCCGGCACTCGTCATCACTGCGGAGAACGACCCGCTGCGCGACGAGGGCGAGGCCTATGCCCGCAAACTGAAGGAAGCCGGCGTGACCGTGGCTGCGGCCCGCTACAACGGCACGATCCATGACTTCGTGCTGTTGAACGCGATCCGCAATGTGCCTTCCACGGAAGCCGCGATCGAACAGATCAGCGACAATCTGCGCCGCTATCTCGAACCCGCAACGCATTGATCGATGCGGCGACGCGGCGGCCATCAGCGCGCCGCGTCGCTGGCTTGCATCGATCCTTGCCCGTCCCAGGTGACGGTCCCGGTAGTTCGAAGAAAACGGAATGGCTCTAGATCAGTGGAACCTTAAAAAACAGCTTCTGCTGCTCGGGCCTGTCTGAGGGATGGGGCGCGCGTCGCACCAGCTGACCGCCAACTCGCTCTATGACGGCGCGGGAAATGACATTCTCTTCGTTGCAGAGAATGTCGATCTCACTCAGCCCCAGGGATTTTGCGAACTGGAGCAGAGCATCGAGCGCGGCTGTGGCGTAGCCCCGGCCTTGTTTCCAGGGCACCACCGAGTATCCGACATGTCCCGGAATGCTGTCGGGAACTGTCCAGGTGACGGGCAGATAGCGCAGGTCGATCCTGCCGCAGAACTCCCCATCCCAAATCCAGAACGTGTGATTGGTGAGCGCCATGGCCGTATCGCTGATCTGCGGTTTGGCCGAAGCATGTCGCCCCATCAGCTTGTCGAGATATGCCGCGGGATCATTACGAAGGTCCTGAAGTTCGGCTTCGATGAAGCCAGTATCTCCAATGCGCCGCGGGTCGGGCGACCAGCCCTTCGCCAGCGCCGCTTCATACCCAGAGAGCTTCTCAAGGTCCGGCATGACCAAGATTGGGCGTCCGTCCAACATCCAAATTCCAACCAACTCGAATAGACCGGCCAGATCGCAGCCGCGGTTCAGCCGATACCGACAGTCCAGTCAGGAGCCGTCAATAGAGCGACTTCCTGTAGGCGTATTCGAGTGCGTCATCTATCTTGCGCATTTCGATATCATCGGTCGGAGCGCCCGTCGTCTGATCCAGGATGATCTTTGAAAGCGAGGGCATCTCGCTACGATCCTGAAAGTGCTCCGGATCCCACAGATGCGAGCGCCTGAATGCCTTGGCGCAATGCAGGAAGACCTCACCCACCTTGACCAGTATCGCGAGCTTGGGCACGCGTTCGCCGACACCCATATCCCCAAGAATATCAGGGTCGGTCACGAGCCTGGCCTCGCCATTCACGCGAAGCGTGTCGTCAAATCCCGGAATGATGAAGAGCAGTCCAACACTCGGGTTGGTGAGAATATTGGCCAGCGTATCGAGGCGATTATTGCCCGGCCGGTCCGGGATCGCCAGCGTCTGCGGATCGAGGATTTTCACAAAGCCGACCGGGTCGCCGCGAGGGCTGACATCGGCCTTGCCATCCTGGTTCTGGGTGCCGATGCACAGGAATGGCGATCGCCTGATAAACTCCTGTGCGTGCCTGTCGAGCGCGCCCTTACACTTCTGAGCTGCCAAAGCATGCGTCGGTTGAAACAGTTCTCGAAGAGCCTGCTCATCCCTCACGACAAATTTTGGATCGACACTGAACGCCTTCATTCCATTTTCCTCCCGCAGCCCCCTGTCGGACGGATCGCGTCCGAGGTAATGATGTACGTACCTCAGATTTGAGGCGTTCGTCAAGCCGCGGTATACTGGGGAGCGAAGTGGGTTCGTCAATGCAGGTATCTGTCCTGTCCTCAGTCCCCGTCTCTCAGCCATCAAGCTGGTGATATCAACTCGATGGTCGGGAAATACGAGCGGTACCGGCCAACATCGCGCGTCAGGACCGGCAGCTTCTGAACCGCAGCGTGCGCGCCGATGAGAAAATCCGGCAAGACACCGGTGCGGGACCCGCCGGCGCGGCGATACTGTGTGAATGCTTTTCCTGCCAGAAACAGCGCAGCGCGCGGGAAAGGAGCCAGGATCAGCTCCGCTTCGTCGATAAACGCATCAAGTTCCTCAATGCGTTCATAGCGGACGGCAAGTTCCGCATAGATGATATCATTGATGAGCAATGGCCCCACGAGACTGGCCGCTTCGAGTTGGTCTATCGACCAGTCGGCCCAGATTGGGTCGTTCGTTACGAGGTCGAGCAGGACGTTGGTATCGACAAGCGTCACGCATCACCGCGGGTGAGCGCCATAATCGCATCCGTGTCGAGGCCCTTTCCGGCATGTCCGCGAAGCTGCTCGAAGCGGCTGGCCGGCTTTTTCCTGTCAGCGCGCGTCAGCACCACGCTGCCATCTGCAGCCCGATGAAAATCGACCTTGCTTCCAGGCGTGATCCCCAACAATTCGCGAACCGCTTTCGGAATCGTCACCTGCCCTTTTGCCGTCACCGTCGTCGCCATGATCGCAATCCTGTAATACCGCTCTACAATCAGGTATTACTTTTTCCCTTCGGTTTCAAGTTCGGCTCAGCGATCGGCCACCTTTAAGGCCTGCATAGCAGCCGGCCGAATGGATCAAAGCGCCACGAACACCTCATGCGCTGAACAGGTTGGCGGCCATATAGTCGACGAAGGCCCTGACCTTGGGTGACAGATACCGGTTGCTCGGCCAGAGAACCCTGAAGGTTCCCGTATCGTCAAGATGATCGTCCAGCAGCCGGACGAGCTTGCCTTCGGCGATCTCCGATGCCACGGCGAAGGGCGGAAGGCAGGTAATGCCGAATGAGCGTTCGGCAAGGTAGATCAGCGGCTCCAGCGTGCTCGCCACCGTGGTCACCGGCAGATCGAGCTTGACCGCAATGCCGTCACGCACCAGCGGCCAGGGTTCCAGCCTGCCGGAATTGGCGAAGCGATGGTGCAGGCACCGGTGATCGAGCAGATCCTCGGGCACATCAGGATGACCTGATGTCGCCAGGTATTTGGGCGAGGCCACGATCACGTGCCGGAATGTGCCGAGCTTCCGGCTCATCAGTCTCGTATCCCTGACATCTCCGGTCCGGATGACCGCGTCGAACCCCTCCTCGATGACATCGACGAGGCGGTCGGTGAAATCGAGATCGAGATTGATCTCCGAATAGGCTGCCATGAAGGACGATATGGTCGGCATGAGAAGCATGCCGGCGAGCGGCAGGCTGACACGCAGCTGGCCCCGCGGCACAGAATGCGATCTCGAAAGCCTCGCCCGTGCCTCTTCATATTCGGCCTGAATGCGTCTGCATGTTTCGAGGAAGAAGCTACCCTCCTCCGTCAGGGCCATGCTGCGGGTCGAGCGGTTGAACAGGCGCACGCCGAGCTCTTCCTCCAGCCGCGCGATCGCCTTGCCGACCGCCGAGCCCGAGATGCCCAAGCGATGCCCGGCGGCCACGAAACTGCCGGCCTCTGCGACTTGAACGAAAATGCCTGATGTGCCGAGCCTGTCCATTGCGGAAAAAATATCCGATCTGTTGAGAATACCGGCCCATTTCTCCGATATTTGCCGTCCGATATCCAGACCTTGCCGCGGCCATTTCGTCCGTGCGCTTCAATTGGAGATCTTCATGAACACCAAAGCGATCGCCGCCTTTGCGGACGCTCCCGTTCCCACCACCTTCATCGTCAACGTCATTCATGCCCATCCCGGAAAGCAGGAGGAAGCCTTCGAGATCATCCAGGACGTGGTGCATTACGTCGCCGAGCGGAAGGAAGGTTTCCTCTGGAGCAGCCTGGCGAAGAGCAGCGATGGCCTGACGGTCGTCAACATCGAGGCGATCCAGGACGCCGGCAATGTCGGCGAGTTCTTTTCCGATCCTGATTTCGCCGAGAAGTTCAAGCGGCTGGACACGGTCTCCAGCAGCGAATTCCACACCTATACGGTCGCGGACCTCGTGCTCCCGAAGCGCGAAATGGCCGGGTGATCCATAATGACCGGATCCATTTCCGAACGGAATGCGCCCGGCCGACAGAAATCCGGCGGAGGGACCTTCCCTTTGCCGGTGCCGACCACGCTCGCGCCCTCCGGTTTGTCAAAATCCTGACCGAATCGCCACCGGGGAACCGCAGAGCCTGCTTGCCCGTTTTGCGACGGCGACAGCCGGAAGTTACCAAAACCCTAACATGTTGATTTATAGAGCTGTCGCATTTGAATATTCTGTTGCCGCCCGGCAACGGCCTGTCGCCTTTGGCGCAGTACGGGTCGCTTTGTGATAAGCTGATCTTGCGGGACAGGCCGAACCGGCGCACAAAAAGCACACCCTTTAATCGTATTTATATTAGCAACAACTTCATAAGAGGCAGCATGAGCTTCGGCGTTGTCGGGACTTTTGATAAGGCAAGACTTTTTGCGAGCGTGAGCCTCGCTGTGCTGGCGTTCTATTGCTGGCCCTCATCGGCGGCGACCGCGAGGGAATACCGGGTCAGCAACGAAACGGAATTGCGCAACACCATCACCACCGCGAATGGGGATGGCGACGCCAGCTCGACGATCGTCATGACCGGCAGCTTCTCCATTTCAACGGCGATACTGCCAGTCCCGACGAAGCCGATCACGATCGATACCAACGGCTTCGTCTTGACGAATACCTATGATCCCGCAGCCGGCGCGAGCAGGGGCACGCTCACGATCCAGCAATCGGTCGGAGCTCTCGTCCCCGTCACGTTCTCGGGCACTCTGGTGGCAGCAAGCGCCGGTGCCGCCGCCACGACATCAGGGCAAATCGGTGCCGTCGTTACTGCCACCGCATTCACGAATGATGGATCGATCCGCGGCGGAAATGGCGGCGGCGGCGGCGGTGCCGCAGCTTCAGGCGGCATTGGCGTACGTGCGCTGACAGGCTCGTCTCTCACCAATAACGGCACCATCGTGGGTGGCGACAGCACGTCGGCTGGCGGTGGACAAGGCGTCGCCTACGGCAATGCGGTGGGAGGTCCCAATACCATCCTCAACATGGGAACGATCCGCGGAGGAAACGGGCCGACCAACGGAACGGCGGGTGCCGGCATTCTCGCGCAAGGAGCAACGGCGGGCCAGATCGTCAATTTCGGCACGATCGAGGGCGGAACGGGTGCCATCGCCATCGTGGCCTCGAACGGAATAGTGAACCTCGATATCGTCAATAGCGGCACGATCCGCGCAGGCGCCGGCCAGACGGACGCGATCGGGCGCGGCGCGGCGGCAACGACGGGCACACTGAAGCTCGAGCTGCAGCCGGGCTCGGTGATCGAGGGCAACGTCGTCGCGGGTGCCGTGCCGACGACAGACGTGCTGCGGCTTGGCGGCACGGGCAGCGACACATTCGACGTGTCCGCGATTGGCGCGGCCGCGCAATACCGGAACTTTGACACGTTCGAAAAAACCGGCACCAGCACCTGGCTGCTGACGGGCGTCGGCACCACCGCGACGGACTGGACGATCTATGACGGAACACTGCTGATCGGCGACCACAGCGCCGCTTCGAGCATCATCGGCGACATCACCAACTTCGGCACGCTGGGCGGCAGCGGTACCATCTTCGGTGACGTCACGAATTCGGGCACGGTCTCCCCCGGCAATTCGATCGGTACGCTGACTATATCGGGCAACTATATCGGCAATGGCGGCACGCTTTTTATCGAAAGCGTGCTCGGCGGCGATGCCTCGCCGACCGACCGCCTCGTCGTCACGGGCAACACCTCGGGCACGACCAGCGTCAAGGTCACCAATCTCGGCGGCGGCGGGGCACAAACCGTCGAGGGCATCAAGATCGTCGATGTCGGCGGCAGCTCGGCCGGAAGTTTTTCGCTGCTCGGCGACTATGTTTTTCAGGGAGATCAGGCCGTTGTCGGCGGTGCATACGCCTATCGGCTCTACCAGAACGGCATCGCAACCCCGGCTGACGGCGACTGGTATCTTCGCTCCGCACTGGTCAATCCGGCCGCGCCGGGCGCATCCGCAGCGCCACTCTATCAGCCCGGCGTTCCGCTTTACGAAGCCTATCCGCAACTCCTGCTCGCCCTGAACGGACTTTCCACGCTGCAGCAGCGCCTCGGCGACCGCACCTGGCCGGACGGCGGCAAGGCGACGCCGACGAGCGGTCCTGACAATATCTGGCTTCGCACCGAGGGGACCCATGCCGGCCTCGAGCCGGACACAAGCACGAGCGGCACCACCTATGACTACGATCTGTTCAAGCTGGAGGGCGGTCTGGATGCGGAGCTCTACCAGAACCAGAACGGCCGGCTGATCGGCGGCCTGACCGTCCATTACGGCACGGTTTCCGGCGATATTGGCTCGGTCTACGGCGATGGCGATATCGACACGAGAGGCTATGGGGTGGGCGCGACGCTCACCTGGTATGGCGAAAACGGTTTCTACGTCGACGCCCAGAGCCAGCTCACCTGGTATGACAGCGACCTGAAATCCGATCTCGTCGATGGCGCCATGGAGAACGGCAACAATGGCTTCGGCTATGCGCTCAGCCTCGAAGCTGGCAGGCGCTTCGCAACCTCCGGGTCCTGGTCGATCACGCCCCAGGCGCAACTCGTCTATTCCTCCGTCGATTTCGACAGTTTCGACGACCGGTTCGGCGCACGGGTTTCGCTTGATGACGGCGATAGTCTGGTCGGCCGGCTCGGGATGGCGCTCGACCGCGAGGAGAGCTGGCAGCGGGCCGATGGCCAGACGGCGCGGGCAAAAATCTACGGCATCGCCAATCTCTACGGCGAGTTCCTGGATGGCACGGCAGTCGATGTCTCCGGAACCGGTTTCGAAACCAGGAACGATCCGGTCTGGGCAGGCCTGACCCTCGGCAGCTCCTACATCTGGGGTGACGAACGTTTCTCGCTCTATGGCGAAGTCGCTGCAAAATCCTCGCTGAAAGACTTCGGCGACAGCTATGCCGTCAGTGGAACCGCCGGATTGCGCGTGAAGTGGTGAGGGCGGAAGCGCGCAGCGCTAAACGTAACGAGGGCTAAGCGTATCGCCCTCGCGCATGTAGTCCAGCGGCGGAGAGCTGCGCAACGGTGGCCTGATCCCGCTTCGAGACACGGGCGTAACCAATCAGCGCCATTGCTCGATATCCGTGTGTACGAAGTCGTCGCCCTTGAAGAGCAGAGGAGCCGAAAGGCTCTTGGCGAGAGCGTAGGCGGCGCAGTCCGCAAGATTGAGCCTAGCTTTCGAGTGAATGCCCTTGCCGTACCGCCCGAAGGTTTCGGAAGCTCCTCGCGCCTGATCCTCATCAAAAGGTGCGACGGCTATCTCATTGGCCGCAAGGAAAGCCCACAGCATTGCCTCACCTTCCGGCCCTCTGCGACTGCGTAAGACAATGGCGGTTTCATGTGCGTTGACGGCCGAGATCACGAGATTATCGGCCTCGCGGATCGCGCGAGCGTAAAGGGTAGCGTCGCTCTCCTTTTCGAGGATTGCGAGGATTGCCGACGAGTCGACGACGATCATGGTTGGTTGAGATCGTCAGCGATCTCTTGTGGAGAGCGCGGATCGAGCAGCGGTAGGGCCGTGATCTTTTCGCCGACAGCGAGCATTTGTTCCACGGTCATCCGGCGGCGCTTGGTCTGCGGCTCGTCGGATACGCCGAGCGCCTTAGCCTCGCGTTCGAGCGCGGCGCGGATCAGGTCTTCAGGCTTGCGGCCGATGCGGGCCGCAAGCCTGCGGGCGAGCTGTTCCGTATCGTGGGTAAGGTGCAGCATGATCTTTCTCTAAAAACTCGACGTTAAGTATCATATTCTGAGAGATGTAAACAAGCGACAGTATTGAGAGATCGGGTTCGACATCGGCTGCGCGCTGCATGCGCCGATGGATTTATTCGCGCAGCACTCGCGGAAGCTGAGGACGCGATATGGTTATCGAGCCCGCGCGAGCCGCCGCCGGTTACCCTCCTAACTCGGCCTTACCCTGCAGAAACGTCCCATCCTCGAAAACCTCTGCAAGCACCCGTGTCCCCATATCCGCCTCCTCCTCCGAAAGCCCGGAAAACCCAAGCAGCAATCGCGACCGATCCGTCGAAACCACATTCATCCGCGACAGCGGCATCACCACGACACCCTTTCTCAGCGCCGCAGCGGACACAGCGGTGTCGTCATTCCAGCTGCCTGTGCTCCGAACCGTGAGGTTGATCCCCTGATCCGGCAGCAGCACCGCCACATGCTCCGCCAACCGCTCCCCCAGAAACCCGGCCAGCATATCGCGTGAGGCCCGGAGCCGCTCCCTCAGTCGCCGCAGATGCGCCGGGAAATAGCCCTCCTCCAGAAAATCGGCGATCACCCGCTGCTGGAAGCTTGGCGGGCAGCGATCGACGGCGGGGCGTACCGCGCGGAAGGCGGGCACGAGGTCGGCGGGGACGACGAGGTAGCCGATGCGCAGGCTCGGCAGCAGCGCCTTGCTGAAGGTGCCGGTGTAGAGAACGCGGCCCGCCTTATCGAGGCCGTGCAGCGAGGCGATCGGGTGGCCCTGGTAGCGGAATTCGCTGTCGTAATCATCCTCGATGATCCAGCAGTCGTTCTCCTCTGCATAAGAGAGAAGCCCGAGACGGCGCGAGAGCGAGAGAACGGAACCGACCGGATATTGGTTCGAGGGCGTCACGTAGAAGGCGGCAGGCGAAGGCAGCGTGCCGTCGAGCAGCCGCGCGATGTCGATGCCGTCAGCGTCGACCGGCAGGCCGACGACATCGATGCCATTCAGCGCCAGGCATTGCCGGGCCGGCGGATAGCACGGGTCTTCGACGACAGCCGTATCGCCCGGCGTCATCAGCACGCGGAAGGCAAGGTCGAGCGCCTGCTGGGTTCCCGCCGTGATGAAGATCTGGTCGGGGCTGCAGCGCACGCCGCGCGAGACGGCGAGATGCGCGCTGATCGCGGTCCTCAGCGCCCTTTCTCCCTGGATATCGCCATAGCCTTCGAAGGCATAGTTCATATGCCTGACGGCAATGCGGTTCAGAAGCCGAGCCGTGCGCTCGTCATGGGCGATGCGGCCGGTGACGAATGGCAGCGCCTTCTGCGGTTCGAGGCTTGGCCCGCGCGTGAGGATAGCAGTGGCGGCGGCCGAGACGCCGCGGCGGATCGCCTGCGCGCTGCCTGCACCTGATGGATCCATGCGCGCCACACCCTCGGGAACGGATGAAGCGATATACGTGCCGGAGCCGTGGCGGGCGACAGCAAAACCCTCTGACATCAGGATCTCATAGGCCTCGGCAATGACGCCGCGCGAAATCGCCCATTCCGCCGAGGCAAGCCGCGTCGAGGGCAGCCGCTGCCCGCCGGTCAGCCGCCCTTCGGCGACGGCGTTGCGCAGCGAAAGATAAAGCTGGCGCGGCAAAGGCGCCGATGACGACGGATCGATCGTGGGTCGGAAAGAGGCCGACGGCCCCTCGCGTCTTCTCGTCAGCGTCATCAAAGCTCCCCAATGGCTGGTTCAAGTGGCCCACGCGCGACAAGCAAAGTGGATCTTCAAAGATACACTAAACTGCATTTAGATTGAGCCACTTTCAAGCGGATTCGCAATCGCAGTGCCTGACGGAGACGACATGAACCAACTGAGCCTCGACGTGCCCTATTTCAGCCAGTGGGAAACGCCCGAGATGACCTTGCCGGTGCTGGCCGAAGGTGCTGCCGCCCTGCATCGCGATGTCAGGTGGAAGAATTCCGGCGCCGAGACCATTGAGGAATATGCGCGCTGGGCGGTGAATGTCTGCGGCATGGCCTGCCAGAAGATGATCCTGGCCGCCCGCGGCGAGGCGCATCCGATCCTGTCGCTCGCAAGGGCCTGCACCAGCTATGGCGGCTATGTGATCAACGAGGCGGACGCCTCGATCAAGGGGCTGATCTATGCGCCCTTCGTGACCTTCGTGCACGAACGCTTTGGGCTTGTCGCCGATGTGAGGACACAGGTGCAGGTGGAAACCATTCCCGAGATCCTCGCAGAGAACAGCTTCTTCATCGCCTCGGTCAGCAGCGCCATCCGCTGGCCGGAGCGCGAACCGCCTGGCAAGGGCGGCCATCTGGTGCTGGTGACGGCGGCCGATGAGGAGAGCGTGCGCTTCCACAATCCCTCCGGCCATGACCGCGCCAGCCAGGCCGATGTCATCCTGCCGCTTCCTACCTTCGACCGCTTCTTTGCCAACAGAGGCATCGCGGTCGGCTTCTGAAGCGTTTTTTCCGCGCAATTCCAGACCCAAAACCGCTGCACACTTTTGCTCGAATTGCTTTAACCAAGGAGATTTTGATGAGCCCTTCCCCATCCAGGCTGCGCATTGCCGTGCTCTTCGGCGGTCGCTCCAGCGAGCACGATGTTTCCATCATGTCGGCGACCAATGTGATGCGCGCGCTCGACCCGGAAAGATACGACGCCCTGCCCGTCTATGTGAGCAAGGACGGGCGCTGGCTGCAAAGCCGCTTTGCAGATGGCGAACTCGACAAGCCCTCCTCCGGCACCGAGCTTTGCCTCGTGCCCGGCGGGCGTGGACGGTTGCTCGCGATCGCGCCCGATGGAAAGGCGGCCGAAGCCGGCAGGATCGATATCGTCTTCCCGGTGCTGCATGGTCTGCATGGGGAGGACGGCGCGGTCCAGGGCCTATGCCAGGTGGCGCGCGTGCCGCTTGCCGGCTGCGGCATCCTCGGCTCGGCAACGGCGCTCGACAAGGATATCGCCAAGCAGCTGCTGAAGGCTGCTGGCCTGCCCGTTGCCCGCTCGGTGACGCTCGATCAGGCCGCACCGCCCGCGCTTGAGGCGCTCGAAGGCGCGCTCGACCTTCCGCTCTTCATCAAGCCGGCCCGCCAGGGCTCCTCGGTCGGCGTGCGAAAAGTCTCGGGCAGCCAGGAATTCGCGCCCGCCCTTGCCGAAGCCTTCAGCCACGACCGCAAGCTCATCGCCGAGGAATTCATTGCCGGGCGCGAGATCGAATGCAGCGTGCTGGAAGATACAAAAGGCGGCCTCTTCGTCTCCCGCCCCGGCGAGATCGCGCCCGCCGAAAGCCACGGCTTCTACAGCTACACCGCGAAATATCTCGATGAAAATGGTGCAGCCCTGAAAGTGCCCGCCGAGCTTCCCGCCGATGTCGAAGCCAGGATCCGCGACATGGCCGCCCGCGCCTTCCGCGCACTCGGCTGCGACGGCATGGCCCGCGTCGATTTCTTCCTGATGGAAGACATGCGCTTCATCGTCAACGAGGTGAACACCATTCCGGGCTTCACCGATATCAGCATGTATTCCAAGGCGATGGCCGCCAGTGGCGTCGCTTACGCCGAGGTCATCGACCGGCTGGTGGAGCATGGGCTTGCCAGAGGGGCGTGAGCTCCGACTATAAGAAAAGACCCCTCCCCACAGGTGGAGAGGCCTTCATTCGATCCATCGCCGCGGGCTGTCGCCGCATCGCTCCGCCAACGTCCAACGAGAGCCTATGGACGTGATTATTGCGACCATGCGCAACTTTAACGAGCTAACTGGCGAATTGTTAATGCCGGGCCGCTAAAACCCGCCATCACTACAATGATGGATGAACGCATGCGGCTGAAAACTGATTGCAAATCTCCAGGTTCAAAGCTGGGTTACACGACGCTTGGCATATTGGCAGGACTCGTTTTCTTCGCGGTCGGATCATCGCCGCTTCGGGCGCAGGATACAGCCCCTGCGCCAATCACGGCTAACGCCGGAACCGTCGGCGGACGGGTGCAGGCCGCGACCGAGACACTGGTGCAGATGTTCGATTTCGGTGCGGATTTAAGCCCGAAAACGCTCATCAAGACCTTGCCTGGTGACTGGGCGATATTGCCGCCGGATCACGGCCTGCCCGCAAACAAACTGAAGACGTGGTGCAAGTTCAATCGCATCAATCTCAAGCAACCCGATTCACGCTATCCGATCTTTGACGGTCTGATGGGACGGGAGGGCAGCGCCAGGCGATTTGAATTGCGCCTGTCTGTCGGTGCAGTGGTCTATTGGATCTCCAATGTTCAGGATGAGATGCATGTGCTGGGCTATGACAATCCCGAAGCCACTGAAGCAGCCGGCATGCGGCGCAACCTGGTCATAAAAAACAGCATTCAGCAAGCCGAGGCCTTTCCGGTAAACGATGATGTGGTCGGCTTTATCAATCCCGCCACCTCCACCACACCGACTTTTCTCGTGCGATGCCCGGGTGAGCCCGAGGATGCGGGAAGGACCGAGCAAAATATGCAGACCGTGAGCACGATCGCAGAAACAATAGCGCAACGGGCTGCATTTTTGTCATATTCCCCGGATGGGTCCGTTCCCTTCGTCAGCAAGATGCAGGGTAGCTGGACATTGGTTGATGAACCCGCCCGACCCGACGTGCGAAACAAAACACTCGCTGACCTGTGCCATATCCGCCGCGTCGAGATGCGGCCGGACCATCAGCCTCTGCCGATCCTGACCGCGCATGTCACTGACACTTCTTCCGAGCAGGATCGCCCGGCGCCGGCATCACAGGATGAATTCGAATTGCGGCTCGCCGGTGATGGTGAATTGTTGCGCGTGGCGCTGCATGATCCGCTTACCGAGATGAAACAGGATCCCGAACGCTTTCGCGCTCCACCCGCTGCGAAAGGCGACCTCGTTGCCAAACGCCGCCAACAGGCAGCAGTTGCGCGCTACCGCCAGGCGGCATTGTCCTACGCATTGCCGGTTACGCTTGTTTCGATCGACGACGATACGTTTATTGAAACTCCGAAGAACCCATGGAGTCGGGCTCCCAGCTACGACAGTGGGCCTGCGGCCTTCAAACGCTATTGGTTGCGATGCCCTGAAAACTGACCTGCTGCAATCGTCGCCTTGAACGTCAAAGATCAGGCAAGCCGGAACGGTAGGTTAAGCCCCCTTGTTGGAAGCGGCTTACGCTGGCATCCGACAGGATGGGCGGAGTCTTCGGTCATTTCGCAGTTGGCGAAGCCTGATCCCGAAGATGCGCCCTCGCTGCGAGCATGATCTGAGAAAAACGTGGCAGCGGGCGTAGGCTGTCCAGGTCGTTGTCGTTTTCCATCCATACCAGCAATTCCGGGCTCATCTTCGGTGCTATGCGCTCGAGCACGTCAAGTGCGGCTTGCGCATCGCCGCTGATCGCCCAGGCACAGACGAGGTTTGATTGGAGCTGGATATTATCAGGCTCGAGCAGGCTGGCACGCGAGGCCCATTCGCGGGCTCGCTCGTGATCGCCGAGGAGCGCCAGGATGCCCGCCCCATGCCCGATCGCGCCGCTGTGGTCGGGCTCGGCGGCCACGATGCGCTCGATCCGCACCTGCGCACGGCGGCAGGCGTCGAGCGCCGCTTGCTCGTCGCCCTTGCCCTGGTAGCACTGGATGACCATGGCGGCGGCATTGTAGTCTCCGGGGGCGAGTGCGGCGGCCCGCTCGAAATGGCGGATGGCATCATCGAACCGGTGCTGCATGATGAAGGTGCGCCCGGCGGCAAGGTTGGCGGCGTAGTCATCGGGATCGAGCCGCAGAGCGATTGCACATTGGCGCTCGGCCTCTTCGAACTGTCCCCTGTAGAGAAACAGCAAGGCCTTTCCGGCGTGCGCACTGGCGAGTTCGGGATCGAGTTCGAGGGCGCGATCGATTTCGAGCTCACCCGTCTCGGTGCCGCCGACACTGCGCCTCTGGCGATTGAGCGTTTCGCCGAGAAGAGCCCAGGCGCGTGCATTGCCCGGTTCCAATTCGCATACGCGGCGGCAGAGGCGGATGATCAGCGGCAGGTGCCGCTCCGAGCCGCTGATATTGTATTCCCGTGCCAGAAGGAACAGCTTGTATGCTTCGGGGTCGGTCGGCCCCGTGCGCTCCAGCGCCTGGCGCTCCGAAGGCAACAGGCGCAGCCTCAGCGCCTCGACGACGGATTTGGCAAGGTCCGACTGCAGCACCAGCACGTCCTTGATGTCCCGGTCGAAGCGCTCGGCCCAGACGGTTGTTTCGTTCGTCCCGTCGATCAGCTGGGCGGAGAGCCGGATGCGCTCGCCTGCCTTGCGCACATTGCCTTCGAGTATATAGGCCACATTGAGCTGCTGGGCGATTGCGCGCGCGCTCTGAGCCTTGATGCTGAACGATGTCGCGCGGGAAACCACCGTCAGGGCCGAGAGCTTGCTCAGGTCGATGATGATGTCCTCGGTCACGCCCGCGCTGAAATAGTCCTGCTCCGGATCGCCGCCGATATTGGCGAAAGGCAGGACGCAGATCCCGATCGGCTCGCGACCGGCGGAAGCTTGTGCCGGCGCCTCACCCTGGATGGCGAAGGCATGGATGGGGCGCTCGATATTCTTGAGCGAGATCGTCCCGAGGTCTTCAAGGGCGACATTCAATTTTCCCGCCACGTGTTCGCGCACCGTTTCGGAGAGCACGATACCGCCCGGCTGGGCGAGCGCCCGCAGCCGCGCTGCGATGTTGACCCCCTCCCCGAAGAGATCGCCGTCATCGACGATCACGTCTCCGAGATTAAGCCCCATGCGGAAACGAAGCGTCAGATCGGTTGCTGAAGCCGTGCCTTGAAGCGCAATGGCGCAGACTGCCGCATCGACTGCGCTCGCGAACTCGATGAGGGCGCCGTCGCCCATCAGCTTGACGATGCGACCATGGTGGCGCGCCAATGCAGGATCAAATGCCGCAAACGCCGCCTTGACGCGGGAAAGCGTGCCAGCCTCCGCGCCCCATCAGCTTGCTGTAGCCGGCGACATCGATACAGAGAACGGCAGCCAGTTTGCGCATAGAACCGTACCTGTGAGTTGGGTGCTCGCGGCAAAAGCCCGGGCTTTCCCCTCAAGCAGTGCATCACATTCCGGCATTGGAGACAAGCGAGCGAAGCTGCGCACCGTTTTCGGAGCACAGGCAACAGGCGTTTGCAGACTACCGCGCACAAAGCTGCCGATTGCCTGAACGTCTCCCGACTTTTGCTCCTGATCTAGCGGGCTGCCGCGGCTCTGCGACCAGCGGAAACCGGCACTTCATCGGCCGGACAGTGCGGATCCAGTTCCGGAAGTTTCTGCTGTTCCTCGCGATATCGGTCCCCCCAGTCCCTGAGGCTGCCGAGGATCGGCACCAGCGAGCGCGCAAGCGGCGTCGCCTCGTACTCGACGCGCGGCGGGACCTCCGGAAAGACGTGGCGCGTTATCAGGCCATCAGCCTCCAGCTCCCGCAGCTGGAGCGTCAGAACCCGGTGGGTCGCGTCCGGCATGAGACGGTTCAGTTCCATGAAACGCTTCTTGCCCATCAGAAGGTTGGCCAGGATCGTCGGCTTCCAGATTCCGCCGATGATGGAGACGGTGAGTTCGACGGAACATCCGCTCTTGGGCTGGAGTCGCTTAGGTCGCATCGACGGTGTCCTCTTCGATCCTCACGCACATAATTGATAGTATAGGCTGTAATTGTGCGTTCTTTCAATGACTTCCGAGTGCACATACAACAGCGAAATCATTTCAAGAAGGAACGATTTCGTGTCTTTTCAAGCAATCCTCGCAAGGCAATCAGCAGACGGCGTAACGGCAACCGTCGAGACGGTTGAGGACGATATCCTGATGGAGGGCAGCGTCACGGTCGCGATCGACTGGTCGACGGTAAACTACAAGGATGCCTTCGCTCTCGCCGGGCAGAGGATCATCCAGACCTTTCCGCTGATATCAGGCATCGACTTTTCGGGAACCGTCGAAAGCTCGCGCGACGCCCGCTTCGCCCCTGGTGACAAGGTCGTCGCGACAGGTTGGGGACTGAG
The DNA here is from genome assembly GCF_052113285.1 of Rhizobium sp. YAF28. Classification (NCBI taxonomy): domain Bacteria; kingdom Pseudomonadati; phylum Pseudomonadota; class Alphaproteobacteria; order Hyphomicrobiales; family Rhizobiaceae; genus Rhizobium; species Rhizobium sp. YAF28. Next base: position 269,440 of record NZ_JBFRCX010000001.1, on the reverse strand, counting down.
CCAGACGCATCATGGCGGGTTCGCGCAGAAAGCGCGCGTGCCGGCGGACTGGCTGATCAAGCTTCCGGCCTCGATCTCGACGCGGGACGCCATGGCGATCGGCACGGCTGGCTTCACCGCGATGCTGAGCGTGCTTGCCCTGGAGCATGGAGATGTGGGGCCTGAACGAGGAGAAGTCCTCGTCACGGGCGCGTCCGGCGGCGTCGGCTCCATCGCGATCGCCATTCTGTCCAGGCTCGGCTACCGCGTCGTCGCCTCCACCGGCAAGAGGAACGAGACCGATTATCTCCAGCGGCTCGGCGCCGGCGAAGTGATCGACCGGGCAATGCTTGCGCAGGAGGGTGCGCCGATCGCTGCCGAGCGGTGGGCGGGAGCGGTCGACGCCGTCGGCGGCCGGACGCTCGCAAACGTGCTTGCCCAGACGAAATACGCAGGCGTGGTGACGAACTGCGGCTTCGTGGGCGGACGCGATCTTCCGGCCAGCGTCCTCCCGTTCATCCTGCGAGGCGTCGCGCTCGCCGGCATCGATTCCGTGAACGCGCCGATGGCGATCCGCCAGAAGGCATGGGCAAGGCTTGCGACGGATCTCGACCTCGACAAGCTGGCATCCACGATCACGCAGGTCGGTCTCTCCGATGTGCCGAGGATTGCGGCAGAAATGCTGGAAGGCCGTGTCCGCGGCCGCACGCTGGTCGACGTGAACAGCTGAGCGGTTCCGCGATCCCCTCAACCGCCGAACCGCTCCGGGTCGGCCCCAACAATTCGCGCAGCATGGCGGATGGCTCCCCTGGAACCGGACGGCGATGACGCGCGCCCCGATACTTGAAAACCTCCCCCGAAAGGAACTGACATGACCGATTCACTGCAGACTGCGCCCACGCAGTATCTCGAAGCGGATGGAATCCGCTTCGCTTACCGCCGCCTCGGCCCTGATGCAGGCACGCCGCTGATCCTTCTGCAGCACTTCACCGGCACGATGGATTCCTGGGATCCTGCAGTGATCGATGCGCTGGCGGCGGAGCGCACCGTCATCGTCTTCGACAATGCGGGCGTCGGCAGATCGTCAGGCGCCACGCCTGACAATGTCGAGCAACAGACGGCGGACGCGGAATCCTTCATAGCCGCGCTCGGCTTCGACGAGGTCGATCTGCTCGGTTTTTCCCTCGGTGGCTTCCTTGCCCAGCTGATGGCAGTCCGGCCGAAGGTCAAGGTTCGCAGGATCATCCTGGCCGGCACCGCGCCGAAAGGTGGCGAGGAACATCTGCTGCAGGTGGTCGGGGAGGCTTTCGCAAAAGATGCGCGGGACGTAAGGCTTCCGCTGTTCTTCACCCCGTCGGCACAAAGCCAGCGAGCCGGCGAGGCCTTCGTGGACCGCGCCCTCGCCCGGCAGCAGGACCGCGATCCCGATAGCGCAGATTCCGTCGCCGATCCGCAAGCCGCGTCGATCATCGCATGGTGCTCTGAGCGCGACCCGCATCATGCCTCGCTAAAGGCGATCGGGCAGCCGACGCTCATCGTCCACGGCAGCGACGACACGATGTTTCCATCGGTCAACGCCTACGAGCTGTTCAAGGCGATGAGCAACGCAACGCTGATCATCTACCCGGATTCCGGCCACGGCGCGCTTTTCCAGTACCCGGAAACATTCGTCTCGCACGTCAAGACCTTCCTCGACGCCTGAGCGTCATCTCTTTTAAGGAGTACCAAAATGAATGCATTGGCGCAGAAGATCATCGACGCCCACGGCGGTCTCGAGATCTGGAACAGGTTCTCTTCGCTCACGGCCCACCTCAGGCAGGGCGGCGCGCTCTGGGGGTTGAAGGGTCATGCCGGGAAGCTCGACGAGACTGATGTCACGGTTGGCCTGCGGGAAGAATGGGCATCGCACGCTCCGTTCGGCCCCGAGGGCAAGGTCAGCCGCTTCGAGCCCGGCAGGGTCGTTCTCAGGGATTCCGCCGGCAGCGATCTCGACACGCTTTCCGACCCGCGCAGCTCCTTTGCGGGCCATGCACTCGAAACGCCGTGGACGGAGCTTCAGCTCGCCTATTTTGCCGGCATTGCCATGTGGACCTACCTCAACATGCCTTTCCTTCTTGCTCAACCGGGCATCGAAGGCGAAAAGATTGCGGACTGGCATGAGAATGGCGAAACGTGGCAGCGTCTCAGGGTGACCTTCCCCAAGAGCATCGCGACCCATAGCACGGTGCAGACCCTCTATGTCGACGAGGCCGGGCTTCTCAAGCGCCATGACTACGACGTCGAGATCGCCGGCAACACGCCGGGCGCCCACTATATCGGCGGTTACGTCAATGTTCAGGGCCTGATGTTCCCGACCGAACGCCGGATCTATCCGCGCCTGCCGGATGGTTCCAGCCTGTCCGAACCGCTGGTCGTCTCCATCGACCTCTCTGATATAAGTCTGGCCTGACACGTCATGCGACATCCAAGACTCGATCTGGCGGCCGCACGCAAGATGATCGCGGCCGCGGAAACCCGTGCCGGGGAGACCGGCGTCAGGGCGACCATCGCCATCCTCGACGGCGGGGGCGATCTCCTCGCCATGATCAGGATGGACGGCGCATGGCCTGGCGGGTTCGACCTCGCCCTCGGAAAGGCCACGACCGCCCGATCCTTCCACGCGCCCTCCTCCGCCTTCGTTCCGCTGATCCAGCCCGGCCAGCCGCTGTTTTCGGTAAGCAACGTGGGAGGCGGACGATACGTGATCCTCGGCGGCGGGTTTCCTGTCGAACTTAACGGCAATGTCATCGGCGCCATCGGCGTGAGCGGCGGCTCGGTCGAACAGGACATCGCAATCGCCGAGGCGGCGCTCGCCGCCTTCAATCTCAGCAAGTGACTGGAGTACATAATGACCGATCTCGTCAATCTGGCGATCGAAGCGCATGGCGGCCTGAACCGTTTCAACCAGTTCTCCTCCCTGACGGCCAGGCTGTATCAGGGCGGCGTGCTATGGGGCCTGAAGGGGAAGCCGACGGTCCTGGAGAACTGCAACGTCAAGGTGGACCTCAAGCGCGAGCGGGTCTCGCACTGGCCTTTCGCCCCCACGCAGCACCGGTCTGCATTCACGCCTGATCGTGTGGCGATTGAAACGGCTGATGGAACCGTCGTCGAAGAACTGATCAACCCACGGCAGTCTTTTGAAGGCTATCTGATGGAGACGCCGTGGAGCGATCCCCAGGTGGCCTATTTCGCTGGCTACACGATGTGGACCTACCTGACGTCGCCCTTCATCCTGAAGCGCTCAGGGGTTACATCGAGGGAGATCGAGCCGTGGCATGAGAACGGAAAGACCTGGCGGCGGCTGCATGTCACCTTTCCGGACGAGATCGCGACACACAGCGCCGAGCAGATCTTCTATTTCGACGACGCCGGGATTCTGGTCCGGCATGACTACGAAGTGGACATCCAGGGCAGGAATGCAGCGGCCCGGTACCTGAGCGATTACGTGTCTGTCGAAGGAATTCTCCTGCCCGGGAAGATGCGCATCTTTCCGCGTGGAAGCGACGGCATCGCGCTGACCGAACCGTTGATCGTCTCCGTCGACCTGTCCGACTTCCGTTTCGAGTAACGAAAATTCCGCAGCGCGTGTTCGCGCGCGCTGTAGGCTTGAGGCTGCAAATGAGCAGCGCGCCTTGAATTTCAAGGCAAGCGTCGAGCATGGCCTTGAGTTGCGGCTCATCGACCTTCTCGATGTCTCCTCGCAAATGGTCCATGATGTCGTGAAGCGCGTCTGCATCTTCTGAGTATGGTGGCGCGGATCATGATCGACTGCACTGACGAGAGATATTCTCCCATGGGTCGATGTTTCGATGGACCGACGATCCGCTTGGCGGTTGCAAGCCAAACTCCTGCCGAACTCTTTGCTGCCGCTGCCACCACCCTACTTTGTCCGAAGGAGGAATTGATATGGCTACCGTCAGCGTTCGTTATATCGTCGACGACGTCGATGCAGCGATTGCATTCTATACGCAGTCGCTCGGCTTCGCGCTCACCATGCATCCGGCTCCGAGCTTCGCCATGCTCACCAGGGGCGATCTTCGCCTGCTCGTGAACGGCACGACGGGGCCAGGCGGCGCCTCCCAGCCCATGCCGGATGGACGCCGGCCCGAACCCGGCGGATGGAACCGCATCCAGATAGAGGTCGACAATATCGAAGACGAGGTCCAACGCCTGAAGACATCAGGCGCCAGATTTCGCAACGATATCGTCACCGGGTTTGGCGGCAAGCAGGTCCTCGTCGAAGACCCCGCGGGCAATGCCGTCGAATTGTTCGAGCCGCCGAAAAAGTAGCTGCGCAGCGGCGGCCCTGAAATTTATAGGGCGTGGTCTTCAGGCTGGACTGCACTGTCTCAGTCTTCGCCGCGCCACCCGCGAGATCGGCGACGTCATGCCCCTCCCGCGCCGAGGGCAACGAGAAGCTCGTCCAGTTGCTCGAACTGCTCGGGCATCCCGCCCTCCGCCCCGGAATTGGCGTCGAACGCTTCCTTCGAGGGATAGAGTTCGTGCAGCACCAGCAGCGTCTTGCCGCCTTTTTCCTCGAAGGTCACCGTGGTGATGGCAGCGTCATCACTTTCCTCATTCGTCCAGACCAGGCGCGCGTTGGGTATCACTTCGAGATACTTGCCGAAGAATTCCATGGCGCTCGAGGCATCGTGGCCAAACGCAACACGGTAGCCACCTCCGACGCGGACATCCATATCGCAGGAAAGCATGGGCACGCCCATCGACTTCGGCGCCCACCACCGCATGAACAGCTCGGGCTTGGTCCACGCCGCAAACACGATATGTGCCGGGCCGTTGAAGGTTCGCGTAACGACGAGCTCACGCTCGGACGTCCGTTCCACCGTCGTGGGGTTCTTCATGGGGGTAGGCTTACTCTCCATCGTCCTTCTCCTTCCGTTTCAGTTCCTCGATAACCTTGTCCAATTCGTCGAAGCGCGCGTCCCAGAGCTGGCGATAGCTCTCGATCCATGCCGCCTCTTCCTCCAGCCGGCGCAAGCCGAGCTTGCAGGTGCGCACGCGCCCGACCTTCTCCGTGATGACAAACCCCGCCTGCTCCAACACGCCGACATGCTTCTTCATGCCCGTCAGCGTCATCTGGAACTTATCGGCAAGGTCCGTGATCGACGCGTCTGCACGTCCAAGCTGCTCCAGAATGCCGCGTCGGGTGGCGTCCGAGAGCGCGGCAAACGAGGCATCGAGGCGGGCTTTCGAATACTGAACCATATGGTTCAGTATATAGCGCAGAGACGAGCGACACGCAAGGGACCGGGCGCTGCGTTAGCGATCTTGCCTGATCGAGCGCCTCCGCGTTTCGCCAATTATGGTTGCCCCTGATCTCATATGGGAACAATATACCCCCCGCGATGCGAGATCGCCCCTCGGCCGAAGCCGACCGTGGCGACGACAGTCGATGTGTTTCACTTAATCCAAGCATGGAATTTCTCGCGGCTGTGTCGGCTTTCGCGATCGTAACCTGGAACTCCGGCCCAAGAGGGTCGCGGGAGGAGAACCCGTTATGAAAATCGTACTTATCGGAGGCACCGGCCTCATCGGATCGAAGACCGCAGCGCGTCTGCGAGACAAGGGCCACGAGGTGCTGGCCGCATCCCCGAAAACCGGGGTCAACACCATCACCGGGGAAGGACTGGCGAGCGCGCTCGCCGGCGCCGACGTGGTCGTCGATCTCGCAAACGCGCCGTCCTGGGAAGACCAGGCAGTCCTGGACTTCTTCGAGACATCGGGCCGCAATCTGCTCGCCGCAGAACGCGACGCCGGCGTGAAGCACCATATCGCCCTGTCTATCGTCGGATCGGAACGGCTGCCGGAGAACGGCTATTTCCGGGCCAAGCTGGCCCAGGAGAGGCTCATCAAGGGATCGCCGATCCCGTACACGATCATTCATTCCACCCAGTTCATGGAATTCCTGAAGGGCATCGCCGATGAGGCGACCGTCGGCACTGTGGCCAGGCTCTCGCCTGCAGCCTTCCAACCCATAGCCTCGGACGACGTTGCCGACATCGTGGCGGATGTTGCCCTTGCACGGCCGGTCAACGGGATGATCGAAATTGCAGGTCCGGAGCGCTCCCGCATGAACGAGATCATCGGCCGTTATCTGAAGGCGATCCATGATCCGCGGACAGTCGAGGCGGATGTTCACGCGCGCTATTTCGGGTCGGAACTGGACGATCGCTCGCTCGTGCCCGACGAGGGCGCGCGGCTCGGCAAGATCGGCTTTGCAGACTGGTTTCGCCAGTCCCAGCAGTCCAGGTAGCTCGAAGCTCCCGACACGCATTTTTGCACGGCAACGAAGAGGGTTACGACGATGAATTCCGCCCTATCCGCATCGCTGGTGGCAGCCAGCATCTGCCTCTCCGGCACCTTGGCTATCGCCGCCGAGGACACAGCGAAGGTAAAATCGCTCATGAGCAAGGATCTTCCGCACTATCCGGGCAAGGAGGGTCTCATGATTTCGGTAGATTACGGGCCGGGAGGCTCCTCGCCGATTCACAAGCATGAGGCAGACGCCTTCGTCTACGTGCTGGAAGGTTCGATCGTGATGCAGGTCAAGGGAGAAAAAGAGGTTACCTTGTCTCCAGGGGATACGTTCTACGAAAGCCCTTCCGACATCCACCTGATCAGCCGCAACGCGAGCAAGACGAAACCGGCGAAATTCATCGTCGTGCTGGTCAAGAAAAAGGGCGCTCCGGTGGTGATGCCGGTAAAATGACATCAGGCGCTCTAAGCGCCGAATTTTTGCGGTGCCGGCCGAACCAGTGCCGGCATTGTCCGAGCTTTTGATCGTTGCGATCGAAGTTAGGGGCGAAAACACGGAGGGGATCGATGAAAGTAACGGTCATGGGAGCGAGCGGGCGCATCGGAACGCGCCTCGTTGAAAGCCTCAGGCAGGCGGGGGCCGAAGTCGTCCTGGCATCCCCCACTTTCGGAGTGAACAGCGTGACAAGGGAAGGCCTCAGGACCTCGCTCACGGGCGCGAACGCCGTCATCGACGTCACGAACGCTGCATCCTTCGGAGACAATTCCGCGTTGGAGTTCTTCAGGACATCCACGCGAAATCTGCTGGCCGCCTCCGCAGATTCAGGGGTCGGCCACTATCTCGCCCTGTCGATCGTCGGGACCCCTCGCCTTGTCGAGAGCGACTACTTCCGCGCAAAGATGGTGCAGGAGAACCTGATCAAGGCGGCCCGGCGCCCCTATACGCTTGTCCACTCGACACAATTCTTCGAGTTCATCAGCGGCGTGATCGACATGGCGGCAGGTGATGACGGTATCCGGCTTCCTTCCGCCTCCGTGCGGCCGATAGCTGCCGATGACGTCGCGGAGGTGCTCACCCGGTTGGCGTTGGAACCTCCGGTGAACGATACGGTGGAAATAGCGGGACCGGAGCAGTTCGCCCTCGATGAGATCGCCCGCATGCTTGTCGCAGCCAACGAAGACATGCGCCCGGTAATCACCGACGAGACCGCGCGCTACTATGGCGTCGAACTGAACGACGACACATTGCTGCCGCTTCACCTCGCCCATGTCGGTCCTATAAGGTTCGAAGACTGGCTGAACCAGTCCATGGCCAGTTAGGGGGCAATTCCGGCCCGAGGCTGACAGCGCTTTTGTGTTTTCATGGCCGTCGTGGCAATACGGATGCGACCAAGGAAACCTCGCTCTTGTCAGGTTCATAGATGATGCGCCTGCCCCGTATCCCCCAAGCCGTCTTGTTCGACATGGACGGGGTGATTTTTGACACCGAAACTCTGTATCGCGATGCGACGATAGCGGCTGCTCGACACGCCGGCTTTCAATTGCCTCAATCCGTCTATCTTGAAACAATTGGTTTACCCGCTCCCGCTGTTCGCGAACTTTTGCTGGCGCAATTCGGAAAGGACGCTCCTTTAGAGGATTTTTGGAGGCATGCTTCGGAGCTGTTTGAAGAGATGGCTCAAACGGATTTGCGAACAAAGCCAGGCTTGCCGGAAATTCTCTCTCTCCTCGAAGCCGAACAGATACCTTCAGCGATTGTCACCTCTTCAAATCGGGCTCTTGTAGAGGCGCACCTCTCCGCAGCCGGCCTGCAAGGTCGCTTCAAAACCATTGTTGCGTATGGCGACTACATCGCGGGAAAACCACACCCCGCCCCTTATCTGCTGGCCGCTGAGCGGCTAGGCTTGCCCATTGGTGATTGCGTAGCACTTGAGGACTCCCGCAACGGGGTTCTTTCCGCGTCGAGTGCGGGAGCCATGACCATCATGGTGCCGGACCTCGTTCAGCCTGATCGAGATATTTCCGGCCTGTGCGAATGCATAGTGGCCGATCTTCATGTTGTACGGGAATTGATCTCGAACAGTTTGATTGACCTCGTCGGCTGGGCCGCAGACTCATAAGCGCGGAGCCAAAGCCGCATTGAGGCGAGCTGAACCACAGCGCGGCGCGCTGTCGGATACGCACACCTCGCCTTGCACGCAGCCCAATGCTATCGTTACTGTCATAGGAAACGGAGCAAGACAATCATGGATTTGGCAATTCCCAGCGCAACCAATCTCAGCCTGTTCGTCAGCGCCACGCTCGTGCTGCTTCTCGTACCTGGACCCGCCGTCCTTTACATCTTCGCGCGCTCGGTCGAGCAGGGCCGTTCTGCCGGCCTCGTTTCCATCCTTGGCATCCACACGGCCACACTTGTTCATGTCGTCGCCGCCGCTGTGGGGTTGTCGGCTCTCCTGGCATCGTCTGCGCTCGCCTTCAGCGTCGTGAAATATGCCGGCGCGGCCTACCTGATTTGGCTTGGCCTCAAGAAGCTCTTCGGCCCGTCGGGCATTCCCGACGTCGAGGGAGGTTTACCGACGCGCAGCCGTATGCGCATCTTTCGTGAGGGCTTTATAGTCAACCTCCTCAATCCGAAGACAGCGCTGTTCTTTCTGGCTTTCCTGCCGCAGTTCGTTGAGATCGACCGTGGCCATGTGGCAATGCAGGTCGCTTTTCTCGGGATTCTCTACACGGCGATCGGCGTTCTGACGGATAGCTCCTATGCCCTTGCTGCCGGCACCGCCGGCACCTGGCTAAAGCGCAGTCCCGTCTATCTCAAGGCTGAACGCTGGGTTAGTGGCTTCGTCTACATCGGCCTTGGCTTGACGGCCGCTTTTGCGGGCAATCAGAAAAAATAGCCCGTCTGGCTTCCCTTGAAAGTCGCTGGCGGCGGCCAGACCGCGATGTCATCAGGTGATCAGCCTGCGTTCGTTGCTGCCGGTGGCCGTCCGTAGGCGCTCAGGATGGCCCCGATGAGACCGGGGAAACGGCTATCCACCTCCTGGCAGCGCGAATGGTTGCGCATCTCCACTCCTTGACGCTCACCCCGGATAAGCCCGGCCTCGCGCAGCACTTTCATATGCTGCGACAGCGATGATTTGGGGATGACTCGGCCCCCGAGATTGGAAAGCGCAGTGCATGTGCCGCTGGAGCCGAGGCCTGCGATTTGCGCGAAGATCGCCACACGCTCCGGATCGGAGAGCGCATACAGGATCGCTTCCGGCTTCAAATCCTCGACGGCTGGATGAAAAAGCGGTCTCATGAATTTTATATAGGGCTACTTGAAATCGAGATCAACAGTTCCGAATTTCTGAACTATGGAACAATGCCGTCAACCCCGGCGGCAATCCAGGTCGAAAGGAATTGATATGTCTAAGCTTGCTGGAAAAGTCGCCGTCGTGACAGGGGCCTCCAAGGGGATCGGCGCTGCGATTGCCAAGGCGTTCGCCGCTGAAGGTGCAAAGGTGGTGGTGAACTACGCGTCGAGCAAGGCGGGTGCAGACGCTGTCGTCGAGACGATCACTGCCGCCGGCGGCAAGGCCGTCGCGGTACAGGGCGATGTTTCCAAGGCGGCACAGGCGCAAGGGTTGATCGACGCCGCAGTCAGGGAATACGGCCGTCTGGACGTGCTGGTCAATAATTCCGGCGTCTACGAATTCGGGGCGATCGAAGAGATCACCGAGGAACACTACCACCGCCAGTTCAACGTGAACGTTCTGGGCCTGCTGCTGACCACCCAGGCCGCTGTCAAACACATTGGCGAGGGCGGCAGCGTCATCAACATCTCGTCCGTGGTAACGAGCCTCACTCCCCCCGCCTCGGCCGTCTATACCGGCACCAAGGGAGCCGTGGACGCCATCACCGGCGTGCTCGCCAAGGAGCTCGGTCCGCGCAAGATCCGCGTCAACGCCATCCTTCCCGGCATCGTCGAGACCGAAGGCACGCACACTGCAGGCGTCATCGGTTCGGATTTCGAGCACACCGCGGTGGCACAGACCCCGCTCGGGCGCATCGGCCAGCCCAACGACATCGCCACGGTCGCGACCTTCCTCGCTTCTGATGATGCCGGTTGGCTGACTGGCGAGCGACTGGTCGCCGCCGGCGGTTTCCGCTGATTGACGATTGATGCTGCTGCGTGCTCTCTCAGGGAGCACGCACCCTGCCCCGGTTGCCGGTGCATGCGCTGGCTTGCGAGGCGGGATCAGCCCGGAAACTCTTCCCAGACTTCGGCATAGGCCTTGAAGCCGATGCGCTCGTAGGTGGCTTTGGCTTTAGGATGATCCCAGGTGTCGGTGTGGAGCCACACGCGATCAGGCCGATGAGCCCATATCGCCCTGAGGGACCAATCCAACAGATAGGGCCCGAGACGACGGCCCTGGACCTCGGGAACGAGGCCAAAATGCTTCAGCTCCACATCCCTTTCGCCCACGCCCACGAATTCGCAGAGCCCGACCGATTGTCCGTCGTGCCGCAAAATGTAGAGCGCTGTGGAACGGCTGCGCAGAAACGCCAGAAGCCCTTCCCTTGTCATCCGGAGACGCTCGTCCCATTGCAGGGGCACCCCTATGGATTGATAGAGGCTGAGATAGTCGTCCGCATCAGGACGCTCCTCCGCGATGCCAGCGGCCGCAAGCGGAGACGACAATGCACCGCCCTGCGGGGGCGCAAGCTGTTCCATATATGTGACGAGAAGACGGACCATGCGGGGACTCAACAACTGCCGATCGATAGCAGACCCGGTTCATGAAATCGACGTCTCACATGGCCTGCGGAGAAGAAGCGTAAGCGGTGTCGCAATCACATCGCTATGTACGATCGTCCATTGCAAGGATCGAATTGACCCTCCATAGTTGCGCTTAATGCGAAGATGGATAGTGATGCTTCGACAAACTTACGATCGAAAGATTCAGCTCTCCGCTTCCTTTGCCATATGAAAATGATCTGGGGGAGACGGATGACGGAAGCCGAACGCGTCGATCGACTATTCGAGGCCTGGAACAATCAAGATTCGCCCGGCTGCGCGGTTGCGGTCATACGCGATGGCGATGTTGCCTATAAGCGCGGCTTCGGCATGGCCAATCTGGCCTATGGCATCGCGATCGGGCCGTCCACTGTCTTCCATTCGGCATCCGTCTCCAAACAGTTCACGGCATTTGCAATCCTGCTGCTGTCATCAGAAGGAAAATTGTCGCTAGATGATGCCGTGCGGAAATACGTGTCCGACCTGCCTGATTTCGGCGCGCCGATCACGCTGCGACATCTGCTCCACCATACCAGCGGTATCCGCGATCATTGGGAATTGCTGGCCCTCGCAGGCTGGCGTTACTCCAAGGACTTGATCACCGACGACGACATCCTCGCCGTCGTCTCCCGCCAGCAAGATCTGAATTTCCAGCCCGGCGACGAACATCTCTATTGTAACACGGGTTATGCCTTGCTGGCACAAGTCGTGAAGGCGGTCAGCGGCCAGTCCCTGCGTGCCTTTACCTCGGCCCGGATTTTCGAACCCCTCGGCATGCGCAATACGTTCTTTCGCGACAACTACGCCGAGGTCGTCAGGAATGTCGCCGACGGTTATGTGAAGACGGAGTTCGGGGTGGAGATCTCGAACACCAATTTCGACACTGTGGGCGCGACCAGCCTGCTGACCACCGTCGAAGATCTCGCGCTTTGGGACAAAAATTTCTACCATTCGCGTGTGGGAGGTCCGGATGTCATCGCAGAGATGCTCAAACGCGGCCGGCTGAACGATGGCAGTGAAATCGGCTATGCCTCGGGCCTCGGCATCGGTAGCTATCGCGGCATAACGATCGTCGAACATACCGGCGGCGATGCCGGCTTCCGCTCCGATCTCATTCGCTTTCCCGAGCAGCATTTCTCCGTGGCGATCCTCGCGAATTTCGGGTCGATCGTACCCAGCGATCTCGTCCGACGGGTCGCCGATATCTATCTCGCGGATGTGTTGCAGCCGGTATCAACGCCTGTGCCGAACCCGTTTCCGCAACCCGACGCGAATGCATTGGAACTGCTGACCGGCTATTACGCCGAGGCGCGGCTAGGCGGCCGGGTCGCCCGCCTCGCGGAGCATGGTGGAAAGTTGCTGGGCGGCTATGACATCGAGTATGACGGCTATGCCCTTGAAGCAGTCGATGATCGTCGCTTCCGTTTCAGCGATTTCCCCAACAGTGAGATCGAGCTGGAGCAAGAGAAAGGTGAGCCCGCGACCGAGCTGAGGTCCTATTTCGACGGCAAGCCCGGATACCAGTACCGGCGATTGCCGGCATATACGCCTTCGCCAACAGAGCTTGCCGATTTGGCCGGCTCCTATCGTCCGGTCGAAAACGACATGCCCTATGAGGTGAACGTCACGGAGGCGGGTCTGATGTTCAAATCAGTGAAGTCCCGAGAAATCACACTGACAGCCGTCGCGCCGGACCATTTTCTCGGTGATGGCGACCGGTTCACCTTCACCCGCGACGGAGACGGCCGGGTCAACGGCCTGCTGATGAACAGCGGTCGCGTCCGCCATTTCCGCTTCGACCGGCTTTGATCTGCTCGCTCGTGACATACAACGTAAGCAGCGTGCCGCTCGCACCTTGACTGCGATTTGCTGCTCGATATCGAAGGCTTTAGCGTTGGAGCAGGCCAGCAACAACACGCCAAGACGGTTATTGCGTTTGGCAGAGGTTGCGCCAATCATGAAATCGTAAACCCGACCATCTTCGAAGGTGGAGCCCCAGCCGGAATTCCGACGCTTTGGCTGCACGGCAGTCATGACCAGTACTATCGAATAGGGCACTGCCGGGGAAATTTTGAAAAGTTTCTGTCGGCGGGCGGACAGGGGAAATTCGTTGCTGCCGCCGCGGGGCCATGCCTTGCTGTTCAAGCCGGCATTGTGGAAGCACCATCTCGATCATTACATCGATAGTGTTGCTAAGGGGATCAGTCCGCAAAGCTTCTGACATCAGCGACGACAGCAAGACCTGTTCTCCGGCCTTGTCATGTCGCACCGGCGTGTCGGCTACTATCCCAACCGTCCGGCAACCCGCAGCGCCAGAAGGATGGACGACACGTGAAGAGCCTGCCCGATCAAGCCGGCCTGCAGCCCATCCAGCACCTCCGCAATGGGAAGGGCATGAACGGTCAGGCCCTCCTCGCCGGCCTCGAGGCGTTGCTGATATTTTTGCTCGGCGCCGGTTGCGAGATAGGTGTGAAGACGGTTCGTGTGAGAGGCCGGGTTCGGATAAAGCGTGCTGATCAATTGCCAGTTCTGGGCAATGTAGCCGGTTTCCTCCTCCAGTTCGCGACGGGCTGCCTTTTCACTATCCGCGTCCCGCTCGTCGAGGCCGCCTCCCGGTATTTCCAGGAAGAACTTGCCGGCCGCATGTCGATATTGGCGAACAAGCAAGAGGCGATCGTCAGTGGTGATGGCAACGATATTGATCCAGTCGGGATAGGACAGCACGTAATAGGGAGAAATCCTCACGCCGCCTGACGTCAGACAATCGTCGGCCCGCAAATTCAGCCACCGATCCTGCAGGATCGTCCTGGATTCGATCACCGTCCAGCCGTCGTCCTCCATTCGAAAATTCTCCCGTTTCGACTCGCCGATCCCGAAGACTAGTTCAATGCGCCGGCGTCGGCCATGGAACATGCCTTGCGAAATTCATTGCAGTTTTCGGATGGCTTGTGGGAGTTTGCGTCAGCGGAAATCGGACGCGAATCCAGATGGCGACAGGTCTCACCAGGCTTGAGAAATATTTCATCCCCTCCGGCGAGCCTGATGCCCGACTGGAAATTGTTGCGGCCAGGCCCCGGCACGAAGGACCATATCCGACCATCGTCTTCAACCATGGCTCCACCGGGCGCGGCCACAACAAGTCCTTCTATACGAGAACCGCGAGCCCGGCTGTCGTGGCGAACCATTTCGTCGAACGGGGCTGGATGATCCTCTTTCCGCAACGCCGGGGGAGAGGCAAATCAGGCGGAAATTACGGAGAGGGACTTGCTCCTGATGGCTCCGGCTATTCCTGCAATGTCGAGATTGCGGTTGCGGGCTTCGAGCGGGCCGTTGAGGATTTGGATGCTGTCGTGCGCCATCTGCGCGAGCGGTCGGATGTGGATCAGAGCCGACTTGTCATCGCGGGCGTCTCGCGCGGCGGCATCCTGTCGATCGCATATGCAGGCATGCGCCCGGCTATCTTCCAAGGCGCTGTCAATTTCAACGGTGGCTGGCTTGGCAGAGGTTGCGCCAACCATGAAATCGTCAACCCGGCCATCTTCGAACGCGGAGCATCGGCCGGAATTTCGACGCTCTGGCTGCACGGCACGCATGACCAGTACTATCGGATTGAGCACTGCCGCGGAAATTTCGAAAGGTTCCGCTCGGCGGGCGGACAGGGGAAGTTCATTGCGGCGGCCGCGGGCCATGCCCTGATGTACAAGCCGGCATTGTGGTCGAACCATCTCGATCACTACCTGGATAGTCTGTAACCGCTGTTCTTAGGCCGCCAAGCAGGGATGTAGCTCCTCCCTTTGTTGACGCGCTGTACCAAAGGCACAAAGCGATACTCAGCGGCGATCGGGGGGGAGCCAGGCCAGGATGGCGCTGACCTTGCCCCAGTGATTGCCCCAGTGATCGAGGTGTACTCCTCGACGTAATCCTCTCCGATTCAAGGATTATGCAGAAGCGCGCAGCCCTATTGCTGCTGCTGCGCCGGCGGCGGGGTGCCGATCTTTTCCAAAACCTTCTTGGCGAGAGCCGGGTCGCTCTGTGCTGCCGTCAGAATCGACGAGTATTCCTCGACAGAGATGCCGTTAGAGGCTTCGACGGTGTCGACCATCTGCTTTTTGGCTTCATCCTGCAGCTTTTGCTTCGCAGCCTCGTCCTTCGTCGCGCCGATTTTGGCCGAATATTCCTGCCTGACCTTGTCGACCTGCTGATAGGCAACGGCAAAGGCCTCGATTTTCTGATCGCTGACAGGGGCGGCTGCACCATTGTCTCCGGTCTGCCCCTGCATCGGCGCCTGGCCCTGCGCCGGCGGCTGCTGTTGCGCCTGGGCCAGATCCACGGCGGATGCCGGGCTGAGAGCAAGCAGGCTGAAGACCGCAGCGGTCATCGTTGCGACGGGTGTGTAACGAGTGATCATAGTCATTCCTTTTCACGTGCATGATTTGATCGGCAGCAGGACCGCCTCGGTCGATCGCTCAGCCGCTTGAGGCTGGCGAGGTCGCAACGATGGACCGTTAAGAGGGCACGGTGCGGCGGTGGCGGGGCAATTTGCTGACGATTGAGCGGCAGCTTTGTGACCATCGACATGCCGGCCAGGCGCGGATAAATCCGGTGCTAGTTGACGAGGCTGGCGTTCTTTGAGGTCTCCCGCCGGGAAGTTGCATCCGGAGGTGGATCTCAGACTTGGCTGAGCCAAGGCCTCCACCATGACATCGGATCAGCCTGCAAGCGTCAGCCAATCGCCGATCGTTGTCCCGTGATGCCGTGTGGAACGCGCAGCCGGAACAGCCGGGCGCTCGGTTGCCACGGTTCTTCGGATTTCACGTGGGCTCAATCCGAATTCGTGGCTGAAAGCGCGCGTAAAATTGGCAGCGACGACGAAACCGGCGGCCTCCGCGATCTCGGAGATTGGCCTGTTATCGGCCGGGTTGCTCAGATCCGCATAGGCCTGCAGCAGTCGCCGCTTGCGGATATAATTCAGCACTCCCCCGCTCGCTTCGAACAGCTGGTAGAGCCGCGTGCGCGAGATGCCCAGGGCGCGGCAGATGGAGTCGGGCGTCACATTGTCTGATTGCAGGTTGAGGTGAATGTAGCGATGCGCCCGCTCCATCATTCCCATACTGCCTTGGACTTGACCCGTATCCGACCTTATGGATGAGGCAGCACTTGCAACGACCATGTCGGCGATTGTTTGTATGATCCGCGGCACCTCCCCAGCCGTCAGGTTGCCCAGCTTCGTTTCCAGACCGGCGATATAGCTGACGAGCAATTCAGCCAGGCTGCCGGACAGAAGCGTATTGTTGGCACCCTGGAGAAGGCTTGCATCCACGGCCAGCAATTCATAGGGGAGGAAGACGAGCACGGCGACGCAATCGGTCATCCGCCCGCGATAGGGATAGCTGAGAGATCTGAAAAATACCTCGCCGGCACCGGTTTCCGTAACGTGACGGCTGACCTCGGTCCAGATCCGGCCGCTGCGAAGCAGGCCGACGTTCCAATGGTCTATCGGGCTCGAACGGAGCATGGATTGATCGCGAATATAGCTATGCGCCTGTGTGTGCTGCTGGACGATGAGCACGCTGCCGAGATGCCAGCCGATCTGTTCGGCAAGAAACCCGTCGTCGGGTGATTTTCCATCCGGCAGATGGACATCCACGAGCGGCGCCATATGCGCACGCCAGGCCTGGAACTGGTCTTTCGCCGGCAGATCCCTCGTCGAGAAACGCAGGGGCACCAGCGCAGGCGCGACATCCTGAAGTCGCTCCTTCTCCATGGCCGGTTCGCGCGGCCAGCGCCGCCGCTCCAGATGGGCCGGCCATGCCTGCCCCGCAGCGGGGTCATCTCCAGATCCAGAACCCGTAGCCATCCAATCCCTCCAGCGTGCCAATCGATCCGACCGGGCCGTTGAAATTGAGAGTGAACAATCGTTTTTGCGACAAAATCGCCGCCAGAAACCGCCCTAGCCGGGAATCGGCAAGCAGCCACCTCCATAAGTTGTTTATCATAATCCCTTTGGATCAGAAATGTACGCAACGATAATTTTCAGGACGCGCGGATAACGACAATTGCGTCCCATGGCTGTATTTAAATAAGCACGGTTAATTCCCGAATGAGAACAGAATAGACCAGAATACTTCACCTGCCAGCGCCCCATAGAGACGGAGCAATTCCAGGTGAAACGACAAGAACTCAAGAAAAAACACGAGAGTACGAGAAGGTAGTCGTGAACTACCCGGGAAATATTCGTGCGCTTTCTGCATAAGCTTCGGCCCATTGCAGAGACTCTTCGTCACACAACCTGCAGCCGCCAAAAAGAATACTTATAACCGGCTACGGAGGCTTCCTTGATCACTCAACTGGGGGGATTGAGGCGATCGTTAGCAAGGCCAAGTGGGACGAAGCGAGGGGTTGCGCGCAAATTCAGGCGCCATTGAGTCGATGCGTATGAGCCTGATGCTGACGCGCAACCCCATTCTATCGAACCTGGAGAATTCTGATGCGAACTGCCCTCTTATGGGCAAACGGAGGCTAAGATGATCACGACGGAAGACCAGAACCACATCGAATTGAAACAGACTTCGAACTGCAGAAGGGACGTCGAAATCGCAATGATGGGAATGCTCACCAATCTGCAGAAACACGGATGGTCAGCAGCGGAATTGGCACTGGCGCTTGCGGATGCCTCCGAAGAGCTCGTCATGCTGATCGCCAGCAAAACGGTGAGATCGAACTAGACTGTCGTGACGAATTCGTCATGTAAGACAAATCTAACGGCGAGTTTGTCGTATCGCGTTGCGATACGACGCCGCTGTTTGAGCTTGGCAAAGAAGCTCTCGTCGCGCCATCGCCCCAGCTTTCGCTACGGCACCTCTATCGCGATTACCGCGAAATCAGCCCTTCATCATGAGCTCGCGCCCGATCCGTTTGGTGGGCTCGCTGCGTAAAACGATCGCAGTGTTGACCGAGCCGTAGCGGGCAACGGCATCGACGATGCTTTCCAGCTCCGCCGGCGACGGCACGATGACTTTCAGGTGAAAACAGTCTTCTCCCGTCAGCCTGAGAACCTCAATGACTTCAGGCATTTCCGAAAATTGCTTCAAGCAAGTCTTGATATATTCGTGCGTGGTGCGCAGGCGGATGATCGCCATCATTCCAAGCCCGACCGAAGCAGGGTCGATGACAGCCCTGTAGCCGCTGATGATGCCGCGTTCTTCAAGCCGCTTCAGGCGTTCCGACGCTGCCGGCTGCGAGAGGCCGACCCTTCTTCCAAGTTCGGAAACGCTGATGCGCCCGTCGCCTTGCAGGGTTTCAATCATGGCAATATCGGTTGGATCGAGCTCGGCACGACTATCGAATTTCGCCATCGACTTTGAATCCATCGGTTTGCGACGAGTTTTTCCGATGAATGCCAATTTATCCACTCTGAGTAAACGGTCATGTTGGCGCGGTAACCACGAGAGGCGAGACATGACCGAAATCATCCATCTGCCGGGTATCGGCAATTCCGGCGAGTTCCATTGGCAAAGCCGTTGGGAGAGCGCCGATCCCTCCATCCGCCGTTTCGCCCCTTCGAACTGGGACAAGCCCGATATTTCCGACTGGATCGCGGCGCTGGAGCAGGCCGTGCGTGCCGCGCGAACGCCGCCCGTTCTCGTGGCTCATAGCCTGGCCTGCCTGCTCGTCGCACATTGGCATGAAGTTTCCGATCTGGCGATCAAAGGGGCGATGCTGGTCGCCGTGCCGGATCCGGCATCTCCGGCCTTTCCCTCAGAGGCTGTAAGCTTCGCAGAGGTACCCCGGAAACGGTTTCGGTTTCCTTCCCTCATCGTGGCAAGTACCGATGATCCCTATGGTTCGCTGCCCTATGTCGAGACACGGGCCGAGCAATGGGGCAGCGAATTGAAGGTGATCGGCGCGGCTGGCCACATCAACGGCCAAAGCGAACTCGGCGATTGGCCGGAAGGCCTGGCGCTCCTGAGAAACTTCGCAAGCCGCCTGTAGCCCGCCTCGCCTGCACCGGGAGATGACGTGACGGCGCACGCCACCAACCCACGGCAACCGTCACGGTATGAGCAATATGCTGCCGGCCGGCCGCCCCGACTCCATCTCCTCATGCGCCTTCGCAACCTCCGCCAAGCCGTATTCGGCAGCGATCTCGCAGACGATGCCCCGCTCCATCGCGGCGATCGCCGCCTCTGCGGCATCGCGGTATCGGCCGACATCGGCGCACCAGGCCATGATGCTCGGATGCGAGAGCGACTTGCCGGGCCGAAGCTCTTCCACGGCAACAGGCGGAATAGGGCCGGCGGCCTGGCCGATGGTGATGGCGGTTCCGAAGGGGCGCACGGCGCGGATGCTCTTCAACAGCATGTCGCCGCCGATACCGTCATAGGCGACATCGACGCCGTTTCCACCGGTCAGTCGCTTCACCTCGGCGACGATATCGGCCCCTCGCCCGATGATCAGGTGATCGGCGCCATAGGAGGTGGCAAGGGCCGCCTTTTCGGGCGAACTGACCGTGCCGATGACGGTGGCTTCGAGCGATTTCGCCCAGCGCACGAGAATGCTGCCTAGCCCGCCGGCGGCGGCATGGATCAGCACGGTACTGCCCTGCCCGACATTGGTGACTTTCCTCAGGAGCATATAGGCCGTCATGCCCTTGAGCAGCGAGCTTGCTGCCACCTTGGCCGATACCGCATCGGGAAGCGCAATCACCCTTTCGGCCGCAATGATGCGGGTCGAGGCATAGGCGCCGGCTGGCGGGCCGCCATAGGCGACGCGGTCACCCGGTTTGAAGCCGGAGACATCGGCACCGATCTCTTCGATCACGCCTGCGGCCTCCACGCCGATGACGGCGGGATAGGATGGCAGCGCATAGAGGCCCTTGCGGTGATAGATATCGAGGAAATTGGTGCCGACCGCCTGATGGCGCATCTTGACCTCGCCGGGACCGGGGGACTCTGACGGCTGATCCTGCAGCCGGAACTGGGTGACATCGCCGGGGGCGTCAAGCAGGACGATCTGGTCGGGCATCGGTCGTTTTCCTCTATGGAGCAACTTGATGCAAGCAAACTAGCCGATAGCCTTATGTGTGAAAATTCCCTATTGTCGCACAATGATTGGGAAGGAATTCACACAATTAGACTGGGACGACCTGAGGCATTTCCTGGCGCTGGCGCAGGCAGGAACCCTTCTCGGCGCAGCAAGACAGATCGGCGTGGAGCACGCGACGATCAGCCGCCGCGTCACAGCCCTTGAGAAAGGCCTCGGCCGCAAGCTCGTCGACCGCCGCGGGCGCCGCATCATCCTGACCGGCGATGGTGAGCAGATTGCCAGGCACGCCGCCCTCGTCGCCCAGCAGATGGCGGCCATCGAGCAGCTCGGCCGGGCGAGCGCCACGGAGACGCGCGGCCATGTGAGGATCAGCGCCCCGCCAGCGCTTTCGAGCGTGCTTCTCGCAAAGCCCGTGGCCGCCATCAGGCGTGAGCATCCGGGCGTCGAGATCACGCTGGTGGGCGAAAAGCGCCTCGCCTCGCTGAACCGCCGCGAGGCCGATATCGCCGTGCGCATGTCGCGCCCCGAAGATGGCGATTATGCCATCACCAAGCTCGGCGAAATGGACTTCCACCTCTATGCATCGAAGGCCTATCTCGAAACCGTGCCGGAGGCGCAATGGACCTTCATCGGCTATGACGAAGGCATGAATGCCTCGCCGCAGCAATTGCGCCTCTTCGAACTCGCCGCCGGCCGGCCGATCGCGATCCGTTCATCGGTTCTGGAGTTTCAGGCCGCCGCCGCAAGGCTTGGCGGCGGTGTCGTCCTGCTGCCGGATTTCGCGGTTTCGGGCACGGATGGTTTGCAGCGGATCGAGGATGAAGATCCTCTGACGCGTGAAGTGTGGCTGGTGGTCCACGCGGAGATCAAGGATGTGCCGGCCGTCCGTGTGGTCATGGAGGCGCTGAAGAGCGCCTTTTGAGATGCGGCGGGCCGGATGCAGGCCTCTCCAACTCTCAATCGAGCGGCAATACCACGACCGGTTTGCCCATCACATCGGATCACTGCACGTGGCAGCTGGTCGACCTTCCAGGCGCTTCCAGCTGCGCATCGTTGCCCTTGATCCAGAACAGAACGGTCCCATCGGTATAGCGCGCGCCGGAGCCGGACATGCCCTGCGGCAGGCGGAAGCTCTGCCCGTCCGTGGTGATCAGCGCCTCGTTGCTCGCAGTCAGGAAACTTGCGGTGACACCCTTGCCGTCATCGCAGCGATAGATGACCTCCGCCTTGTCCTCGGCCAGGACTGGGGCAAGGCTCATCAAAAGCACGACACCCGACAATCCAAACACACCACTCTTCATCCTCATGCCTGTCTCCCTCGGTTGGAAAGTGTGGGACGTTAGCAGCAGATGATGACCGCATGAGCGGTCGTCAACGCAGGACGTTATACGGCCGACGCACATACCGTTGGCGGACTACTTCACCCTCTCTCCAGATGTCTGCTGGAATGAAGCCGCAGCACTCATACAGCCGCCTGGCGGCACCCGCTCCCGGACTACCTGCGACGAAGGTATCCACATGAATAGTAGACTCGGGAGGTGTGGTTGAAATGGCAGCCTCGACAAGTAACTTGCCAATGCCGAGCCGGTGAAAGTTGGAAGAGACCGCGAGCCAGCGGATGGCATACTCCGTACCGCTACCGCCTATGATAACGCCTCCTAAAAAGCAGCCATCTCCAGCATCGGTTCTTGCGCAGTAGGCCTGCCGCTGCGCGATCTTCCGGATAAGAACATTATCGAAACCGGGCATGGGACCGAACAACGGCACCACTTCCTCAGCCAGCCGAAGCCAAGGTGCTACATCATCATGTTGTGCCAAGCTGATCCGAACTTGCATCCACCGCCTCGCCATGTCCTGAACCAAACTTCCATAGCAGGCAGATGTTGGCTTGTCCGCTTCGGGCGCAACAGCAGACTTCAGCCGTGTGTTCGCTCCGAGTAATTACACGGCATTGGCTCGTCGACCAGACTCTGCTTGTGGCCATTGACGATGGAGCCATCTGGCCAGAGCTAGGCGCGCTGCGACCTGGCTCGGCGCCCAGGGCTGACGGTTATTTTGCTGCGTAAGCGATGGCGAAAAATGGCACCGGCTGTCGAATTCGCGCCCGCTCGCGCGTCTTCTTGACAAAGAGGGCAAGGAGAACAGCCATGACGATTTCCATTACCGCCTTTGAACGCACGCCGCTCTTGCCATGTTTTTGCCACCACCCTGACATGCATTCTTTACAAATAACGCCTACCATAGGTTCGGACATGGAGGACAGGCGATGAATGAGATGACCGCATCGGACATGCTGAGGGATCCGCTGATCCGCCAGATGCTGCGCGCCGACAGGATCAGCCTTGCCACCTTCGCGACCCTGCTCGATACCGCCACCCGGCGGCAGGCCCGCCGCGCCGGCGAAAGCGTTCCTCCCCAGCCTGCGGCTCCGGAGGCCTGGAGCAGCGAGGCTCTTTCCTCCGTTTGACATCCCCATGCCCGATCAGGGCAGGACTTTCGGCTCGCCTTAGCCAGGCGGGCCTTTTTTGCGCCATGCCCTCCCGAGCTAGGCCGCAATCATAGGCTGGCTCGCCTCACCGGTTTCGTCCGGCGTCTTGCCCGCAAGATCGCCCGGCGTCTTGCTCGCAAGATCGCAGAGCATAGTCACCGCCAGATCCGGCGCGACATGGTGCGGCATGTGGCCGACTCCGTCGAGCAGTTCGACGGTGAGCGCCGGATGCCTGTCATGGAGCCAGTCGAGATGCCAGCCGGGGTCGATGATCCGGTCTTCGCGCCCGAAGAGAACGGAGACCGGCAGATCGGCCGGCAGGCTTCCGGGCGGTTGCATGTCGCCGTTGAAGGCCCAGAGTTCCTCGGCCATGGTAGCGATCGACGCGGCATTGACCATATGCATGGCCGGCAGGGTGGAAAGCTCTGATGTCACCGGATTGGGATAGGACGAGGCGCGCAAGCCACGCTCGAGGAAATAGGACGAGCAGCGGGCAATCACATGCTGGCGGATGACCGGGCCGACGAAGGGTGCGACGGCACTGCGCAGCACGATGAACGGCTTGAAGGGAACGGGCCGGCAGCAGGGCGAGATGAGAAACAGGCCTTTCAGGAGATCCGGCCGGCGGGCGGCCAGATGCAGTGCAGCCGCACAACCGATCGAATGGGCAGCCAGCACGACCTTGTCCAGCTCCAGCGCCTCGAGGAGACGCTCCAGCCAGAAGGACTGGCCACGCGGGCCGCGCTCCCCGGCAGGCAGTGCCGGGCTGAAACCATAACCCGGCCTGTCAGGCGCGATGATGTGCAGGTCGCTGCCCGAAAACGGCATCATCACCTCCTCGGCAATACTGCCGCAGCCATGCAGCAGCACGACGGGATTTTCACCTGCGCTTCCGCTTTCGAGCATGTGGATCTGCTCGCGATCGGTTTGAATGATTTTGCCAACCTGCGGGGAGACGGCCGGTGGAGGGAGAGGCTGGACGTAGATCATGCCGGGCAAAACGTGAACATCGGGGAAATGTTCCCCCGCCCCAGAAAATCGCGCCGCCTTCAGATGGTTAGCGCTTTCGGCGAGGCGTCGTGCCGATAGCGGGCAATTCAGGCGACGGGCGATTTCCGGAGGATCTTCTCCATCGCCTTTCCCCGCGCGAGTTCGTCGACGAGCTTGTCCAGGTAGCGGATTTCCCGCATGGTCGGCTCTTCGATATTTTCCACGCGCACCCCGCAGATCACGCCCGTGATCAGAGCGCGGGATGGATTCATTTGCGGCGCCTGCGCAAAGAAATCCTCGAAACTGGTCTTTTGCGCCAGTTCTCCGTCAAGGCTTTCCGCGCTGTGCCCCGTCAGCCAGCAGATGATTTCGTCGACTTCCGCCTTGCTGCGCCCCTTCTTCTCGGCCTTGGCGAGATAGTGGGGATAAACGCTGGCGACGCTGATGGAATAGATGCGATGCTTCGTCATGGGCCCTCTCAGGCGCTGCAGAGATCGTCCGGCCGAAGATAGCCGAGATCGGCGCAGGGAGGAATGCATGAGTGGCAGGCCGGACGCGATGTTGACGGTGTCTTCGCCCGAGCTTCCGCTTTGGAGCATATGGAAGGTAAGGCACCGGACCAACAGTTGGTCGCATGCCCTGCCCCTCTCCTCAGGATATTTCGGCAAAGGCGGCAGCCGTCAGTAATCGACGGCCACAGCATCCGCTGTGCCGAGATAGGCCGCGAGTTTGGCCCGCTCATGCCAGCCAGGATCGGCATTCCTGCCCATTAGCTCCGCCGGAACCTTCCAGCCCGGATCGATGCCTTTCATGTCAGGAAGTTCATGCGCGATGCCCTTGTGGCAATCGATGCAGGTCGCCTTGCCCGGGAGCAGGTATCGCGTGTGGATGTCAGCGGCGCGCACGGTCTGTTTCGTCAGGTCCATGGCGCCCATCGAGTGGCAGTTCCGGCATTCCAGGCTGTCATTGGCCTTCAGCCGCGCCCATTCGTGCTGGGCAAGTTCCAGCCGCTTGTCGAGGAACTTCTCGCGCGTGTTGATCGTCCCGAATATCTTGCCCCAGACTTCCTTCGACGCCTGCATCTTGCGGGCGATCTTGTCGGTCCATTGGTGCGGCACATGGCAGTCCGGGCATGTGGCGCGAACGCCCGAGCGGTTCGAGAAGTGAACCGTGCGGCTCAACTCCTCGTAGACATTCGTTTTCATTTCATGGCAGCTCGTGCAGAAGACCTCGGTATTGGTCGTCTCGAGCGCGGTGTTGAACGCGCCCCAGAACATGACGCCGCCGACGAAGCCGCCGAGCGTCAGGAAACCCAGGCTGAGTGTCGCGGCCGGCGTGCTCAACAAGCGCCAGCACCAGAGGACTATCGCCTTTATCCAGCCGATCATTGCTCGCTTCCCGCAGGTTTGAAGCCCAGCTCGCTCATGTCCTTGAAGCTGTTCGGCACCAGGGGCTTCGCATCCGCCTGAGGCACGTGGCAAGCGGTGCAGAAATATCGCCGGGGCGAGACGTCGGCCAGCATCTGCCCTTCGCGGGTCATGAAGTGCGTAACACTGATCATCGGCGCGCCGGAGCCTTCGGTCAGCTCGCGGCGATGGCAGGAAAGACAGCGATTGGCGTTCACCGTCAGCTGGTAGCCCTCGATCGAATGCGGGATGATGGGAGGCTGGTCCGGATAATTCCGCATCTTTCTGATGTCATCGACGACCCATTTGGGAACCGGCTTCGCCTCCTTGCTCTCCATCGGGTTGTCGTTGCCCGACAACGAGGGCACCATCTGCGCCACGGTGACGGTGCCTGTGAGCATGAGAAGGGCGACGGCCGCGATCGCCCAGACGCGCTTCTGGACCACGCGCCTCGTGATCAGGCGACGGGAAGAATCTTGACTGCGCATTTTTTGAAATCCGCTTGCTTGGAGATGGGGTCGGTGGCGTCGAGCGTGACCTTGTTGATCAACTGGCTGGCGTCGAACCACGGGACGAAGATCACGCCATGCGGCATTCGATTGCGCCCGCGAATTTCCACGCGGCTGATGATCTCGCCGCGCCGCGACTGGATCCGGACCTCCGCCCCCTGATTGATGCCCATTTTCCTGGCGTCGTCTCCGTTCATGAAACAGCGCGCGCCGGGAAACGCCCTGTAGAGCTCGGGAACACGCATCGTCATCGAGCCTGAATGCCAGTGTTCGAGAACACGGCCCGTCACGAGCCAGAAATTGAACTCGTCATCAGGCGACTCCGCGGGCGGTTCGTAGGGCACCGCCAGAATGACCGCGCGGCCGTCCTTCTGCCCGTAGAATTTCAGCCCCTCGCCTGGCTTGACATAGGGGTCGTAGCCTTCGCGGTAGCGCCAGCGCGTCTCCTTGCCGTCGACGACCGGCCAGCGCATGCCGCGCACCTGATGGTACATGTCGTAGGGTGCAAGATCGTGTCCATGCCCGCGACCGAACTCGGCATATTCCTCGAACAGCCCCTTCTGGATGTAAAAACCGAAGGCCTTGGCCTCCCGGTTCTCGTATTCGGCCGAGACGTCCGACAGGGGAAATTCGTCCACCTTTCCGTTCTGGTAGAGCACCTGGTAGAGCGTCTTACCCTTGTATTCCGGGTTCTTCGCGAGGATCTCGGCAGGCCAGACCTCGTCGGTGGTGAAGCGCTTGGAGAATTCCACCAGCTGCCAGAGGTCGGAGCGGGCTTCGCCCGGAGCATTGACCAGCTGGTGCCAGACATGCGTGCGCCGTTCGGCATTGCCGTAGGCGCCCTCCTTCTCCACCCACATGGCCGCCGGCAGCACCAGATCGGCGCTCATGGCGGTGACTGTCGGATAGGCGTCCGAGACGACGATGAAATTGTCCGGATTGCGATATCCCTTATAGGTCTCGTTGCTCGTGTTCGGCGCGGCCTGGACGTTGTTGTTGACCTGCACCCAGTAGAAATTCAGCTTCCCGTCATGGAGCATGCGATCCTGCTCGACGGCGTGATAACCGGGCTTCTCCGGAATCAGCCCGCTCGGCACCTTCCATATGTCCTCGGCATGCTTGCGATGCTCCGGATTGGTGACGACCATGTCGGCCGGCAGGCGGTGGGCAAAGGTGCCGACCTCGCGGGCCGTACCGCAGGCGGACGGCTGTCCCGTCAGCGAAAACGGACTGTTACCGGGCTCGGAAATCTTGCCCGTGAGCAGATGCAGGTTATAGACCATCTGGTTGGCCCACACGCCGCGGACATGCTGGTTGAAGCCCATGGTCCACAGCGACATGACCTTGGTCTTGGGATCGGCGTAGAGTTCGGCGAGCTGTTCCAGGAAGGCGCTGTCGACGCCCGAAAGCTCGACGGCCTTTTCGAGCGTGTATTCGGAGACCATCTCCTTGAACGCCTCGAAATCGATCGGCTCCATCTTGGCAGCGTCCGCCACCCCCTTGGCCTTCATTTCAAGCGGATTGTCGGGACGCAGGCCGTAGCCGATGTCGGTCGTCCCCTTCATGAACTTGGTATGCTTGTCGACGAAATCCTGGTTGACGCGGCCGGTCTGGATGATGTGGTTGGCAATGTAGTTCAGGATCGCGAGATCCGTACCCGGCTTGAAGATCAGGGGTATGTCGGCAAGGTCCATGCTGCGATGCGTGAAGGTGGACAAAACCGCGACCTTCACATGCTCGTGCCCGAGCCGCCTGTCGGCGACGCGCGTCCAGAGGATAGGATGCATCTCGGCCATGTTCGAACCCCAGAGCACGAAGGCGTCTGCGTTCTCGAAATCGTCGTAGCATCCCATCGGCTCGTCCATGCCGAAGGTGCGCATGAAAGCCACCGCTGCCGAAGCCATGCAGTGACGCGCGTTGGGATCGAGGTTATTGGAGCGGAAGCCCGCCCGCATCAGTTTGGTCGCGGCATATCCTTCGAAGATGGTCCATTGGCCGGAGCCGAACATGCCGAGTGCCGTCGGCCCCTTTTCCTTCATCACGCGCTTGGCCTGCGCCGCCATCACATCGAAGGCCTCTTCCCAGGTAACGGGTTCGAACTCGCCGTCCTTGGCGTAGACGCCGTCCCGCTTGCGCAGGAGCGGGCTCGTAAGCCTGTCCTTGCCGTACATGATCTTGGAGAGGAAGTAGCCCTTGACGCAGTTGAGGCCGCGATTGACCTCGGCCTCCATGTCGCCATGGGTCGCGACGACCTGGTTCTCCTTCACGCCCACCATGACGCCGCAGCCGGTGCCGCAGAAGCGGCAAGGCGCCTTCGACCATTTGATCTCCAGCGCCGCCACTCCGCCGGGCACCGACTGTGCCGAGGCGGGCGCGGCAAGGCCTGCGGTCGCAGCGGCGATTGCCGCCGCCTGCGCCTTCAGGAGATCACGCCGCGTGAGTTCGGTCGTCATCGATCGTCTCCTCTATTTCCAATGCCTGTTCGAAAACCATGTGGGCGGCGAGCACGCCGTCC
Source organism: Rhizobium sp. YAF28 (assembly GCF_052113285.1). Classification (NCBI taxonomy): domain Bacteria; kingdom Pseudomonadati; phylum Pseudomonadota; class Alphaproteobacteria; order Hyphomicrobiales; family Rhizobiaceae; genus Rhizobium; species Rhizobium sp. YAF28. The sequence goes on along the minus strand of NZ_JBFRCX010000001.1, from coordinate 241,413 downwards.
ATCCCCGAGATGCCGATGAGCGTTTCCCCGAGCACGCCGGAATGCGGCCCCTCGATCACGACGACGATCTTGCCCGGTCCCGTCGCGTGAACCTCGACCCCTTCGATTGCAGCGAGACGCGCTGCGACATCTTCGGTCAGTTCCGGGCGCGTGATGACGACGGCACTGGAGACGTGATGCCGGCTGTTAGACATGAGCAGCCTCCGGATGACGGGGATTCATCGTGATTGCATCGGCCGGGCAGACCGAAATGCAGGCGCCGCATCCCGTACATGCCGCCGCATCGAGTTCGGGAACGAACGGTCCGCCGAGCCGCGGCCGAAACCGGATCGCACCAGCCGGACAACAATCACGGCAGGCCTGACAGTCGACGTAATTATTGGCCAGGCACCCATCGCCAATTGCCGCATAATGGGCAAAGCCGCCTGCAGAACCAGCCGGAAAGACATTCTCGGGACATCGTTCCGCGCACTTGCCGCAAAAGGTGCATCCTCCCTGCCGAAAATCCACGGCCGGAATGCCCGAACGGATCGAAATGATCTTCGTGGGACAGGCATCGACGCAGGCGCCGCAGCCCGAACAGTTTTGAACGGATGTCTCACTCGCTCCGGGAGGCAAGATCCTATCCAGATCCTCCGGGGATCTGCCGGTCAGAAAGCCACGTCGGGTGCGCGTTGCGAGAACCATGACCCGATCCTCACTCTACCGAGGCCGAAGGCGCGGGCTTGACCTCATGAGGTCCCGGCGGCCCATTGACGATCTGGTACATCCAGACCAGGAAGCCATAACCGCCGACGACCCCGACAGCGACAACGGGCCAGATGCCGAAAGCAAGCACGGCGAAGGTCAACAGCTCCCGCCGGCGCTTCTTCCTGAACTCTCCACCAGTATCCGTGATTTGAGCCACAACGCCTCCCCAGAGTTGCTGACGCTACCGGTATAACCCCTTAAGCGTGTCCAGCCAATCTCCATCTGTTATCGCGACTTGCGCCAGCGCTTCGCGATCGGGAAATCGGCTATGCGAGAACGGTGTATCGCACGCCCGCTCGGCAGTCCTTGACAGAGATCAAAGCAGGCAGTCGACGGATTGAATCCACCGAGCGGCCGACCCGGCCTTGCCGGACCAACGCACCCTGCCAGGCCTCGTTCTTTGTGACCGGCACGCGCTATCGTTCCAAGGGTGAGCGATGGCGCACGGTCGGGCTACGCTTGGCCCGCGCGCGGGGATTATTTCCATCATCCCGCTGTCGGATTCCCGCCCGCCCGCTCGTCTTCCAGACGGACAGGAAGGAGAACGATCATGACGATTACCATTACCGCCTTTGAACGCTCGCCCGATCGCGGCAAGGGTCTGGCGCGTGACATGCGCGTTCGCTGGGCGCTCGAAGAAGTCGGGCAGCCCTACGAAGTTCGCCTTGTCTCGTTCAAGGCGATGAAGCAGGCGGCCCATCTTGCGCTTCAGCCTTTCGGGCAGATTCCGACCTATGAGGAAGGCGATCTCACCCTCTTCGAATCCGGCGCGATCATCCTGCATATCGCCGAGCGCCATGCCGGCCTGCTGCCGGACGATGCCAACGCCCGCGCCCGCGCGATCACCTGGATCTTCGCCGCCGTCTCCACGATGGAACCCGTCATCGTCGATCGCGAAACCGCCAGATATCTGGAGGGCAAGCAGAGCTGGTACGAAGAGCGTCTGGCCTACGTCAACGACCGCATCCGCAAGCGGCTCGGCGAACTCTCCGCCCGGCTTGGCGATGCCGACTGGCTGGACGGAAACTTCACCGCCGGCGACCTCGAGATGGTCTCGGTGCTGCTGAGGCTGGAGGGATCGGCCCTGCTGGACGAATATCCCAACCTCTGCGCCTACATCGCACGCGGGCAAGCGCGGCCCGCATTTAAGCGCGCCTTCGAGGCGCAGAAGGCGGTGTTCCTGGCTGTATCGGCTGGCGGGCAATAAGTCTGATTAGGGCCGAAAGCCTCGACCGCTTTGCGCCCCCATTCCGGTCATTATCACAAAATTGGCGCAACGCATTCGGCCGGTCTCGTACTTGCCGGCATTGCGCTGACCACGACCTGTTAGGTCGGCGTTGTCCTTCCAGGTCGGCTTTGTTAGGCTCCTGCAGCTCTAGCCGGCCTGGAGACGCAGGAGTGCTGAACCGACACGACACTGTAGTTATCGGCGGCGGCCAAAGTGGCATGGCCATGAGCTACCATTTGCGCAAATGCAACCGAGAACATGTTGTTCTTGAACGCAAGCGCGTCGCGGAGCGTTGGTTGGGCGAGCGATGGGACTCGCTCCGCTTCCAATTCCCGAATTGGTCGTTGAGGCTGCCCGGATTCGAATACGCTGGCGATAGCCCGGACGCATTCGCGCATCATCGCGACGTTGGCAAGTTTGTCGAGGACTACGCAAAGTTCATAGATGCGCCGGTTTGCTGTGGCACGGAAGTCTCGTTGCTGCGTCGCGATCGCCACTCCGACCGCTTTCTCATTGAGACGAATGACAGTCTGTTCAGCGCATCGCGGGTCGTCGTCGCGACGGGCCCGTTTCAACGACCGTCGCTGCCGGCATGGTCGCGCGACCTGCCGCCGCATGTCTATCAAGTGCATGCAAACGATTACCGAAACCCCGAGCAGCTCCCACCGGGCGCGGTCCTCGTGGTCGGTAGCGGTGCTTCTGGTTGTCAGATTGCTGATGAACTCAATGTCGATGGCCGTGTAGTCTATTTTAGCGTGAGCGCCCATCGCCGTGTGCCGCGCCGATACCGCGATCGCGACAACTTCTGGTGGTTCATGTCCATGGGCCGTTTTGATGTACCGATCAATAGCTTCCCAGGGCGCAAATATCCGACCACTACGGTGATCACAGGGGTCAACGGTGGGTATGACGTTGACGTGCGTCGCTTCATGCTAGAGGGGGGCGTCGTTCTCGGGCGGCTCGAGGGCGGCGCGGGCGGCAAACTCTACTTCAATGATGATGCCGAGTATGTTTTGACGGAGGCAGACCGAGCCTATAGCGACTTCAAGCATGCTGCGGATGAGTGCGCGAAGGCGAAATCACTCGACCTGCCCGTTGAAGATGCGAAGGACACGCCGGGACGGCCCGTTCCAGTTCTGCCCATTCCAAACCTGGATTTGAAGACTGCAAACATCGGTTCCGTCGTCTGGTGCACCGGATACACTTTCGATTTTGGTTGGCTGGACATTCCGGTGTTCGACGAAGGCGGAGCACCTATTCAGGAACGCGGCGTCACCAACTGCCCGAATTTGTATTTCCTTGGGCTGCATTGGATGCACACATTCAAGTCCGGCCTGCTCTTTGGCGTTGGTGAAGACGCTGCGTACATTGCGGATCACATGGCCGAAGCCGGGTAATTCAACGAGGACCGCGCCGGGATGTGCGCAGCAGTGTGAAATAATCCGCGTTTCCAGGAGAGAAAGGGCGACTCGGCTGTTTGTGGACGGGTCCGCTTTGGGCGTTAAGTCGGTTTGGCTCCGACCAGATCATTTACTCTATCCGCCGGTGACCGCTTGGCCCCAAGAGCGGTCTTCCAACTCGACAAAAAATCGCTAATCGCGCTTGCAGTTACCAGAATACCTGAACGGCGAGGACGGCGAGAAAGGCAACCACCACCGCAGAAGCCATCCGTAAGACGGTTCGATTCGCCTGTGCGAGTACCTGTGGCCTGGGTTCTCGCTTGGGATTGAATTTGTGGCGACGTTTCGGTGACGCTCCCGCTTGCGACGATTTGTTTCCTGCTGCCATGGCCGTTCTGCTCAAGGTGGTGAATTTCAGGACGCCAATCTACGCTGTTTCTCGATGTGCACGAAGTCATCCACGGCAATCAGGTTTTCGCGTTTTCATAGGCCAGGAATAGATCGGTTACGAGAACGCCATTGATGCGCATCCCAGTTAAATCGGCGTCTTTGATGTCTGAATCTGCCAACGTGACGCCGCTTATGGTCAACCGCGACAGGTTTGCATTCGTGATGGCGGCTCCAGACAGATTGACGTTGTTAAAGCGCGCATCCACAAGACTGATATCGTCAAAAAACGCTTCGCTTAAATTGGTGTCAGTGAATTTTGCCTTGGTCAAAACAGCGTAAAACCGGGCATCTGCAAGGTTCACGCCGTCGAAATTCGCACCTGACATATCGGCCCGCTCGTAATGAACTCCCTGCATCTGAGGGCCATCAAACTGGTTGTGTTCTTGGTGGTCGCTCATTGTCGTTTCCTCGGGTCAATCATGATTTTGACCCAAAGAATGCCAGATTGTGCAATCATTTACGACCGTCGAATCTGAAATAGAAACGAGCCCACGCCAATTCTGGCCGTGTCGTTTGTCGCGCAATTCCTAAAGCTTGCTACGTCGAAGGTTTTAGTCGCAAAATGTGTCGCAGGTTTTGGGATTTTTGCGTGTCTTCGCTCCAGCGCAAGCACAGGACAAGAAGCCCAACATTGCAATGCTCGTGACCGACGATGACTCAAATGACCGCTTTGGGGTCGAGACGCGACCCTTCTGCCATCATTGGCAAGGGTCCGGAGTTGGCGCTTCGTGGACCTTGTAACTATTGCTGGCCTGTCTTGTTCGTCCCCCATGGGCGGAACCGCTTTCATAGTTGGGCGTTTTTGTCAGTTAGATCGGGTACTGCTGGCATTCCGCCGGCACTGCCGAATGGGAGAAAAATCATGAGAACGATATTAATCGCGATAGGTGCGTTAACTGCTTTAACCGGTTCTGCTTTTGCGGCCGAGCCGGCCAAGATGGTCGAGACGAAAATGGGCAAGGTCCTGGCCACTGAAAAAGGCATGGTGCTTTACACATTCGACAAAGATACAAAAGGCAAATCCAACTGCGATAGCGATTGCCTGAAGAAGTGGCCGGCGTTCCACGCTGGAGCCAAGGCCAAGGCGGAAGGCGAATGGTCTCTAGTCAAAGCTGCGGATGGCAAAGAGATGTGGGCCTATGAGGGTAAGCCGCTTTACACCTATGTCGAGGATAAGAAAGCCGGTGAAGCCAACGGCGATGGCGTTGGAGGAGTGTGGCACGTGGCCAAATAGCTCCAGCAACGGTTCGAATGGGCGGTCGTCGGATCGCCCTGAACCCCAAGACCAACTTCTGGAACGGCCTCTCTCTCTCTCTCTCTCTCTCTCTCTCTCTCTCTGTGGTTTCGCCGACAAACCCGGCCCGCCTGGCACGTCCGATGGAACCGACCGCTCAAGCCTGACTTTCCCAGCCTCGTCGATAATACAGATCGCCACTGACCGCAGTGACACGCCAAGGCAGCATAAAACATCGTCGTCTCCCGTCATCTCGGTTGCATCGAGATTGTGATGGGAGCCTGCCCCTTGTGGGGCCGCCCGATTACACATGCTAAGGGCCGGAAGCCGTCAAACCAATGGACCTTACATACGCCGCACAGCTTCCATTCCAAGAAGCTCAAGACACTTTCCGATAACCCTTGCGACCAGCTTGCACGTGGCGAGCCGTCCCGACGGATCGTCCGCCTTCAGCACCGGGCAATCCGTGTAGAACCGGCTGAACGCATCCGCCACCTGATAGGCCCGATCAGCGATTTCGAAAGACTCGAACTGTCGCGCTGCCTCCGAAAGGGCGTGCGGATACCAGAGGCATTCCATCAGGACGGCACGTTCCGATGGATGGCTGATCGAGATTGTCTCGCCTGGAACGATGCTGGCCTCCGCAGCCTTGTCGAGGATCGAGCAGATCCGGGCGTAGGCGTATTGAAGGTACGGTCCGGTCCGTCCCTCGAAGGAGGTCATCCTGTCGATATCGAAGAGGTAACCTGTCTTTCTTGGTGTGGAGAGGTCGGCGAACTTCAACGCGCCGAGGCCCACAACCGTGGCTGCTTGGCTGTCGGCGACCATTTCAGACGACTTGGCGAGCGCAAGATCGATCATGTCACCGAGCGAGGCTGCCGACCCGTCACGGGTCTTGAAGGGCTTGCCGTCATTGCCGCGGACTGTACCGAAGGTCACGTGCCGTAATTCGACGCCATCGGCATAACCTGCCGTACGCGCCGCCGAAAACACGCTGGCGATATGGAGTGCCTGCCGATCGTCAGTGCAGTAAACGATCTGCTGCGCGCCGATGTCACGCACCCGCTGCCGGAGTGTTGCGAGATCGGTGGTACCGTAAAGGGCCGCTCCGTCTCTCTTCTGGAGAAGCAGAGGTGGCACATTGTCCGGAAGCCCGTCGCCGTAGACGTCGATGACAAGAGCCCCATCGCTCTCCCGCGCCAGCCCGCGGGTGGTGAGATCGTGGAGCATGGGCGCGACTTCCGCATGAGCATCGCTTTCGCCTTTGAATAGATCGAAATGCGCGCCGAGCATCTTCGCCGTGGCGGAGATCGATGCAAGGGAAATGGCCCGCATGCGCGCCCAGGCCTCCGCCAGAAGCGGATCTCCGTCCTGCAGCTTCGTGGTCAGCATCCGCGCGAGCGCAAGCGAAGCCTCGTCCTCGCAGGCAGCATTGCCCGACTTGTAAAGGGCGCCAAGCTCCTCGACGGTCATGGCATCAAATGCCGATGGATCGATGAAGTATGTGGGGTCACCTGCCTTCCATCCCGCGGCCTGAGCTGCACCCAGAAGAAGCTTGCCCATTTGCAGGCCCCAGTCGCCAAGGTGAATGTCGGACAGAACGTCGTGACCGATCTCCACGAGGATGCGTCGCAGGCTCTCCCCGATGACGAAGGAACGCAGATGGCCGACATGCAGTGCCTTGGCGACGTTGGGTCCGCCAAAGTCAATGATCGTCCGCATCGGCTCCACCTTCTCTGCGGCGAGCGATGGATCGGCAAGCATGGCGCTTGCTTCCGCGGCAACGGCTGCATCGGCCAGCCGGAAGTTCACGAAACCTGGGCCGGCGACGGACACGTCCTCGAAAAGAGCACTCCGGGCTGCCTCTGCGACTTCCGCTGCAAGCACGCGCGGGTTCTTGCCCGCGGATTTCGCCAGCCGCATCATGTCGTTGCATTGGACATCGCCGAACTCGGGTCTGGTCGACCGGACGATGGAGGGGGCGGCTTCAAGGCCGTTCAGTTCATATGCGGAAGCAAGCGCGGCGAGCGCGGCCGATTTTACGGACATGGATCATTTCCTGAAATTGCATGAGTAAAGGAGCACGGAAGCGTTAAGAGCTTCAGCGTCGCCGTTCTGCAATCTTCGGAGCCATGTTCATGTCGGGCCTCTAAGTTCGATTTTTCAATAGACCGTCCGATGACCGCTGGCAATCACGTGATCGACTGAATTTTGCAACCACAACGATTGGAAGCGTCTCATTAAAATCTGCTGGCGATTGGTGGCTGACTGCGCGATCCGTGTTTCTATGACCAGCAAGGTCAGCGCAGGCAGCGTCAAATTGGCTGTCGAGACGCCAAGTGCAAGATGGTGTCCTGGGAGCAGCGAGGGGGCAAACCAATATTTTCACTGGTTCAGTCAAAGCGCGTGTGTCAGTGTTTTGCAACCGACAAGGCGGGTCTGGCGGTGAAGGTGGCACATGTCGACAATAGAGGTCCCAGGACTGCTGTCGTTCACCATAGCGATCCTCGTGTTCTTCGCTGGCGCGAACCTCAATCGGCTCATCCCCGCCCTCACCCGCTGGAGCATTCCGGAGGCAGTCACCGGCGGGCTCCTGGCAGCGTTCGTGACACTCGTCGCCTATGAGTTCCTTGGCATGGAGATCAGCTTCGCGCTTGGCGCACGCGACCTGTTGCTGCTTTACTTTTTCACCGGCGTTGGCCTGAACGCGCGGCTCTCCGATCTCCTTGCCGGAGGCAGGCCGTTTCTCATCCTGCTGGCCGTCACGCTTGCGTTTCTTGTGATCCAGAACCTCGTTTCCATGGGGGCCAGCGAGGTGCTCGGTCTTCCAGAAGGCATGGCAATCCTTCTCGGTTCGACCTCGCTGATCGGCGGACACGGCACGACGATTGCCTGGGCTCCGATCGTGTCGAGCCGTTTCGGTCTCACAAACGCTCTCGAAATCGGCATTGCCAGCGCAACGCTCGGCCTGGTCGTCGCCAGCCTCGTCGGGGGGCCAATCGCACAGTATCTGATCACCCGGAATGGCTTGAGCGGCCCCAAGGACGAGGAGTTGACGATCGGGGTGCCGCGGGATGCCGTTGGTGGCCACGACGACGATGTCAGTTACATCAGCCTGTTGCGCACGTTGCTGGTGACAAATGTCGCGATCATCATTGGCTACGCCCTGCACGAGATTATCCTTGAAGCCGGGATCAATCTTCCGCTGTTCGTCGTCTGTCTGCTGAGCGCCATCGTGATGACGAACAGCATTCCGATCCTGGCGCCGCGCCTGCCCTGGCCGACGCATACCCGCGGTCTGGCGCTCATATCCGATCTCTCGCTGAACATATTCCTGGCGATGTCCTTGATGAGCATGCAGTTGTGGGGCCTGAGCGGGCTCGGCCTTTCGCTCGCGATCGTGCTTGCGGTGCAGACGCTTGTGGCCGTCGTCTACATCATCCTGGTCGTGTTCCCGGCCATGGGGCGCAACTACAATGCGGCGGTCATTTCCGCCGGCTTTTGCGGGATTTCGCTCGGAGCTACCCCGACGGCAATAGCCAACATGACGGCGGTCACCAAGATCCACGGAGCAGCAACCATCGCGTTCATCATCCTGCCGCTCGTCTCCGCATTCTTCATCGATCTTGCAAACGCAGCAGTGCTTGGGTTCCTTGTTCGGTGATTGGTCCCGCGGAGATATTTTCGTGAATCGTTCTGCGCACTCACTTGTCGCAAAAACTGTCGCTACGGCACGTCGAAATACGGAATCCAGCCCAATGGAAGTTTGAACAGGAAGCGACGATCCACGTTGACAATTTTAAGTAATTTTCCCCTCCTGTCAGAGGATAAACTGGCGATGGATGGAGATCATGTTCAAGGTTGGCTTCACCAGAGGTAACGTAGAAGACAGCAGCCGATCGAATTGGGCTGGTGACGGCTCCCGGCCCCTGGCCTGGTCAGCATGGTATCCGACTGAAGATCCCTTAAGAAAAACCGCTGTTCCTGAGGAGCCGGTTCGATCCCTTTTCCTCACTGAGGAATCGGTGGACGATGCACGCCTGGCAAGCCGACAAGAGGCCTATCCCCTTGTACTGCTCTCGCATGGAACCGGGGGAACAGCAGCCGGTCTTGGTTGGCTCGGTCAACGCCTAGCCAAAGCAGGCTTCGTTGCAATCGGCATCGATCATCATGGTAACACCGCTTCGGAACAATATCGTCCGGAGGGCTTCCTGTGCTGGTGGGAACGCGCTCGGGACCTGACCGTTTTGCTGGATTATCATGCTGCCGAGGGACAATTTGCAGGGCAGCTTGATCTCGATCGCACCTTTGCGGCAGGGTTTTCTCTGGGCGGTTACACGGTACTGTCGTTGCTGGGTGCCATCACCGACATGACGCTGTTTCTCGACTGGGCTCAGAACAAGCCTTGGGGCAATGGTCCGAGAGAGTTTCCGGACATTGGGGAGCAGGTTACCCCACTGCTGGAAACCAGTGCCGTGTTCCGCGCCTCATGGAACCGGCAATCATCGTCCTATAAGGATTCAAGGATCAAAGCCGCTCTTCTTTGCGCACCGGCGCCCACGGTGCGGGGCCTGACAGGCGAAAGCCTGAGCAAGATTCCTGTGCCGGTTGCCATTGCGGCTGTAGGCGCTGATATCGAAGCCCCTTCCGACCTGTGCGCTGCATGGGTGCACGAACAACTACCAAACAGCACGATGGATTTGCTCGATCCAATGGCTGGTCACTACGCCTTCCTGTGCGAATGCTCCGAATGGGGTAAGGTCCATGAAACCGAAATATGCGCTGATGCGCCTGGCGTTGATCGCCGGTGGATTCATGATCGGACAGCAGCATTGGCGATCGAGCTGTTCTCGAAAACCGCGTCCGACTTTTGACACGCTCTGCGGGGTTCTTGCGACAAGGAAGGAGCCGCCATATGGGATCGATTATTGAGATTGGGACCATAAAAGATGTTGAGCCATGGGCGCAGCTTCGCATTGCGCTATGGCCGCATCACTCGCTTGAAGACCATTGTGCCGAGCTGGCCCGGTCGTTTCTTTCAGGAAATGGAAAAGCAGCCGCGTTCATCGCTCGAAATGATGCGGATGAAGCTATCGGGCTTGCAGAGGCCACTTTACGTCATGATTACGTGAACGGATGCACTAGCTCACCTGTCCTGTTCCTTGAAGGGATCTATGTCCGGCCCGCTGAGAGGCGAAGGGGTATTGCGCGGTTGCTGTGCAACGCGGTTGCCGAATGGGGAAAGTCGCTTGGATGCGTCGAATTTGGCTCCGACGCGCCGCTTGAGAACGCAGCCAGCCATGCGCTCCATGCTGCATTAGGATTTGCGGAGACCCAGCGCGTCGTGTTCTTCCGAAAAACCCTGTAGTCCGTCTTGCCCTTCCACGGGGATGGCTTGTCGCGAAACTCACTCGCAAAAGTCGGAGCGCTGCGTGTTTTCAGCGTGGAGAGGTACTCCCGGCACGGTGGCGCCGGGAGCAGTATCGTCAGTTCGTGAGCGCGGCCTTTTCAATGGCCGCAGCGACTTCATTCGCATGAACGACGAGGGAGGCATGGCTGCCAGCCACCTCTGTGATCTTGGCCTTCATCCTGGCCGCGAACAGTTTCTGGGTCTCCGGTGCGATTACCTTGTCCTTCGTGCTGATCACATAGAAGGTCGGTTTGTCGCGCCAAGCCGCCCTATCGACCGGAGCCTCGTAGGCTGTGTGGTTTAGCGGAAGCTGCGAGTTTGCCAGGGATTCGGCGACCTTCAGTGGAAGGTCCGCGGCGACCGCCGAGGGAAACACCTTGGGATCGATATAGAGGTTGCCCTTTTCGTCGGGATGAATTGCCTTGGTGCCTTCGGTTGCCGGGCCGCCCTTGGCCAGGGCCGCCAGAGATTCTCCGACGTCAGGTGCGAAGGCGGAGACATAGACGAGCGCGGAGACCTTGGGATCGTCACCGGCTTGCGTGATGACCACGCCGCCCCAGGAGTGGCCAACGAGGACGGTCTTGCCATCCTGCTTCGCCAGTGCCTGCTTGGTGGCATCGACATCCGCAGCCAGCGACGTGAGCGGATTTTCGACCAGCGTTACGTTATAGCCCTTCTTCGTAAGGATGTCGGCAACGGGCTTCCAGCTTGTCTGGTCGACGAAAGCGCCATGGACGAGCACGATGTTGTGCGCCGCCCCCTTGGGTAGACCAGCCGATTGGGCGGGTGCGGCAAACGCTGCCCCGGCGACGAGAACTGTGGTGGCTAAGAGTAGTATATTTCGCATTGCTTGCTCCTGTTTGGATGCCGACAACCCCGACCCACGAAAAGGGACAGGCACTTCGGTACGTGTTGCGGCAGTTAGCCAGATTGCTTGCTGGGTGACCTGATGGCTCACGTCGACACGAAATAATACGAAGGGTTCCGGGACGTTAGGCCCCGATCGTCCGGATATTGTGTCCGACCGTACGGCGGACTAACATCAGGCATGGACATCCTCGCCGAAGTGCTCGATCGCGTTCGACTGAGCGGCACCCTGCTCTTTCACTTCGAGCTCGGCCATCCCTGGAACCTGGCCTTGCCGGAGCGCCCCTACGCCCTGTTCCATTATCTCAGTCGTGGCACAGCCACCCTCGCGCTCGAACATGGGCAAGAGCTCCGCATGGCGGAGGGCGATCTCGTCGTCATCACACGCGGCGAGCCCCATTTGATTTACTCGGATAGTCGGACGAAGCCATTCCTGGTTACGGACCTCGATCGACCCGCACATCTTGGCGTCGTGCGTCACGGAGGCAGCGCGCAGCCGCTCTCGACGATGATCTGTGGCAATTTCATTCTCTCGTGGCCCGCGCGCGGTAGCGTGATGGAGCTGCTTCCGCCCGTACTTCTCCTGAAGCCGGCAATGGACGGTGACTGGCTTGAGGCTATCCTGCGCCGCATGGTGAGCGAGTCGGCGCTTGAACGTCCCGGCCAACGCGTCGCGCTCTCGCGAATGACAGAGGTGCTCTTCGTCGAGGTGTTGCGAAGCTGGATCAAATCTCTCCGGCCAGGAGAAGGCGGATGGCTTGGGGCGATGGCGGACCCCTATATTGGGCGAGCGCTTGAGTTGATCCACGAACGACCGGATGGGCCCTGGACGCTTCGCGACCTCGCACATCGCGTGGGGCTCGGCCGCTCGGTGTTTTCGGCTCGCTTCACCAAGCTCGTCGGCCAGTCCATGCAGCGCTATCTGATCGCACGCCGGATGTCGGAGGCTGCGTTCCTACTGGAAACAAGCGATGAGGGAATTGCCCGGATCGCAAGCCGCGTTGGCTACGAAACCGTCGCGGCGTTCTCGAAGTTGTTCCATCGGCACCACGGCCTCTCACCCGGCCGCTATCGAGCAGCTCGGCGCACTGACGGCCGCCCAAGGCCAGGGGAATTTCCTGATCAGGAGTCGCCGACTGATCTTGACCAAGCTGACGTCGAGACCGTCCTGTCATAATCGCTCGCTGGGCGGAGGCTTTGGAATTACAGCCACTGAAGAGCATGGTCATCGGCGCGAGCGCCTGCTGACGCTTCCATCCTGACCAGGTCTGTGGACCTGCGTGACCTAAATGCGGCCATCCAAAACTCGTGCCGTGGCGGGTCGCTAAGGCCGTATAAGAACCTCGGCTTCAATCTCGACGGGAAGATCAAATGGCAGGCCTGCCACGCCTATCGCCGAGCGGGCGTGTGATCCGCGTTCGCCACCGTAAACCTCTGCGATAAGGTCGCTGAAGCCATTGATAACGAGTGGATATGAGTTGAAGGAGGGATCTGTATTCACCATGCCAAAGACGCGAAGCCAGCTGTCCACCCGGTCCAGGTCACCCAAAGCAACTTTCAGGCTGGCCAACATTGCCAGTGCGGTCAGGCGAGCGGCATGGTAGCCTTCTTCCAAAGACAGACCTTTCCCGACCTTTCCGAGCGGTCCAGCAATCGAGCCGTCTAAATTGAGTGGCCCGTGTCCGGAAATATAAGCCCTTGACCCTGAAATGCGGACCCAGGGAAAGGAGAGTTTCACGTTAGGCGGAAGCAGGATCGGCGCCGGAAGTTCTAGTCCCAACCGTTGTAGCTGGCTTTCGATATGCGACATTGGTCATCGACTCCTGTTATTGCTTGGGAAGTTCCAACGAGACGCGGTCAGTGGCGCCGCATCCGCTGATGCTAGGCAAGTTAGATGCTGTGGCCCGACAGTAGCAGCGCACTCGGCTGCCATAGTCGAGGAGATACGGGTCCCCGCCGCCGCAACGAAAAGAGGTCTGCTCGAACCCAGCAGTCCCCGATCAGGTGTAGCGATAACTTCATCTAGTGAGAGGCCGCTTTGGGCCGAAAGCGACCGTTGGTCGCATTTGCCGCAGAATTCCGGAATTCCGCGAGAGAAAGTATTCACATTTGAGTTAGGGGCTGCGCGTCTGCGGGGCCGTTTCAGTCACTGGTCGGAAGGGTATGCGCGGTTATCGTATAGCCAAATGGATCGACGAAGGCGAAATAGCGTCCGAACGGGCCGTCCTTCGGCGGGAAAGCTATCCGCACGTCGCGCTCGCACAGATGAGCGTGCAATTCGTCAGCGTCGTCGCAGCCAAACCAGATCGCGATGCCAACCCCCAGCTTCTGCGTGTCGTCAAAGTCCTCGATCGGCGTGCGGACGGCGAATGGGATGGGGTGCGTTTCGAAAACAATCGCGCCCGGAGGGGCTTTTGCCGACGGCGTAAGCCCGACAATGTCCCGATAGAAGGTCCGTGCGGCGTCCAGATCCTTCGTCTGTATCCCGATGAAATCCGGTCCAATGAGGCGAGGCATGAGCTATCTTTCCTTTTTATACCTGACGCAGTATCGTCAGGACCCTGATATAATATAAGGGTACTGATATGTCCAGCCTGATTGATCCGCCTGTTGATGACACCTACCGCTCGCTCGGATATGCGCTGAAGCGGGCGCAGCAAGCGCTGCGGGGCCATCTCGACGCTGAACTCAGAAACATCGGATTGACGACCCCGCAATACTCGGTGCTGGCGGGGCTTGAGGTCAGCGCGGGCCCGTCAAGTGCGGAGCTTGCGCGGCGGGCCTTCGTAACACCGCAGACGATGCAGTCCATCATAGCGACACTCGAACGGGACGGCCTCGTCAAACGAACGGCCCACCCGGTACATGGGCGGGTGCTTACGACCGAACTTACGCCGGACGGCCGGTCGGCATTGCGTGCGGCCCACGAGATTGTCGCCAACGCCGAAAGCCTCGTCCGAAGTGCCGTTGCACCCGATGATCCCGAGATCATCTATTCAGCCTTGCTACGAATAGCAGAGGCCATGCGGTGAGGTCCTCCGCTGGCGCACGGTCGAAGAGGCTTGACTGTCGAGCCTGCTTCGTCCGCTTCGGGCCGACACCAGACGAGTACGTCGGCCGGAACGCGCCGGAAGCGGACGTCAAGCGGGACCGAGTAAGTGACGGAATTGGCCGGAAGCGGACTGGCGGGCTCTGGGAAGTCACGCTGGAAAAGCCGCCTTCAACTGGTCACGGAGCTTCGACGACAACGCATACGACAGTTCGGGCAGGTTCCCACCTCCCTCAGCCTCCAGCCGCCTTCTTCTTCCGGTGGTCGGCCAGTTGATCCCCACAGGCCAAGTACAAGCAGAGAATGGATCACGAGATCACTGCATTGATCATACCGCGCTCAAGAGTGCCGTGTGCAATCGAGTTCCACAGGTTTAGTCCCTGAGGATCAGAGTACATGAGCCTTTTGCTGGACGACCATGGCGCGGATTCGAATTTCTTGACCTGTGACGAGGGTTCCGATCTTGACCTTAACAAGACCGCAGCCTCGGAGCTTACTGTCGATCGCGAGATCAAACAGCGCGCGATCTCTCAGGCGCCTCTCGGTCGAGGAAGAAGCGGATCGCCCAGATCTCGCGCTGCTTCAGTGGTTTCTTGACGCTGACCTTTCGGCCAGCGTTCCATGCAGGACGGCCCAGTAACTGCAGGATCGTGTTGTGCAATACCTATTTGAGTTCTCCTTCGGAGCGAAATTCCCTCGGCCCATTGCCGGTTGCCTTTCGGAAAGCGCGAGCGAAATTGGCTGGGGACGAATATCCCAGTTCCGCCGATACGCGCGTGATCGAATCGTTTGTATGCCGGAGTAATTCCGTGGCTCGCTGTGCCCTGACTACGTTCGCCAAGCTGCGAAAATCGGTGCCGGCCCGATTCAGCTCACGTTGCAGTGTTCGGACACTGGTGTCCATCAATAGTGCCGTGCTATCGATCGATATGCTGCCGGTGAGAACCTGGGTCCGGATCTGCTCCAAGATCACGTTGAGCAAATCCCTTGGAGCACCGCCCCGCCGGTCTCGCGCCACATCCTCGATGGTGACGCTCGGCCATGAAGTGCTCCTCGCCATGGCGGACAGATGATGGCGTTCCGTGACGATGGTCACCGCGGGTGCGTTGAAATGGACCGGGCAATGGAAGACGTCTTCAAAAAGTCTCGTCTGGCTTGGCCTATCGGTATCAAGCTCGACGCGCAGCGGTCGCCAGTCAGGGGGCAAATAAGCCCTGAAGAGGCTAAGCAGGACGCCCGCCGCCGCGCACGCGGTGTTGCCCCACCCGGTACGGCCGGCTAGCGCAAAGACATAGCTGTATCGTACCTCGTTGCCGACGATCGCGACCGACATCCTGTCATCCGTACTATGAAAGCAAAGACCGGAGATGGCGCGCTCGATGGCCTTCCCCAGGGTGCCGGCACCCATCACGTAGCGTCCGTAGCTGCCGTAGTTAGCGACGTTCATCATCGGGGCAATCAGAACCCCAAAGTTGGCCTCACCGGCAGCGCGTGCAGCCGCTTCGACAAAGCCGATCACCGCCGCGTGCGGGATGAAGCAGTTCTCGCCCTCAATCAGTTCGAGATCAAAGCCTACGGCGCGATTGGCCTGGAGTAGTGCCTTTGGTCCCATTTCACGGCGTATGAAGGCCGGCATGCCATGCAATATGCGGTTGGAGATAACGGGAATCTCAGCCATGCATGCATTGCTCCAGAAATATTGCAACCGTGGCGTAAAATGAGTGGTTTCAAAATTAGGAATAGTGATTATTGCAGTAAAACGTGCGTGTCGCGCAAGCAAAGAAGCCTGCTTCCGAGAGAATTTCTGCTGTATCAACCGGAGGGAAGACCATGACGACCAGACGAAACTTGCTGATCGCAGCCACAGCTGTTGCGGCGACAGCGGTGCCGCTTAGGCCCCGACTGGCGGGAGCAGCCGATGACGTAGCTGACTTCCTGTTCGTCCAGACCGCAAGCGCGATGACCTTCGACAAAGCGGCGAACAAGCTGACGCTCGAAGGCATTGGCGCTACAACATTGTTTTTCTCTGACCGCCCCGAGCGCATTGCCGGGAATATGGGTACGACAGCGTTTGTGCCTTTCTGGAGCAAGGGCAAGGACAGCTTCCTCTCTGATCCGCCGAATGCAGACCTGTCCATCCTCGAAGCAAACAAGCTCCAACAGGTCGTCGTCGCCCTGGAGAATCCGGAACTGAACGGCCAGAACTTGACCTACACGTTGAAGGTGGTTGGCGGCGAGATGCCGGAGAAGGGCTCGAAGGTTTCCGTGTTCATCGACATCATCGGCATGCCGCTGACGCCGCTTTCATACGCGGGCGTGGCAAGGCGTGGCTTCCGACGCGCTGTTCTTTACTAGCCTCAGCCTGAAGCGAGGCAACCGACTTCGACACGACCTAAGAGGAGTAAGGCAAATGTTGACGAAGCGAGATCTACTTCGCTCGGCCGCGGCGATCGCTGCTGGCGCCGCGATTGTGAAGCCAAGCCTGCTGATGGCGCAAAGCTATCCAGATATTGTCGAGGCCAAGGACATTGCCGAGGAAGGCTTGATCTACGGCCTGCCGCTCGTGATGAACTATGCCATCATGTACGAGTACGCGGTAGACCGCAATTCAGGGCAGTTCAAGGCGCCGTTCAACCAGATCAAGAACGAGCCCAACGTTTACACTTACAAGGACACGGCAATCGTCACGCCCAACAGCGACACGCCGTATTCCTTCGTCTGGCTGGATTTGCGAGCTGAACCGGTGGTGCTTTCGGTGCCGGCGATCGACCCGAAGCGCTACTACTCTGTCATGCTCTGTGACGGCAATACCTACAATTACGGCTATATCGGCACCCGAGCCACAGGGAGCGATGCCGGCGACTACATGGTGGTCGGACCTGACTGGGAGGGTGACACCCCGGCGGGCATCAAGCAGGTTTTTCGTTCGAGCACGCAGTTTTCCCTCGCAGGTTATCGCACCCAGCTTTTTGGCCCGGATGATCTCGACAACGTCAAGAAGGTGCAGGCTGGCTACAAGGTGCAGATGCTGTCGGCCTTTCTGAAGCAGACGCCCCCAGCGGCCGCGCCAACCATCGACTTCCCCAAGATCGACAAAGAACTCGCGAAGACCAACTTCTTCGACTATCTCGACTTCGCTCTGCAATTCGCGCCGGCGCAGGGCAATGAGAAGGAGATAAGGGCCAAGCTGGCACGCCTCGGCATCGGGCCGGGTAAGTCCTTTGACTTCAAGGATCTGCCACTGGAGCACAAGCTGGAGATTGGCCTCGGCATGAAGGAGGGCCAGCGGAAGGTCGACGAGGCCGTCGACAATGCCGGCAAGGCGATCAATGGCTGGCGGGTTAGCGGTCTTCCAGGAGACAGTGCCCACTACAATGGTGACTGGTTGAAACGCGCCGTCGCTGCTCAGGCCGGCATCTATGGCAATGACCCGGAGGAAGCGACCTATCCGTTCACGCGCGTCGATAGCCAAGGCCAGACGCTCGACGGAAGCAAGCACAATTACATACTGACCTTCCCCTCCGGCCAACTGCCGCCGGTGAACTCCTTCTGGTCGGTCACGATGTATGACGGCAAGAGCCAGCTCCTGATCAAGAATCCGATCGATCGCTACCTCATCAACTCGCCAATGTTGCCGGGCATGAAAAAGAACGAGGATGGTTCGCTCACACTTTATATCCAGAAGGACAACCCCGGCGCGGACAAGGAAGCAAACTGGCTGCCTGCGCCCAATGACACGATCTATCTCGTCATGCGCCTGTATTGGCCGAAGACCGAAGCGCCGTCCATATTGCCGGCCGGCGAAGGAACGTGGCAGCCGCCGGCCGTCGTGGCGCAGTAATTGTCCCGACCATGCTGGTGCGCGGTACCGGATGTGAATGAGAAGAGAGCGACGACCACCACGACGGAACTACTTTGCGCCACCGCCGCGGTATTGCCAGGCTTGGTCATCTTATCCGCCGATACGACGGCTTCCGCACAGACCTATGAGATGACGACGCCCTTCTCACCGGGCGTCGTCGTGTCGGACAAGATTGATCTGTTTACTGATGCATAAAGCCCCATGCGATGATCTGCTTGTCCGCTTTCGGGGCTGGGCTAGCTAGCTCCCTATGACACTCTAGGGGCGCAAAGCAGTCGTCTACGCCGAGATCGCCAAACGGCCGCTTCGGGCTGAAAGGCGGCCGACGCCCTTGGCCGCTTCGCGCCCATAGCTGACGTCGCGCCGGACGATTGCTAACGGTCAGCAATGCGGCTCGATGCCAAGCCGCACGCCGCGCACCAGACGCCCAGCGCGATGTGGGCCGCGACAACAGGCCAGAAAGCGATGCCAGCGATGCCGTGGCGAATCCATCCAAGAATGAGTATTGCGACCACGGCGAAGTTGTAGAACAGCATCGCTGTCACCAATCCCTTGGCAGCCTTGCCTGCCAGGTCATCCCGCGCAAGCCAGCAGGCGACGGCCAAGCTCAGCACGGCCGCTCCGGCGACACGGGCGGCCGTCATGCCGGCAGGCGTGTCCGGCGCGGCCCCGAGCAACACTTGAACCAAAAGCGCTGGTGCAATCAGCAATGCCAGTCCCGTCGCAGCTTCGACCACGCCCGTTACCGAAAACAGCAGCCTGGCATTTGCAGCCATCGTTCCAAACATGCCGCCCCCACTATTGCCCGAGCTTGAACGTCAGCTTGTCGATCTTGCCGGAGAACTTGAACGGAGCGTCGTAGCGATACTCGACCAAAGCGACCCCTGTGCGCGTATCCTGGCCCACGTCGAAGCTTTCGTCCTCTGGAAAGGTGACGGGCGTCGTGTGTTCGACCGAGTTTGTCGCCACCTGCTTGCCGTCCACCGACAGGACGCCGCTACCGCCCTTGCCGAGGCCCGGACCATCGGACTTGAACTCGAAGACGATTTGGTGCTTGCCAGGTTCCAGTTCCGGCCCCTCCCACATCGTGCGCTTCAGGTCGAGAAGGTTGTAGAGAAACACGACCCTGCCCCGCCCGACGCCGAAGTCGCCTTTGCTGAGAAACAGGCCGTAGCCGCCGAACCGTCCGCCCTCGGTCACGATCATGCCGTCCGCACCGCCTTCGGGTATCTCGACCTCGGCCGTGATCGTATAGGACTTGTTGAGGACACTCGGTGCAGCGCTCGGCGGCACACCGCTCAGTGCCCCCGAATAGGTGAACTCGGTTCGCCCGGCCGTCAGGTTGGGGCGTGGCGTGTTCCAACGGGAAAGCGTCGAATTGTCGAGCGGCAGCACGTCGTACTTCTTCGCCTCGGAATAGAAGAGGTCCTGCATCTGCTTGAGCTTGTCGGGCATCTTGGCGGCCAGGTCGCTGAACTGGGTCGGGTCATCGTTGACGTTGTAGAGTTCCCAGTTATAGCCGGTGATGACGTCGGGCGGCGTGGCGGTGCTCAGCTCCCACGGCCGGGTTGCCGGCGTCGTCGCTGCCACCCAGCCGTTGTCGTAGATGGCGCGATTGCCGAGCATCTCGAAATATTGCGTCGTATGCCGGGTGGGGACATCGGCATTTGCCTTGTCCCATGTGTAGGCCATGCTCACCCCTTCGACCGGCTTCTGAGCGATGCCGTTGATCGTCTCGGGTGCCGGGATGCCGGTGGCTTCGAGGATGGTCGGCACGATGTCGATCACGTGCGAGAACTGGCGGCGGATGCCGCCCACATCAGTGATGTGGCCGGGCCAGGACATCGCCACCCCTTGCGAGGTTCCGCCGAAATGCGACGGCACCTGCTTCACCCACTTGAACGGCGTGTCCATCGCCCAGGCCCAGGCCGCGGCGAAGTGCGGGAATGTCCGTTCCGATCCCCAGAACGGATACCAGAGCAACTGGTCCTTCACCGGCACCGGGATGCCGTTGAAGGTGGTGAACTCGTTCGGCGTGCCGTTGAGCATGCCTTCGGCGCTCGCGCCGTTGTCGCCGCCGATATAGATGATCAGCGTATTGTCGAGTTCGCCGAGATCGTCGACGGCCTGAATGACCCGGCCGATCTCATTGTCAGCGTAAGCAAGGTAGGCGCCGTAGATATCCGCCTGCTTGATGAAGAGTTTTCTCTCTTCCAGGCTCAGCGTATCCCATTGCGGCAGTTCCTTCGGCCACGGCGTCAGTTGCGCATTCTCGGGCATGATGCCGAGCCGTTTCTGGTTGGCGAAGATCGTCTCGCGCAGCTTGTTCCAGCCGTCGTCGAAGAGATGCATGTCGCTGATCTTCTTGATCCATTCCGGTGTGGGATGATGCGGCGCATGCGTGGCGCCCGGCACGTAATAGACGAGCCAGGGCTTGTCCGGCGCGATCTCCTTCAACTGCTTCATATATTGGATGGCCTCGTCGGCCATCGCCGTTTCCATGTTCCATCCGGGATTGCCTTCGAACGGGTAGATGGCCGTCGTGTTGCGGTAGAGGTTCGGCTGCCACTGGCTGGCGTCGCCGCCGACGAAGCCGTAGAAATATTCAAAGCCCATTCCCGTCGGCCATTGATTGAACGGCCCTGCCTGGCTCGACTGATAAGACGGGGTATTGTGGTTCTTGCCGAACCACGATGTCGCATAGCCGTTCTCCTTGAGGATCGTGCCTATGGTGCCTTTCTCGACCGGGATGATCGAATCGTAGCCCGGATAGCCCGTCGCAATTTCGCCGACCACCCCGGAACCGACCGAATGATGGTTTCGGCCGGTAATCAACGCGGCCCGCGTCGGCGAACAGAGCGACGTCGAGTGGAAATTGGTAAAGCGCAGCCCCTGGTTTGCAATGCGATCCATGGCCGGGGTGGGAATGACGCCGCCGAAGGTGCTTGGGGCACCAAATCCCTGGTCATCGGTCATGATCAGCAGCACGTTCGGCGCACCCTTTGGCGGCGTGACACGCGGAGCCCACCAGGGCTGTGATTCAGACGCTTTTTCCTTGATCACCCCGCCGAAATTCGGCGTGGGTGGCGGAAGCTGCTTGCCGTCGAGGGTAATTGTGGCCCCCGGAGCCCCCGTTGCCGCCTGTGCGCCCGATGCCGCCTGTGCGAATGCCGCCGGACAGCCAAACCCGGTCAACGCTGTAAAACCCAGCGCTGCGAGCACGCCGCGAGAGATGTGCAGTACACTGTAGCGACGCATGGAACCCCTCCTCTTGGCTAAGCGGAGCAGCGTCTACCAAGAAGTACAGAACCAATATTCGCTCGTAGGAGCACAGAGGTCGGAACCTGGATCGGTCTGGCCAGAATCAACAGGAGCAATCGTTGGCAGCGCTTCCATCCCAAGACGCATGCAACCCTAGATAAGAATGCATGATTGCCGGCCCAGTGTACAGCAAAAACACCGGTTGACGCCGCGTGCCCCGCAGGAGCACTAAGTCCGCTTCGAACCGAACCCGGACGAACATGTCGGCCGACTGTGGTCTTTGGGCCCGCGCTATGTCACCGCACAATTCCACGGTAAGAGTTTCCCAATCTGGCTCTGCTTGTGACCGTTGAGGATCGATGGCAGATCCTTCAGGCCAGGATCTCGGCGGCGAACACCTTCTGGACGATCTGCCAGCGCCCGTTGAGGTAAAAGCACGACAGCAGGTCGGTCACCTCGCGGGGCGGGATCCGCAGGCGGAGCTTGAGCAGCGCCATGTCACGGGCAATGGCGATGGAGAGGATCTGGTCGGCGCGCACGCTGCCGGCATCCTGCGGTGAGGTCTGGCTCCGGACCGCATCGAGCCAGGCGGCAACAGGCGTAACCACCACGCTGTCGCCATCGCCGCGCCTGGTGACCAAGGCCGCTGGGTCGAAGATGGTCGCGAACGTGTCGGCGTCCATCGCGTAGGCGGCATCGAAGTAGGTTTTCGCCAAGGCGACCAATTCATCTATGTTTCCCGTCGGGGGCGTGTTCTGCAACGTCATGGTGGTTCCCTTCAACTCTCGTGTCCAGCTGAGTATAAGGACGGGCGCGGCAAGGTTTAGTCCGCGCGCACTAATCAGCCTTGTAAGCTGAGCTAAGCAATTGAGGGCGATCATGAAACCTTCCCTTCCGTCCGCCGGAGACTTCAACCAGCTCCGCGCCTTCGTGGCCGTTGCCGGTTCGCTGAACTTCAGCCGGGCGGCCGAGAACCTCGGCGTGTCATCCTCGGCGCTCAGCCAGATGGTCCGAGGGCTCGAGGAGCAGCTCGGGGTCAGCTTGTTCAACCGCACCACCCGCAGCGTCTCCCTGACCGAGGCGGGGGCCAAGCTGTTCGAGCGGGTACAGCCCGCCGTCGAGGAGTTGGCGGAGGCGCTGGGCGAGACCCGCGAGCGCCGCGCCCATCCCGCCGGGACCGTGCGGGTGCACTGCTTCCGGGCAGCCGCGGACCTCTACCTGACACCGATCCTCCGTGACTTCAGCGATGCCTATCCGCAGGTCGTGCTCGACGTCACGCTCGACGACGCCGTCGTCAACATCGTGGCCGAAGGCTATGACGTCGCCATCCGTCTCGGGGAGGTGATCGACAAGGACCTGATTGCGGTGAAACTCGGCCCGGACCTGCGCCAGACCGTGGTCGCCTCGCCCGACTATCTCGCCCGGCACGGAACGCCGGCTCATCCGCGCGACCTTCTTGCCCATCGCTGCATCGCCTGGCGATGGCCGGGGCAGAAGACGCCCTACAAATGGGAGTTCATGGAAAACGGCAAGTGGTTCGAAGTCGCAATCGACGGCCCGCTGATCTCCAACATGAAGGACTTCGGGGTGCAGGCGGCGGTCGACGGAGTGGGTGTTGCATTCGCCAGCCAGCAGCTGATCGCGCACCACATCGCTGAAGGCCGCCTTGTCGCGCTGCTCGAGACCTGGTCCGCCCCCTTCCCCGGCTACTACCTCTGCTATCCGGCCCAACGGCAAATGGCGCCGCCGCTTCGCGCCGTGATCGACGCCATCCGCGCCGGCCCGCGCCAGAGTAACGGCGTCGAGGCGGCGGCGATCGGCGCGGCTGTTCCTCGAGGTCTGCGTCTGCACCAGTGACGCCGGGCCTCCCGACGCCAAGCGCATCAACAAGAGTTTTCCGAAACCGCGCCGGGACGAATATCTTTTCCCGGTAGCGTGACCGCCGGGGGGTGTCATGCCGCTGACGGTTGGAGCGCCTTTCCGAGAAGGCTTGTGGTGGTTAACCGCTACATCCGCTTAGGGGCCGCAAGCCGACCGTCAGCTTCGGGCTGCGAATCTTCATCAGCGGGCGTTCAGGTTGACGTGCGCATCGTCGCGGTGTGACCCAACTGAGATGTTGCCGGCATCGCACCTCGACGTCCTCAGATGACGCGCAAAACGGTCATCGGCGTTGGTCAGATTTTCTACCTCCCATCCGGGCTCAACCCTTCCTCGCAACGACATTTACTGCGCTGGAACTGGCTAACGGCGTAGGCGTCTTCTAACTTCCACGTGTGGCTGGCGTCTGGGTCAAGATCACCGTTCCCCAAAGGGCAATATCGCCAGGGTCCAGTTGGGACTACCATCACGGGCTAGGAGAGACCATCACGAGCCCGCTGGGAGAGACCATCATGAGCCGCATGAAATCATCCGTCGTCGCTTCCGCGCTCGCATTGAGCTTTTCGATGGTGCCAATCTTGGCCTATGCGCAGCAGGTCCCGATCCCCACTACAGCCGCCGAAGTGCCCGGTCCGCCGAGCGGCACAGCCATGACCACGGCCTACGTGCAATCGGTGGGGCGGATGGCCTACCTGTGGGGCTGGCCACTGGTCAATTCGGTCAACCGCTCCATCGCCTTTTCCAAGGCGCCCGAACCAGGCTTGATAGGCGGAGTGGTTCCGATCGCGTTCAACGGGAACTCAATGCTGACCGGGTACATCAGCCCGGACCAGACGATCATCGCCTGTCCAAACCAGGATGTCGCGTATGGTGCCGGCTGGATGACACTGGACAAGGAGCCCATCGTCTTCCAGGTACCGGATTTTGGCGATCGTTTCTGGGTCTATGCGCACTATGACGCGCGCACCGACGAGTTTTCCGAGATCGGCAAGCAATACGGCACCAAGCCCGGCTTCTACCTGATGGTCGGCCCAGAATGGAGGGGCGAAACGCCAGCCGGCATCACGGCGGTGGTGCGCTCCTCCACGTCGCTTGCCTTTGTCATTCCGCGCATCTTCATTGATGACAGCGCGGAGGATCAAAAAGCCGTCCAGCCATTGCTCAGCCAGGTCGTCTACTACCCGTTGTCGGAGTTCGACGGGAAGATGAAGATCAAGGATTGGAGCAAGCTTCCGCATTTCCCGGCACCGAAATCCACCGGCAAAGGTGAGACCAAGTGGGTAAACCCGAACACCTTCTTCGACGAGTTACCTGAGGTGATGAAACAAGTGCCGCCGATGCCGGGCGAGGAAGCCCTCTACACCTGGATCGGTAGCGTGCTGGACGCAGCCGCCAAGGATCCTGCGATAAAGAAGACGCTTGTGGAAACTGCTGTCGCCGCCGAGGGTGAACTGATCTCACCGTTCTTTAAGTGGGCCAATAACGGCCGCCCTGCCGGCAATGGTTGGAATTCGCCGGTGAACAACGCGGAGTGGGGGACCGACTACGTCAATCGCACGGGCACCTCCAAGTCGAACATGTACGACAACCGGCCTGAGGAAACCAAATACATCTACACGGACAACGACAACAAGGGTGCACAACTCAACGGACAGAACAATTATACGATCACATTTGCCAAGGGTCAGACGCCACCGGTCAAGGGGTTCTGGTCGTTGACCTTGTACAACGATGTCCACTTCTTCAACCCAAATCCACTAAGGCGCTATTCATTGGGCACGAAGAACAAGACCATCAGATACAACGCGGACGGCTCGCTGACGCTTTACGCCAGCGCCAAGTCGCCGGGCGCGGACAAGGAAAGCAACTGGCTGCCCGCGCCCGAAGGGACGTTCTCGCTCTACATCCGCGCCTATTGGGCCGAGCAGGCGATTCTCGACGGCACCTGGCAGCCCCCGACCGTCACGGTGGCGAACTGAAACCCCAAACAACGCGGAGGGTCATGACAGTGACAAAGATTCGCCCACTCAACCTTCTCGTCGCCGCGCTGGTTGGCGGTATGGCGATGAACGGCCTCGCTACGCAGGCTTTCGCCCAGGAGACCTCCTTCGATAAGTTGGCCAACCTCCCGTTCGCGGAAGGCCGGCCCACAAAAGAGACAGCGCAGACCTTGCGCGACGAACTGCTCTTCCAACGGGCGACGCAGACCTATCTCTGGGCGCTCCCGTTGATCAACACCCTCGGCATGCAGGTCGGGTCGGAAAAGACATTCGGCGCCGGCTACAACGTCCTGCCGATCTGGAAAAAGCGGCTCGACGCCAAGACCCTGGTGACTACCCCCAACTCCGACGTCCTCTACGCCATGAGCTACGTTGACCTGGGCAAGGATGGTCCGCTGGTGATGGAAGCGCCGTCTGAGTTGCAAGGCATCCTGCTGGATTACTGGCAGCGCCCCATTCCGGTGGATGGCGGCAAGTTCTTTGGTGACGTCGGTCTGTTTGGACCGGATGGCGGCAAGGGGGCAAGTTCCTCCTGTTGCCACCCGGCTACACGGGAGCGGTGCCGGACGGTTATTACGCTTACCGGTCAGGCACCAACAGCGTCTTTATCTTCCTGCGTGGGTTCTACAAGGATCCGAAGGATCTGACACCCGCCGTCGCGCACCTGGAGAAGACAAGGATCTATCCGCTTAACGGCGAGGCTGGCGCCAAGCCGATGGAATTCCCCGATGGCTCCGGCGTCCCGGTCAACATGCTGCCGATCAGCGACGGCAGCGCCTTCGATCAACTCAAGCTGCTGGTGGACAGGGAGGGTGACAATCTCGCCGGCCCTGATTGGCTCGGCATGCTGGCGGCCATCGGCATCGCCAAGGGCCAGCCGTTCGATCCTGATGCGCACACACGCGAGATCCTCGATCGGGCCGCGAAGACCGGCTACAAAATGAGCCGTGTCATCGGCTTTGCCGACAAGGTAGGTGGTCTCTCGTTGCTCGTCTATCCAGACCGCCGCTGGCTTAATCCTTTCGCCGACGGGACTCCTGCGAATCCGGGTGGGTCGATGAACCCGGCCTGGGAGAATGTCGCCGGAGCGTATCCATATCTGGCCCTCGATGCCCGAATCTGGATGTTCACCGACTACTACACGATTAGCCCGGGGATGATGTCCCAAACCCCGGGCAAGGGTGCGAAGTACATGATAGGCTTCACCGATAGCGAAGGCGTGCCCTTGTCGGGCGATAGCAACTACCGCCTGAACCTGCCCGCCAACATCCCCGCCGCCAACTTCTGGTCGGTGACGCTCTACGAGGCTGAGAATGCTTCAGGTCTCGCCAATGGGCAGCCTTTCCCATCGTTGGGTTCAAAGGACAAGACGGCGCAAAACGCTGACGGCAGCACGGAGCTTTACCTCGCCCCCAAAGCACCCGAGGGCAAGGCCGGCAACTGGCTCGCGACCGTGCCGGGCAAGGGGTACTTCGCCATCCTCAGGCTCTACGGCCCGACCGAAGCGGCCATCAACAAGAGCTGGGTCCCGGGGGACATCGAGAAGGTGGAGTGACCCCGCTGCGCTCAGCGGCTTAAGGCCCGGAAAGGGGTCCGAGATGCAACCTTCGTCGCATCGTGAGCAAGGTCCGGATATGGCGCGACCATGACCTCCAGCATTGTCACCCCCGATGTCCGCTTCCGGGCGGAGGCAAAGGTCGCCTCTATGGCGGAGATGAGGCGCAAAGCAGCCGAATCTTTCGACGATGAGCTATGACCGCTTAGGGCCGACACCAGACGAATATATCGGCCAGGAACGCGCCAAAAGCGGGCCTGTCTACCCTCCCCGGTGCCCTTGCTGTGCCCGCGGCCTAATTCGGTTGTTGACGTTCCAGAGCATCCGTCGCCAGCGTCTTCCAGGCGGCCATTGCCATGGTGATGACTGTCTCAAGTTCGGCACGGCTTGCGCCGTCGCGCGCCTGCACCGAGAGACCGTGCATCACGGTGGTATAGTAGCGAGCGATGGCCGTCAGGCTGTCAGTCGAGACAGCGAGGTCGCCATCGTGGACCCCTCTGACCAGCCGCTCCCTGATCTCCTCGAATTGCGCCCTGCGAATGTCGGCGAGGAATTCGCGTACCGGGTGGTTTTCTATCGCGCCGGTCGGCGCCGCAAGGACCAGCATGCATCCACGCGGCGAGCCGGGAATGGTGATTGTATCGGCCACGGCGCGCAGCATCGCGTGTATCGCCTTGTAGGCCGTGGTCTGCTCGCGAAGCGCTACCCTCGGGGGCTGCCCCTGGGTCGCGGCATTGAGGGCCACGGCTTCGCGGAACAAGGCTTCCTTGCTTCCGAAGGACGCATAGATGCTGGCCGAAGCAATTCCCATGGCCTCGCTCAGGTCCTTCATGGAGGTTCCTTCGTAGCCGCGCTCCCAAAACAGATCCATTGCGCTGCGCAAAGCGACGTCCCGGTCAAATGTCAGTGGCCTGCCACGCGTCGCCATCTCTTCTCCGATTTGTTTGTCGATCGACAAACTATAACTTGACGGATGTCGAACCGCCATGCATTTTATTTATTTGTCGATCGACAAAAAATTCTCGCTATAGCCTTGAACAAGGACCAGTCCCATGACCGTCCCCGCCTTCATGCGTGCGTTACAGCAGACATCCCTAAATGGCCCGCGGGATCTGCGGATGATCACCGATGCGCCGGTGCCGGTTGCCGGTCGAGGCGAAATCCTCATCCGCGTCGCCGCCGGTGGTGTCAACATGGCCGACATCTCCCAGGCCTACGGCAAGTTTCGCGCAGGCCCGCAGCCTCCATACATTGCGGGTTTCGAGGGGGTGGGTGAAGTCGTGGCTCTGGGTGAAGGCGTGACGACAGTGGCGCCTGGCGCTCATGTCATCGGGGTCGGATATGGTGCCTTTGCCGACTACATGGTGCTTCCGGCGATTGCCGCAGTACCAGTACCCAAGGGATGGTCGGACGAGCAGGCGCTTGGCCTGGTCGTGAACTTGCCAACGGCAGTGGCAGCGCTAAAGCTGCTCGGGCAGATCGAGAAGGGTGAGACCGTGCTGATCCATGCAGCGGCAGGCGCTACCGGCCAAGCTGCAGTCAAGATCGCCAAGCACTACGGCGCAACGGTGATTGCGGCGGCCTCATCGGAGAAGCACGAGATCGTGCAATCCCTAGGTGCCGATCACATCCTCGACTCCCGTACCGCCGATATCGCCGCCGAAGTGCTTCGTCTGACCGGCAACGCCGGCGCCGATCTGGTCATCGAGTCGGTCGGCGGTAAGACCTTCGAGGCCAGCCTGGCATCCGCGCGACGCGTCACCGGCCGCGTCGTGGTGACAGGGCTGCCCGCCGGCGAAGCACCGCTCACCAATTGGGACCTCGTCTATAAACATCAGGTCCACATTATCGGCTTTAACATGGGGGTGCTGATCCGGGCCGCGCCGCAGATGTTCGGTGCAGTCATGGGCGAACTGTTCGCGCTTATCGGCGCAGGCGTATTGGCCCCCGTCCAGCCAACCGTCTACGAACTTACCGACGGGCCAAAGGCGCTCGCGGCATTGGAGAGCCGCTCCAGCGTCGGCAAGTTGGCGCTGCGGCTCTGAACCCACTAACGTGGGCCATAGTGGTCCCTCAAGCCTCGACCGCATTGCGCCACCAGAGGACATCGTGGCGTCGCAAACCTTCCCTATTTCTTCCGTCAATTTCATTGTGGCCGCCAAGGATACCGCCAATGGGATGGGAAGCACTCGGGCAATGGGGTGAAGATGCGGTTCGCATCGAACCACTTACGGGTGGAGTTGCCAACGACGTGTGGAGCGTTCGTGTCCACGGGCAGATCGCTGTCGGTCGCCTCGGCTCCAGGACCGATGCTGATCTCGCGTGGGAAACCGAGCTACTCCGACACCTCGACCGTGAAGGCATGACCGTTCCAGTGCCGATCCCGACGGCTGACGGCCGGCTGTTCGTGAACGGTCTGGTGGTGATGAAATACATGGAGGGCGGACCGCCCGAGACGCAGTCCGACTGGCGTCGCGTGGCCGACACGCTCCGCGAGCTGCATCGCTTGACGCGGGGCTGGCCACAGCGCCCAGGCTGGCGATCGTCGACTGACCTCCTGCATGCCGAAACCGGAACGAGGATCAACCTTTCCGCGATGCCGCCCGAGGGCGTCATTCGATGCCGAGCAGCGTGGGCGCGGCTAATCGGGCGTCAGACATGCGTCGTCCACGGCAACCCCAACAACCCTGGCAACGTCCGCATGACCGCGGATCGGGTCGCGTTGATCGACTGGGATGAGTCACATGTCGACGTCCCTGACCTTGACCTGGTACTGCCCGGCAACGCTGCCGATCTCGACGACGGCGCGCATGACATCGCCGCGCAAGCGTCAGCCGCATGGGAAGCCGCCATCTGCTGGCAGGACGAGTACGCAGTCAAGCGGCTTGCCGAAGTTCGACCGGTCTGAGCAGTTTCGGCGGATCGACGGGTCGTATCCATGCCGGAACCTCGCGGGCTACGGCATTGCACCACAAGCAGCCTTTACGCCGGGCTCAGCGGAGTGCAACCTTTGCGCTTGCACCACTGCGATTCTGCGGGTTTACGTCGCTGGGATACTGGCATCCCCAACATATTGGTCCAAGTTCGACAAGATGACGCTTCGATGCCTCGATATGTTTCTCTGATGAATGCGGCCAGCCTTTTGGCGACAGTCGAGCGTGTTCTCGTTATTGGATGTTCGGGAGGCGGCAAGACAACCTTCTCTGCAAAGATCGCGGATTTGCACCGCCTGGAATTCCAGTCACTCGACCGGGATGTGCGCTGGCTTCCAGGCTGGGTGGAGCGTGATCGTACCGAGCAAAGAGCAATCATATCGGATATGGTCCAACGTGACCGATGGGTCATGGACGGCAGTGGAGCGTCTTCCTTCGACCTGAGATTGCCGCGAACTGATCTGGTTCTGTGGGTTCGAGTGCCGAGATGGGTTGCACTGATTGGTCTGTTGAAGCGCGTATCTCGTTTCTATGGTTCAGTTCGCCCGGCGATGGCTGAGGGGTGCCCTGAGCCACTGCCGGATCGAGAGTTCCTGTCATACATCTGGAATTTCGAGAAAAAATACGCCCCGCTTTTTGTGAAGCAAATCGAGCGTTATGGGCCGGACGTTCCGGTAGCCGTGCTCAACTCTCATCGCGAGATGGACCGGCTCCTTCAACTCTCGGGCAGACCTATCGCTCGATAACGCAATGCCCGCGATGGGCCGAGAGCTGTCGTTTCTGGCACCTCGGCTGGCGCGCTATCCTTCGGCAGGCGGATCGCCGATCGAGGTCGACGTCTCCGCCGATATTCGCGACCCCAGCGCGTTTGACGTCGCCATCAGGACGGGTCGTGGCGGTTGGGAAGGACTTGACGAATACCGGCTCGCGCCGGTCGAAGTGACGCCCATGCTGGCGCCCTCTCTGCTCGGAACGCGGACCCTGGACAGGCCGGAGGCGCTCGCCGATTTCGAGCTGTTGCCGCATCCGGATTGGCAGGCATGGTTCGGGGCCGCTCAATGCGAGATGCCGCAGGCTCTGCGGTTTGTGGCAGTCGATTACCCCACGCATGAGTTGGACGCCAATGCAGCGGTGGCAGGCGCAGGTGTCGCGCTTCTGTCGCCCTTGTTGTTTCGCCCGCTCCTGGAAAAGGGCCTCCTCATCGCCCCTTTCCCCTATGTCCTGAGCGGGCCGGCCTGGCATTTTGCGTTGATGCGTGCCGACGACCCCCGTCTCGCGCCTCGCCAGCTCTGCGCCTGGCTTCACGAGCAGGCTCGCGAGCCGCTCCTGAGCCAGACTGACCGCCTGCCGAGCTAGGCCCGTCGGTCACGTCGAGAAATAGCGCGTTGGTGTTGTCCCGAGTGCCTTCTTGAACATC
Source organism: Rhizobium sp. YAF28 (assembly GCF_052113285.1). Lineage (NCBI taxonomy): Bacteria > Pseudomonadati > Pseudomonadota > Alphaproteobacteria > Hyphomicrobiales > Rhizobiaceae > Rhizobium > Rhizobium sp. YAF28. The sequence goes on along the minus strand of NZ_JBFRCX010000001.1, from coordinate 210,119 downwards.
ACGATGAAGGCGGTGACGGACTCGTAGCCGAGGTCGCTCGACACCCTCTGGACCGTCGCGCCGCTGGCGAGTTCGCGCAGCGCGATGACCAGGTGCAGCTGCCGCCGCCACCGGCCGAAGGTCAGCCCCGTTTCCTGAACCATCAGCCGCTTCAGGGATCGCTCGCTCATGGCGACATGGGCGGCCCATTCCCCGAGGGTGCGGCGGTCGCTTGGCTCCGCCGTCAGGGCAGCGGCGATCACGGCGATCTTGGGGTGGCTGGACACGGGCAGCTCCAGCCCCTCTTTCGGCATCAGCGCCAGTTCCTCCAGCAAGACCCGCACGAGACGGCCGACATGGTCATCAGGAGCATAGCTGCCCTGTACATCCGCCAGGCGCAGGATCATCTCGCGCAGCATCGGCGAAACGGACAGCGTGCAGCATTCCTGCGGCAGGGCCGCAGCATCCGGTTCGACAAACAGGTAGGACAGGCGAGCGTTGGACGTGACCTGATTGCTGTGCGGCACGCCGCCCGGGATCCAGATCCCGCAGTCCGGCGGGACAATCCAAAGGCCGTTTGCGGCCCTGCAGGTGACGGCCCCGTGCAAGGCAAGGATGAGCTGCCCCTGCCGGTGCTGGTGCTGCGGCACCTCGGCTTGGTAGTCGCTGAAGTCGACATGCAGGGCGACCGCCGGGCGACCCAACCGGTCGGGGTCGGGATCGAAGTCCACGCTGCAGGGGCGCAGCGTCCTAGCGGATTGGCCTGATTTGGAGATCATATGGCATTATCTCCAAATTCGCGTGCAGTGCAATTCGCTACAAGCGGACATCAACAACGCGATGGAGACTATCATGCGAATTGCTGTCGTCGGCGCAACCGGCAGAGTCGGCGCCCAACTCACCCGAAAGCTGCTGAGCGCAGGACATCAGGTAAAGGCCCTGTCGAGGGGCGGTTCAGCCCTAGAGGCACTGGCCGAAATAGGCGCGGAGCCATTCCTCGGAAGTTTTGACACGGGTGCGGGAGAGCTCGACAAATTCTTTCAGGATGCCGATGCCGCCTTCCTGATGGTCAAGACCGACTGGAACAAGCTGCAAGGCCACTATCCCGTGGTTGCCCAACGCTTCGTCGATGCGCTTGGCAATTCCCCCGTCAAACTGGCGGTGAGCCTGTCGGCCATGGGATCGGACGTGAAAGGCGAGACCGGCCATTTTGAATGTTTCTACCATCTTGATGAGAAGCTGAACGAACTTACCAATATCGACCTGGTCCATCTGCGCGCCGCCTGGTTCATGGAGGATGTGCTGGCGTGGACGGCGCCAGTCGCCAGATATGGTCGGATCGCCTGGTCCTGTAAGCCCGATCTGAAGATGCCCTGGGTGGCGACGGATGACATCGCATGGCTTGCGGCCAGGGAACTGACAAATCCGACGGGCAAGCACCGGGTGATCCGCGAGGTCGGCTCGGAAGATATTTCGATGAATGAATTGGCCGCGATCATCGGCAGGGAGATCGGCCGGCCGGTGGAGTACCGGTACATCGAAAGAACGCGCAAGGATGTGGAAGCGGAATTCCTGAAGCGCTTCGGGACATCGGAGAGATGGCACGATGACACCCTGACCGCCGACGCCTTGAACAATGGCCTGGTGCGGTTCCAGGGTGAGCGTGAGGTTCGCCCTTCTCTGCCCACCAAGATGGAAACGTTCATCAGAGACGTCTGGAAGCCGCGTTACCTGGAGTCGGTTGCGGACGGACACGAACCCGAGACATTTCATATGTGGAGCGCAAAGGAATAGTTGGATCGCGGCCGAACGCTGAGAACCTCCTTCCCGGGAAGGAGAAACTCAGCATCGGCCCATCAGTAACGTTTCCCTGGCCAGGCGGACCCGCCTGTCGAGCGACGCTTGGCCAGCGAATGCGCGGTCAATTTACGCTGGCCGCCTGATCAGCCCAGTCCTTCCTCGGCAAGTGCCCGGATCAAGGAGGGCAGCGCCGCATGTGATCGAAAGACTTGCGCAGCGCTCCGGCAACTCGACGCCAATTTCGTTGCTCGTTTTGAGGCAGGCCGTCTGATATGTGGTAGTAGTCACCTTTGTCGGCGCCGAAGACATGTTTGGCCAACCGGACATTCGTCTAACCAATCGCGACTGCCATCCAGTCCCGGCATCGAGGATCCCGATGGCTGCTCACGGCGGCAGAAAGTCTCGACCGCTTGCGCCAAAAGCAGTCATTGCGGTTGTCATGAACAGGGATGTCGCAGGAATCAGGAAAACAGGTGTCGCTCTAATCGAGCCTGAGTTTCGCGACAGGCGGGCTCGCATTTGCCGAAATTTCGAGTTTTTAAGAACTCTCCCTGTTCTGTGGCGCGGTCGGTCTGGTTCTTGACGATCCCCGCCTAATTTAGTTATTCTCAAATCGCGCTACGCAGGGTGCATCGGCATTGGACCGGCTGGGCAATGCCCGCCTGCGAATTTCATAGGTAGCGCCAATGCCGAACCTCGAAAACCTCAAGGAGCAGGCCAAGCAGTATTTGCGTTGGCATCGCGAACGGTATTATCCGGTCGCGGCCGAGATCAGGGCTGTATTGCCACGCTTTCAGCACCTCGACGACAATCAGATACTGGAAGCGAGTTTCAAGCTCAGTGACGCGCAAGAACTGGTCGCTCGTCAAAACGGGATCGAAGGCTGGCAGGCGCTCAAATCAGGAGCCGATGCCATGACCACTCAAATTAAACCTACCCCTCACCCCGTTCTCAGCTCGATCTCTGCACAACTGTTCGTCACCGACATCAAAACGTCGTGCGATTTCTTCACCAGCAAACTCGGCTTTGCCATCGACTTTGTCTATGGTGATCCACCATTCTATGGGCAGGTCATTCGTGATAAGGCACGACTCGCATTGCGGGTGATCTGCGAACCTGTGTTCGTTGGCGATATACGGACGCGTGAACACCTGCTCTCCGCCTCAATCGCCGTCGACACCGCAGCCGAGATCAAGCAGCTCTTTTTGGATTTCCAGGCCGCTGGAGTGCATTTTCATCAGACGCTCAAGAAAGAGCCTTGGGGTGCACGAAATTTTATTGCCCTAGATCCAGACGGAAATCTCATATTGTTTGCGGGACCAGCTGGCTGAAGGGAGGCGGCATGGCGGATGCCAATATTGATCTCGGGCCGCTCCATGTGTCGCAAAAATCCTGCAGACCGTCCTAAAACCTGGGCGCAGCCTAACCTTCGGAATCCCCGCTAGGGTTTTCGGACGGTCTGCCTGATGATTGCGACGATCGGCAAGGCTGTCGGTTCAGCCAACTTCCAACTGCCGCAAATATCGCAAAAGTTGGCGCCTCGCGAACGACTTTGGTGACACGCAAAAAGGGCCGAGCACACGCCGCATGAAACGATCTGCTTCGTCCGCGACCCGTGACAAAACCGCGGGATCGGTCGAGCGCGGATTGACGGCAAAGCCGCCTAATGCGCCAGCGATCCGTCATGCTCGCGCTCGGCCACCGGCACGACGATGCCGGAATAGAGAATGGGTGATCCGCTCTGATCGCGAAAGGCTCGGCCGAAGGCGGCGACCATCCGGTACCGCCCGTCCCTGCCCCAGACACGGTAGGTATTCTGCTGTGCGATATCGGCAACGAGCACTTCTGAGATCTTCTTTGCCAGTTCCGGCCGGTCATCGGGATGGACGCGTGCAAGGTAGTCTTCCAGCGGCAGGCCGCGCACGGTGGCGGCAGCATCGAGGCCGAAAAGTTCGGCGAGCGCGCTGTCTGCAAAGACGAGGTTCTTGACGATATCCCAGGTATAGATCCCCGCGTCGCAAGCTACTTCCTCGAATATCCCGAACGAGTGAACGGATTGCCCAGTCATTGCCTGATGTTCCCGCGACTATTTTAGTTAAAACTAAAGGTTTGCCGGACAACTTCAAGGCAGGATTGACCGCAATACGGCGCAGGCCGCAGGCGCATTCAGGCCGGCGACCTTGAGATGATGCCCGTGCCGCCGAGACTGCACGGATGGCCTGCTGGATGACTATGTTTTTCTCTGCGCCCTTAGAACCTCGGAGAAGGTCCTTTGCGCTCCACTATAGAATGTTTCGACCGCGCTGATACTCAGCGTGCCATTTCGCCGAAAGGGCAAACATCATCTTCGAAAGGTACGTGCCTTCGACGAAAATGCGTGCCCTCCACAATCTCCGGCTTGCTGATCCGGTCCATGCGAAAGTGGCGGAAATCCGCACGCGCTGCATCCCAGGCGACGAGATACCAAAGTGGCGGCAGGATGAGCATGGCCTGCGGTTCGACCTCGCGCAGTGTTTCCATCCCCTTGGCATCACGGTAGCGGAACCGAAGATGCAGCCGCTGGAGAAATGTCGTCTCGAAGGCCGGCAGCAGCCCGGAGTCGATCGAACCTATGTCCGAAATGTCCTGCCTGGGCGACAATTGCCCGACATACAGGCAGTCCAGAAGCCGACGCAGGTCTCGCACCTTGTCTGCCGAAAGCGCCCTTTCGATCTTCGCGAGCCCCGCATCGGCGAGATCGGAAAATGGAAGGGACCGGGCCGCGCGCACGGCCGCTACGCTGATCAGGAGCGCGAACACCTCGGTCACAAAGAGCCGAGTCGTGGTCTGCACCGACTCCGGGTCAAGCTGCAGCCCGCCACCTCGGCCGGATTCGGAATGAATGACGAAGCCCTGGTCACGCAGCGCTCCGATGTCGCGCAGCACCGTTCGCCTGGAAGCACCAACTTCCTCCGCCAGATCATTGACCGTCGAGGTTCCGTTGCGCCGGAGGATGCGCACGATGGCGTCGTGTCTGAGGCGGATGTTCATTTGCGCACCCTAGCATATTTGGTGCCAAAATTTGGCACCGATTCACTTTAGGCAGGTCATGGCAACCCCACAAGGAGACAGACCATGACCTCCCCAGATCAAACACGCGCGACCGCTGCAAAGCCAATCATTGTGAACCCTTCCCACCTGCACGACCCGACATCGAATGGCTACAGCACAGCGGTCATCACCCCTGCGGCTGGTCGGCTGGCCTTTATCTCAGGGCAAGGCGGGCAGGACCAAACCGGCGCTCTCTCGCCGGACTTCGCCAAACAGGTGGGACAGGCCTACGCGAACCTCGCCGCCGTGCTCGACGCGCTTGGCGCCCGCCTGGACCAGGTGGTGAAACTGACGGTTTACGTGGTCGACCACGATATGTCGAAGTTGGGCGTACTGACGGAGAATGTAACGCGGATGTTCGGCGATACGCTTCCGGCACAGACGCTGGTTCCAGTGCCGAAGCTCGCCATCGATCCCATGCTCTTCGAGGTTGAGGCTGTGGTTTTCCTGGATTGAGCGCCCGCCCGTGCGAATAATGGCTGGCCGGCCGCGCCTTTCCAGGCCAGCCGGACCGCCTGTCGAGCGACGCGCGGCCGGGGAGCGTTAGCCGAGCCCCCTCCGCAAACGCCCGGATCACCGAAGGCAGCGCCCGCATGTGATCGAAGGACCTGCTGAGCGCCTCCGGCAGTTCGACGCCGCTCCTGGGCGCGACCATCAGCACCCAGAGCCGTCCGCTGCGCATCGTTCAAGCGTGACTTGGGTCCGGGAACCTTGCCATCGATCAGCCCGTCGGGGCCATTCGCATTGAACCGCAAGACCCAGTCACGCACGATCTGAAGGGTGACATTGCCAAGACGCGCTGCATCCGAGCGCGAGCCTCCGCCATAGATCAAGGCAAGCGCCAAAAGACAACGCGCCTGCGCCGCATGCTTGCTCTTGCGGGCCAGACGCCGAAGACCTTCCGCGTCAAAATCCGCCCGTAATGAAATCGCTGCTCCCATCGCAAACCTCCCGTTTGCGACAGAGATTCTGATTCATCGTCATTTGGGAAGCTCAAGTGTCTAACTCAGCAAGAGGGCGTATTAATCCCTGTCAGCTTGCCGGATTGCGCGCCGTGACGATCCACGCCGCACCGTCGATCATCACCGACCGCTCACCGGGGCAGCCCGCGAAGACGGCACGAACCGCAGCCGAGGCGCGGGCGCGGATATCGTCGGGCTGATCAGCGAGAGAGCGCGCCAGCGGGCCGACCTCGAGTGTCATCTTCACCGCGTCGTCGAGCGCCGCGTCCCGCGTCTCCCCCTTGCCGAACGGGATGGAGGCATCGAATGGCGCGATAGCGACATCGGTGAAGCCAGCCACCGTTAGAATACGCGCCACCCGCCCCTGGTCGCCAAACGAGAACGGGCCGGGGGCTTCGGGACCGGGCGGCGTCATCGGCGGGAGGATGCCCTTCATCGCGCCCATCGGCAAGCGCACCCAATCGTTCTCGGCCATGCCGCGCCAGCAGACGAAAGCGACCCGCGCGCCCGGCTTGAGCGCACGGCGCATATGAGTGAAGGCCGCCGTAGGATCGTCAAAGAACATCACTCCGAAGCGCGAGAACAGGATGTCGAACGCGCCCTGGGGCAATTCGGTGCTGCTGGCGTCGGCCACCTGGAACACGGCCGGCGTATCCTGCGGCGCTCGCGCGCGCGCTCTGCCGATCAGCGGTTCGGATATGTCCACGCCTAGCACATGGCCCCCCGCGCCGACGCGGGCGGCCAGATCCAGACTAGACGCCCCCGCGCCGCAGCCGACGTCCAGCACGCGTTCGCCCATGGCGGGCGCGGCGGCTTCTATCGCGGCCTGGCCGAACACCGCCATCATGGCATCGAGCCGGGCCTGGTAAGTGACCCAGCGCTCCCCGCTTTGGCCTTTCCAGTCGGCCACCTGATAAACATTTTTCTCCGTCATGCCATATCCTTTGTTCTGGTCCGTTCTTAACCAGGCTATCCGCCCGCGTGGTCGTTCCCGCCGTGTGCGGCGACGAACATGGCGACGGCGGACCGGCAATAGGATTCGATTTCGTTGTCGTCCTCTGCTCTCGCCTGATCGAAGCGTGCGATAATCAAGAGATCGGATCCTTTGATAAGCGCGGCAAACAAGCGGGCGGACCGGAGAGGATCGGGCACGTTCAGAACCGCCTTCGCGTGCAACTGACGCAACAGGGCCTCGATTTGGGCGATGACATAGGCGGGGCCGGCTTCGTAATGGAGCTTGCTTAACGACTTTTGATTCGTCTTGTCGGCCATGATCATGGCTTCGACACTGCGGACGTCCGGGCTCAACAGCGTGCGAAGCAGGGATGTTCCCACCGCCATCAGCTGATCTTCTGCCGAACCGTCGACGCCTTCAATAAGAGCCTGTGGTGCAAACTGATGGCAGTGGGCCGCGATGGCCGCACTGAACAGCGCCTCCTTGTTCTCGAAGTGCCGATAGATGCTGAGCTTGGATATCCTCGCTCGCTGGGCGACCTTGTCCAATGTCGTCGCTTGGAAACCCAATTCCACAAAGAGTTCGCACGCGGCGTCGACTATCGTTTGGCCAAGCGCCTCGTTGGCGGGCCGGCCGCGCCGGCCCTGGCTGTTTTCGGTCACGACAAATCCAGTCCTTGACAGTATCCTAATTCTTGACTTACGATACCATACAGTATCTAAAAGGTGCAAGCCAATGCGTAGGTGCCCTCCAAATCAAGCTTCCCTTGGGCCGCCCGGCGATATCGAATGCGGCATCGTCCGGCCGGTCAACACAGTGATGGGCGACTTTCTCGTCGATGCCGAAGCCCTGCTCGCTGCCCGTCTCGAGCGCGTATCGCTGGACGATATTTCGCGCCAGGCCCAGCCCAACCCCTTCCATCCACACCACGGAGCTCATTACCATGGATGACGTCATCATCATCGGCGGCAGCTTTGCCGGTCTCGCCGCCGCCCTGCAGCTCGGCCGCGCCCGCCGCAAGGTCACCGTTCTCGATACCGGCCTGCCGCGCAACCGCTTCGCCGGCCACTCGCATGGCTTGCTCGGCCACGATCACAAGCCGCCGCTGGACATCCTGGCCCAGGCGCGGCAGCAACTGGCGCGTTATCCCACGGTCAAGCTGGTCAATGCGCGGGCCGACAGCATCTCCGGCGCCATCGACGATTTCTCCGTCCTCACTGGCGATGGCGAAAGCCTTGGGGCGCGCCGCCTGATCCTGAGCTATGGCGTTGCCGACCAGATGCCTGATGTTCCGGGCTTTGCCGAAAGCTGGGGCACATCCATCGTGCCCTGCCCCTATTGCGATGGCTTTGAAGTCGCCGGCCAGCATTGGGGCCTCGTCTGGTCCGGCCCGCCGTCGCACAATTATGTCAGGCTGTACCACGATTGGACCGACACGTTGACGGTCTTCGCCGATGGTCACGACATTGCACCCGATATCCGGGCCGATCTCGCGCGCCGCAACATACCTGTCGTTGATGGCCGGATCACCGAAATCGCCCGTCACGGGGGCCATAATGCCACCGTCAAGCTCGATACCGCCCCCAATGTCGCAGTCGATATTTTGTTCGCGCATCCGCGCAACAAGCCGTCCGCAAGCCTGCATGAATCACTGGGACTCGCCACGGTCGATACGCTCCTTGGCATCGCCCTCAAGGTCGACGAGCGCCGCGAAACCAGCACGCCCGGCATCTACGCCGCCGGCGACCTCGCCAACCCAGCCATGGCCTCGGTCACCACGGCAACATCGTACGGCGCGACGGCGGGTATCTCCGCCCAGCAGTCGATGCTGGTTTGAGAAGACACACGTGGAGTTCGAACACGTCACTTTCGACCTACCACACGGCACCTTTCACGCGCTGCAGGGTGGTGATCCCGATGGTCAACCGACGATCGTCTTGCACGGCTTCCCGGACCATCCGCCGACCGCGAAGCCCTTCCTTGCCGAGCTCGGCCGCCGTGGCGGGCAGGACCAAACCGGCGCTCTCTCGCCGGACTTCGCCACATGGGACAGGCCTACGCGAACCTCGCCGCCGTGCTCGACGCCCTTGGCGCCCGCCTGGACCAGGTGGTGAAACTGACGGTTTACGTGGTCGACCACGATATGTCGAAGTTGGGCGTACTGACGGAGAACGTAACGCGGATGTTCGGCGATACGCTTCCGGCACAGACGCTGGTTCCAGTGCCGAAGCTCGCCATCGACCCCATGCTCTTCGAGGTTGAGGCTGTGGTTCTCCTGGATTGAGCGCCCGCCCGTGCGAATAATGGCTGGCCGGCTGCGCCTTTCCCGGCCAGCCGGACCGCCTGTCGAGCGACGCGCGGCCGGGGAACGTCAGCCCAGCCCCTCCTCCGCAAACGCCCGGATCACCGAAGGCAGCGCCCGCATGTGATCGAAGGACCTGCTGAGCGCCTCCGGCAGTTCGACGCCGCTCCTGGGCGCGACCATCAGCACCCAGAACAGGTAGCAATCGGCAACCGTCATCTCGCCGCTGACAAGGAACGTCTTGTCGCCCATCTGCTCGGCCAGGATCGCGAAGGCCTGCGCGAGCTTTTCGCGAGCACGCTCCTTTTCCAGCTCGGGGAAATTCCTGAAGAAGGGCTGGTACCTTGAATGGATCTCGGAGGACATGAAGGCGAGCGCCTCGAGCGCCCGCCACCGAAGGATGGGATCTCCCGGCAGGAGCTTGCCGCTCTTCTCGGCGATATAGTTCAGGATGACCTGGTTCTCGGTCAGGATCGTTCCGTTCTCGAGTTCGAGCGTGGGAATATAGCCCTTCGGATTGATCGAAAGGAAATCGCGGCCGTCCTCCGTCTTCTTGTCATGCTTGATGCTGATGAGCCTGTAGGAAAGCCCGGTCTCGATGAGCGCGATATGATCGGCCAGGCTGCAGGCGCCGGGATAATAGAAGAGGTTCATGATGGTCTCCTGGTGGTGGACCCATCCCGGCATTTCCGCTTGGAGATAAGGTCTACAATGTTGACCACGGCCATTTATGAGACCTAAAATTATCCGTCAAAAGCATATCTTTGGGAGTTGGTCAGATGGATGTGACTGCCAGGCCGGCAGGAGCCGACTGCAGGGGTGTCAGCGAGATCCTGAGCCGGGTCGGCGACAAATGGACGATCCAGGTCGTCGTCGCACTTCGGCTGGGCGCGCTGCGCTTCAACGGGCTCAAGCGCGAGGTCGGCGGCATTTCGCAGCAGATGCTGACGCGGACACTAAAGACGCTGGAACGCGACGGCATGATCAAAAGAACCGTTCACCCCAGCACGCCGCCGCAGGTCGAATACACGCTGACACCACTCGGGCACTCCCTGTCGGAAACCGTGCGGCAGCTCGCCGACTGGGCGGCCGAAAACAGGCAAAATATCGAGGATAACCGCCTGAGCTACGACACCAGTCGGGAGGAGAAATTCTAGGATGCGCCGGCGACCGCTTCGCTTATCGGGCGGCGGCCCCTGAGCAGAAGCAGGACGAGGATAGCGCTGCAGGAGCAAACCAGGCACAGGATCAACACCGCCCTGCTCCCGAGATTGGTCATCAGGGAAATCAACAGGGGTGGAGAGATGGCGGAGATCCAGTTCAATGGCAGGGCGATCCGCGAGAGCGCCTTTGCAAACTCACCCTTGTCATAGAAAACGAGCGGAATGGTCGACCTTGCGACGGCGAGCGCCCCGCTGCCCATTCCATAGAGCACAAGGAAAACGGCGATGGCCACCGGCGAGCCCTGAGCGATCGAAAGGATGACCAGCGATACGCACAGAATTGCCGATGAGGCGACCCCCGTCGTCACGCCGTCCCACCGTTTTTCGCCGATGATATTAAGCCCCCGGGCACAGATCTGCACGATGCCGAGCGCGGAGCCGTAAGTGAGCGCCTGTGCAGGGCTCAGGCCCTCGGCCTTCAAGAGCTCGATCAGAATCGAGCTGAAGCCGAACGTGATGAATGCATTGAACGCGATGGCAGCGACGATGAGATAGAATGTCCTGTTATAAGATCCTGCCGAACCCTGAGATCTCGTCGCCTTGATAGCCGCTGCAGCTTTGCTCCGGCGCGGCAGGCCGAAAATGTAGAGCGGTAGGCAGGCCGTGATCATGACCACGGCATAGGCTTCGCACGTGCCGCGCCATCCGATCTCTTCCGACAGGAACGACGTGAGAGGCCAGAACACTGTGCCGGACAAGCCGGAAACCAGCGCCATGCTCGCAATCGCCCGCGCGGCATTCCGGCCCGCGATCTCGTTGAGAAGGATGTGTGCCGGCGTGGTGAGACTGGCGCTTCCTGCGGCTCCGAGAACCAGCCAGCCGAGGAAATAGGTGATGGGCGAATGCGACAATGACACGAGCGCCAGGCCAAAGGCTGACATGATCGTTCCGCCGATCATGACCGGCCGCGCTCCAACGCTCGTAAAAAGCCGCGAGAGGAAAGGAGCGCAGGCACCCATCGTGACATAGAAAACGGTGGTCCCCGCAAAGACCGTCGACATATCGACATTGAGATCCGCCGCCATGTCCCGGCTGACGACCGCCGGGAAACTGACCGCGCCCCACCCTATCAACTGGGCGACCGACAGCACGATCAAGGGCAGCAGTATCTTCGTCTCTGATCCGGACTCGGTCATACATCATTCCTGATTTGCAATTGCAAATCACTAGCAACTGAACTGCTCCAGTTTTATGACAGCGGGTCCCTCGTGCGGTGATGGCTATCGGTTTGGGGAGGTTCGTTCTACGCCGCCAAGATCAAAATTGCCGGTTGCAGAAACAGCAGAGGACCATATGATCGGGTCAACTATTGGGGGCAAATTGCAATGAATCGCAGATATTTAAAACCTATTGCACTGTTGGGATTTCTGGTCATAGCAGCAGGACCGGCGGCTTCCGCCGGCGCCGCAGATCGCGGAACGAAAGAGATCAGCGGCTCGGAATTCAATTATCAGGTCATTGCCCGCGGTTCCCACGACCGACGGATCGAAGTCACCCATCGCGGGGAAAAATATGATGGCCCGCTGGCGAAGATGTCGTTTCGGGGCCGGCACCTGAAGGTGTTCGAGATGGTCGCGAAATTGATCAAGAACAGCTGCCAGAACGGCGTTTCTGCACTCGGGGATATATATCTGAGCAAAGATCCGGAACAGGACCAGGATCCAGAGGCCAAGCATCCCCAATACTTCATCTGGGATTATACCTGCAAATAAACATTTCCGATTTGTTCGGCTGGAAAGCCCGGCCGGAGGTCGCCTGAAGGGGTTCCCGGCTCGGGTTGATTATTGCCACCGCACCTCCCCCGGCTTTCCTGATCGCTCGCCTTCCCTTACAATCCCTTCCAGATGCAGAGGACTCCATCATGAGCGAAGACGCCTTCAACATGTCGATCCGCAAGTTCCTGAAGGAAGTCGGCGTGACCTCACAGCGCAAGATCGAGGAGACGGTGCGTGATGGGCAGATCGGCGGCAAAAAGCTGAAGGTCCGCATGACGCTGACGGCGGAAGGCACCGCCCTCAACCACGTGGTAGCAGGCGAAATCGAACTTCCGTAGGCAGGCGAACGACGCGATCAAGGCAAGGCGATGAGTGTGAGCCGGCCGCTCTACGCGCCCATCAATAGTAAGGCGAGACGCACGCCTGTCGTGGACCGTGATAGGGCTGGAACGTGTTGTCGTAAGCTCTGTAGGACCGGTAACGTGCAAAGCACCAGCGCACATGTCCATTGCCGCCATAATAGGTCTGGCGATAATAATAGCGTGGCGCGTAATATCGCGTCGAGCCGTAGTAGTACGGACCTTCATAGGTCGAGCCGTAATAGCCCTGATCGTAGTAGCTGGGGCCATAATATCTAGGCTGCGCCAGCATTCCGCCGATGATCGCGCCTGCGGCCAGGCCGCCGAGCGCCCAACCCCAATCGTTGCCACCATGGTGGCGATAGTATCCGCCGTGATAGCCGCCGTAGTAGCCGCCATAGCCGCCACGGTAGCGCACCGGTTGCGCCTGCAGCGCCTCGGCATCAGGGGCGACAATGGTGGGAAACGCCTCGGCCGGCAGGGCGCTCGTCAGCGCCGCCGTAAGCGACAGGGCAATGATTGCGAGCCTCTTCATTGGCTTCACCTTTCCGTCTAAATCGCAGCCGATCATTATAACGCGGAAAGGACGGCGTGGCACTTAATTTCCAAGCCGGGACGGTGTTCCCGGGCTGACTTCAGTCGCCGTTTCCCCCGCGGCGGTCGATCCGTCTTGCGCCGCCGCTGGTGGCATCTGCGCCGAATTCCGCAAAACCGCTCGCTCCCCAGACACGATCAGGTCGCCTCTAAGCTTCCCACCTCACCCGCCCCCTCAACCGCCCTGTCACCCGCCCTTGTCACCCGAATGCAGCATTGACTGCCCCGCGCCCCGACCTAGAATCCCCACAAGGTCGATCCATCGGGCTGGGGTTAACGCATCTTGAGGAGGATGCCATGCCTAATACTGATCTGCCGAAAGCTGAGAAATCGAAACAGGCCAAGCCAAAAGCCGATATGCCGAACGGCATGAAGCAACCTGACATGCAGAAAGTCGACGCACTCGTCGGTCGCCTCGTCGGCGATCTCGGGGCTGGGGTGTCAGGCGTTCTCGTCGTGCTCGGCGATCATCTTGGCCTGTTCAAGGCGATGATGGATGGGCGGCCGCGCTCCTCGATGGAGCTTGCGGAAACGACCAGCCTCACGGAGCGCAATGTGCGCGAATGGCTGGCCGCCATGGCGGCCTCCGATTACATCACCTATCACGAAGCCTCCAACAAGTTTGCCATGACGCCCGAACAGGCGTTGGTCTTTGCCAATGAGGACAGTCCCGCCTTCTTCGGCGGCGCCTTCGAGATCGTACAATCCATGTGGATGGACGAGCCGAAGGTGGAGGAAGCCTTCAAAACGGGGCGCGGTCTTGGCTGGCATGAACACAGCACCTGCCTCTTCCGCGGTACCGAGCGCTTCTTCCGGCCCGGCTATAACAGCCATCTCGTGACGGAGTGGATTCCGGCGCTGAAGGGCATGAAGGAAAAGCTGGAACGCGGGGCCGAAGTCGCCGATGTCGGCTGCGGCCACGGCGCCTCGACCATCCTGATGGCCCAGGCATTCCCGAAATCGCATTTCCACGGCTTCGATTATCACGGTCCGTCGATCGAGCGGGCAAAGCGCGCTGCGAAGGAAGCAGGTGTGGCCGACCGGGTGACCTTCAGCAAGGCATCGGCCAAGGATTTTCCGGCCGGCGACTATGATCTGGTGGCCATGTTCGACTGCCTGCACGACATGGGCGACCCTGTCGGCGCCGGCCGCCATATCCGCGAGACGATGAAAAAGGACGGCACCTGGATGATCGTCGAACCCTTCGCCCATGACGGCCTGAAGGACAACCTCAACCCCGTCGGCCGCGTCTATTATGGCGCCTCGACGATGATCTGCACGCCAGCCTCCATGGCCCAGGAAGTCGGCCTCGGGCTTGGCGCGCAGGCGGGCGAGATGAAACTGCGCAAGGTGGCGATGGATGCGGGATATCACCACTTCCGCCGCTCGAGTGAAACGCCGTTCAACATGATCTTCGAGGTGCGGAATTGAGTGGGGTTGGGTTGAGCTAGTACGGCGCGGCCACCCCACCGCCCCTCGTTCCCTCCTCGTGCCGGCACGAGGGATGTCACAGGAATCCAGCCTGCCCAAGTCCTTGGGCAGGAGAGACTTTTCTTCTCAATCCATGAGTCATTCACCGCGCCGACGCGCGGTGGCTGGATTTCTGTGACAGGCACAGGAATGAGGGAAGTTGGGTGCCGACAGCTACAATTAGCGCCGGCCTGCCGCCTCTCCCCGCGAACAACGCAACATGGCGAGCCACTGGAAATAGCCGAGCGTAGCAATGAGCAAGAGTACCGCTCCAAGGCCCATCCACATCAATGATAGGGTTGCGGAGTCGTCGTGGGATGTCGAGATGCCCCAAAGAGTCCACAGCGGCCGGACGACGCGATAGGCGATGTAGGCTGCATAGATCTTGGAAAAGGTGCTCCAATATCGACGGTCTATTATCTCAAGGTCGAACCCATAGCTGAGTACGGCCGCAACGCCAAAAAGCTGCATGACGCCGTCGACAAACATCTCGAACGTGGGCTCATTGCTATAGAGAATATAGACGCAATCCAGGAGCCAGAGGCAAAGCGCTCCCGCAAATAGTTTCCACAGCATAAGGTGCCCCGAAGTTCGCTTGTTGTCTTGATAGTATCGCCTGGAGATATCAATTTATGCGAGCATCGAGCCGCGAAGTTGATGCCGTGGTAAATGAACTGTTAGGGCAGTAGCGCGGTTGGCTTTGGGCGCTGCGTTGCCTGCCCTGCCGAAGTCCGGGCCGGTCCGAAAGTCTCGGCCAGTCCTTCTATTCCCCATTATTGGCGAGATAGGCTGGGCGCCGACTCCTCCCCACCCTCATTCCCTCCTCGTGCCGTCACGAGGGATGTCACAGGAATCCAGCGCGCCCCAGTCTTGGGGGGCGAGAGGCTTTTTGCGAAAGCGGCCGCAAACAACCGTTCCCAGCCTTGAACAACCCGAAGATGCAGTCGATATTGCCGACGCTAGAATGCATCGGCAGGTACCTTGGATGTCCCCAAATAAATTTGTAGCCGCTTTCTGCGCCGTCATTACGTTGCCGGCGTCCACGTTTGCTATGGAATCGGCACAACTGATATCTGCACTCGAACGGTTTAATGACGGCAACGGCGCTCAGCAGTTAGCAATCAAACTGGCTGGGCTGGTTGAGAAGGCCGATAAGGTTGGCCTGGAAAGACTCGGTGAGCGGATCGAAGCCGAAGACGGGCCTCTGCTTTCAGAAATAGCGGGCGTGGCTCAACGTGAAGGAGATGAACGGACGAAGTTTGCAGCGGCCATGCGGCCATGCCAATACGCGAATATGTTCATCAGGATAATCGCCCTCGATATTGCAAACGGGACAGTCCGGCCCGTCATCAGGGGCGGAACGGTCATGATTGACGGGACGGACATGGATACCGATTTTGCGCAACACATGTGGAGATGCGAGATCCTCAGCCAATTGCCACATAAAACATCAATCGGCTCCAAATGTGCGATGACTGGAGTTTGCAAGGACGACCCCGACCTTTAAAGCCTCTTGCCCTCCTGACGGCGAGCCGAATCGATGTAGCGCCATCACCAAACACAAAAAGCGGCGCCCAAAGAGCACCGCTTCAAAATCATCAATCATACCAAGCCGTAGCAAGGCGAGGCTCGAAAGCCCTAGCCCTTCTTCGGCGCCCTGGTCTTCTTTGCCGGTGCCTCGGGGGCTGGCTGGGCGAGCCTCAGCGCGCGCAGCTTTTCCGTTTTCTTCTGCCGGGCGGCAGCTTCGCTTTCAAGGATGTCCCTGGCGACAGACGTCGTCTGCTCGGCCTTCGCCTGCGGCGAAAGCTTTTCGGGCTTGAAGAACGTGTCCTTCGTCTCGGTCATGCTTCCTCCTTCTCGATGGATCGGGAGACCGGGAAAAGATCAGCGACCGCCGCGGGCGGGCATCACCTTCTTCTTCGGTGCCGGCAGCAGGCCTTCGCGCTGCGCCTGCTTGCGGGCGAGCTTGCGGGCGCGGCGGATCGCTTCGCCCTTTTCGCGGGCGCGCTTTTCCGACGGCTTTTCATAGGCGCTGCGTTCCTTCATTTCACGGAACACACCTTCGCGCTGCAGCTTCTTCTTGAGCACACGGAGGGCCTGATCGACATTGTTGTCTCGGACGAGTACCTGCAAGATTTCTCCTTAATCAGCTTTGCTGCTGTTATTTCCTGATGCGGATCGAATTCGAATTGATCCAGCTCGATTTAGAACTTTCGGAAGCCGCCCGCACTTCGGTAGGCAGGGGCGCCGAGGGCGATGCCGCGACGTCTATATCATCCTGGCGGATGCTGCGCTCGAAATTCTCACTCTGGAACCGGACGCGATAATGGACGAAGCCCTGCGCGGCCGGCAGGACGGATAGAATGTTGCCCGAGCCCGAGGGCTGGACGCTGCCGAGAACGCCATGCTTGAGCATGATGGTGTCACCCGGCCGGTAACGACGGCTTACCATATCGTTCTCCACATGAAATCAAAATAAAAGGCCGGGACTACTCCCGACCTTCCCCGGCCAGTTTCTGGCCTCTGTCTTCGTCTCCGCGCGCCAGTACATCCGTGGTCGCGCGAAGTCGTGACAAATTCTTAGGCAGCGCGGAGGTTGTCTGCAGAGCTCTTGCCCGAGCGACGGTCCTGCACGATGTCGTAGGTGACCTTCTGTCCATCTGCGAGCGAGCGCAGACCTGCGCGTTCAACTGCAGAAATGTGGACGAAAACGTCGGTGCCGCCGTTGTCCGGCTGGATAAAACCGAAACCCTTGGTGGCGTTGAACCACTTGACTGTACCTGTATTCATAACGATCTCCTTTCAAAGCAACCGTTGAAGTTCCCCGCGATACCCTGCGGGATTGGGTCGATTATTTGGAAGGAAATCTGACGAGAGCGCATAGGCTCTTCAACGACGTCACAAGCAATGGTCGATGAAGGCAATATAAGGTCAAATTTAAATTTGGCAACAGAAATCAGCAGAAAAACTTAAAATCGCTGGCAAGTTCCGGCTGTAAACGGCTGATTTAACGCCGGAATATTTGCTCGCGTTCTTGCTGCTGGAGGGCTGCGGAACGTCGAAAAAGCTGACCGTATGCCGTGTGGCCATCCCTCTGTCCTGCCGGCCACCTCCCCCACAGGTGGTGGAGATTCGCTGGGAACACCGGCTCCGCTCTGGACGACGACACCGATCGGATGCAGTCTGACGACAGTGACAAGGGGGCGTGTCATGTCCGGGGACATCATCATCCGCGAGCTTTTCGGCATGGATGAGATCGCAACGATCTTTCCGCTCAACAGCCAGGTCGGCCACTTGAGCGAGGCCGTCTTCCGCGATCGCATGTCGGCGATGATCGCGCAGGGCAATTACCGCTGCATCGCCGCCTATATGGGCGAGCGCATGGTGGGCATTTCCGGCTTCTGGATCGGCACGCAGCTCTGGTGCGGCAAATATATGGAGGTGGACAATTTCTCCGTCGACGAGGAACTGCGCAGCCGCGGCATCGGTGCGGCGATGATGGCCTGGATGGAGGCGGAAGCAGAGCGCACGGAATGCGCCGTCATCCGCATCGCCATGATCCTCGGCCGCGAGCGCACGCATCAGTTCTATCAGAGAAACGGATATTTCGACGACGGGCTGTTGATGGTGAAGGCGCTGAGCCGGGGCGCGGCCGAGTTTCCGGAATATGTGCCCGGCCCACCCATCGCCGGATAGCCGGCGTCTGGCAGCCTAAGGCTTGATCACGCGTGGAAGATATGGCCTTGGAACCAGCCGCGATGTAGGAAGGATCTGCGCGCACCCCCAGCGCCTCGACCCAAAGCCCACTGGAATCACATATGGCGACGAAGCCGGTTGAACATGCTGTAAGGATCCGCCTTGCCAGGCCCGCCGACATGGAAACCCTCGGCGGCTTCGGAGCCCTGCTCGTCACGCTGCATCACGAACTGGACGCCAAGCGCTTCATCGAAGCGGCAAAAAGCACGCCGGCGCGCTATGCGCAGTTCCTCGAAAGCGAGCTCGCTCTGCCGGAGACGGTGCTCCTCGTCGCCGAAGATGAGGGCGCGCTGGTCGGCTATGCCTATGCCGCGCTCGAAGGCTTCGACTATATGTCCCTGCGTGGGCCGGCAGGCGTCATCCACGATCTCTTCGTCGATCCGGCGCGGCGGCGCGAAGGCGTTGGCCGCATGCTGCTGGAAGCGACGATGGCCGGCCTGAAATCCCTCGGCGCCGAACGCTTCGTGCTGTCGACCGCCTACCGCAACAAGACCGCGCGCAGCCTGTTCGCCGCCATGGGCTTTCGCCCGACGATGGTCGAGATGACGCGCGAAGCGGATCAGGACGTCGGCTGACCGGCGTAGAAGCCTAGTTCAGCACCAGTACATTGAACGTGGTGTCCCTGATCAACCCGTCGCCGTGGGGAGCGCGCAGGACGAACTTGTCTTTGCCCGTATATCCGCTCCTGGCGGTATAATAGAGAACGAGACCCGGTACCTCGACATTCCGGCAGCGGGCATACTGTCCGCTCGCATCGGGAAAGACCCGCTCACGCGCAATCTCGACACGTCCGTGCTTAGGAGCCTCGACGATACGGGTGACCGGCACATCTGCCAGCCTGCAGTTATTCTTGATGTGCCAGTGCTGACCGAGCTTCGACCGCACGCCCGTCATCACTGTTCTGGATACGGATTGCCGCTGATAGCTGTCGGCAGCTTCCGTCGGGCCGGACACGCTTGCCGCCAAAGAAACGAGAGCCAGAGTTGCAATGAATTTTTTCACAATATCCCCTCCGGCATGCAGCTGCAGGCCTATCCGAACCCTATGGAAAGTCAATTTTGAATTGCGAATTTATGCCGTGCCGTAACACCGCAGATTCGACCACAGCAAACGAAGATAAACAGCTGTTACAGCAATGCAACGACCCGTAGCCCAGCCCCTTCAGAAAGATCAGACGGGCATACTGTTCTGCCATCGGTCCGCCATTTTCTGCAATCATGCCTAGAAGCGGCCGGGGTGGATGATGCGTTCTTTCAAATGGGGATTTCGATGAAGTCATGTCGTGTCGCGGCCGCAATCCTTGCGTCGCTTTTTCTGGGGCTGACAGCCTCGCAGGCTGCCGCCTGCAGTTGCAAGAAAATGTCCGATAAGCAGAGATTTTCCAGTTCCGACCTCGTGGTGAGAGGCCGCATGAAGCTGGTGACCTACGGCGTCGGTCTTCCGGCTTCGCTGACCGATGGGCAGCCGACCCGCATGACACGCGGCGATTTCGAGATCGACAAGGTGCTGAAGGGCAAGATCGAAGGCAAGACGCTTTCGATCTATACGGGCACCGGCATGGGCGATTGCGGCCGGCTCGACGCTTTCCTGGGTGCCGCCATCTATTACGATTCCGATAAATTCGCCGTCTGGGAATTTGGCCTGTCGAAAGCCGAACAGGGCGGGCAGACCTTCTATTTCACTGGGATCTGCGACTACATGAAAACCCCGACACCACAGCCGGAGTGAGCTTTGGCACCCTCCACCGGTATCCGGCTACCGGATATCCTGTGCCCTATATGCGCCATCGCGAATAAAATTGTGCAGTGCGGCTCTCCTGTCTTGCGCCTGCCTCCGGTTGGCGGTTTTTGGGAACTTCTGGCTGCAGGGAGAATTCATAGAATGAAGCCCCCTCGCCCTTCTTCGCATGGCAGGAGTGGACCATGGCAAAGGCAACTGAGTTCAAGACCATCAGGGCGCTCGCCGTAGCACTCAGCGCCGCCCTGCTTTTCAGCGGCGCCGCCAAGTGGCCGGCCTTGCCGAACTCGGGCTTTTTGATCGGCCGCGGTGCTGCACCCGAAGATGTCGATAACGGAACGGCGATCTTCGCAGCCGGGCATGATGGCAGCAGCGATGGAAAGCCGCTCGATATCGAAATCCCGCAATACGGCTATTTCCGCGAACAGGACAAATACGTCATCATCCTGCAGGCCGAGAAATATGACGGGCAAAGCATCATCGGCGCCGAGACATTCGATGGCGAGAAGGTGGTTGGCCTGATCGACGAGTTCGAGCTGCTGGGCGTTCACGCCCGGTAGTTTTGTGCGCCCGCGCACGGCCGGGGATGGCACATAAAAAAGGAGGCTCGTCGGGAAGGACGGCCTCCAATTTGCGTCAAGTCGGCCCAGCTCCACAAGGCCGATCTCACCCTACCCGTTAGCCGGGCAATCGCCACCCCCAATCGGGTGATGTTTTGCGGGATTGCGAAGATTTTCGAGAAAACTGAACGGATTCAAAGGTGTATTCCGTTACGTGAGGCTCGTCTGGGTGGAATTCGTCCTACCGCTCTCCTTAGGTAAGCTGCGGTCGACGATAGCGGGACGGCAGCACCGCCCACGCGGCACGCCCCTCCTCACTCTTCATACAGGTGCCAACCCGCCGCCTCCTCCACCATCACACCCGCCAGCGCTCCAGCTGCGCAATCGCCATGTCGGCAATGTCTCGCAAGGTCGCCGTATCCGCGCCATCGCGCGCCTGCACCGCCATGCCCTGGATGATCGCGCCGAGGAAGCGGGCGAGCGCGGTCACATCGGCATCCGGGCGCAATTGCCCTTCACTGATGGCGCGCCGCAAACGCTCCACGAAGCGGCCGACATTGGCCTCGCGCAGCTGGCTCATATGGGCGGCGACATCGATATTCTCGACGGCGGCCGTCAGCACCGCAGTCGAGATCATGCAGCCAGGCGGATAGCCGGGTCGGGTGAAATTGACGGCCGTGTCCTCGAGCAGCGCGCGGAAGGCATCGACCACGTCTTCCGCCTCCTGCCAGCCGCTTTCGCCGACATTGTGCAGATACCAGCTCACCGCATCGCGGTAGAGCTCGGCCTTGGAGCCGAAGGCGGCATAGAGGCTTTGCGGCGTGATGCCCATGGCCTCCGTCAGGTCCGAAATCGAGGTGCCCTCATAACCGCGCTGCCAGAAGAGGATGGCCGCCCTGCTAAGCACCTCGGCGCGGTCGAAAGCCGGTGGACGGCCGCGGCGGCGCTTTTCTTCATTTATCACAGTGATCACTCTTGAATTCCTCTGACGCTCCGTTATTCTGGAGTGGTCATTGTGATAATAGGAGGATCGTGATGTCTATTCCAGAGCAAATATCGGGTCCAGAGCAAAGATCGGGGCCAGAAAAAACATCGCCGGCGCTTGATCGGGCGATCGACAGCGCCATCGCCGAGCGGCGCATCGTCGGCACCGTCGTGACCGTGCTGAAGGACGGCGAGATGGTCTATCGCCGCGCCGCCGGCCTTGCCGATCGCGAAGCCGGCCGCCCGATGGAAGCCTCGCTGGTCTTCCGGCTCGCTTCGCTCACCAAGCCGGTCGTCACCGCTGCCGCCATGCATTTCGTCGAGACGGGCGCGATCAAGCTCTCCGATCCCGTCACCGCCACCCTGCCGGATTTCCGCCCGGCACTTGCCGATGGCAGCCGGCCGGTCATCACGCTGGAACATCTGCTGACCCACACATCCGGCCTCGGCTACGGCTTCATCGAGGGGCCGGAGGGCGCCTATCGCAGGCTCGGCATTTCCGACGGTCTCGACCTCGTGGATTTCGACCTGGACGAGAATATCCGCCGGCTGGGTGAAGCCCCGCTCGCCTTTGCACCCGGCAGCGCCTGGCGCTATTCGCTCGGCATCGATGTGATCGGCGCGGTTCTGGAGCGCGTGGCGGGTGCGCCGCTGCAGGAGATCGTCGCAAGGCATGTCACCGGCCCGCTCGGCATGGCCGATACCGGCTTTCTGGCCCGCGCGCCGGAACGTCTGGTCAAACCCTATCTGGATGGCACGCCGGAGCCGGAGGCCATGCGTGATGGCAGCACCACGGGCAACGCCATCTTCTCGCCGTCGCGCGCGCTTGCGCCTTCCGCCTATCCCTCGGGTGGTGCGGGCATGGTCGGCACGGCAGACGACATGCTGCGCTTCTTCGAGGCGATGCGCACCGATGGCGGCGGCATCCTGAAACCGGAGACACTTGCCGAAATGCGGCGCGACCGCATCGGCGCATCCGCCCAGTCCGATGGCCCCGGCTGGGGTTTCGGCCTCGGCTGGGCAGTGCTCGCAGATCCCGCCGCCGATGCCTCGCCACAGGCGCCGGGCACGCTGCAATGGGGCGGCGCCTATGGCCACAACTGGTTCATCGACCCCGTGAATGGACTGACCGTGCTGACGCTGACCAACACGGCGCTGGAGGGCATGTGGGGCCAGTTCAAGACCGATATCCGCAAGGCAGCCTATGCGGATTTCGCGGGAACGCTCGCAGCATGACGGACTGCGGTGGCCATCCTCACTGGAGGACGCTCTTACCTTTGAACCGACGCATCAGGCTTTCCGAAAATCGATTCCGATTTTCGGGCCGATGCTGTGGCCGCCGCCTACCCCGCTACCGGCACCAGCCCATAACGGCTCATGATCGCCTTCACCTTCTCCAGATCGGGCGGCCCGCCGGCGGCCACGAGATCGGCAATTTCGCGGAAATAGGCAGGGCCGAGCACGCCGGGGGTCAATACATTCAAGACGGTTGCCGGCTCTTGGCTGTCATTGCGGAAGGAATGCACCACGCCGCGGCCAACGAAGGCCGATCCGCCCGGACCGATCACATGATCGGCGCCGTCGATGCGAAAGGTGAGCGTGCCCGAGAGACCATAGACCACCTCATCCCAGCTCTCATGATAATGCGGCGCCGGCACTTTGGCCTGCGGCGCGACCGTCATGCGGAAAAGATCGAGGCTGCCGGCCGTATCATCCTTGCTGTGCAGGAATTCCAGCGCCAAACCGCCGATCCTGATCGTCTCCATGAGCGCACCCTTTGTGGTTATGTTACTGGCTGGTGGGCAGGATATACCACGGGTGCGGCTGGTCAAATGGGGCTTGAATTGACCGCTGGGTTTGGCGCTGACCAACCGGCCTCTCCCGCACTGCTGCTCAGACGCCCTCCACGGCAAGCCAGATGACGCTCGTGACGAAGAGGAGGCAAAAGCCCGCGGCGATGCCTGCGAAAATGCCGGCGGCAAGGCTCGACTTCCGCCCGACCCACCAGGTGACCGCCGGCGGTGCGACCAGCAGGCAGAGCGCCTGCAGCACCACGACAGGACCCAACCGCATATCGAGGTCGGAGATGACCAATGCCAGTGCCACCACCCAGAGGAAAATACCGCCGAAGACGATGATACCGGCAACTGCGCCGAGCGCTGCGCCGTAGGTCTTCCGGACCCGTCCGGTCTCCCAAAGGGCGGGCGGCAGGGCCAATATCCATGGCAGCAGGTCGGTCAGAGTGTGCATGCGGCCAGCTTCGCAGGCAGACGTTAATTTGGTCCTCGCTCTCGCCTTCTTTCCCCGTCATCAGCTACGAGTCACGGGTTACGAGTCAGGAGATGCCATGCTTCGCACCATGTTCGCCTTTGCCCTGCTTCTTGCCGGCGCGTTTGCCGCCAGGGCCGAGACCTCCGATGCGGGCGGCTCGCCGGCGCCCGCAGACCCCTGCACGCGCCAAAGCTTCGAGGGCGCCGCCTATATCGTCTGCGATGTCGATCCCGCAAAGGCGGATCTGCGCCTGTTCTGGAAGGATGCCGGGGGCAAGCCCTATCGCAGGTTTTCGGGCGTTGCCGATACTGTCACCAGTGAAGGACATCAGCTCCTCTTTGCCATGAATGCCGGCATGTACCGCGAGGATTTCACGCCCATGGGGCTTTATGTCGAGGATGGCAAGGAGCTGATATCGGCCAATACGGAAGCGCCGCCCAAGGTTTCCGGCCCGGTGCCGAACTTCTTCAAGCAGCCGAACGGCATCTTCTATCTCGATGAGACCGGCGCCCACATCATCCCTACCGGGGATTTCCTGAAGCAGCGGCTGAAAACACGCCTCGCCACGCAATCCGGCCCGATGCTCGTCATCGTGGGCAAGATCAATCCGATCTTCATACCAGGCTCGAGCGACCGCACGCGCCGCAACGGTGTCGGGCTCTCAGCCGACGGCACGCTCCGCTTCGTCATCAGCGAAGGCGACGTGAATTTCCACGATTTCGCAAGCTTCTTCCGCGACGAACTCAAATGCCCCGACGCGCTCTTCCTCGACGGCGGAAACGGCACCGGGCTCTATAATCCGGCGCTCGGCCGCAACGATACATCCTGGCACGGCGGCTACGGGCCGATCCTCGGGCTTGTGGGCGAGAAGCAGGGCTAGGTGGCGTGGACACTTGTCTGATCGATAAGACGATGGCGGCGACGCGCGACTACCGACAGACCACGGGAACCGGCGTTCGCTCCCCGGTTTGCCGTAGAATGAAAGCGATCTGCACCTCCGTGAGCTTCGACTTTTTTCATGCCGAAAACTCGGTCTGGACTGGAATTTCCAGTCTCAACCGGTCCGGAAAATCGGAGGTGTCAAAGCGGCAACAATGCGTCAGGCTTCACATCACCGATTGATGCGTAACTGTGGGTTTCTCTGACGCCAGGAAGCGGCAGAATGACCCGCTGCAGGAATTCCTGAAACGTCGCCATATCAGCTATTCGTGCTTTGACCAGGTAGTCGAAGCCACCAATCACCATATGACATTCGATGATTTCGGGTGCCTTCGCAACAGCCTCTGCAAAGCGGTCGAAGACGTGCGGCGCGGTGTGATCGAGCCTTACCTCGATAAAGACGAGCGTGCCGCGTCCGATCTTTGAAGGCTCGAGCACAGCCCGCACAGCGCGGATAAAGCCTTCACTGAAAAGCCGCTTGATGCGCTGCGATGCGCCGGTGGGTGACAATCCAACGCGTTCGGCGAGGTCAAGAACAGTCCGGCGACCATCTTCTTGCAATAGCCCGAGCAGCATCCGATCGACACGGTCCAAGTCACTCATCTCTGATTCACACTTTCTTGGGTTAGAATGCGCGACAATCACGCAAAGAAGTCGAAATTACTATATTTCGTCGCGCTGTTTGCCGCAATACGGTTGGAAAGTAACCAAACCCCAACCAGACGAAGGCAAGCAACATCATGGACAGAACCCAACCTGCCTTAAGCACTCACACCAAAGGTGAGATCAAGATTCTCTCGCTGAGCGAAGCGGAGGTCAAAACATGCATCGACCTGCGCAAGCTGCTCGACGCGCTAGCGGACGGGTTCAAAGCGCTCTCCGACAGTCGTGTCGTCAATCCAGCGCGGCCACAACTCGATATTCCGAATGCGGGCTATTCGTTGGCGATGCCGGCCTGGATGAAGGGAATGCATTTGACCGTAAAACTGGTCAACGTGTTCGAAGGCAATATCGCCCGGGGCATCCCCAGTCACCTCGCAACAATACATCTCTTCGATCCAGAAACAGGAATGCCTGTTTGCATTATGGATGGTACCTACATCACGGCCGTACGCACGTCTGGCTCAGCGGTCCTCTCGGTGCGAGAGCTCGCCAGGCGCAATGCCAAGGTCGCAACCGTCGTGGGCGCGGGCGTTCAAGCTAGCCAGCACCTTCACCTGTTGCCGCTCGTTCGCGATTTCCAGGAAATTCGAGTGTTCTCTAAAGATTTTGCTGATGCGCAGGCGCTGGCTTCACGTCATCAAGGCATCACTGCCGTCGAGGACCTCGAGGCGGCGATACGCTCTTCAGATGTTGTGTGCCTCGCGACGCACTCCTATGTCCCCGCAATATCCGCAGAATGGGTTCGACCAGGAACGCACGTGTCCTCGGTTGGTGTCGCGCCGCCCGGCGGCGAACTTCCGATCGATTTGATCGCTCGCGGCACCCTCTTTGTTGAGACGCGGGATTCGTTCGCGCCGACACCCGTGGGCTGCTGCGAACTCGCAAATATTGATCCCGAGGCAGGCACCGATCTTGGTGCGATGTTGCTGGGGCAGCGATCAGGCCGGACGTCTGATCAGCAGATCACGATCTACAAGGCCATGGGCGTCGCCATGGAGGATATGGTGGCAGCCGACCTCGCTTACCGCGAGGCCAAACGCCTGGGTGTGGGCCAAGCTATTTCTCTCTAGACGGCCTGGACTGTTATCTGATCCATGGGACGATTGCTGCGATGGTGACGACGGCGAGGTAGTTTCTCGCCGTTTTCTCGAGGCGCGTTATGCGGCGATATCCGCTCCCATTGCTCATCACGCAAAATCAGACGATCCAAAAAACCCATGACTGTCTCCAGAAGACAGTCTTGAATCTGATTTGCTCAGCCTTGGGGATCCCAAGAGTCCACACGACCTAGGCGTTGAACTCAGGCCGCCCCATCAAGCCGGCTGCATGGCCGTCAGCTGCCGCGTCTCGACGATCTCGGCGAAATCGGATTTCAGATGCGCCATCGTCACGTCGAAGATCGCGCGGGCCGACAGATGCGCATCCGGCAGGTCGAAGCCGAGCACGGCGTCGCTGACGACGCTCATCTTGAAGCCGAGATCCGAGCCAGCCCGCACGGTGGTATTGACGCAGAAGCCGGCGACCGCCCCTGTCACGACGAGATGCGTGATGCCGACCTCTTGCAGATAGCCTTCGAGCTCGGTCGACGCGAAGCCGGACGAGGTGCACTTGATGAAAACAGGTTCGTTCTCCCGCGCCACGGCGCAGGGCATCGGCTGGTAGCCGGGCGCCGTCTCATGCAGCGCCGAACTCTCGTCGGCGTCGCGATGGCGGATATGGATGACCGGCTTGCGGGCGGCGCGGAAGGTGGCGGCGAGCTCTGCGATCTTTTCTCCCGCTTCGCCGTTCACACGCTCGCGCCCGGCATTGAGCCGCTCCTGCATGACCATCTGCATATCGATAATGAGGAGTGCGGTGGTCATGGTTCCCTGGTCCTTTTCCGCGCTTGAAGGGCTCTGGGGAAGCTCTAGCATCTGCGGCTGGCCAAGTCGCTCGCAAAACAGGGCAACGGGGTCAACAGGTCATCACTTCTGCGCCAGCGAGAAGTAGGAAGAGGCCGAAGCCTCGTGGACTTGGGCTGCAACGGCGGCTGACGGCGTGCGCCTCCCACCTCGCATTCCCCGCCTCCCCTCGATCGAAACGGCAACAGCGACGTGACCCGATCGAAGTTTGCTCCAAAGGACGAAGCTGCAATCCGCATTGTCGATGCCGCGAGCCTTCATGGTTCCCCGCAACAACCAAAGGCTGAATTCTCCAAAATTACATTACACCACACCGCAAAATACCGCTATGATCCCGCCATCATAGCCAGGGGTGGTGAAATGATTTCGTCGCTTCAAAACCTGCTCGCGGGGCGCGTCGATGTTTGCGTCGTCGGCTCCGGGCCTGTCGGTCTGGCGCTGGGCATCGCGCTTGCCCGGTCGGGGCTTTCGGTCGCGCTCCTGGAATCCGGCGGCAAGGCGATCTCGGAAAAGACGAACCGGCTGGCGGCTGCGGCCTCCATCAGCACCGCCCACCATGCCGAAGCGAGCCTGACGATCCGCCGTGCAGTCGGCGGCACCTCGAAAGCCTGGGGTGGCCGGTGCGTGGAGTTCGACGACAGCGACTTCGATGGCAGGCCGGCGCGCGGCGATGCCCGCTGGCCGATCGAGCACAGCGCCTTCAGGGCCTATTATGACGATGCCCGCACCTTTCTCGGCGCCGAACTACCTGACGTCGAGATGCCTGACATGGAAGGTGAGTTCGAACCCTCGATCGAAAGTTGGGCCCGCGAGCCGGATATGGCCAAGGCGCATGGAGCGCTGATCGAAAGCCTGCCGAACCTGCACCTCGTCACCCAGGCAACCGTGATCGGGCTCGATCTCGATCGCGAAGGCGCTCGCACGAAACGGCTCATGGTGTGGCATCGCGGCAAGCTGCATTCCGTGGGGGCGACGATCTTCGTGCTGGCCTGTGGCGGGCGCGAAAATGCCCGCCTGCTGCTGGCAGCGCAGGAAATCGCGCCCCGGCTTTTCGGCGGCGTCGATGGCCCGCTCGGACGCTATTACATGGGGCATCTGGCCGGCGAGCTCGCCCGCATCCGCTTCACCGATCGCAGCTTCATGGAAAAGATGTTCTTCCGGCGCAACGGCGCCGGCGCCTGGTTCCGCTCGCGGCTGATACCGAGCATCGCCCTGCAGAACGAGCGCGATCTTTTAAACAGCGTCTTCTGGCTGCGCAGCCCGCCGCTGGAAGAGGTCTACGCGACGGCAGGCGCGCGCGCCACGCTGAACATGTTCAGGGCGATCACCGGCAGGCGCAAGATGCGCCGGCTGTCCTTCAAGGCGAGCGTATCCGACACTGCTTCGCTTTCCGACATGGTCGCAAACCCCATGCAAAGCTTCAACGCCGCCCTGCAGCTGACGACGGCAGCGCTCAAATCCGAACGGCAGCCAAATTTCTTCGTGAAGAACGGCGAGCATCTCTACTGGCTCGCCTATCACGGCGAACAGCGACCGGTCGCTTCCAACCGCGTGCGGCTGAGCTCCGAGGTCGATGAAACCGGCCTGAAGCGCCTGGCCGTCAGTTTCGACTTCGACGAGGAGGATCTCGCCTCGCTGATCAGGTGCCATCACGCGCTGGCGGAATGGATCGGCAAACGGCGGATCGGCACCTTCGAATGGCTCCACCCCGAAGACGGCCTGCAAACCGCCGTCCGCCGCCAGGCGCTCGACGGCTACCACCAGATCGGGCTCACCAGAATGGGCGCCTCGCCCCGCTCGAGCGTTGTCGATGGCAACTGCCGCTGCCACGACCTCGAAAACCTCTATGTCGCCGGCAGCTCGGTCTTCCCGGTCTCCGGACAGGCCAACCCGACATTGCCTGCTGTGGCGCTGGCGCTGAGGCTGGCGGACCATCTGAAGGGGGAGTTGCGGGGGTAGTTCAAGCTTCCTCCGCCCTGCCCGGCACCAGCAGTCATTCGCCCTGATGATGTGGGCCACGGCTCGGCGGGTTGCCTCCCCCATCCACGATCGCCCGGACGATGAGCGCGATACGTTCGTCACGCATGCCGGGCCGAATGCGGCCCGACCGTTCGAGTTCGGCAAGTCCGTGAAGGGCCGCCCAGAAGGTCTCGGTCACGATCTCCGCATCGGCGCAAAACGGAGAGACCGCTGCTGCCAGCACCTCGAAACCGGCCCGAAGTTCCGCTCGCGTGTCGGCTTCGGCGAACCGCAATTGGGTCGGGAGGATAAACATCGCCTGATAGAGCGACGGGCGGCTATGCGCGAAGGCAAAATAGGCCATGGCGACATCCGTGAGCGCATCTCGTCGGCTGTTCGCCCCGTCCACTGCTATCAGAAGAACGGCCGCGAGTTCCCTGAAGCCCTCGATTGCGACTGCCGCTACGATCGCGTCCCTGTTCTCGAAATGTGAATAGAGAACCGGCTGGCTGTATTCGATTTCCTTGGCCAGACGGCGGATCGTGACGGCATCCCATCCCTCGCTCTCCGCAATTGCACGGGCTGCCGCGACGATACGATCTTCGCGATCGGCGCGTTCCCGGCTTTTTCGCTCTGCGATACCCATTCCCAACCTCCCATGCCCTGCCCGCTGACATCAGGATCATATCACGGCTTGAATATCTAGCAACGCTAGCTTACATCTAGCACCGCTAGATTATTTCAAACCGCTAGAAGGATGGCGTGATGGATTGGCTTCTGAATGGGATCGGCCTGCTTGTGGCCCTCGCAATTATCGCGATCGGCACCGGCTATATCGCGACCCCAACGACCATGGTGCGCAGTTTTGGCCTGCCGCTTCCTGGAAATGACCCCGATATCCCCTCGTGGCTTCGCCTCAAGGGCGTTCGCGACATCGTGGCGGGATTGCTGGTGCTTGCCTTCATGCTGTGGGGGGTCCAACGGGAGATCGGCATCGTCCTGCTGATCGAGGCAATGATCCCTGTCGGCGACATGCTGGTCATTCTCGCGGCGAAAGGCTCCACGAAGAGCGCCTTCGGCATTCATGGCCTCACGGCTGTGATCATGCTCCTGGTGGCCGTTCCCATGATCACAGGTGCGCACTGAGATGGTTCATGTTCTCTCACTCTGGTTCCTGGCTGTCGCATTCTCAGGCGCGGGGATCGTCAATGCAATCGGCACATCAGGCACGCGAAGCGATTTTGCCCGGTGGGGCTATCCGCGCTGGTGGGGTATTTTGACGGGCGGACTTGAAATATCGAGCGCCGCCCTGATTGCGCTTCCCGCCAGCCGCATTCCCGGCCTGGCGCTCGGGGCGGTCGTCATCGCAGCCGCGATTTTGACTGTTCTGCGCCACCGCGACACTCAGCACCTTCCGCCGCTGAGCGTCTTCGTCAGCCTGATCGCTCTTGCCACGATCTCATCCTGAGCACCGTGAGCATATACCCTGACGGGATTCACGAGGTTGCACAATTCAGGATAGCACAACATCTGTTAGAACATTTTCCGGGCGCCAATGATCTTTCCT
Source organism: Rhizobium sp. YAF28 (assembly GCF_052113285.1). NCBI lineage: Bacteria > Pseudomonadati > Pseudomonadota > Alphaproteobacteria > Hyphomicrobiales > Rhizobiaceae > Rhizobium > Rhizobium sp. YAF28. The sequence continues at coordinate 179,333 of NZ_JBFRCX010000001.1, read as the reverse complement.
ACCGTAATCAGCAATGGCTAATTGTTGTTATCGGCACCTGGAGTGCATCATTTCCCCGGCAGGTTGGGAAGACGCAGTCGAAGATCATCGACATCCAGGTGGAGGAAGAAACATGAAGCGCATCGCAGCTCTCGCAACGATCCTTGTTTTCGGCGCATTCCCCGCAATCGCCGCGACCGCGATGACCGGCAAGGAACTGACGGCCCTGTTGTCAAACGGCAAGGAACTCACCCTTGGTGGGCCGAAGGAAGGATATAGCGGCACGCTGTCCATATCGAAGGACGGGACCGCCAAGGGTCAGGTCAAGCTCGACAACGGTGACGTGATCCCGATCGAAGGCAAATGGCACATCGCCGGCAACAAGTTTTGCCGAACCTGGAAAGACGGCCGGGACGCCGGAAAGGAAATCTGCGAGACCTGGAACAAGACCGGCCCGAACTCCGTGCGCGTCATGAACGGCAAGCGCGATCTCGGCCCCAATTCATGGTGATCGCCCGACCGGCTATTCCCCCTTTTCGTCGGTCTCGTCCGCCGTGGGCTTGGTGCTGAAGAGGCTCTTGAGCGCATTGGTCTTGGATTTTTGCGCCTTGCTCAACTTCAGCGCCCGATTGGCGGCCTTGGCCTGTTCCAGCATCATTTCGATCTGGATCTGCTGGATCTCCGTCAGCCGTTCCCACTGCCGGTTCAACAGGTGATCGACCTTTTCATGCAGGTGGCGGATTTCCAGCTCGGCCTTGAGATTGACCTTGTAGTCGTTGAGCGCCCGCAACCGATCCTTTGCTTCCTGGCGGCGCTGGCTCATCATGATGATCGGCGCCTGCAGAGCGGCGATGGTCGAAAGGATGAGGTTCAGCAGGATGAAGGGATAGACGTCGAAGGCAGCCTTCTCGCCAAGCACCAGGTTGATCCCCATCCAGACGGCGAGGAAGAAGCAGAAGGAGATGATGAAGGTCCAGCTTCCGCCGAAGGTCGCGACGACATCGGCGACACGATCGCCGAGCGAACGGTGTTCCTCGTAGTCCTCTTCGATGTTTTCGGCGAGCGTGTCATGGGTCTTCAGGCTCTCGACGACCTCGTCCTCGAGGTTGGAGAGCTCGCCGCGTTCGTCGCGCAGCAATTCGGCAATGTACTGGCCGCGATAGTCATCGACCATCTTGCGACTGATATAGTCGTCCGAGCGGATGCCGGGGTGTTTCTGCCGCACGAAATCGGCGAGCGCGGGACGCAGATCGTCAAAATGGAAGGCGTCCTTCTTCTTCAGTGTGTGGCCCGTGATCGCGTCCACCAGCTTGACCGACTTTGCCTTCGCCTGCGCCAGGCTCTTGGAATAGTCGTCCATCTCGACGGTGGCGGCCTCCCCGTGCCCGGCATCGAAGTCGACGATTTCGCCCGTTAAATCCAGGGGCTTCTCTTCTGCCATCTGCTGATCCTCGCTCGCAATTTTCGCCCGTCTAGCGATCAATTCGAACAGGATTGTGACATGAATTTCATCGTAAATTGAGGGGACTGAGCGTTTCAGGCAGTGACGCATTTGAGAATGCAGAGACGGCGCGGTATTTCCCTTCTCCCCCGCGGGGGTCCGAAGGACGGGTCGAGACACGCGGCTCGACCCTGGTCAGGTGGCCCGAAGGGTCGGATGAGGGGCCGTAGGGTGAGGTTTTTGCCTCTGAGGCTCGCACAAGGGACGAGCGGTTCGCGACCGGATAATGCGAGCCACGGCCCTGCGGATTGCGCCCCGCCTCCACGATCGCCCGAACGACGAGCGCGATCCGCTGGTCACGCATGCCGGGCCTGATGCGGCCGGAACGTTCGAACTCGACAAGCCCGTGAAGCGCTGCCCAGAAAGTCTCGGTCACGATGTCAGCATCGGCGCAGAACGGGGATACCGCTGCCGCCAGCGCCTCGAAACCGGCCCGAAGCTCCGGTCTCGTATCAGCCTGCGCGAACCGCAACTGGGTCGGCAGGATGAATATGGCCGCCACGCGCGCAGGAACAAGCTGGCCACCCGGGCGCTTCCTCCTGTCTGTGAACCGCTCTCCTGTCGCCTGGACCGACCCGCATGGAGCTTCGCTCGCATGGATCGCGGACGAGACTTAAGACCCTCAATTGCAGAGCATCGCCAGGCATGCAAAATATTGATGTCTGCGCGTTTGGAAAATTCCATTCATCTCCGATAGGTCCGTATGAACTTCGTCGTTTTCATGCTGTGCGTGTTCGCCATTTTGATTCTGTTTTTCGTCGCCACAATTGCAATTTTCTTTCTTTGGCTACGCCGTCTCTGGCGACGAACGCGACCCGACCAGTCCGTCCGAAGAAGTCTGATTGTCGCTTTTGGTCTGGGGGCGATCGTATCGCTCTTCGTTGGGATGAAAATCTGGGAGCGAAACTTTGTTCTCGCACGCGTTCCCGAACCACTTGAAGTAGCAGAGATCGAGTATCGCCTGGAGGAATCCTGGGGCGTCGGTTTCATGCCCGGCGACAATGAGACCGGGTTCGTTGTCTATCGGCTGACCGATACGAGCGCAGACTGGGCACGAAAACAGGGAAGCCACCTGAAGGACATGCTTTCAGGAGGACAGGGAGTCTGGCACGCAACACCGGTCGACGACCGTAGCGACGAAGCAGCCTTGGACAGGTGGCATCCTTACGACGACGATCCAGATATGATGTCCGTGGAGCTTCCAGAGGGCCATCCGCCGACGATCTCTGAATACCTGGGAAAGTTCGGCTTCGATATCTCGATTAAAGACGGGCGCGACGGTGAAGCGGACAAAGCGATCCAGTCAACCGGATCATTCTACTCATACGGAACAGGCGGCAGCGTCACGATAGTCGATCCAGGTCGCGGCAAAGTTTTTTTCGCTTATGCGGGATGATTAGCGGCATTGATGGCCGCCCCTCCTCCCTTCGGAAACACAACCGCACGGAAATTCAGGAAGCTAATTTCGTGAAGTTGGGTGTGCCCCGTTTGATCATCTCGCTTCCGCCGATCCAATCCACGTTCAAGCCAAGCGGCGTGCCGTATGGTCGTGAGATTGGCGAAGACCGGCGCCAATTACGGATCGCGGCCAGCGACACTGTAATACCGGTCGATCGGCTTCACGGCCGCAATGCAACTTCCGCCTTTGTTGCGTAACAACCACTTATAGGAATCAAACGTGCTATAGGCGACCGATTTTCCGGGGGCAACCTCCCCGTACATTACTTCGTAGCCTTCCGGTGCCATCCAAGAGATCAGAACCGGCGCTGTTCCACGATTGTAGAAAGCAGCGATCGCGGGCTTTCCTCCTAACGCTGAGCGTGGAGCGATATCGTTTGGGCATGGCGCGGGACGCTTCATGGGCATGATATAACCAGTCGCCGCTCCAGTTAAAATCGCCGCGACTGTCACGACAGCGGTAGAACTGAATGTCATTGGGCGCTCCCTGAAAGCCAACCAGGTAAGGTCGACTGGTCTGCTTTTTTACCTCTGAACGAGAATCCGTTGCGGATTACAAAGCAAGACACGAGCGCCCAGGTCCACCAGAACAGAATCCCCCCGGCGATTCCGACAGGTCTGGGGGCAGCGCCATCAGCGACAGCGCCGCCCCCATTCCCTGGCTCGTGTAGGTGGCCCCTCGCCTACACCTCGCCGGCGGACCCCTCAATTCGGTTCGCGTATCGCATCATCCAGCCCGCGCAGCAGCGGATAGAGGAAATAGGAGATCACCGTCCGTTGGCCGACCTTGATCTCCGTCGACACTGTCATGCCCGGCAGCAATCTTACCGGCGCTCCGGCAGCATTCAGCCTTGTATCGGCCAGCAGGATGCGCGCCTTGAAGAAGGGGGCGGATGGCTGGCTCGGGGTGGCGGTCTGTTCCGGTTGGCCGGTGAGGAAAGTGTCCTCGCTGATCGTTCGCACTTCGCCCGTTGCCGTGCCGTATTTCTGGAAGGGATAGGCGTCGAGCTTGATGCGGGCTTCCTTGCCGACGGCGATGCGGCCGATGTCGCGGGTGTTGATCGAGACTTCGGCTTCGAGCGGCACGTTGATCGGCACCAGCGTCACCACAGGCTCGGCCTCGCGCACGACGGAACCGACCGAGCGCTGGGCGAGATCGAGCACGACGGCGTCTGCCGGTGCGGTCAGCGCCACCATGTTGCGGCGCAGCTCCATCTTCTTCTGCTCTTCGCCCGCCATGTCACGCTGGCCGCGCAGGTCCACCAGTTGCTCCATCGCGGCGCGGCGGAAATCCTCGATGAAGGCCTGGCGGTCGGCGCGCAATTTCGCATAGGCGTGGACTGCCTCGTCGGCCTTGCCGCGCACGGCGGTGATATCGGCCTCGACATCGAGACGGGCGTCGCGCGAGCCGAGCATGGTGAGCAGCGAGCCGCTTTCCTTGTCATAGAGCTTCTTTCGCGTCGCCTCTATCTGCGAAAGGTTGTCGCGCCGGTCGTTCAGCACGGCCTCCTGATTGCGGTTTGCCGCCAGTACGGACGACTGGCCGGCGATCTGCTGTTCGAAATTCTGCAGCTGCGCCATGTAGAAGGCCCGCCGCTGGCCGAAGAGCTGCACTTGCAGCTGCTCATCCTTCGTGTTGCCGGCAATCTTCGAATAATCCTCGCCGGCAAGCTCGGCCTCCAGGCGCTTCACCTGGGCGTCGAGGGCGGAAAATTTCGCCCTCAGCTGCCCGACATCGGCCTGGCTGAAGGTGGCGTCGAGCGTCGCCAGCGTCTGGCCGGCACGCACCACCTCGCCGGCCTTCACGTCGATCGTGCGGATGATCGAGGTTTCGAGCGGCTGGACGACGATGGTCGGCTGGGTGGTGACGAGCTTGCCCGGCGCAATCACCACCTCGTCAATGGAGGAGACCGAGGCCCAGGTGATCGCCGCGGCAAGCAACGCCGTGATGCAGTATAGCGTCATGCGGGCGACGCGCGGCGGCGCGCGTTCTTCGAGTTCGACGGCGTCGGACTGGAACTCGGCAATTGCCGGCGGCAGCGGCGGGCGGGCGGTGAGTTCCCTGCCCTTCTCCGGGCCCTTGTCTGATGGCCGCTTGTCTGAAGGAACTGGCATGTTTTCGTCGGATTTTCTGACGTGCGCGTTCATGCGACCTGCCTCATCTGCTGTGCCCAGAGGTGGCGGTAGGTCATGCAGCGCGACACGAGCTGATCGTGCCGGCCGATATCGGCGACCTTGCCGCGATCGATGACGAGAATGGCATCGGCATCGACCAGCGTCGAAAGCCGGTGCGAGACGATGATAACAGTGCGGCCGGCAGCGATGCGGCTGAGATTGTCGCGGATGATCGCCTCGCTGTCAGGGTCGAGCGCGCTTGTGGCCTCATCGAAGATCAGCAGCCTCGGATCGGTGATCAGCGCACGCGCAATGGCAAGCCGCTGTTTCTGGCCGCCCGAGAGGTTTGAGCCATTTTCCTCCAGCATCGTGTCGAAGCCGCGCGGCAGGCGCTCGATGAACTCTTCGGCGCCGGCGATGCGGGCGACCTCCATGATCTCCTCGATGCTGGCATCGGGCTTGGCGGCGGCAATATTGTCGCGCACCGAGCCGCGGAACAGGAAATTATCCTGCAGCACGACGCCGATGCTGGTTCGAAGATGCACGAGGTCGATCTCGCGGCTGTCATAGCCGTCCATGCGCACCAGCCCCTCCTGGCTCTGGTAGAGCCCCTGGATGAGCCTTGTGATCGTCGTCTTGCCCGAGCCGCTCTTGCCGACCACGCCGAAGACGCAGCCTGCCGGAATGGCGAAGGAGACATTGTCGAGCGCCGGCGCCGCATCAGGCGCATAGCGGAAGCTGACCCTGTCGAATTCGATGCGGCCATGCAGATGCGGCCTGACGCCACGCCCGCGGCCCGCCTGCTCCGGCCGCTGGTTCATGATCTCGCCGAGCATGCGCACGGAGAGAGCCACTTCCTGATATTCATGCACCATGGTGACGATCTGCACGAGCGGCCCCGAGACGCGGCCGGCGAGCATGTTGAAGGCAACCAGCGCACCGATCGTCATCGCGCCGCTGAAGACATCGAGCGCGCCAAGGCCGATGATCGCAACGCTCATCAGCTTTTCCAGAAGTCCCGTCAGCGACTGGGCGATGGTCGAGATCTTCTCGACGCGGAAACGCACCGAGATCGACTGGGCCGAATAATCGTCCCATACCTTGCGCTGGCGCGGCTCCAGCGCCAACGACTTGACGGTGCGCATGCCATGCACGGTTTCCACCAGTAGGGCCTGCCGGTCGCCTTCGGCCTGGTAGAGCGCCTTCAGGCGGCGCTGGAACGGCCCGACGAGCATCATCACCACGATGCCGACAAGGGCTGCGAAACCGAGCACCACGAGCGTCAGCTTGACGCTGTAGAGAAGCAGGATCGGCACGAAGACGAAGAGCGAGACACCATCGAGAAGCGTCAGGAACAGCCGGCCGGTCAGGAATTCGCGGATGCGCCCCGTCTGCTGCATATGCTTGACGAGAACGCCGGCCGAGGCCTGCTCGAAGAGCGCGATCGGCAGGTTGAGCAGATGGCCGAAAGTGCGGGTGGCGACGCGGATGTCGATCCTGTTCGTGGCGTAGAGCAGCAGGTAGCGGCGCAGGAAGCTGAAGGTCGCATCGAAGATCAGCGCGATCCCGATACCGACTGTCAGAACCGTCAGCGTCGCATAGCTCTGGTGCACGAGCACCTTGTCGATGACGAGCTGGAAGAAGATCGGCGTCATCAGCCCCAGGCCGTAGAGCACGAAGGCGGCGAGCGCGACATCGCGGAAGAAGCTGCGCTGCTTGATGATCTCAGGGACGAACCAGCGGAAGCCGAAGGGCCGGTCCTCATCGGACATGCGATAATTGCGTTTCAGCAGGATCGCCGATCCGAGCCAGGCCCTGGCGAATTGCTCTTCGCTGAGCATGATCACCTCGGCGCGAGAGGAAAGCGGGTCGAGAACCCGGATTCTCTCCTCCTCGCCCTCCCCGACAGCGCCGGCGATGACCACCCAGTTGCCGTTGTTGAGTTCGGCCAGCACCGGGAAGGCCTCGCCGAGCTGGAACAGGCTTCGCCAGTTGAGATCGAGATGCTTGGCCCTCAAGCCCGCATCCTTTGCCATGCGCAAGAGCTGCCGCACGGCAACGGGATCGTTGCCGACAGCATAATCGTGCTGCAGCCGCTCAGGAGAAAGATCGACGCCGTGATGACGTGCGACGAGCGCAAGACAATGCAGGTTGGTATGCAGAAAACCACTCATGGCCCACCCGAAACAATACGAGACCGAGGCTTAGTTTCAAAGAATTGGAGCGTCCTTTGTGCGTCCGAATGGACGCACGGCGCTCCAGATTTGTTTATCAGTTGAAGTTCGGCGAGGCGTTCGAAGCGCCGGCCTGCGCCGCCTGGATATCGGCGGCAGCGGCAGCCGACATATCGCCGATCCGGCGAACCGCACCCGCCTCGACCAGGCCGCCCAACGCCTTCTGCATGAGATCGACCGCATTGGCGAAGGCGTCGACCGGCATGATGATGCGCTGGCGGAAGACCGGCTTCGGATTGTTGTTGGCATCGCGGTCGGTCGCCGACAGCGACATCAGGTCGATGCGCACGATCGTGCCGGTGATGGTGATTTCGCCGATACCGTCTGCATAAAGTTCGCTGCTCATTGTTCTCTCCTCTGGTTGATAATCAAAACACGTTCACCTTAGGGCGTCTTACGTCCATCAGGACGCTCTAACTCTTTGAATGCGCATGCATATGTGCGTGCTGCCATGGCGGAAACGGATCCCGAAGCCCGGTGGCAATCTCCGGATCGAAACCCGTTTCCTCCCCGGCAAGGCAATCGTCGAGCGCACTGCAGATGGCGTGCCTGTCGAAGCCGGAACCGATGAAGACGAGCTCCTGGCGGCGGTCGCCCCAGACATCGTCCCAGTGCCTGTCGATCAGCTGGCGGAACTGCGGATAACGCGGCCATTGCGCCCTCGGCACGGATGCCCACCAGAAACCCCTGGTATCGATGCGGCATTGCGTGCCGGCAATGGACAGCAGGCCGATCTCATCAGGCCTTGTCGCCAGCCAGAAATGGCCCTTTGCGCGGATGAGGCCCGGCCATTTCCTGTCGAGGAAATCGCTGAGCCGCGCGGGATCGAAAGGCCGGCGGCTGCGATAGACGAAGCTTGCAATGCCGTATTCCTCAGTCTCCGGCACATGGTCGCCCCAGCCGAAGAGCTCCTTGTGCCAGAGCGGATGGCGAGCAGCCTTCGCCTCGCTGAAGAGGCCGGTATCCATGATCGCGCCAAGCGGCACCTGGCCGAAGACCGCCTCGATGACGCGGGCATCCGGATTGAGCGCCGCCACGACCTGGCGAACCTCGGCGAGCATTGCGGGCGGCACCTCGCCTGCCTTGTTGATGATGACGACGTCGGAAAATTCGATCTGCTCGACGAGCAGTTCGACGAGCTTGCGCTCATCGTCCCCGTCACGCCTTTCGCCGCGATCGGCAAGGAACTCGGCGCTCCGGTAATCGGCGAGAAGATTGACCGCATCGACGACGCAAACCATCGTGTCGAGCCTTGCCACGTCGCAGAGTGCTGCGCCGCTCTCGTTGCGGAAGGAGAAGGTGGCTGCGACCGGCAGCGGCTCGGCAATGCCGGTGCCCTCGATCAGCAGATAATCGAAACGGCCGGCAGCGGAGAGCCGGCGTACCTCGCTCAGGAGATCGTCGCGCAGGGTGCAACAGATGCATCCATTGGTGAGCTCCACCAGCGTCTCGTCCGTGCGCGAGAGGTCTGCACCCCCCTCGCGCACGAGGTCCGCATCGATGTTGACCTCGCTCATATCGTTGACGATGACAGCAACCCGACGACCCTCACGATTACTCAGTACATGATTGAGGACAGTCGTCTTGCCGGCGCCGAGAAACCCGGCGAGAACCGTAACCGGCAATCTGTTGTCTGCACGCATCATCGATATGATCATCCTTTACGATGCTTGGCCTTACATCCTCGCAGGCTTTACGCCGCGAGCTGCGGTTTGAACGCCACGTCCACATAGTAGTTTGTGCTGTTGTAACTGCTCGTCGGGAACAGCCCGCCCGATCCGTAGGCATAGACGCCGTTATTGCCGGCAAGCGCCTTCAGGTCGCCGTTCGTCACCTCGCTGCCGAAGTAATTGCCTGTTGCCGAGTAGTTTCCGTTGGTCGAGTAGGAAACGACGTAGGTCGTATCCGCCTGGATCGCGACCTGCTGGGTAAGCTGCGCGGTCTGCCAGCCGCTGGCCGTCTCGTTGTTGAAGGTGACGCTGCCGAGCAGAGTGCCCGAAGCCGTCCACAGATAGCCGTTGTGCGGGCCTGTATTGTCGGCCCCCTTGTAGAAGCGGATGCCGGTGATCCAGCCTGCCGTATCGGCCTGGAATTTCATGCCGAGATTGACCGGCTGGTTGTCGTTGACAGAGATGACCGAGGGCGTCGCGTTGGCGGCAAAGAGGTTCTGCTCCGGTCCTGCAGCCGGGTTGTTGACAGCGAGCGAAACTTCAGCTGATGCCGTGCCGCCCTGCCCGTCGGCAATGGCATAGCTGAAGCTCGCCGGCCCCGAATATCCCGCCGTCGGCGTGAAAGTGACGGTCTGCGCCTGGCTGTCGAAGGAAACCGTGCCGTTGACCGCACCGCTGACCCCGGTGATCGAGATCGTATTGCCATCGGCATCGCTGTCATTGGCAGTGAGTGCCGATGCCTGGATGGTAACAGGCGTGCCTGTGTTTGTCGTAAAGCCGCTGTCATTGGCGGCGACCGGAGCCGTATTCTGCGCGCCCTGCTTATAGGGCACGTCGACCCAGTAATTGCTGGCATTGTAGGAAGAGGTCGGGAACAGGCTGCCCGTGCCATAGGCATAGACGCCGTTGCCGCCGCTGACCGTGCTTGCCGGCGCCGTCAGCGCACCGCTCGTATAGTCTGTCGTGAAGTAGTTCGCGGTTGCCGAATAGAAGCCGTTGGAATGATAGCTCGCCACATAAGTCGTGCCGGCGGTGATATTGATCGGCTGCGTGAAGGAAACCGTCTGCCAGCCGCTCGCCGTCTCGTTGATGAAGGTTGCCTGCCCAAGGAGTTGGCCGCTCGCCGTCCAGAGCGAGCCGACATGCGTGCCGGTATCCTGGGCGCTCTTGTAATAGGTAAGCCCGGTGATCTGGCCATTGGCGGAAGCGATGAACTTGACGCCGAGCTCGACCGAGTTGGCGTCATTGGCGGCGGTAACACCCGACGTGTCGGCGCTGGTGAACAGGCTTGATGTCGTGCCGCCGCCGGGCTGTGAATTGACCGTCAGGCTGACGGTTGCCGACGACGTGCCGCCATGCCCGTCCGCAATCGAATAGGTGAAGCTTGCGACACCCGTATAGCCCGTAACAGGTGTGAAGATGACGCTATTCGTCTGGCTATTGAACGTCACCGTTCCGTTGACCGCACCATTAGCGCCGGTGATGCTGAGCGGATCGCCATCGGCATCATGGTCGTTTGCAAGCAGGCTTGCTGCGGCAATCGAAAGCGCGGTGTTGGAATAGGTCGTATAGCCATTGTCATTGGCGGCGACCGGCGCCGTGTTGGTCGTCGACTGGTTGAAGACGACATCCACCCAGTAGTTCGACGACTGATAGCTGGACGTCGGGAATGTCGTGCCCGATCCGTAGGAATAGACGCCGTTGGCGCCTGCAAGGCCCGTGAGCGCGCCGTTGGTATGGGCCGAGTTGAAATAGCCCGATGTCGCCACATAGCTGCCGGTCGTGTGGTAGGAGGCGACATAGGTCGTGCCAGCCGTGATCTGCAGCGGGTTGGAGAATGCCGCGGTCTGCCAGCCGGAGGCCGATTCATCCGCAAAGCTGATCGTCGCAAGCAGAGTGCCGCTCGCCGACCAGATCGAGCCGGTATGCGGCCCGGTATCGCCGGCGGCCTTGTAGAACCGGATACCGGTGATTGTGCCGCTCACCGAGGCCGTGAATTTCATGCCGAGTTCGAGCGGCGAATTTTCCTGGATGCTGCCGCCCGTCGGCCCTTCATTGGCGGCAAACAGCGACTGGCCAGCAGGACCCGGATCGACGGTGAGGCTGACATTGGCCTGGTCCGTGCCGCCGCGTCCATCCGACAGCGTATAGCTGAAGCTTGCCGGACCGGAATAATTGGCAGCCGGCGTGAAGATGATCGTGCCGTTCTGCTTGTTGAGGGTAACAGTGCCGTTGAGCGCATTGCCGACGGCGCTGATCGTCAGCGCATCGCCATTGGCATCCGTATCGTTTGCCAGAAGCGTGGCGATGGAGATCGTCAGCGTGCCGTTGCGCGAAATCGTCAGGCCGCTGTCGTCGCCGGCAACTGGCACGCTGTTGGGTCCGGCATCGAAGACCACGTCCACCCAATAGTTGGACCCGCCGGGGCTGAGGCCCGGGAATGTGCCGGCATTGTCGCTATAGGCGTAGACGCCGCCGCCATCGACGGCCTTCAGCGCGCCGCTGGCATAGGTGCTGCCGCTACCGAAATAATTGTCGGTGACGGAGTAGAAGCCGTTGCTGTGATAGGAGGCCACATAGGTCGTGCCGGCCGCAATCTGGATCGGCGAGGAGAACATCACCGTCTGCCAGCCGGAAAGCGATTCATTCGTCGATACGCCCGTTGCCAGCAGCGTCCCGTCGCTGGACCAGAGGCTGACGACATGCTCGCCGATATTGTAGAAGCCCTTGTAGAAGCGGATGCCCTGCACGGAGCCTGCGGTCGTTGCCTGGAAGCGCAGGCCGAGCTCGACCGGATCGCGATCGATCGCCACTTCCGTCGCCGGCTTTTCCGCAAGCGTCCACAGGCCCTGCGTGCCGGGCAGCGTGACGGTGACCTGCTTGCCGACCGATGGCGCCTCCAGATTGACGCTGTCATCGACGGCGCGTGACATGACGGTGTAAGTGCCGCTTGCCTGGACGACCCAGTTATAGCTCCAGCTCTCCCGGCCGGTGGCCTTGAACCAGTGCTGGCCGCCATCGGTGGAGACTTCCACGCCGGCAATGATGCCGCCGCCGAAATCCTGCGCCGTGCCCGTGATCGTCACGTGCTGGCCTTCGAGGAAGGAGGCACCCACGATCGGCGACGAGATCGACGACGTCGGCTTCAGCACATCGGTCGATTGTGTCGCAAGGATCAGGCTCGCATCGAGCGTGGTCGGCTGGATGCCCATGTCCGCGAACATGTTGACCATAGCCTGCTGCACGTTGCGGTCGGTCGAGGTTGTCGGCCCCTGGTGATTGTCGCTGAGGCCCCAGGACCAGAAGACGGTGCCGGCGCCGAAGACGAGCGCGCCGCTTGCGGCCCGGTACATGGTGAGGCTGTGGGTGGCGACGGCGGAACCGACCGTCGCGCCGTAATCGCGCAGATAGGTTTCCACCGAGATGGACGAGAGCGACAGGTTGACGAGACCATCCGGCCGGAAGCCGTTCTCGACATCGGAATCCCACTCGTAGCCGAGCAGGTTCTGCACCAGATTGTAGGTATCGCCTTCATTCAGCTGGGAAACATCGGTATTGCGCCAGAAGCGCAGGTTCGAATAGTCGTAGGGGATGGAGATCGTGTCCTGACGGTAGCTGTCCACCTGGAACATCGTGCCCGTCAGCGAATTTTCCGGCTCCTGCCCGGGATCGGCATAGCGCGGATCGCGCCAGGTGCCGGTGCCGACACCGCTCGGATCCGAGCTCGTGCCCCAAGTTTCCTTGTAGCAGACCATGGTGCGGTAGGCTTGGCCGCTGCCGTCGATGCTGCTCTCCCAGCGAACCTTCCAGTAGCACTCGTTGCCGCTCCAGAAGGCGAGGTTGACGCCGGAGTCGCGCGCTGCCTCGACATTGGCGCGCTGTTCGGCAGACCAGTATTCGTCATGGCCGACGGAGAGATAGGCATCGTGGTTGAGCAGCAGCGCGCCGTTGCGCGTCGCATCGACGCCCGAGATATAGGAAACGTCGTAGCCGTTCTGCTCCAGCCACGAGATGGCGGAGGATTCGACGCCGAAAATGTAATCGTGCGAACCGCCGATCGGGCTCGTATTGGTGATGATCGGCCTGTTATAGCTGACCGCCGAGGCGCGGCCGATCGCCTGCAGGCCGCAGCTGCAGTTTGGCGGCAGGTAGCCGATCATGTCGGCGGGATCGACCGGCACTTCGCCATAATAGAGGCTGGCGCCGCCCCAGGCATTATAGGCCTGCCATGTCGTGTCCGAGGTCTGGAAGACGATATTGCTGGTCGAGGCATCGTCGCGCACGACGAACGGGATGATGCTTGCATCCTCGGTACCGTCCTCGCGCACCAGCTTGGCGAAATAAACGCCCGAGACGGCATCGCCAGGGATCTGCCAGCTGGCCGATACCGACCAGTTGCCGCAATCGATGAGACCGAGCGACATGTCGACGATCGGGTGCGGCTGGATCTGCGCCGTGGTCAGCGATTTCTCGATCGAGTCCACCTTGCGCGCGCCGGCCCCGCCATAATAGCCCATGCGATAGATATCGATGCGGTAATGGGTGGAATCCGTGGCGATCTTGAAATCGACCGTCTGGCCGATATTGGTGCTGATTTCGGTGGCAAAGCCCTGGATGCTGCCGTTGCCATCACCCTCCAGACCCCATTCGCTGATGGGGTTGCCCTGCTTCATGTTCTCGAGCGCGATCTTGTTGAGCGTCGGCGCCGCAGCAGCCGCAGCGGCCGGCGCTGCGAGCGCCACCGAGCCTACGGGGGTTTCGGCGGAAACGCTCTCGCTCGGCTGCACCGAGATGGAGGCTATCGAGGTCTGAAGGAGTAACGACGTAGTGCCGGAACCGGCGGCAGGATCGGTCGGAGACGTGGTAGGGCCTGCCGTGCCGGCATCACTGGTAATGCCCGTCAGCAGGGGCGCCGACGGCAGCGTCGCGGCTTCCTGGTACGGGTCCGGGCCGAGCACGGTCCGCTCTGTTGTCGTGGTCGTCGTCTGCAGCGCCGGGAGGATCGACGCCGTCTTGGTGGACGTATCCTGCGTGCCGCCGTCGCCCGAAGGCGCTGATATCGCCGTCGGCGGTATCGAGGCAGTCTGCACGCTGCCCGATGAGACCAGCGCGGCAGGCTGCATGATATTCCCGATAAAGGAAGACGGACTTGCGAAGGAGGACGGGACGGCGGCGCCGTCGGGAGTGGCGAAGCTGCGCTGACTGGCAAAGCTTAGGGAACCATCGGTACTCGCTGATGACACAACCGTCGCGGTTCCCAGCACTGCGCTCCAGGCTGAGGGTGCACGACAGATACTCAACGCTCCACCAAATGTACTCAGATACTCAAGGTTACTAACGCGAATTCTCCGCATAAGCGGCATCCCCCTTCCCGTCCACCCGCCTCCTGGACCTGCCCCTCAACCGGCCCCATGAAGCAGCATTTCAAGATATGCATTCTGGCAGCTTTCGCATGGGAACGAACGACAGCAATCAGGGGTATGCGGGTGGTGCCCCCTACGCCCATATGATGACCCCTCGGCATGGCGGGTTGGCATGGCAGCAGGTTTGCCTGTGAAGGTTGAGAGGAGGTACAGGTTCGGGAGGGCTGTTGCGCGGAATCGCTCGGGAACCGCATGCCCGTAGGCCCAGCGTGCCCCTGTGGCCGCCGCTACCGGCTCGCCCTTCCAGGGCCGCCGCCGACGCCATCGTCGCCCGGCCTTCCCCGGCGCCGGGCACCCTGCCCGCCAGCGCAAAGCGCCTCAGCGACAGGACGGGCTTTTCGATGACGTGCCAGGAGACTGCGGCGACAGGCGCGCGCCTAGCCTCAGGCCGGAACGTAGGTCAGCCTGATCACGTCCTCGTCGATACGATCGCTGGCCACCAGGCGAAGCCGCGGCCGGGGCGCTGTGAAGAATGGCGTGCCGTGGCCGAGCACGACGGGATGGAAGTAGAGCTGATATTCATCGATGAGACCAAGCTCCGTCAGGCTACGCGCCAGGTCCGATCCGCCAACGCCGATCTCCCCGGTAAGCGTGTCCTTCAGCCCGCGTATGACAGTTTCGAGGTCGCCCTCGACAAGCGTGGCATTGGGGCCGACCGATGTCAGCGAGCGCGATACAACCCACTTCTGCTGGCCCCGCCACGCCGCCGCGAACTCGCCTCCCGCCGGCTCCCAGTCCGCATGATCTTCGTCCCAATAGCGCATGAGTTCGTACATGCGGCGACCGTAGACGATGGCGGCCGCGCCGCGCACGCTCTCGATGAAGTGACGGAAGAGCACGGGACCGGGCATGAATGCGTCATGGTCTATGTAACCGTCCAGTGACACGTTCAATCCGAATACAAGCTTGGCCATTTCCTCTTCCTCCTCCTGAGCACCGCGCGCGTGCTTCTGGTTGCATCATGCATTCAGGGGGAGGATAGCTCGACCGGTTTTAATTCGCAATCAGTTTTGGAATGCGCATGGGCCGGCAACCACTTGTCGACGCCCACCATTGGCAGCAAGAGGTGTTCGAGCAACTGACGAATGACTGGAAGGCCGAGGAGCGCACTGTCTTTCACCATGCAATGCTTCGACTGCTGAAGCGCTCGCATGAACAGGAAGAGTAGAGTATTTCGGTGGCCGCAGAAAAACGGACTTGCCCTAGGTATCGGCAAGCCTGAGTTCGATCAGCTCACGCGCCAGCTCGTAGGTTCCATCCTCGTCGTCGCCGGAGGCTTCGTCGATCATCTCGGCGGCGGTGCGATAGACTTCCCGCTCTTCTTCGGGAGAAAGCAGGCCCTTATTGCCAAGCACGGAGATGAGCGAGTTCAGAACGGCAGCGGCCGATAGTGTCATTGCCTCGGATGTGAGACGCGTGGACTCTGAAGACATTTTTATTCCTCGATCGATAGAACAACGCTAAACAATACGTTGGGCCTTCAACAAGTTCCAAGTCGAGGTTACAGGTCCGGCCCACCCGCAGATCCGGTTGATATTATCGCGACAATAATGCCCGCACCACCCCTGATGATTGCAAGAATTGGGCTAAGCCGTTTTGGTAGATTTTATCTTGAGGATGCCATCATTCGGGCTATCCTGCCGGGGAGTTTCACTGGTATGCAACTTGACCTGCGCGGGAATGGCACAGTAGCTGATAGTGGATTTCAACCACCCTTGAATCAATCTCAACGGAGTTGCGGGATTGAGCCGGAAGCCAGTTCTGTAAGATCGAGTATCCACTTCACGATCCCGAAACCAATCCGCCTAAAAATGCCAGGGACCACGCTGGTAACGTCTGACGATAGATCGTCAACCATACGAGCGCCGCCTCTTCGCAGCCTTTGCTTCGGCGTGGGCGGCCCTCCTCCCCACCCTCATCCCTGTGCTTGTCACAGGGATCCAGCCTGCCCAAGTCATTGGGCAGAAAAGACTTTTTCTCTTATCGCATAAGATGAGTCATTCACCGCGCAGACGCGCGGTGGCTGGATTCCTGTGACAAGCACAGGAATGAGGGAGGTTGGCGTGCCGGTCCCCATCGAGAGGCCGGGCTAATCCACCCCTCATCCTCCACCCTGACCACCCGCCTGCCCGCTATCCAGCCCCCGCGCAAACGCCTCGAACCGCTTGTCATACGCCCCGAACGCCCCCTCCCCATCAAAAATCCCCCAATATTTCCGGAACGACGGCTTCTCGATCTGCCTTCTCAGAAACATCTCCCAGCCGGGCCAGAAATGCTCTGTTATTTCAGGCGTCTTGTGCCGTTCCAGATAGGCGCGCTCGAAGATCGAGATCATCATCTCGTAGAAAATGTCGCGCCTGACGAGGTCGTCGGGTGAGAGGTCGGCGGGTTCTTCCTGCCAGGGGAAGATGCCGAGGTGGGGATGTTCGACGGAGAGTTCGAGCAGCCGGTGATAGGCATCGCTGATCGTCAGATAGGAGCTGTTGAACTCCTGCTCCTTCTCCTTCACATGGGCACGGCGCGCCTTGATGAGCTCGACGACGCCGGCGACGATCGCGACGAAGGTGCCGACGGCCGTCAGTAGCGAAATGAGATCGGCATATTCGATCAGCGCGTCGTGCATGGGCACAGGCTACATCTTCGCCTTGGCAGGTCAATCGCTGCGTCGGGCAGTGACGCAACCGCCATCAATTAAAAGATGCTCAAATCAAGTAATCTAATACTCATGAATCAAACATTCTCATCTTCATATCTTCGCACGCACCATCGAGGCCGGGGAATAATGCACCAGAGGATATTCCCATAAGACGAAGATCGTCCAAGACGACTTTGCGCTCTGAGTATGGCAGGTCAAAAGCTCGCAAATATTTCTTTTTCCGAAGCCGCTCAAGACTCTCCACATAACCCTCAACGTCATCCACAGTCGCGATTCCGGAAAGCGCTTGCTGAGGAAGTGCACGTGGATTCTCAAGTGCCAGTGGCTCCATCAAAGATAGATGAGGCCTTATATTTTCCACCGACTGGAATTGCCTGAAATCCGCTTTCCATGCCCTTGCGTCGAACACGAAAATACGAACTTTTCGCTTTGGTTCGGGATCAGCAACTTTTTGGCGGAAAGCAAAATAGGCAGCAACGTAAGGCGAATGAGACCAATCCAGCAACGGGGTTGGGTATCCATGGTGTTGCGCAATGTGCCAGAACGACCCATTCTCATTCGGGTTAGACAGATTGAAAAAGTGCTTTGTATTCGCCGAAAGGACCCTGTGTAGTCTTGGAATGTCGTCGTTTACGTACCACCACAAAATCTTTCTGTTCGTCCTATGAAACGCGCTTCTCAATCTCTTTTGTACGGGCTGACCTCGGTAAATATATTGGTTGCTTTCGGCTCTTGCCACGTATGCTTTAAATTTCTTCCAGGAATTTACATTCCTGTCTGCAACAATATTACTCTTCTTACCGGAGTTCGACGGAGTAAATACATGGGTGTGAGAAAAAATACCTGCTTGCAGCTGAGTTGAAATTGTGACCTTCAGTCCCTTTCGCGTGATTTGAAGTTTGAGACGGGCCTTTAACGGAAATTCGCCGTCTGGAAATGCTTTCTTCAAATCTTCGATTGGAATTAAAGCGCTTCCCTCTTCCGCCTCATATCGCAGGTCGACACTAAGATCCTGGTTTGGTGATTTATCTAGCGTAACAAAGTTGCACACCGTCAGCCAACTGTAGTGGCCGAAGAGATGCCCGCGCCCCCTATAATATGATCCGCAATCATCAATCTCAATATTTACATAAGTTTCCTCGTCTACTTGGCCATGCCATTGCCCGTGCATATGCGCCTACCCGTTGAAGTCCTAAATGTTGCATAGCTCAAGCAATTGATTCATGCGATGCAACTTTTACAATAACTATATTGGTTAGGTGCAATTCCACAACTTCGGCGT
Source organism: Rhizobium sp. YAF28 (assembly GCF_052113285.1). Lineage (NCBI taxonomy): Bacteria > Pseudomonadati > Pseudomonadota > Alphaproteobacteria > Hyphomicrobiales > Rhizobiaceae > Rhizobium > Rhizobium sp. YAF28. The sequence continues at coordinate 161,015 of NZ_JBFRCX010000001.1, read as the reverse complement.
TGTCGATCAGATAGAGAAGCGCAGATCTAAAACGAGAGTTCGAGCAGCCGGTGATAGGCCACGATCGCGACGAAGGTGCCGACAGCCGTCAGCAGCGAAATGAGATCGGCATATTCAATCAGCGCGTTGTGCATGGGCACAGGCTACATCTTCGCCTTGGCAGGTCAATCGCCGCCTGTTACCCGGACTGACACACACTCTCCCTGCCCATGCCCGCCGGTCGTTCCGCTTGCGGGGGCGCAGGAATGGATCAAACGCGATCCAGAAACGCGAGCACTCGCTTGGTGAGCAACGCGGTTGCATCCGCGTCATAGGATGGGAGCGAGCTGTCGGCGAAATAGTGCTGGTCGCCGGGATACAGGAAAAGCTCCGCGTCCTCGACCTTCGCCACGATCTCGCGGGCGGCATCGATATCGCCCTCGCCGACGAAGACCGGGTCCTTGTCCATACCGTGAATCTGCACCGGGACGCCGTCCGGCCAGGGCCCGAAGGCCCATGTGCCACTGATTGGCAGGCAGGAATAGAAAAGCAGGGCTCCGCGGGCTCCTGGCCGTGTCTGCGCGAGCTTCTGCGCCGGCAGCACGCCGAACGAGAACCCGGCATAGACGATCCCGGCAGGCAGTTTGTCGGCAAAGCGGACGCCGCGCTCCCGCATGTCGTCGAATCCGGTCTCACCAATATAGGCGAGACCCTGTTCGATGCTCTGGAACGTGCGTCCGTCGAAGAGGTCAGGCGCGTGCACGATGTGACCGGCGGCCCTGATGTCGTCGGCGAAGGCGCGCACGCCCGGGGTCAACCCCTGTGCGTGGTGGAACAACAAGACCTCGGCCATAGGGAGCCTCCGGGTGAGATGGTCTGACACACGTCCGGCCACTTTACAGAGTCATCGCTTCGCCGGGAAGAGTGCGGACGCGTTACGGAAGGAACGTCGGCCGGCAAGATCGAGGCTTGGCGCCTCATCCCTGCCCGAGCTTGCCGGTGAAGAAATCGACCAGCCCATAGGGCGCCCGGTCGCCGACGCAGAGATCCAGGATAAAGCGGGCGCCTTCCGCCTCCGTTGCACTGCGGGTAAACATTGGCTCTTCATAGGCGGCGAGTGCTGCTTCGATATTGTCGGGCTGCGCGGCGATTGCCTTTGCGAGCTCCGCGCCGTCGAACATGGCAAGGTTTGCGCCCTCGCCCGATGGCGCCATCAGGTGGGCGGCGTCGCCGATGAGCGTCACGCCGGGTAGACGCGGCCACCGGTGCGCATCCGGCAGCGCATGGATCAGGCGCGGGGCGAGCGCCGTATCGCTTTCGGTGATCAGTGCAGTGAGCGCCGGCGCCCAGCCTGCAAATTCCGTGGCGATCCTGGCCTTTGCCGCAGCGGCATCGGAAAAGTCGATGCCGGCGATCCACTCGGGCGAGCGGTTAATCTGGATATAGGCGTGCAGCACGCCGCCCGCCTCGCGATGGGCGACGATGCCCTTGCCCGGCGAAAGCGCAAACATCGCGCCGTTGCCGACCACTTCTGCCGCAGCCGTGTGGCGGACATCGGCATCATGGAGATAGGTTTCGATGAAGGCCGTGCCGACATAGGCGGGCTTGGCATTCGAAAGCAGCGGCCGCACCTTCGACCACGCACCATCTGCCCCGACAAGCAGATCGCTGACGACGCTGGTCCCGTCGGCAAAGCTCAGTTCGTGCCGGCCGGCGCCGAGTGCCGCAACGCCGGTGAGTTTCTTGCCCCACTGGATCGTGCCCGCAGGCAGGGAGCTTATGAGGATGCGGCGCAGATCGCCGCGCAACACCTCCGGGCGCGAGAGCGCGCCGTCATCGGCCTTCTCCAGCAGCACCGCGCCATGCTGGTCAAGCGCGCGTGCGGCCTGGGCGCCGTGATGGATGATGGCGCGGAACGCCTCGGTGAGGCCGGCATCCTCCAGCGCCCGCTGGCCGTTATGCGGGTGAATATCAAGCTGGCCACCCTGTGTGCGGGCCTCGGCCGAAGGCTCCGCCTCGTAGATCGTGGCCCCTATGCCGTTGACGGCGAGGACGCGGGCAAGCGTGAGGCCGCCGAGGCCTGCCCCGACGATCGCGACTGTTGCAGTCATTACATTCCCTTCCGAAGATGATTGGAACGGTGTTCCATAGATAGTAATTGGAACGTCGTTCCATTCATGTCAAGATGCGCCCATGAAAATCAGGAATCAGCAAATCAAGACTCGGCGGACCAGAACCCGCCCAAACAGGACCCAACGCAGCGAGCGGCGCACCGACGCCCTCTCAAAGGAAAGGATCGTCGAAGCGGCGATCGATATCCTCGATGCCGAGGGCGAAAATGCCCTGACCTTCCGCGCCCTCGCAGCACGTCTCTCGACGGGCAGCGGAGCGATCTACTGGCATGTCGCCGACAAGAACGAATTGCTGACCGCCGCCACCGACGCCATCATCGGCCGCGTCCTGACCGATGTCGCGCAAGATGCCGAACCGGGCCAGGCGATCCGCACCTTTGCCCTCGGCCTGTTTGACGCCATCGACGCCCACCCCTGGGTCGGCACCCATCTTTTTCGCGAGCCGTGGCAGGCGGCGATGCTGGAGATCTTCGAAGCCATCGGCGGAAGGCTGCAGGCGCTCGGCGTTCCCGAAGAGGCGCTGTTTAATGCCGGGTCGGCGCTCGTCAATTACATCCTCGGCGTTGCCGGACAGAATGCCGCCAATGCCCGCCTGCTGCCGCAGGGCACGGACAGGACGGCCGCCCTCGGCGCAATCGCCGCAAGCTGGACCGAGCTAGACCCGGCGCGATATCCCTTCGTGCATCATCTGGCGACGAAGCTCAGCGACCATGACGACCGCGAGCAATTCCTCGCCGGCATCGACCTGATCATCGCCGGTATCGGCACGATCGGGCGAACAGATCGAGGGAGCTGAGACCGCGGAACGGGCGGCTCTCGCCCTATCGAGGTCTCAGCCAGGGCCTTATGAATGGATTGTGGGCGGCAAGTTCGGATAAACAAGCGATCACGAATGACTGAATGCCGGCATTAGGGAGCTTTCATGCATAACAGCCGGTGGCGTCTGTTCCTTCTTGCGATCATCATCCTGCTTCCGGGTTCCGGCTTCAGCAAGGAAGCGCTGACATTTGAGCAGGCACTGGATAAATATACGGGGAGCGACGGCAAAGGGCTCTACAGATGCGCCACAACCGCCAGGATCGTCGGAACGAATACGGACGAATGCCGGATGGTCTTCTTCTGGATCCGCACTGCTGCCGGGTACTCAACTCCGCCCTTGGGCAAGATCGATGATGCCGCCGCATGGGCGATCATCGAAGACGTGCTAAGGGGAAAAAAGCCGACCCGCTTTATACCGCTCGGGCGCGAGAAGAGCTTGAGGGACATATCATCCGCGGTCGCAAGCATTCTCGACAACGGCCATCCCGACTTCTATATGATCAATTGCCTGTCGGCACTGGAATACCAAGGTGTCGAAGACAGTCTCAGCTGCAATTATGCCTATGCCAAAGTTCTGTTGCTCTTATCCTACGTTGCCGATCTCGGTGATTATAAGGTCAGCAGGGTAGAGTTCCCCTATGTCCTGCAGCAAAGCCTGGAACAGGCCTATTCGCGATCAAAAACCCCGCAGCCATGAACCGCATCACGCTACAGCGATGCTCATTCACTCCACGATCCCCGAGGCGCGCAGCACCGAAGACAGCATCGACCGTGCCCGGTCGCCCGCAGCCGCCAGCCAGGCTCCCGCCGCGGCAGGACCGGGCTTCTGTTTGGCCGCCTCGCCTGCGCAAGACCTGAGGTCGCCGGCCAGGCGGGACATCGCTGAAGGTGGGCCTGTTCCGTCGCTCTGCGCCTTTTTGGGCGCGCCGCAGGGAACGAGATAGCCCTGCTCCGGATCGACCGCGTTCAGAAGGAAAAGGTAGGCGAGCGCGGGAGACATGCTACGGTCGGGGAAATAGGAGGCAAAGAGCGCCGTTGCCGTCGAGCGGTGGGAAAAGATCTGGTAGACGCGCGTCTGCACGAATTGCACCAACGCCGGATCGCTTATGTTGACCAGCAGGGCATAGGGCTCATAGGTCAGATATTCGGCGCCGGTCGGCTGCTCCACGACGCATGGCGCATTCCTGGCGTTCCAGCTGCCGAGCTTGCCGAGGATAAGCTCCCGATCGCCCATGAAGATCGGCCGCACTCCGGGGTTCGGCGTGCAGAACCACTGGATGAGCTGCCCATAATCCTCCATGGGGCAGAAATGATATTCACGCCAGGACTTCTTGTCCTTGTCCTCCTCCCTGACCGCCTTCTTTTCAGCAGGCTTGGATGACGGACACAGGGGATCGGTAACGGCGGTTTCCAGCTTGGTCGGATCGGCCTTCAGCGCCTGTACCGCATCACACATGGCGGTCGGCAGGTCTGCCTGCTCGCCCTCCTTCTTCGGCACGGGGGGACAGACCTTCTCCATCGTATCCAATAAATTCCGCGCCATCTCCTGGGACGGCAGGGGGAGAAACGTTGCGGCCTCTGCCGTCGACTGGATGCGGAGGCTCGCGAGAAGCCTGGCGCTCTGCAGCGCTTTCTCGAGCGACGCCTCGGCGGAAGCACGCAGCCCAGGATTATCCGGAAGCATCTCGATCTTGCGCTTCACCGCAGCCGCCGCGTCGAGAAAACGGCATCGCTCATAGATCGCCTTTCGCTGGGTCGGCGCAAGCGCCTTGAAAAGGTCGACCTGGCAGCTCTTCAAGGCGACATCGGCGGCGGTCGTCGCCGAGACATAACCGATCGCGACATCGCCGCCGCGCGTCGTCGCATCCCGCGAGGAACGGTCGAGATAGGAGACGCCGGACGCAAAGACGATCGGCGAATAGATGCTGTTCCAGTTGCGCTCGGACCGACCCTCCACGCCGCCCGCATCGCCATTGGCGCTGAGTGACGACCCCGCAAAGCGCATCGTCACCGTATCGCAGAGAACCTCGACGGGTTTCTTGTCCCCGACCGCCTCCCCGTTCACCAGCTTGAAGCGCTCTGCGGCCGTGACCGACACTTCCTCGATCGTATATTCTCCGCCCGAAAATATCTCGTGGCACAGGTCCGCCAGGTAGCCGATATGATGCGGCTTTCCGTGCCCGTCGTCGACGAGATAGGAAAACGGCTCGACATCGTCGCGGAAGCCGACACGGACCTCCCTGGCGAAGACAGGCGTGCTGAGCGCAAAACTGGCCACCATTAGGACGGCGCAGGCGAGCTCCACCCTCCTCCGGTAGATCTGCCGGCGCGTCCGGCTGAAGCCGGGCTGTCCCAGATTCCAGCTCGCCAGGAAGGCCAGAACCGTCAGGATCACACGGCTGAGTGTGTCCGACCGCCGGCTGCATTCGGCGGTCGCAATCGTCGTCATCTTGAAACACGCGTCCGGCCAGCGCGGATCCCAGAACCAGCTGTGGGCGATGGACAGCACCAGCACCGAGGCAGCGCAGAGCAAGGCAAGGCCAAGCACAGGCCTGTCATGAGCCCGCGCATCGGCTGCCGCCAGGCATATCGGCACCATGGGAAGAACGGTGACGGCAAGTGTGGGATAATAGAGAATGAAGGGGCTCGATCCGCCGACCAGCAGGGCATTGAAATAATTCGCATTCTGGGCGACCGCGAAGGCGCGCAGCATCGCAACGCCGGTCAATCCGATTGCCGATGCGGCGAGCGCAAGCGCAAGACAGCCCATTATCTGCGACAGGCGCGAGGAGCTTCTATATTCCCGATCCTGCTGGGCGCCCACCCAATCCTTCGTATCCCACCGGTATTGACGCAGCGAAAATGCCGCCAGAAGCGGTAGCCAGGTGAGCGACGCGATCTTCAGTGTTTCAAGAAGCGCGGTCAGCAGCACGCCGGTCAGATTCGTCGTTTCGACATATTGGCCGACAAGCTCCTGCACGCCCTGCCAGGCGCTGGCGGCAAACAGGATGAAGACCGGAATGAGCGAGAGCAGAAGCCCCGCCTCCGGACCGCTGCCAACGGCATCCGGCCGGTCCGTTTCCAGCAGTAGATCGGCAAGCGCATCGATCGCGTGAGCCTGGCCGGGCTCGGGCGCCTTGTCAGGCCCGCGAAAATCCGGATCGCGCTCGAGGAAGATCGCAAGCAGCGTCACCAGTTCGAAACGAACGTCGGTCGCCTGCTTCATGGTCTGCGACAGGTAATCGTCAAACCGGGTTTCAATGGCATGACGATCAGGATTGGCGGGATCGGCGGCCGTGGGATCCGCGACTTCCTGCAACCTGCTCTGAAAGCCGTTCAGCAACGTATCCGCCCGATCAACGAACTTGTTTTCCGCCTCCCGCACGCGGGCTGAAACTTCCGCGCCCGGCCAACTGCCGCGGGTAGTCTTCGCCCAGGCGATCAACAGTTCCAGTTCTGACAGGAGGCCAAACAGCTCCCTCTTTCGGGAGGTCCGGTTTTCCAGGAGCCGCTTGACGCGCGGATTTGCTTCAATCTGGGCCTTCCAGTTCCTGCGGTGGCGCTGCAGCATCTCGGCAAGCGCGCCCTTGCACTTGTTGCGCCCATGTTCCTCGACCTCGCCGACGGGGTGGGCCGGCGGTTCCTCCAGCGTGGTGATGAGGCTGCGCGTGGTCTGCTCGATCCGCACCGGGATGCCGGCCGCCCGGTAGGCGCGGTTGCGCAGCCACTCCTCGGCAATGCGTACCGGCGGCAGCAGATCCGCCAGCCCCGCGAAGGCGAAGGCAAGGGTCAGCGGCCATTGCGGGCTGTCGAATTTCAGTTCGGCAATATCGACGGAGATGCCGGCAACGGGGATCATCTGCGTTGCCTGGAAGATCAGCTTGCCGAAAAAGGTGAGCGACACATAGAGGATGAGCATCGCGCCGGCATAGATGAAATAGGCCCTGTGCAGCGAATTCTGGCCGCCGAGATCAGTGGGATCGAAATCGCGCAGCGCTTCCGATGTGGCGTTGATGTTCCTCCCCTTGGCCTTGAACCGCGGCCAGGAGAAGAAGACAACGAACAGGCAGCCGAAGGCGAAGGCATACAGGAAAGACGGATCGAACCTGACGCCCATCATGGGAAGCTGCGGCATGTCGCTGAGGCTCAGCCCTTGGTACTTCCACAGCGACCACGGGATATCCGCCGGCCAAGGATTATCCATCCGCCCCTCCAGAAATCGTGGCGTTCGCAGGTTCTCAAGCGGAACCAGTCAGTGCCGGTGGATCCGGATTTCCTTGTTAGCAGCGGCTCACGTCGGGGTCGCACGGGCCCGCCACCGCAGCCGGCGGAACGACTGCCATGATCGATACGCTGAGGCCTATGGCGATGAGCAGAACGAAGATACGCATGTTACCCTCCCTAACTCACTTTATAGTAGCATATTTGAAATAACGGGGAAAGAGCGCCTGCTGTAAGCGACAGTCGAGCGCAAAGAAAGACGCTGTGAAATAAAGATTTACGACCTTGTTAGGTTGCTTTTTCACTTGGGTAGAATGCTATCTATCATTGAATTAGCAAATTCGTAACTATAGATATCTAGCAGTTCCGGCCTGGCCGGAGGGCGGATTCGGCGTCGCACAGAACCCCGGAAAGCGCCGCGACCAGCTCGCATTTCTCTTCTTTCCACCACTAACCAATTGATCCTGAAGAAGAATTTTGAAAAATGCGGCAAAAACGCCCAGAAATGCCGCTAAGTCATTGATCCTGAATAAGTGATCCACTTTCCTCCAAAAATACGCGTAAAGAGATTCAAATCAGGAGAGAGCTTCAAATGACGGAGAAAAATATAAAAGTTTTTTCGCTTTCCTGCGTCACTTATTCAGGATCAATGACTTAGCCAGCTTTGCAGCCATGCCGGCACGACGCGGCCTCATAACGAAGCCTTCCCGACAAGCCTTCGGACGCCAATCTCCCACCCAAACCGACAACTCGATGAGCAAAGCGCAGGCAGGGCTCGTCTACGAACATCCTATTGATCTCGATACGGAGCAGGTGGCCGTATGGCAAAGGCGCCGCACGAATGCCACCGACGGTTATTCAAATGCTCCTTTGAGGATGCGGGCTTATTGGCCGAAAAGAATCACGTCGCTCGGCCCCAAAACTTCATGCTCGCCCCCGGCTCTGTCGAACGAGTCATCGGGACGTATCCGAATTACCATGTCCTCTATTTGAGAAAGAGAAACGGTGGGGTCCGCTTCGAGCCTCGCTTGGATTGTCTCGAGATCTTTCTTGAAGGTAACATCATTGTACCGATCCTTCTCGACGAGCACCAAGTCGCTTCCGACCTTATTTACAGTCGAGAGCCCCTTGACGGCATCGTAAAGGCATAGAGGTCCGCAGCTTTCACCCGGGACCAGCCTTGTCCATCTCGGTCCTCCGAGATAGACGGCCGCATACATCAATTTGGCTTTGGGATCAGGCACGTTCAGTGAAATCATCGCGTTGTAGAACATGCGGTGAGTTTCACGCCAACTCCGAACGTGATTTTCTTTGTAGCAGTAGTGATCGTGTATTACCGCGGCTTTCAAGTATTCGTCGTTGAACGGTTCACCGACAATGAACTGCGCCCAATCCGGTATTGAGGCACCGTCCGTCTTCCCGGTTTCAATGCTTTCCGGCGAGCCCGGAATCCATTTGCCGGCACGCCAGCGAACACCGCGGGCATCGGTAAATGTCAGATCATTTTTCAGGAAGCATTCACCCTGCTCTTTGCATCCATCGGGTATCAGCTCAAGTTCGCCCTCGAATACTGGACTCGCCGGATCATCCGCGGCCAGACCGTATATCTTGCTGATTGTTTCGATATCGCAGGGTGCCAGCTTGACACGCTGGCCTATCGGAAGGTTCGCCGGGACAGTTTCGATGGTCTTCAACACACCCGGATTCTTAGAAAAAGCATACTTGCCATAGTGCGTGATCGAGTCATAGCAATAGGTGCCTATGTCTTTATAAGTCGTTGGATCGGTTTCAAAATTCCCCTCGGCCCCGTCTATGATATTATTTCCGTAGACAATTACATGCTGATTGCGGTCCCCCCTTGCCTGCTCATGATGAAGTCCAAGGACATGGCCGATCTCGTGAATGGTATTGCCGACAGTGCAATCGTTCGCGAGCCTGACGACTTGTCGCCCACCAACCATGCCAACGGCGGAACTGCAGCCGCCTCCGGCAACGAAATCGACAAAATTTCCCTTGGCAGTGGTTATCTGCTTGAACCGGATAGGGGTCGCCGCCTCCCATGCAGCGATGGCACTTTGAACACGCCCCGGAGCCGGTAAATCCTTGTTTATCCGATACAGGACTTCCCCATTTGGCCAGCGGGTGTCCTTATTGCGAATTGCAAGACCGAACAGGATCTCCGATCCCAGGTCCTGGAGTGCCACGTTGTCGGAATCGCGAAGCTTTTCAATAGGCCCCAGGATTATGTCGCCCTGGTAAAGCGCCTCTCCCTCATCCCCCTCATGGAAGCTGATGCGGTACCCGATACCACCGACAGTCAGCGAGATGGTATCGGTATCCTGACTGCCCCCCTCTTCGGGGCGCGCGGCCTGTTCATTGGCTGACTGGGCATGGCATGCGCCCCAGCCGATCAGCGCCATTGCCAAAGCTGCAAGGATTCTATTCATGGTTTTTTCACCTTCAGCACCATGTCGACAACGTCGTCGAGGTTGAGCACGACATCTTCCCCAGTCCCTGTCCTGAACGCCAGAAAGCCCGGCTTATGTTTGCAGGTTCTCGAATTGTCGAGAATTCCGTCCCGCATGATGTAAACGATGGAATCCTTCTCACCTGCCGGCGTCGGATCGCGCGCGAACTTCAGCAGCTGCACATCTCCCGCAGGCGTCCCAAGTTCTTCGCAAAGTTCGTTGATGGTCACGTTGCTCTGAAGGGAGCCTATCAGCAGCTGGCGCGATCCCGCCGTTTCTACCTCGACCACATCCTCATACAGCGAGACCGTCTTGATCGGATTGAGCAGCCGGCCGTCCTCGACACCAGTCACTTCCTTGGTAAGATCCGCGCCAGCCAATATCCGCGCCCGCACATATCGAGGCTCGGAGAATTGCTGCGGCATCAGCGCTTTCACGATCGCCGCGACGTGCGCTACGATCGGCGTCGAGAATGACGTGCCGGTAACCCGCCGTTCCTCGTATTTCGAGTTGTCGTCACTCGGAGCCCAGCTGGCGACCGCACATCCCGGGGCGGCGATCGACACGTAAAGATCCGAGTAATTCGAGAATGTTGCGAGCTTCTTCCCATCATAGGCGGCGACCGCAATCACGTTCGGTCCGCGGTCGTTGCCGCCGAGCCTCTGCGGATAGAGTTCCGTATTGTTGATATCGGCGCCTTTCACGTCGTCGTTCAGATTGTTGTTGCCGGCCGCGACGATGAATAACTTGCTGCTTGTCTTGCCGACATAATCCCGAAATGCGTCGGTCAGAGCCTGTTGTTTTCCGGCAAAACTGATGTTGAAAATATCGCCGCCCGTGCCGATGGCATTCTTGAGCCATTGCACTTGAAAAATGGGCGTCGCGACGTTGTTTTGCATGCGCACATCGAAGATGGTTGCAGGCGTGATCCTCACATCGAGCCCAAGCGCCGGGGCCATGCCCCACAGATCCGGTCCGCCCAATGCCAGGCCTGCAACGATCGTGCCGTGCGCCCGCTTGGGGCCGAGTGCTGTCGTCGGATTCTGCTCGTGCAGAAGTGAGCCCCCCTGCGTTAAGGCGCCGCGGAACGCGCCTTCTTCATTGGCACGCACGAAGCCGGAATCCACCACGACGATGGTCGCCTCAAATTTCTCGACACCCATACGAAAGGCAAGCCATCGGGTGCGCATCGCGGCTGCCGCAAACTCGCGCGCGAAGGCCTGCGTTCCCCAGTATCTGTAAGTGGCGCTATCGCAGGTGCCGGCCTTGATGTCGTCGATCGGCTGGGCATCCAGCAGCGTGACCTCCGCCTTGCTCTCAGAATCATCGTTAGTCGGGCTTGGCGGCGGATTGTTCTTCAGGAATTCCGCGGCCTCCGAAGGATTCGACATTGACAGTGAAGCGTAGTCGACAGGGATCTGCACGCTCTGCATGGTGGTGGTTGGTATCGCCACGATGTCGCCCGTTTTCAGGGCAGCCGGATCCTTCTTGGGCGATGGGCTGGGATCGAACCAGGTGACCTGCTTTGAAAAATCCGCGTTCTGATCGAAGCTGGTGTCCGCCAGAAGCGTCGTCCACTCATCCGACGAAAGCTGGTTTGCACCGCTCCATCGCTTTAAGGCCGCATCGACGCCCTCCTTGAGTTTTGGCGATGCCGTGTCGATAGAAGCGTATACCGTTTTCTTGATCTGATCGTCGTCGAAGCCTGCGCGCTTCAACGCGTTTGCCGCAAGAAACGCATCCCAGGCGACCTCACCCTGTTCTTTGCCGGAACTGCCCGGCTGCTTGAGATACCGCTCCGTGACATAGTAGCCGACATCCGTAGTTTCGCCCGTAAGCCCACCCTTCGCAATCTCATCCGCAATCGCGTCCGCAATCCCGTTCAACGCCGAGGAGAGGCCCTTGTCGGCCGCAACGGCCGTCGGCGACTGGGAATCGATGCCATCGATCTTGAAAGAAGGAGCGGTGCCGCTCTGTCTGTAATAGTCCCAGAACCTTTCGTCGCGCAGTACGACACGCGCGACAGTCGTCGTAGACGGGACCGGCAAACACGGCGGCAAGAGCAGCCTGCCGCCTTCCGCCTGCTGGACGCGATCGTTGCTGTCTACGACCACGCCCTGATCGGCAAGGCTTTGCTTGAACAATTGAATGTTCACGCTGGCGACATCGCTGCAGAGCATTTTCACGTAATCGCTGATCTTCGCATTCGGGTCATACTTGACGGGAGCCCTCGCCCCATACTTTGCAACCCAGCCCAGGAATTCCTGGCTGATAGTCCCACTTCGATAATCGAATGTGATCGCGGCTGCCTCGCCAGGTTCCTGCGCCTGGACCTCCGAACCGAAAAGAGATGGACCTATGAACCAAGCTACGGCAACAAAAATTCTCGTTCTGCTCATCGCTTCCTACCTCCAGAAGGTTCATCCAAGGTGGCTTTTACGCACGGCCCAACAGTCTCGTTGCCCGTGCATACGCGCGTTGGCTTGAAGTTCGATTTGCTCATGTCCGCCGTCGCAATATTCTTGAACTTGATCGTGACGGTGTTCCCGCGATTGCCCAGACTGACATTTTGAGTTTGGCCGTTGACGCCCAACGTTCCGCCGACGCCTGCCAACGCAACATTTGAGATCGTAAGTCCCGCCGTATTGGTGGTGGTTGATGTCGCCGCGACGTTAAAAACAACTGTGACTTCGTCTGCCAACAAGCCAGTCCGTCGCTCTAGCGGAACGCGATCCTGCACTTCGTTCAGAGCATCTGCGACCTCGAACACGGCTTCCTTTAGAGAGATATTCGAAGGCTCGGCAACCTGCCGCGGAGTGTATGTTCCACAGCCGGAAAGCAAAACTGAGAAAGTCGCAAAGATATATAGCAACCGCATTTGCCCCTCCACGAATGCGATTGTATTATTAAATCAGAATTCACGCAAAAGTCGAGTGAATAAGATTTATTCACAGCGAACACACCAGAATAACATTTCGAGAGACGCTCTCGATAGAAATTGCGCAGGAAACCCTATTCAGTCGGAAAGCATATAAAATTTGTATTCTACGAAAATTTCTTGATGCATATCAATGATATGTGAGATACGCACTACAATGTGGAGATTATCTCGGAAAGGATTTATTGAGGGAGTAATATGCGGCCGACCTCAATAACAGTCAAAGTTATGGAGGCTCCCCACACATATTTTGAACTTCAAAACCTAACCCCATCGACCTCAGTGATGATGGCCGCGGGAGCGCAGCCAAGGGAAGGAAAAGTGGCGATGGGGTTCGTCGTCGTCGCGGGGGAAGGCATCGCGGATGTGCTGCGTGTAATACCAGCCGGGCGATGGCGCGGTGATCAGGTTCAGGACAACGGCGGGAGGCACGTTGAAATAGCGGCGGCGCCGTTTCAGGCGGTGCTCAACCTCTAGGATCTGCGTCGCGGGATCATAGGTGATCTCCTTGATCAGTCGCGATGCGAGTTCCAGCGTCGCCACCCTCGGGCGGGTGCCGGCATCTCCGGAGATGTCTTGAGACTGCGCCCCGCGCTGGCCGGGCGCGGCAGCAGCACCTGCCGCGTAGTCATGCCGCCCCCCGTGCTCGCCCCCTTGCCCGTGATGGGTTCGGCTCATCTCCGCCCCGCACCTTCAGCTTCCAGCGGGCGGTTCGACGGCTCGATCTGGGATTCGTAGAAATCCAGCTTGTCCTCGGCAATGCGCAGGCCGACAATGTGCCCTTCGATGACATCGACATGGGTGTGCAAGCTGCCGTCGGAAAATTCGACGACGAGCCTCGAAGGCTCTTCGCTATAGCCAATTCTGCTGATTTCCCTGTCTCGGCGCGCCTTTTCAGATGCACCGATAGCATTCTTAAGTTTTTCAAGCATCAGCAAGCTCCTCTATTCTAATAAATCCCTAATCAATTCAATGCTTCGCGTAACGAATAGCTTTTCGTTCAAAAGATCAGGTCGTTAAGATTTGGATATGTGTGACGAGCGTATTCCACGGGGAATTTCTTGCTTTGAGGTAGGCAGATCGATCCATTTTCCTCCGGAATGGCGTGGCACGAAAAGCGGCTGAGGCACCAAACGCATAGGCTCCCGAAAAGGTTCCCGCCCGTCGTTCACAATTCTCCGTTGCCTTTCCGTTCGCCGCCCCAACCTTTTCCCGGCTATCTCCTTGGCAAACCGGGGTGTGATGGCATGAGCGAACTGACGGCGCGGCAGCAGCGCTTTGTGGAGGAATATCTCGTCGATCCCATCGGCGCGCAGGCGGCGATAAGGGCGGGTTATTCGGCGCGCGCAGCGGCGGTGACTGCCTATCAGCTGCTGAAGAAACCTGCCATCGCCGCAGCCATTGCAAAGGCGAAGGCCGAGCGCTCCGAACGCACGAGGATCGATGCGGACTGGCTGCTGACGCGGCTCGCGGCCGAAGCCGAGGCCGATCTCGGCGATCTCTATGACGAGAATGGCGATCTCAAGCCGATCCGGGAATGGCCTGCCATCTGGCGGCAGGGGCTGGTGACGGACGTCGAAATCTCCGCGCTCTACGAGGGCACGGGCAAGGAGCGCCGCGAAATCGGCCATGTGAAAAAGGTGAAATTCGCCGAGCGGCTGCGCCGGCTGGAGCTGATCGGCAAGCATATCCGCATCAATGCCTTCAAGGAGATCGTCGAGCATAAGGGCCTGAGCGCGCTTGCCGAGCGACTGGAGCGGGCGCAAAGGCGCAGTGAAGGCAATGATGGCGAGGCGGAATAGGCCCATGATGCCTCGAAAGCCCCTGCCCGCACCCAACGAGAACCGCGATCCCAATGACGAGATCATCGAGCTTGCCGCCGCCTGCCGCTTCAGCCCGAAGCGCTGGAGCCGGCTTGCCTGGGACTGGGGTGTGGGCGAACTCGCAGGTTACGATGGCCCGCGCCCCTGGCAGGACGAGATCAACGATCTGATCGGCGCCCATCTGACCGACCCCGAAACCCGCTACCAGCCGCTGCAGATATCAGTCGCCTCCGGCCACGGCATCGGCAAATCGGCGGAAATGGGCATGCTCTCCAACTGGGCCATGTCCTGCTTTGCCGATTGCAAGGTGGTCACGACAGCCAATACCGAGGGCCAGCTGCGCACCAAGACGGCGCCCGAGATCGGCAAGTGGTTTCGCCTCTCCATCACCGCCCACTGGTTCGATGTGCAGGCCATGTCGATCAAGTCGCGCGACCCGGAGCGCAGCGAAAGCTGGCGGCAGGATTTCATCTCCTGGAGCGAGCACAATACGGAAGCCTTTGCCGGCCTGCACAACAAGGGCAGGATCATCCTTCTGCTCTTCGACGAGGCCTCGAAGATCCATGACAAGGTCTGGGAAGTGGCCGAGGGCGCGCTGACGGATGAGGACACCGTCATCATCTGGATCGTCTTCGGCAACCCGACGAGAAACAGCGGCCGTTTTCGCGAATGTTTCCGCCGCTTCCGCCACCGCTGGGTGGGAAGGCAGATCGACAGCCGCTCGGTGCCGGGCACCAACAAGCAGTTCCTTCAACGTCTCGTGGACGATCACGGCGAGGATAGCGATATCGTCAAGGTGCGCGTGCGCGGCCAGTTTCCGAGCCAGTCCGCCATGCAGTTCATCTCCGCCGACGATGCAGACAGGGCGCGCAGCACCCATCTTCGCTCCGAGCAATATGCTTTCGCGCCTGTCATATTGGGCATCGACCCCGCCTGGACGGGCGATGATCCGACCGTGATCATGCTGCGCCAGGGCCTTTATTCGAAGCGGCTAGCGACCATTGCCCGCAACGACAATGATATCGAGGTCGCCAATCTCATCGCCCGGCTGGAGGATGAGTATGAGGCCGATGCGGTCTTCGTGGACGCCGGTTATGGCACCGGCATCGTCAGCGCCGGCACGGTCATGGGCCGCCCCTGGCAGCTGGTCTGGTTCGGCTCCACCAAGGTCCTGGACCCCGGCTATTACAATATGCGCGCCTATATCTGGGGCCAGATGAAACGCTGGCTGAAGGCCGGCGGCGCGATCGATCCCGCCAATGAGGTGCTCTATCAGGACCTGGTAGGCCCGGAGACCGTGGCGCGGCTGGAAGGCAAGATCCAGCTGGAAAGCAAGGAAGACATGAAGGACCGCGGCCTGCCCTCGCCCAACGAAGGCGATGCGCTGGCGCTGACATTCGCGCAACCGGTGGTCAAGAAGATTCGTCACCGGCCGGGGACCGGGGTGAAGGCGGCGGTGGATTATGACGTCTATGGCTAGGTGGCGCGGCGGAGTGGTTGCGCATTTTGCGCGACATACTCAAGAGATTACTTCAGGGCTTCGTCATAGGAGCGACGATGCTCTTCGATGACGGGCAGATTGTCCCGGACCCACAGGTTGAAGCTCTCAAGAGCGTGCAGAACGCCAGCGCCCATATCGGTCAGTTTATATTCGACGCGCGGCGGCACTTCTGGAAAATAATGACGCATCACCATGCCATCGCGCTCCAGGTTGCGCAGTGTCAGCGTCAGCATTCTCTGGGTGATCCCGTCGATCTCTTTCCTGAGCGCTGAAAAGCGCAGCCGTTGCTCATCTGCCAGAGACAGCCGCCATAGAACATGCACAGTCCACTTATCGCCCAGCCGTGTGCAAATCCCGTTTGACGGGATCGGCCTGAATTGTGGTTTGTCCTCTGGTCCCTGAAGGGAACCGGGCCCGATACCATTGTCCAAGCGTATCATCCTTGTGCCTGACGCTGAAAAATGTGCCGTCTTCCGGCGATTTTCTACTCGTATATATGGACGGTCGTTGTTCAACGCGAGGGTTCTCAATGACCAATGACAAACATCCAATTCTCGTTTTCGGCGCCACCGGTCGTCAGGGCGGATCGGTCGCCAAAGCCTTGCTGAAAGCGAAGCGGCCTGTACGCGCACTTGTATTGAATACCGGGGCCCCAGCCTCGATCGCCCTGCAGGACGCCGGCGTCGAAATCGTGCGCGGATCGTTCGAGGACGAGGATGCCATCCGAGCGGTGATGAAAGACGCATATGGCGTTTTCAGCGTGCTGCCGGCCAACCTGTCGGCAGAGGAGGAAGAACGCCGAGGGACTTCGATCGCCGACCTGGCCGTCGAAAGCGGCGTCACGCATCTCGTTTATTCCTCGGGCGCCAGCGTCGGCGACAAGCCGACGGGTGTGGCGCGTTTTGACGCCAAACCTCGCATAGAGGCGCATATCCGCAAATCGCCTATCACGGCCACGATCGTCAGGCCGATGATCTTCATGGAAATGCTGGTGCGGCCCGGATTCGGCCTGGACAAGGGGCAGTTGCTCTCGCTCATCAGGCCAGAGCATTCGATCCAGCTGACCGCTGTGGACGACATCGGGAAATTCGTTGCGGCCATGTTCGCCGATAAGGCCCGGTTCGGCGGCGTCACCTTGAAAATCGCAAGCGACAGGCTTACCGGCTACGAACTCGAAGCCGCCCTGAGCGAAATCGCCGGCCGCACGATCGCCTATGCGCGCTTTCCCGACGATGTTCTCGCAGCCAATGCCGACCTCGCGCACATGGCCAGGAGCCTGGAAGATGGTCCGCTGGCAGAACGTGTGGATCTGGATCTCATGCGCGAGATCAATCCGGAAATCCTCACTTTCCGCGCCTGGCTCGCCGGGATCGGCCGCAAGGCGCTCGACGAAGCCTTGGGGTAGAATGCGGCAGACGACGACTTCTGATGTCTGCAACGGGCCGACGGCGGCGTTGGTGGCATTTACTGGCCGGCCGCATCAATTCGCGCTTCGCGTCCTGCACCGATGGTAAAACACGTACGTCACCGGGCAGAGACTGGGGTGAAGGCAGCGGTGGATTACGATCCGTATGGGTAGTGTGGCGGTACCGGGAGAGGATTAGACCCGTGGTCGCGGCAGGCTAATCACAATGCACGGTTCCAATTTTATCCACAGGTTTATTCGCAAGCTCCAGGCGAAAAAAATCCCGCAGAAACTGGGATTTTCTGGCGCGAACCGCCGAGCTAATCCAACTGGTCGAATTGCTGCGCGTCATGCGCGGGCGTCTAATCGCATTGTCACGGTGAAGGGCGCAGATGAGACAAGCACCGGGGCTGGGGCTCGTCTTGGTGCTGGGTGGCGAGCCCCAATGTCTTCGCCAGTTATCTGACGAAACGACGTCAGAACAGACTGCCTCGGGGGACGCTTAAGGATGAACTCCATCTTCAGAAGGTCCGCCAATGCCGCCCCTGCTCGATGCCGACGACCCAAACAGCCTTGATATTGTATGCGATGTCATCCTGGTAGACTGGTACAACGCAGGTGTAGACACCTTCGATATCAGAGACTTTCGGGAAGAAATGGAGTCGCATTACAAGGAGATGGGCAGACCCGTCCCTGCAGAGATTGCGGATCCCCAAAAGCTCGTTCCAACCCTCCGGCTGCTGCAGGCGCGCATGCACATTGTCAAGCCGACGCGGATTACCGGTATCGAGTGGCAATTCGTGAGAAATGGCAACGGGGATTGAAGGCGCCAGGGCCACGCGCTGGCGGGTGCCCAAAGGACGGTCTGCCTCTTTGACGATCGCATCAGGCTGCCCGAAAATCGCCCGAAAATCGATTGCGATTTCCGGGCCGATGCTCGAGGCACCGCGGGCCGTCTCTAAAGCGCGTCGCGATCTTTCAGATTCGCTTATCGCACTTTAGATTCTTGTTTTCGCGTGTCGTTATCGCAAAACCGCTGCACACTTTTGCGCGACACGCTTTAGGCCTCGGACTTCAGCTTGCCGCCGACCGCCCAGGAATCCTTGCCGATCTCCGTTATCAGGATTTCCAGCGATTCAGGCGGGCACGCCAGGGTTTCGACGGCGGCCCTGGTGGCTTCGCGCACGAAGGCGCGTTTCTGATCGTCGGTGCGGCCGGGATGCATCTGCAGGTGAAGAATGGGCATGTTTTTTCCTTGGTCACGTTGGCAATGTCCCGTCGCCTTGGCTCGGGCATGACGACTATGTTGTAAATGCCGCGGTTGATAAATAAGCTGCAGGTATCGTCATTCGAAACCTACAGGTAGGTAATCACGGACAAGCTGGCTGGCATGGCAACGTTCGTCAGGGTTATCGAAGCCGGCAGTTTTGCGGCAGCGGCAGAGATCGCGCGCGTGTCGCCCGCCATGGTTGCCAAGCAAATCAAGACGATCGAGGCCCGGCTCGGGGCGAAGCTCATCCATCGCACCACGCGGCGCCATCAGCTGACGGAGATTGGTCAGCTCTACTACGAGCGCTGCAAGCGCGCGCTGGCCGAAGTGGCGCTAGCCGAGGCTTCGGCAAGCGAACTCCAATCGGCGCCGCGCGGCCGGCTTCGGCTGGTTGCGCCGGTGAGCTTCGGGACGCAGAACCTCGTGCCGGCGCTGATCGACTATCAGAACGCCTATCCCGACGTCAGCATCGAGCTATCGCTCGACAACAACGTCCATGACCTCGTCGGCGAGGGTTTCGAGCTCGGCATCCACATCGGCCCGCTATCTGACAGCAGCCTGGTCGCCCGCCCACTGACCCCCTATCGGCGGATTCTCGCGGCCTCGCCTGACTATCTCGCCCGCCATGGCCGGCCGGCCTCGCCGGAGGATCTCGCGAACCATCTCTGCCTCGGCCACTCCTATTGGCGCATGCAGGATCGCTGGCACCTGATCGGGCCGGGAGATGAAATGCGCGATGTGCTGATTTCCGGAAAATTCTCGACCAACCAGGGTGCGGCGCTGCGCATGGCAGCGCTCAGCGGCGCGGGAATCGCGCTTCAGCCGGAATTGCTGCTGGCCGCTGACATCGCCGAAGGGCGGCTCGAGCCGGTGCTTCCGGAATGGTCCTACCGGCCTGTCCCGATGTACCTTGTCTACGCGCCAAACCGGCGGCCGACGGCGATGTTGCGGACGGTGATCGATTTCCTGGTGGAACGGTTTGGCTAACGAGGCTCGGTCTTGGAGGCTCGGTCCTGGCCGGCATCGAAGATATCCGAAAAATCAATTCCTGAAGCGCGTCGCCTGGAACAGGTTTGATGCGACGTGCTTCAAGACTGCTTTGAGCCAAAACGCTCATGGGTGGCGCCTGCCTCTCACGTTGCGACAGCGCCCTTCCCTGGCGACCCTGCCTAACTCGGCGCGGCGTCATGCCCGGCGGCTCTTTGAACCAGGCGGGCAACCACTTCAGTACGGTTCTGCGCCTGCAGCTTGCGCATGATGTGCTGCAGATGCATCTTCACCGTATGCCCCGACAGATTGAGTTTTCCCGCAATCACCTTGTTTGAGCAGCCGCTTTGCAGCTCTGCCAGCACATCCGCTTCCCGCGGAGTGAATTCGGCAATCGCCAGGTACTGCATCCTGTCGTCCAGCCTTCTTTCGGCCTCGGTTCTGACGGGGATATGCTCGTTCGAGCCGTTTGTAACAGCTCCCATGAGCTGCGGGAAAAATGTTCCCCCTGCCAGAACAAGACGAAGACCGGCAAGGGCAATGTCAATGGGCAGTGAAGTCGTGAAAAAGCCGCGGATACCCATCGTGAGCGCCTGACGGGCTATGAAGGCGTCGTCAGTCCCTGAGAGCAACGTGATAGGAGCCTCAGGAAAACGTGCAGCAATGGCCGCAAGGTCATCACGCAGGTTAGTGCTCTCGATACTTCTGCCGGCCAAATCCAATGCAATCAAACGCACCTCAGCTCCAAGAGCTCGGTCGAGGCTCTCGGTCGAGATCAAATCGATAAAGTTCCAACCGGCGAGTTCATGCTCAAGAAGCTTCACCACGGTGGTGCGCGCCAGTGTAGAATGCTCGATTATGATCACAGTTGGTGCAGTGCGCCCCATTCGGCGCTTAGTCTTGGCACTGTCGGACACTTGCGTGCTCCCCAGAAGATTTGCAACCCAACAGCTATTCACAATATTCCTGTTCTCGCTTCATGTCATGATAAAAAATGAGTGTATTACGGGCATCAATAGTCTGATCTCTCATGATAATTCTTATAGTCTATAAGAATCCGGTGAGAGACAACTGTATCCGTAGAGCACTTTTGAAAGCTTATCTATGAGGCGCTGTTGAAGCGACTTGTCGCTGCAGACTTACCAGTCTTCGTCGAATTCACGTACGGCAAGCGCGTCAACAAAGCTTTCAAAGGCACTGAAAAGGCAGGCGATCTGCTACAGATCCTTTCTGGAGAGAGCCGTTTGATAGAACGCGCTGCCGATCGGCTCGGCTTTGTTCCCATAACTCAGTTCAAATCAGTCGCCGACCTCTCCAGCGAAACGACCAGCGCGAAAAGCGACAAAAGCCCGAGATCACCGGTAACCCTTTATGATTACTGAATAACTGGGGGCCATTGACGCATTGATACCGGCTATCAGGCGCTTTCACGCAGGCAGCACTGCGGCGGCACCGACAGACGCCGGCCGGAGGCAACGGCCTCCGGGGCCGAAATCGACGACAATGCGGATAGGGATCACGGTGGGATGTTCCGGTATCCCAGTGAGCCGGCTTCCGTGCCATCTCGGTCCAGGAGACGAAGCCGTGCGGAAGAAGCGATTCAACAAATGGCTTGAAAAATCGCACGAGGAACAGCCTGATGCAGTTGACCTCTGCAATGCTGGTGGGGGAGCCTATCCGCCGGAGCTTTTCCAGGAAAAGTGCGAAGCGGTTTTTCCGTCTGGGATGCCCCCTCGTCCGTCATGTCAGGGCTTGTCCCTGATATCTGCTACGGCGACGATAAAGCGCAAGATCGAAGACGGCGTTGTCAGGGGGCAATTCCAGCAAAGCCGGCCCGCCACTTCCCGCAGTACGCCTTGGATGGGTGTCGAACAATCGCAAATCTAGCAGATGTCAGGGCTTGTCCCTGATATCTGCCACGGTTTTGCGTCCGGAATTGCGTGGAAATAAAGAGATAGGGCATTTCCGTAATTCGAAGAAAAATGGAAATGCTCTAGCTATGCATGAAGCCCAGAATGTCGTCGACGAGAGCCGAATGGGCGTCTGTGAGGTTGCCCTCTCCGCTGTGCCCCCCGATACCGGCCATCTGGAGCGCATGCTGGTCATAGAGAACATGATCGACCTGTTGGGCGTCCGCCGTCCCACCGGCGGGAACGGCAATATTGATGGGATGGAAATAGGCGAAATTGACGTCGACCATGCTGCCGGTTGACGATCCCACCCCGCCACCGCCGCCCGCATGGTTGCCGGTGAAAATCGTGTCCGACGACAGGTTGAAGCCACCGCCATTGCCGCCGATGCCGGCGATCTGCACAGCGCCCTGATCGAAAATGACATTGTTTGTCTGATGCGCCTCAGCCGAGCCGCCCGCGGCGCCGATCGCGATGTTGATCGGTGAGAATATGGCAATACTCACGTCGACGATGCTGCCGACGAAATATCCATTGCCGCCGTGGCCCGCATAAAAGTCGCCGTTCAATGTAAGCGACGTCCCCTGGCTCAACGCGTCATGGCCCGCAGCATTATGGTCTCCGCCCGAGCCGCCCATGCCGCCGATCTGGGTTGCGCCCTGCAGGAACAGTGCGTTGTTCGTTTGCAGGGCGTGAGCCTCCGCGCCAGGGCCCACCGCCACGGCCGTATTGACGGGGACAAACACCGCGGTTTCGGTGCTGACGAGCCCACCGTAGAAGAGACCATTGCCGCCGCTGCCGGCATGACTGGCGCCCTCGCCGCTGCCGATGGCAACATTGCCGCTTCCACCATTCCCGCCTATCCCGGCCATTTCGGTGGGATGCTGATTGATGAACGCATCATTGCCCTGGACGGCGTCGGCGGCCGAATGCGGTCCTGCAATAGCGGCATTGGACGGCATGAAGACGGCCAATGCATTGCTGCTGATCACGCCGTCGCTTATTCCATCACCGCCGCTGCCGGCTGAGCTATAGCCTGGACCGGAAGCGACATCCAAGGGAAGCCAGGTCGGCACCAATGCCAGATGCCCCGCGGCCACGTTGGAAGCGAGGTGTTGATCGGAGCCTGACTTGGGCAGGTCTTCCGATGAGGGACGAGTTTCCGTCATTACCGTCTCCATTCCGCGGACAACCGCACGGCAACCGAGCGTGCAGCGGATGTAGGCTGAATTGTTCAGGCCCTGAATTGTTCAGGCATTGTGCATCTGAACGGACGAAAAGCGGAGCCTGCAATTCGTCTACATCCCCTTGGCTAGTTCTGTAGCCATTTGGCTGTCATGGCCGCAGCGCCCGTTATGCGCGTTTGCGAGCACTAAATCCGCCTTCGGGGGTGGAGGCCCTGCATCCTTTACCCCCCGTTCTCGCGGCGTGTCATGAGAGTCTTTCAGCCCTCCTCCGCCAGGCGCAGCCTGATCAGAACCCAGCAATAGAGCCGGTTCGCTTGGGCGGCCGAGCTTCGAAAAGCGGCGGCGCTTCGGTGAGGTCGCAGATATGTTCATGACAATGCCATCCGGCGCCAAATCATCAAAAACAAGCTCAAAACAACGCTCCGCCACTTTCAAGTATACATCCAAAAGAACGTCACCGAATATCTAGATGGTTCAAATATTAAATCGCAGGCAATATTCGGCCGCGGTTGTATTGGCTGGCGGTGGCATCCTGAATAATCACACCGTAGGGGGAAACACCGTAGAATAAACCCGGTAGAAACGAAGTAGAAGGAGCGACATCAATGCCTATTCCTCAAATGTCTGACACGATCTATCTCCACAACCCGGATGCAGGTGACGCGAATGCCGGCAACGGCGGCGATGGCATCAATCATGGCAACATCGACTACAACCCGGTTGCCTATGTAGATCCCGTGCAAACGGTCTACGGGGCAGATACCCATCTGCACAACGGCGATCACGTTTGGCAGGGGGCAGATTGGGACGCCGGCGGCGGTGGACCCGGTGGCTTCAGCCAGGCCCAGAACGGCTTCCTGGCATCGCTCACCAGCGGCGCCGGTGGCGCAGGGGGAGCGGCTACCTCCAACGGCAGTCAAGGAAACACGAGCGGCGGCGACACGGCTACGGTGAATGCGGCTACGACCGCAACACAGTATACGCAACTTGTGGCTGACCAGCATGCCACCATCCTCGCAGGCGTCGGCGGCAACGGCGGCAACGGGAACAACGCCCTGGGCGGCGACATCTCGTCAGCAGTGGTTCACACAAATCCCGAAACGACGACGGTGAACAATGCTCTCGATCATTTCATAAACGCCTTCGGCCATATCGACGTAAGCCATCTTGGCTCCTGAACTCAAGGCTCTGAGGGTCGCCGGCTTCTGCTGGCGACCCTCCTGTATTGCTGAACCAGCAAGCGCTCTCTTCGTGTCAGTATCAAATGCAGCGAGATCTGATAATGGCAACGATTTCCGTAAAACCATCGCACCCGCAGACCCACCTCGTTGTTGCGCTCCGAGCTTGCGCCGGCGCCTTCGGGTTAGTCTTTCTCTATAGCTGCGGCTACAATCTCTTTCTTCTGGCGCCTTCCATCTATCTCCTGCAGATCTATGACAGGGTCCTGTCGAGCCGAAGCGCCGACACGCTCCTGATGCTGACCTTGATCATCGCCATCGCCGTGCTGGTCGGGTCCATGCTGGATATCGTGCGCAGGGCAGCTCTTTCGCGCATCGGCAGCTGGCTGGACCACAGGCTGCGGCCCATGGTGCTCACGGCATCATTCGAATATGCCACTCTTGCCAATGCGGGAGCCGCCACGGAGTGCTACAGGGACCTGGCTGCATTGCGCCAGTTTCTCGATTCACCGGCCAGCTCTCTCTTTTTTGACGTTCCCTGGGCGCCGGTATTCCTGCTCCTGCTCTTTCTCGTTCATCCGCTGCTCGGGGCCATCGGTCTTCTGAGCGCAGTTGCACTTCTGCTGTTTGCGGTCATGACGGAGCTGGCGACGAAAGAGCCGCTTACCCAGGCCAATTTTGCCCTTTCGAGCAGCTATCTGCGATTTGCGATCGCCCTCAAGAACATCGAGGTGATCAGGGCGATGGGCATGCAGGATGGCGCAGCGCAGATCGTCTATCGCGATGCGGAAATGGCAAGAAAGGCGCAGGACGTCGCGATGCATCGCACGGAGATCATTATTGGTTTCTCCAAATCGATCCGCACGCTCGCGCAAATCCTGATGATGGGATCGGCCACATGGTTGGTGCTCGTAAACAGCGGCAGTCCCGGCATCATCTTCGTTGCGAGCCTGCTGCTCGGGCGCGGGCTTGCACCAATCGAGGGCGCAATAGGCGCATGGCGCTCCTTCACGTTTGCGCGCAATGCCTTCAATCGCCTGAATAGAATGCTGATAACAGTTGCATCGGAACAAGACGGCCGAGTAGTGCCGATACCGGAACCCAATGGCCTCATTCTCGATAATGTCAGCTATGTCAGGCCATTCGCCGATCGGCCGATATTGACTGATATCACCTTGCGCCTCGCGCCAGGCGATTGCGTAGCGCTGATCGGTCCGTCGGGATCGGGAAAATCGACACTCGGTCGCGTCATAGCCGGCGTTGTGCAGGCAACGAGCGGATGTGTTCTCCTTGGCGGCGTCGATATCTCGGCGCTCCGCCTTTGCGGGGGAACCCGCCATGTCGGATACCTGCCGCAGGACATCGAACTCTTCGGCGGAGCGATCAAGGATGTGATCGGCCGGCTGGACGGAGGAGATCCCGGCAAGGCGATCGACGCCGCGAAGCTGGTGGGATTGCACGAAGCGATCATGCGGCTGCCCCGGGGCTATGAGACCGATATCGGCGAAGGGGGAAACCTGCTCCTTCGGGCTCAGCGCCAACAGCTGGGACTGGCGCGCGCAGCCTATGGAAATCCATCTCTCATCGTCCTCGACGATCCGAATTCGAGCCTGGATTATGACGGCGAACGCATGTTGTTCACGGCAATCGAGCGCATGAAATCCAGGGGGATGACCGTCGTCATCATAACGCACCGGATGGGGATCCTGCCGGTCACCAACAAGATTGCCATCATGCGTAACGGGACGGTGACTGCCTTCGGCGACAGTGACCGGATTTACGACACCTATCTTCAGCCACCGTCTCGAACAGGAACATAGGGAGGGACGCCGCCGTGACCCTTGTTCAATTGAACGTAGCGCTGGCGAAATTTTCAGATCTCTCAAGGACGGGTCTGCGGTTGGCTCGACGATCGACAGCGCCAGCCGTGCAACAGACAACCTATCTTCCGGTCATCGATCCCCAGCGCGGCCCCGCCCCTCCTTCGCCCATGCCGGGGCTCAGAGGCGTTGTCTGGACGGGCAACCTGTTGATCCTGGTCTTCATCGTCGGATTGGGGACCTGGTCGGCCCTGGCGCCGCTGAAAAGCGCCGCGGTCGCATCGGGCATTATCGAACCGGAAACCAGCCGCAAGACCATTCAGCATCTGGAAGGTGGGATCGTGCGGCGGATCCTCGTCAAAAACGGCGATGCGGTCATGGGCGGGCAGATCGTGATAGAGCTCGACGATACGAAGTCCCGCTCGGAGCGCGACAGCATTCAAGGGCAGCTTTGGGACGCCGAAGGAAGCCGCGCCCGCCTGCTTGCGGAGCAGACGGGCAGCGACCATATCGCCTATCCTGACGACCTGAGGGCAGCCATGGACCGATATCCTTCGGTCAGCGAGATTCTGACCGGGCAACAGAAAATCTTCGAAGCCCGTCGCCGGGTCATGCAGGCGGAAATTGGCATCATCAATGAAAAAATCGCGCAGGTGCGGCAGGAGATCGTCGGACTTGGCGCACAGAAGGCATCACTGGCCGACAGGACCACGATCTCGGGCCAGGAAATGGATCAGGTTACTGCCCTCAACGCCAAAGGACTGGAAAAGAAGAGCAGACTTCTCAACCTCCAGCGGGAAAAAGCAGACCTTGATGGCCGGCAGGGTGAAGTAGAGGCACAGATCTCCCGCGCCTATCAGGTGATCAGCGAGTCACAGGCCGATCTCGCAAAGCTTGAGAGCGACCGGTTGAGCGAAGTCGCCCAGGGCATGCGCGATACGGAAAGCCGGATCATGCAGCTGCGCGAGCGCTTGCGGGCGATCGACGACCAGGTTTCGAGGACCGATATCCGTGCTCCCGAAGATGGAACGATCATGAACCTGCGCATCCACACAATCGGTGGGGTCATCGGCGCGGGTGAACCGCTCGTCGATCTCTTGCCACGCGCCGATCGCCTTATCGTGTCCGCCCATGTCAGGCCTGAGGACATCAATCTCGTCCGTGCAGGGCTCGAGGCACAGGTTCACCTCCTTCCATACAATCAGCGGCGCGTTCCACTCCTGAAAGGTCGTGTCGAATATGTTTCAGCGGACCGTCTCATCGATCAGCAGAGCGGCCAGCCCTACTATGCCGCGACAATCCGTGTCACGGACGAGCGGCTGGCGAAAATGAGAAATGTCGAACTGGTCGCGGGCATGCCCGCGCAGACACTGATCGAAACCGGCCAAAGCAGCGTGGCGCTCTATGCCATCAGACCACTCCTCGACAGTTTCAACAGAGCATTTCGCGAGGACTGAGACTGTGATGGGCAAGAGAAAATTCGACGACGACCAGATTACGGGCATCCTGAAGGAGCACCAGGCCGGGGTGACGGTGGCAGATGTTTGCCACAGGTACGGCATCAGCGAGCCGACCTTCTATCGGTGGCAATCCCTGCAGTTCGGAAGCGGCGGTCTCTCCGCCAAAAGGGTGAGAGCACTGGAGGAAGAAAACCAAAAGCTCAAGAAGCTTTTGGCCGAAGCCATGCTCTCGGCGGCAACGCTGAGCGAGATGCTGGCGAAGACATCGAAAGGGCGAAACTGACCTCCAGACAGAGGGTTGCTGGCCCCTAAATCCGATCCGGAATTATGTAGCAAATGCCACCAACGGCCGCTTTCGGCCCAAAGTGGTCCTTCGAAGACAGACACCGATAGGCGCAAAGCGGTCGATTGCGGATTGCTGCATTGCTACCGAGCTCCCGATTTTCCCAAATCCGTAACCGCCCGCCTCACGATTGAACGAGCCCGGTGAGCGGCCCTCAACGCGAGAGCTCTTCCGGCTGCCGAAGACATTGAATATCCGGCCTGCTACTGGTTTCGAAGCACGCCGACGAGAGCCTTTCCGTCGGTGAAATAGGGATCGCCGCCTCCGTTGCGGCCGTCTTTGGTCGCTCCGATGCCATTGATCTCATAGCTCGACAAAAGTTGCCCGGCCTTGAGAAGATCGCTGATGACAAGGTCTCGCTCTGCGTCGACATCAGGGCCGATATGATGCGTGATTTGACCGGTATCGTGGCTGAAGCCGACGCCCCGATCAAAACTTGCCGAGCCCAGCCAGTGCGGGCGATCATTTGGGCCGGTTTGTTCGGTCAGCCAAAAACGAACATGGTTGCGTTCGTCGGCGCTTTTGCCCACGGGCTTTTCGAAAGCCAGATCCTGTTTTCTGCCCTCAAAAAGCAGTGGGCTGACCGGCGCATCGAGATCAGGCCGATCAAGCACCACGCTCAGTCCGATATCGATCGATGTGCGCAAGGTAATCTTATCGGCAGGATCCCATCCGGCAGCCGCGAACGCCCGGATGACCTCTTCCTTCGAACCGACAAGACCGACATTGATGGGGTCGCCGGGAATACCCTGCTCGGTGGTCGTGACCATGTTGCCAACCTTGGCAACGCGGTCGGCATCGTGAAAAATCCAGATTTCGGGAATGACGAAATAGGCAAGCAGCAAATATGTGAACAGCAGGGCAGCCACGGTGCTCGTCGCCATGCGGATTTTCGTGCGATGAAGCATTGGAAATCCCCCGATTGCCAGGGAGGATCATACGCCGAACATGCGGCGGCGACATTCATAATTTGCAGTTGGCTTCGGCAGCAACTGCCACCGACCGCTTGTGGCGCAAAGCGGTCAACGCCGCATCGTTATCGGTTGGTGGCATTTGCCCCACAATCCCGATCCGATCTGACCGGCTGATCCGGTTGCAGGATCAGATCGGGATGGGTGGAGGATACCCCTTCGAGGACTCCGCGCAACAAAAAGGGGGCACCTCACGGCACCCCCTTTCTGCCCCCCAAAGCCGGCATCCCCTCCGCGGATACCGGCCCCCTCACAAACACCCCTCTCCTCCCTCACCTCTGTGTTCCCGGCCCAGTCCGAGTTATCTCACAGAGATTCGCGCCGCCCCTTTAGGGCGCAATGACATCTACGCGGCACATATGCACCATCACCGCGCAGAGGCGACGCCTGAATTCCTGTGACTTCCTTTGCGCCAGCACGCGGGCACAGGAATGAGGGAGGAAAGGGAATGCGCCTGGCAGATGGTGACGAGAAGACACCGTCGCCGGGGCCGCATTTCCGATACCGCTATTGAAAGAAGGGCTTCGTCCCTGAAGCCCCTCCTCCGGTTCAAGATGCTGGATTAGCCGGGGTTGTGTTCGCCATTGCCCTGGCCGTCATGACCGCCCTCGCCATGACCGCCCTCGTCGGAGCCGCCCTTGTCGGAGCCACCCTTGTCCGAACCACCCTTGTCAGAGCCGCCCCTGTCGGAGCCGCCCTTGTCAGAGCCGCCCTTGTCGGAACCACCCCTGTCGGAGCCGCCCTTGTCGGAACCACCCTTGTCAGAGCCGCCCTTGTCGGAGCCGCCCTTGTCGGAACCACCCTTGTCAGAGCCACCCCTGTCGGAGCCGCCCTTGTCGGAGCCGCCCTTGTCAGAGCCGCCCTTGTCGGAGCCGCCCTTGTCAGAGCCGCCCTTGTCGGAACCACCCTTGTCAGAGCCGCCCTTGTCAGAGCCACCCTTGTCAGAGCCGCCCTTGTCGGAACCACCCTTGTCGGAACCACCCTTGTCGGAACCACCCTTGTCAGAGCCGCCCTTGTCAGAGCCGCCCTTGTCAGAGCCGCCCTTGTCAGAGCCGCCCTTGTCAGAGCCACCCTTGTCGTTGCGGTCGTTGCCGCCCTTGTCATTGCGGTCCTTGCCACCATCGTGGTCGCGGTCCTTGCCACCATCGTGGTCGCGATCCTTGCCGCCGTCATGGTCGCGGTCCTTGCCACCATCGTGGTCGCGGTCCTTGCCACCATCGTGGTCGCGGTCCTTGCCACCATCGTGGTCGCGGTCCTTGCCACCATCGTGGTCGCGGTCCTTGCCACCATCGTGGTCATGATCCTTGCCACCATCGTGGTCGTGGTCCTTGCCGCCGTGGTGGTCACGATCCTTGCCGCCGTGGTGGTCGCGGTCCTTGCCGCCGTGGTGGTCACGATCCTTGCCACCGTGGTGGTCATGATCCTTGCCGCCGTGGTGATCGTGGTCCTTGCCGCCGTGATGACCGCCGTGATCGCCAGGGCCGTCGCCGTCGCCATCACCAGGGTCGGAGCCGCCGGTGTTGCCGTTGCCGTCATCGCCGCCGTTGTTCTGATCGCCGGAAGAGGTCTGGTTCGACGCCTGTTTGCCAGAGTCGGAGCTGCCGCCGGAACGGTTGCCGAAGCGATTGCCGCTGCTGTCGTCATTGACCGTGCGGCTGTCATCGTCGGTGCGGATGGATTTCGTTGGCAGGCACAGCCTGGCCTCAATCGTACCCGGCGCTGCCTTGGCGCAGTTGACAACTGCCGGCGCGGCCATCGTGAGGCTGCTGCTTGCCAGAAGGTAAGCAACGGCGACGCTATACTTCGCTGCTTTGCGGATCATCTTTTCTCTCCCAAAGTTAACAAACCGTTAACTGGGAGAATTCCTATATTAGCGAACCGTTAATTCCAAGAATAAACTGTGGATAATGGCACAGCGCATTAATCTATAGTTAATTACGCAAGTAATAAATTTTATTAAAGTTTTAGTATAAACCATGTTACCTTCCCCGCGCACAATAAAGAGGTGATTCATGCGATGGCTTTTTTGTTTTGTTTCCCTCGTGTTTTTTCCTACGCAATTTCAAGCATTTGCCGGACAGCCTCTGCCGGTTGGCAGGAATATCGGCGCGCCGGTGGGGTTCGCCTCTGCTTGCGCCAGCTATCGCTGGCTTTGCCATCGGACATCCGCTCAGGGCGGCGGCCGGGCACCGGTTGAGCAGGCGGGCATGCCGCTTCTGCGCAAGGTCACCCGCGCCGTGAACCTCGCCGTCCGCTCGACGGAGGATCGCTCCTCTTCCGGAAACGGCGATGTCTGGACCCTGCCCATCGGCGGCCGGGGCGACTGCGAGGATTACGCTCTGCAGAAGATGAAGGACCTGATCGACGCCGGATTTCCGGCAAACCGCCTGGCGCTCTCAGTGGTGATCGGCCCGCATGACGAGAACCACGTCGTGCTAATCGCCCGCATGGACGATGGCGACTACGTGCTCGACAATCTCAACAACGTGGTCAAACCCTGGAGAGCCACGCCCTATACATTTCTTGCGACGCAGGATTTCCGGGCAAAATCAACCTGGCGCGTGACGCTTGCCGGGCCGCGGGCGAATGAGTTTTCGTGATCGGACCCTCCCTCCGACACACCATGACTTGTCGACCACCAATTCGGTTCATTCCGGGGGGATCAACCCGGTCTGTCCTCTGATTAAAACCCCTCCCCAACCCCTCCCCACAAGAGGGAGGGACTAAGACGCGGCACCGCCTCGCTCCCCCGAAACGTCGAGGATCCGTTATTATGTAGCAAATGCCACCAACTCGGTGGTAGGCAATTGAGCCGCTGGTTGATGACTCCAATCGGCCCGCAGTGATGATGACCGCTGTCGGCCCACAGCGGACAGGCCGAGCCCTGAGGCGATTTGTCTTCACGCCCGTAATTGACGGTCCCTTGAGCAGATGACATCATCATGACCATGGGTTTTCACCGCAACACGCCCGCAGTTGGCGGCCATGATTAGGTGACATCATCATGAGTGTGGGTTCGCACCGCAAACCGCAGATACGCCGGGCGACGCCGCCGTCGGAAAGTGTCGTTGCAAGCTGGTACGAGAACGCTAGTTTACTCGATAGCTACAGCATTGACTTGACTGCATCGGAGCAGTCGAGCATGCGCGAGTTGGCGACTCGGACACTCGTCAATCCACCCGCGTGGCAAAAGGCGTTAATCGCGCTGCGCGACGCCATGGTTACGCCCTTTGGCATCAAAACCTCCGATACGGTTAGGACGAGCCCAGACAGCCATGAACGGGTGGACTTCTTCCCGGTCCACTGGGAGGGCAAGGACGAAATCGTGCTCGGTACTGATGACCGACACTTGGACTTCCGGCTATCTCTTCTCCGACGCCGTTCTCCGATAGGCACGTTGCTCATCGCGACAACCGTTGTGCATACCCACAATGTCTTGGGCTTCACTTATCTTAACGCGATCAGACCTTTTCATTACCTGGTGGTCAGGGCCAACCTGGCACGCTCTACATAAACACAGCTACAGTAGAGCAGCAGGGCGCGAAGCTGCCACTCGAAAGCCGAAATCAACCGCGCGGTAGACTACAGTATCAAACGTTCCTTCTATGAAAATTTCGGCCCTCACCTTGAGCGTATCGATATGCAAATCGGGTATTTATCCCGAGCCCGGCACCATGCCGGGCCAATTCCCTAAAGCCCGAGCTTCCGGTAGTCTAGGATCGAAAGTTCGGCATAATTTGAACGCGTTGGAAGACCGAGTTCAGCCCATTGCAGACGTGCACCCGCTGCTGTGGAAAGCGCAAAATGCGGACCATGGAGAATTTGCCACAAACCGTCGCGAGCGATTTAGCTCGGCGCGTTGCACGCCGGCTGTCAGGGCCCCCTAGACTGGCGGGAACTCGGTCTTTCTCTTGATCAAGGGCGCTCGGCACTTTGAACTCATTCGGTCTGGTTTGTCGGATCAGGGTGTATCCGGCCCCACAACGGCACCGGCGTGACCGGCACCCGTGGCACTGACAGTCAAGCTGGCAAACGCGATCTCACCATCGGTAACGTAATGGTTGACCTTTCCGGTGTTCAAACGTGAGCCAGATTGGTGCCGCGCGACCTCCCCGATTACTTGCTTTGCCCTCAGTTCATTGACTATGTAGTCGCGCTCGGCGTTCGTATCGGAATCGGTCTTATGTGTGACTTGGAATGTTAGCCAAGTCAGAGAAAGTCCGGTATCTCTCGTGCCCGCCCCAACCCATAGGACGCGCTCCTCGGGCGATGGCCTGTCGGTATTCAACCAGAAGCTCGCCGCGCTCATGTCGTCCTCGGAATGGGCAAGGCTAAGGGCCCAGAAACGGATGTGATGGCGCTTGCGGGGGCTATCGTCGATGGGCTCCTGGAATCCTATGTCCTGCCGTCGTCCAAAGAGATAGAAGGTGCTGAAAGGTGCGGTGGGATAGGCAGAGTTCATCAGGAAAGCGCGCATCATTCGCAACGAGCTTGCGATCCCCAAATTGTCGGCCGTGGACCAGCCCGCCGTTGCAAAGGCCTCCCGGAGTTGTTGAAGATTGCCGATGAGGGCGAAATTTATAGGATCGCCGGGCAGGCCATCGGCCGTGATCGTGTATCTGGGGATCAGCCCCCGATGAAGAACCTTCAGGGACAGTCGGACCACGCTCGGAAGAATGACGTAAGCAGCCAGGCCATATGTGAGGCACACCGCAGCGAGCCATGGAAACCTGTGGTCCGCAGTATCGAAAACTACGAAGACGATCAGCCAAACGCTGAGTACACCCAGACAGAAAACCAGAAACCTCCGGAAAAGGCGCGTCAGCAATCTCAAGACACAGTCTCCTAGTCTGGCGTCTGATGGGCTGGCAGTCGCCCTCGCTGTTCGTCACCGGGATTTTAGCACCCGAGAGTATGCAAATGATAGCGCCGCCGTCGCTCCTTGTCGGCCATATCGAGCGAGCCCCCACTACACGCTAGCGGAACCATGTGGCACTTGCTCCATAACGCCGCGATTTTGCCGCAAAACTTAGGATTCCTGCGACACGGCATTGCCCAATGTCGGAGACGGCCGGTGAAAAACATGGATCGCGGAGACGGCGTCGGCAATCAGTGCGACGATGCCGAAGGCCTCGGGCAGCGTGGGCCAACGCCCATAGGCCCTGCGGGTGTTGGGATTGCGAATATTGGCGGTGAAGAATTCGAAGAAGCGATACGAGACATGGTCACCAGCGGCGGCAACAATCGCAGGGGCGTGCTGCGCGGCGATGACCGCAGCTGGTTCATGACGCTACGTCTCCGGGCGTCTCAAATCGCTTCCGCAGAAAGATGAAGCTGTGTCCCGGTGGAAAATCATCCATGATCCCGAAGGCCTCATACCCAAGCCGTTCGTAAAACCCGCGCGCCTGGAAGCTATGGGTCGTGAGCCACGCGCCTCGGCAGCCGCGATCTATCGCCTCTTGCTCAGCGAGCGCCATGAGACGACGGCCAATACCGCCATGGCGAAGCGCTTCCGGCACTACCAGTAGATCGACATGCAGGTGGTCATGAATCGTGCTGCCCCAAAGCCCACCAATGATATTTCCCGTTTCGGGCTCAGTGACAGTTAAGGCCAGCAGTTTATCTTCGGTCTGACGCCCGATACGAGACGCGTTGAACTCAATCAGCGACGCGGCAATGGCGGACCGCTCATGTGAACCCGGATCTCTGACGAGCTGGATCGTTACCTGCATGAGCATCCTCGCGAAAATCCCGATAAAAGCGACACTTGTTTTCCTAACTTGTGCCACGGCGCATGGTACGGAGTTCTGCGATAACCGCAATGTCCGCTTGTGGCGCAAAGCTGCCAACGCCGCATCGTTATCGGTTGGTGGCATTTGCTCCATAATCCCGCGAGGATCCGGAAAGCGGGTGCAGCAGGTTAAGCCCCTCCCACCTGTGGGGGTCCGAAGGACGGGTCGAGACCCGTGGCTCGACCCCGGCATCCGACAGGATGGGTTTGGGGCGGGGTCTTCCTTCAGCGCCGCAGCGGATACAGCAAGGCCCACCACGAACCATGATTCCCGTCAGCGGCCTTTGCGGATCGCCTCACCACCCTACTTCTCTCCCGGTGAGCGTTTGGCAACCCCGGCTCCGTCCGGGCATTTCCCTATAGCAACCACAAGAGGAGGGTTTCCCCGTGGGCGTCTTCGACCGCATCAAGAACGCGATTTTTGGCAAAGCGCAGGCAGCACCCGTGCCAGAGCCGGCATCCGCAGCTCCCCCTGCCGCTCAGCCCACGGCAGCCACCAAGTCCCCACCGGTAACCGAACCCGCCACCGGCGCGCCGCCACCGGCTCAACCGAGCCCCGCCCAAGCCAGCAGTGCCGATATCGAGCAGATCCTGAACGCCGCCGTGAAGAAGTCCGGCCAGAAGCTCGATTGGCGCCATTCGATCGTCGACCTCATGAAGGCGCTCGGAATGGATGCGAGCCTTGCCGAACGCAAGGAACTGGCCGGCGAGCTCGGCTACACCGGCGATACGAACGACAGCGCGAAGATGAATATCTTCCTCCACAAGGCACTCATGAAGAAACTGTCGGAAAACGGCGGCAAGGTGCCGGCCGATCTTCTGGATTGAGTGGCAGTTGGTAGAAACGACGAGAGCACAGCAAAACTGCGCAGCGGTCTTGCGTCCGGAATTGCGTGAAGCAAAGAGACGGGGCATTTCCGTGATTTGAAGAAACGGAGATGCTCTAAGTCAGCCCGAAAGCCTTGCGCGCCGTCGAACAGGCGTCGTCTCCGGGAAGGCATGTGCGGCAGACGTCCGGCCTGAGGCCGTAGATCACGCATGATACTTTCGAACCGATTGTGCCCGAGAGCGCAGAGCAACGCTCACCATCGCAGCGCATGCCTGATTGATCCGCCGAGACGAACTGAGCCGGCAGCAAATCGAGGTCGGCGTCGCTCTCGGTGGAGAATCTCGGCCATTCGCTCGAATAGGAACAGCACGCGCCGCAGGCCTGACAGTCTAGCTCTGTTGATAGGGTCATGGGCAGCTCTTAACACTTTACCTGCCAAGGATGCAAAACCACCCGTGCCTCCACGTCGGAGATTTCGTCAGCATCCGTCGGCCGCATGGCCGAGGTGAGCGCTTCTGGCGGATGACGCTGACGTATAAGTGCACCAATGCTAAAGTAAAAAGGCTCTTCAGCATCCAATTGGGCAGTATGCCCCGGCACCCCCCCTCTGTCCTGCCGGACATCTCCCCCACAAGGAGGGAGATTGGCTGGGGCACCGGTTCCCCAAACAATGAACGTTGCAGCGGGCAAAACGGTAGAGGGACGAGAAGGTCAGGCCGCTTGTCGATCTCCACCCTTGTGGGGGAGATGTCCGGCAGGACAGAGGGGGTATCCCACGACACAACCCCTCATGAAAAGAGGTTAGCGCAGGCGAACCTCCTCCCCCAAAAGACCTTCATCAAAATGCACGCCATCAGCCTATATCCTCGCCCTTGCGGGCCATATGCCGCCGTGGTTTCATCCATCACATTCTCAGGGGACGATATTTCATGACGGGATTTTCGAAGGCTCTGATGGTTTCGACCGATGTTGCCCATATCGTGCTCTTCCACCCCGATGATCTTGCCCATGCCGGCGACTGGCCGATCGCCTGGTATTCCGAGCCCTTCGTCTACCCGCTCGAAAGTGCCGCGGGCCGGCTGATTGCCTGGTCGACGCGCAGCGACGGCAGTTTTGCCCTGCGCCTTACCGATGGCGCGATGACCGAGCGGGAACAGTCCTATGCCGGGCCGAGCTGGACCTTTCCCTATAGCGTGCGGCATGGAAGGGTATTTCTCGACAATACCGATACCCTGCCGGGCAAGGAGCAGATGACGCAGACAACAGATGCTGAGGAATATTGGATCGACATCGCGAATGGAGACTATGCCGTCACCGTGACCGCGCTTGAGTGGAGCGCCGAGCCAAGCGCGAGGGAGGATGGCGCGGGAGACATGGACGCGAGCGATAAAGGCGCCAACAAGCTGCCCGATTATGTTGTGCAATTTCAGCCCGCATCCGGCGAGCCGATCAAGCCGGCAAGACGCCCGCCCGATCTCGTCTGCCTGATGGAGGCGGTCGCAACCGACAAGATCTACCCCCATAGCCCGAAACCGCCGGAGCCGATCGATTTCTCCCGTCCCTACCCGGCCTTCGCCTCGGCCAATGTGACCCGACCCGGCGGGAATTTCTCAAGCCAGGGCGAAGCGCCGATCGAGGCGGCTGTGCCTGCCGATGGCGACAAGTTCGCGATCTTCGACACGCCCTTTGTCGTGGCAGCCGAGCTCGTCCCCGGCGCTCCCGCCGTGATTGCCGAATGCCATGGCAGCGGCGGCAGCCCCGGCAAGGCGATACGCTTTTCCTTCCGCGCCAGGCAGGCTGTGCAGATTGCGGAGGTTTCCGGCATGTTCGCCAATGGCCGTTTTGAAAAATCAGGCACGATAGGCTTCTTCCGCCGCCAACTGAGGCCGGTGCCGCCGGAGGCGCTTGCGGCCGTGCGGATCGCCCCGCTGCCGGAAGTCACCGGCAAAGTGGAGGTTTCGGCGCTGCGGGCAAGGATGGTCGGCGATCTCAGGGGCGCCGGCGCGCTTGGGCGGCAGCTCGGCGGCCTCTCGGAATATGAGGCGCGCAAGCTTGAAGCCTCCGACGATGCCGCCATGCTGATGGACTGGCTGATCGATCATCTGCCGCTTCATGCGCGGGAGCGGCTGCGGATTGCCACGCTGGCGCCGGATGCGCAGTGCGAGGCGCTGAGTGCGGCTTATGATGGGCTTGGGTAAGAGAGCTGCCTTTGGGTGTTGTGGGTGTTTGCCCACCAAGATCGAAGCGCTTGGTTCGAGTCCACCGCCGCCACGCATCCTTCACCCGCCCAAGCATCCTCTTCACCATCTCGAGCGTTTCAATCCCGCTAGCATCGGTTTCGGAAAGGACACCCGGCAGCCTCACTTCGCTTTCAGTGGCACCGGAAAGTCGTTCATCAGGTCGAGCATGCAGAGGGAAAAATCGAGCTCCGTTTCCTTCGCGCGCACCCGTTCCCCGTTTGGCTTGATATTCGTCACGTCGAGTTCGATCGGAACGGTGATCATCCTGTCCCCGTAAAACTAGATGCGCCCACCCATGCGGGTGATATCTATGCGATTACCCGAGGCGTAAAGTTTTCTCCGGCTCTGATGTCCAGAGCAGTAAGAGGAGGACGCAATGCCGACCATCCTGGCTCATCATGACGTCAAGGACGTCAAACACTGGCTCGCCTCGCCCCGTCGCAAGGAAATTTTCGAACCGATCGGCTGCACGAACATTCGCACCTTCGTCGATCCGCAATCGTCCAACAAGGTTGGCCTCGTCATGGACGTCGCCGACATGGGCCGCCTGGCGGAATTCATGAAGACCAGGCAAGCGGCCGATGCGATGGAATATGACGGCGTATTGCCCGAGACCTTGGTGATCCTCGTTCAATCCTAGCCAAGCAGCTGAGTTCAATCTGTCAGGGATCAACCCGTTCTGTCGGCATACCGCGCCGGCAATCAATCCCCGCCGCCCATGCATCCTTTTTCCGCCTCGAACGTTTGAACTCCGTCAGCGAATGAGGAGACCGCAATGGCGAGCACGACAGGCAAGGACGCCATCGAAGGCATGGAAGAGCTCAGAGACGCGAGCGAGCCCACGCCAGCCCCCGAACGCGAAAAAAACCCCGAACAGGAAAAGGCCGATCAGCACGCGAAGGCCGAGGGTTTTGCGAGTGAGGCGGCCTATCAAGACTATCTGCATGCGGTCGCCGAGGATGCGCCGATAGAGGAGATCGTCGTCGATATCGAGCGCGAGGAGCTCGAGCGGCAGATCGAGGATGTGCGTGCGCAGATCAATAATCTGCGCGCCCGGCTGCACATCATCCGCCATCAGGCGGGCAGCGTGGTGGAAGAAAATATTCGCTGGGCGGATGCGAGCGCCCATGCGCAGCTTGGCGCTTATCCCTGGCTGAAACTGTCAGGCGCCATGGTGGCGGCCTTCCTCGTGGGCAAGGCCTTGCAGCGGCTGCCCTTCGGCTCGCTGGTGACGGCAGCCGCACCGCTGGTCATCGCGGCGGCGCGCGAAAGAGGCCGGTAGGAGCGCCCTCCCTCCAATACCCTTTTTCCCGATGCTTGCCGTCACCCTGCCTTGACCGCCACAGCTTCGCTCGTTGCCGCGCACGACCGCCGGCGGCGCAAAGCCGGCAAGGCGGTCTTCTTGCAATCACGGCCCGCTTTTTCTATCTTTGATGCAGGCATTTGAACCAAAAGGAGGTTGCCTATGACACCGCGGGACGCCTGATCCAGAACTATCGTGACTACTGCCTTTCCAAAGGCATCGACTACGCATGCATTCAGTCCGTACGGCCGCACGACGATACCACGCTCTTCTGCAGCGCCGGTATGCAGCAGTACAAGCCTCTCTTCTCCGATCAGTCCCACAACGGAACCGTCGCAAACAGCCAGGCTTGCCTGCGCATGGGCGACCTCGATGAGATCGGCGACGGCACGCATTTCCTGCACTTCACCATGCTCGGATTGTTCTCCTTCCGTCAGATGACGGTCGGCGAAGCAATCGATTTCTGGCTGGATTTCCTTGGGCTGCTCGGGCTCACGCCTGACCATGTCACCATCCATCCCGACAGGCTGAAGGAATGGACGCCGCTCTATCGCGGCCGCGTGCCCATCATTCCCGATCCCGAATGCATATGGAGCGACGGCAGCATCAGTGGATACTGCACGGAGTTCTACAAGGACGGGATCGAGATCGGCAATATCGTCAATCCGTTGGGAACTTGCATCGACGTCGGCTTCGGCGCCGAGCGGCTGGATATGATCGTCAACGGCACGCCCCCCGGGACCGCCGTCGAAAGGCTCAAAACCGCGATCATGACGATCATCGATAGCGGCTACCGTCCCGGCAGCAAGGAGCAAGGTTATGTTCTGCGCAAGCTCCTGCGGCACCTGCATGCCGTTGGCGGAATGCTCGACCATCCCTTCTTCCATGAGGAGGTGGAGCGGCAAAGCCGGCTTATCGAAAAGTACGAGCGGCTTCGCCACAAGCACCCCGACAAATCGCCGGAATGGTGGTTCGACACGCATGGCGTGGATGTCGAGACCATTCCGTCTTCGGGGAAGTGATGCCCGGCGCTTGATCGGGGCGGCGCAGGAGAGAGGAAGGTAGCGAACGGGCTGTTCCTACCCTCCCTCAATCAGCCAGTCTGCAACTGACTTGATGAGGGAGGTTGGGGGTGGCGGCTTCATCAAAAAGGGAAGCGTGGTGGCCCAAAGGGGGGCAACCACCCACCCGTTACCGCCGAAACTTCCGCCGCGCCGCCCGCATCACGCTTTCTGCGAGGATCACAAGACAGCCAGCCACGAGCAGCACCGCCCCTGCGATCGGGCCGATGAGCGTGGTTTCCACCGCGAGGCCGACCACGAGCACCAGCAGCAGGCTCAACAGCGCCAGTGCCCCGTCATCGATGAACATGCCGATGAGTTCCTTGAAGGCGATCTTGAGAATGTTCATCGGGCGAGCTCCGCATGCGTATCGTGATATTGCCGCAGCCACCGGACTGCGATGAAGGAGAAGGCGGCGAGCAGGGCGAAGATTGCGATGAGCGAGAGGTCTTCGCCCGGCCACGGCGTGCCGATGCCCTCGCCGATCCAGAAGATGCCGAAAGCCGTCAGCAGCAGCCCGACGATGAATTTCAGCGTATTTTCCGGCACTGATGACAGCGGCTTGTGGACGAGAAGCCCGATGACGAGCACGGCGATGCAGGCAATCAGCGCTCCGAGACTTGCATAGGGCAGCATGCCGGGCCGCGCACCTGTCGCGATCACGATGAACACCACCTCGACGCCCTCGAGCAGCACGGCCTTGAAGGCGGCCGTGCCGGCCAGAAAATCGGCCCGCCGGTCAGCCGACTGGCGGGCAAGCGCATCCGTTTCCGAGGCAAAGGCCTTCTCTTCGTCATGCAGCGCAATGAAGCCCGCGGCCCTGAGGATCGCCTTTCTCAGCCACCGCATGCCGAACAGGATCAGCAGCGTACCGATGGTAAATCGCAGGATGTCGATCGGGACAAGGCCGAGCAAAGGCCCGAAGACCAGCACCAGCACCGCCAGCACGAAAAGCGCCAGCCCCGTGCCGATAAAGGCCGGCCGCCAGCTCTGTGTCACGCCGACGGCAAGGATGATCGTAAAGGCCTCCACGACTTCCACGAAGGAGCCGAGGAAGGAGGCCGTCATTGTCGAGGTTATGCTTGTGATCGTCGTCATCTTCTACTCGGTTTTCTTGGCTTCGATCCGGACAGGCAGGCGAGAAGGACCGGGCATCGCTGCCTCGGCAGGGAGAATGCCAGCAGCGAACCCGGCATGTCCATCACCCTCATGGATCAGCCGGCAGACGCCGGCTCTGTCGGGTGGGAGGATTGCCGTGCGGGATGGATTGGCATGTGGCGGGCGGAGGTCGTGTCACCGGCTGTAGGTCAAAGACCTGTCCTGCCCTTTTCCGCGATCTTACAAATCCGTAAGCGCTCGCCTCGCCCCTCATGGCTGACCCATGACAGAGCGAGGCGAGCACGTCAGGCAGCCCTTAACGCAATGGCTCTTCCGGGCTGCCTTCGATCTCAGGTTCGTAGTTGAAGCTCATGTAGATGACGATGAAGGCGATGATCGCGAGGAACATCAGGCTCGTATAGATCGTGCCGAGCCCGAGGCCGCCATAGTCCGATGGCTGCGAGAGATAGTCGCCAAGCGAGGCGCCGAGCGGCCGGGTGAAGATATAGGCGAGCCAGAAGGACAGGATGCCATCGAGCCTGAGCGCAAAATGCGCAAAGGCGATGACGGCAATGATGGCGCCGAAGATCAGGCCCGTCGTGATGTAGCCGAAGCCGAAGACCTCGGAGATCAGGTCGCCGACGGCAGTTCCGAGCGCGAAGGTGAAGAGCACCACCAGCCAGTAGAAGGCTTCCCGTCGTGTCGTGAAGATCGAGTGGATCGACAGCGTCCCCTCCTTCGCCTTCCAGAGGATGAAGGTGAGGATCAGCGCGATCGAGAATGCGATGGTCGAGGTCAGAAGCGGCACGCCGAAATTATCGGTGAGATTATCCGTCACCAGCGTGCCGACGACGCTGATCAGCACCACCGCCAGCCAGTAGACCCAGGGAACGTAACGCCTCTGGGTAAACTGCAGCACGATTGCGCCGATGAGGATCGCCGTCATGATGATGGAGGTTACCGTCAGGCCGAGGCCCATATTGACCGCCAGATAATCGGCCGCCGTCTCGCCCATCGTCACCGCCATCAGCTTGATCAGCCAGAAATCGACGGTGACGCGCGGCACGCGGTTGATGTCATCAGCCGGCATGTTCGCCGGCCCGTCTGATGATCTTTCTGCCATTGGATCTCTCCTCGCTTGCTGCAATCACTTGCCCATCAGCGCCATGGCTTCGGTCAGGAACTTGTCCGAGCGGGCATCGTCATCGGCATTGCAGCGCTCGACGGCTTTCGCTTCGAGATCGTTGACCTTGGCCATGTCGGCATCGCTGAGCTTGGCCTTCGCCTTGGCGGCGCGCATATCCTTCAGCATGTCTTCGCAGGGCACGGTGGCGGCATGGGCGGGCATGGCAACGGCGATGACGCCGGCCATGACGAGGGCATTGAGCAGGCCTGCGCCAACTAGTGTCGTTGGGAATGTCTTCATGGGATATCTCCTTGAATGCGGCGCCCCGGCGCCGGCGTTTGAACAGCGGTGGCGTTCGTGTTTCCGCCACCCCTGTCTCTGCTTCTAGCCGCCGGTCCATACACAGCCTTTGCCGGGAAGATACGCTTTCGTAAGAAAGGTCCGGTTGCAGGAAGAGCCGGGATCGGACCGGTTCCGCCGACTTACGAATCCGTAAGAATTCGACAAGGCGGAGGACACAATTTTGCGCGAATTGTGCCGCGTGAGAGTAATCTTCCGATCAGGTGAAGGGTTTGGACCGGCCATGCGCATTCTTGTCGTCGAGGACGATAAAAAGACGGCCGATTTTGTCGCTCGCGGCATGATCGAGGCGGGCCACGTCTGCGACGTCATCGACGACGGGCGCGACGCGCTTTTCCAGGCGACACGTGAGCAATATGACGTGCTGGTCGTCGACAGGATGGTGCCCGGCCTGGACGGACTGTCGCTGATCAAGGCGGTGCGCGCCGCAAGGATCGGCACGCCGGCAATTTTCCTCACCTCGGTCAGCGGCGTCGACGACCGCGTCGAAGGGCTGGAGGCCGGCGGCGACGATTACCTCACCAAGCCCTTCGCCTTTTCCGAGCTGCTCGCCCGCGTCAATGCGCTGGCGCGCCGCCCGCCCGTGCAGGACCAGAAGACGGTGCTGCGTGTGGCTGATCTCGAACTCGACCTTGTGCGCCGGCAGGTGACGCGACAGGGCCAGACGATCGAACTGCAGCCGCGCGAATTCACCCTGCTCGAAGTGCTGATGCGTGGCGAAGGCCGGGTGCTGACCCGCACCATGCTGCTCGAACGCGTCTGGGATTTTCACTTCGACCCGAAGACCAGCGTCGTCGAAACCCATGTCAGCCGCCTGCGCGCCAAGATCGACCGGCCTTTCGACATCCCG
This sequence comes from Rhizobium sp. YAF28, assembly GCF_052113285.1. Taxonomy (NCBI): domain Bacteria; kingdom Pseudomonadati; phylum Pseudomonadota; class Alphaproteobacteria; order Hyphomicrobiales; family Rhizobiaceae; genus Rhizobium; species Rhizobium sp. YAF28. Next base: position 117,945 of record NZ_JBFRCX010000001.1, on the reverse strand, counting down.
CTGCTTCATACCGTGCGCAACACCGGATACAGCCTGCATGCGCCGCGCTAGAGCATCGGACCGAAAAGTGTGTAGCGGTTTTCGGATAATCCGATGCTTGAGCAAAAGACCATCGGACCGAAAAGTGCGCAGCGGTTTTCGGGTAATCCGATGCTGATGGAAAAAGCCGCTTCCAGGAAAAGCTCCAGGCTGCTGCGCAGCACGCCCTTCCGGCTGGCGCTGGCCTTCGGCCTGCTTTTCATCCTGGCCTTTCTGGTGGCCGGCATCATCACCTACCAGCTCCTGAAACGCGATCTGGCCGAGGCGCTGGACGATTCCGTGCGCGAGACCTATTCGGTCGTCGCCTCCACCTATTCACCGGCCGACATCGAAGACCTCGTTGCCGCTGTCGCAGCCTATGCCCGCCTCAACAATGCCGAAGACAGCATTTTCCTGCTTTCGGGCGAAAAGGGTAAGCGGCTTGCCGGCAATGTCTCGCCGTTTGCGGCAGAAGACGGCCTTTCGACCATCGAGGCCGGCGACATCGGACAGAAGGGCGACGACCGCATCCGCATTCTGGCAGGCACCGTTGGCGGCAACCGGCTGATCGTCGGCGAGAGCTTTGCCGAAACCGAGGATCTGGAACATATCGCGCTGATGAGCTTCGGCTGGGCCACCGGCGGCATCATCATTCTCGCCTGCGGCGGCGGCGCTTTTCTCGCCGCCCGCGCCCAGCGCCGGCTCGACGGCATCGAGCGGGCGATGAGCGATGTTTCGGGCGGCGATCTGGCGCGGCGCATTCCGCTCGAAGGCAATGGCGATGATATCGATGTCGTCGCAACCCATATGAACCAGGCGCTGGACCGGCTTTCGGCCCTCGTCGAAGGCATGCGGCAGGTGAGCGCCGATATCGCCCATGACCTGAAGACACCGCTCAACCGCCTGAAGATGACCGTCGAGCAGGCAATCGAACAGGGCGGGCGCGGTGAGGATGTCCAGACCCTGCTGATCGACGCCCGCGAGGAAAGCGACCGTATCAACGCCACGTTCGAGGCGCTGTTGCGCATCTCGCAGATCGAGGCCGGCGCCCGCAAGGCGCGCTTCCGGCCGGTCGATATCAGCGACATCATGGGTTCGGTTGCGGAAATCTACAGCAGCGTTGCAGAGGATAGCGGCCAGTCGCTCAATTTCACCACCAGGCCCGCCTCCCCCTGCATGGTCAATGGCGACCGCGAACTGCTGACCCAGCTCTTCGTCAACCTCGTGGAAAATGCCATCAACCATTGCCCGCCGATGACCAGGATCACGCTTGCGCTGCGGGCCGAGGATGACGGCTTTTCGGCCAGTATTTCCGACGACGGCCCCGGCATTCCCGAAGCGGAGCGCGAACTCGTCTTCCGCCGCCTCTACCGCCTCGACAAGAGCCGCACGACATCAGGCAGCGGCCTGGGCCTCAGCCTCGTCAAGGCAATCGCCGATCTGCATGCCGCCCACATCACGCTCACCGACCGGCATCCCGGCCTCGGCATCACCCTCCTCTTTCCCGCCCAATACCAAGGATAAAAATGAAAAGACCTTGGAGAAGTCTGGAGCAATTCCAGCAAAAGTGTGTAGCGGTTTTGCGTCCGGAATTGCGCAAAGAGACAAAGCGAAAGCATGTCCGCATCTACGGACGTGCTTTTGCCGCTTTCGGCGTCGCCGCCCTGTTGTTCGGCGGCTACCTCGGCGGGCTGCAACTGCTTGGCAATTTCCATGAAGTGCTGCCGGGCGAACTCTACCGCTCCGCCCAGCCCTCAGGCGCCGATATCGACACCTACGTCGCCCGCTACGGCATCAAGACCATCCTCAACCTGCGCGGCGAAAACACCGCCAACTGGTACATGCAGGAAACCGAGGCAGCGAAGAAAGACGGCATCACCCATATCGACTACGGGCTTTCCGCCTCCACGGAGGTGACGGCCGAGCAGGCGCACGAACTGCTGACCCTGCTGCGCAACGCCCCAAAGCCGATCCTCATCCACTGCCAGGCCGGCGCCGACCGCACCGGCCTCGTCTCCGTCCTCTACCTGCAACAGATCGCCGGCCTCGACGAGGAAAGCGCCGAGAGGCAGCTTTCGGTCCGCTACGGCCATATCGGCATCCCCTATCTCTCGGCGGCCTTCGCCATGGATGTGAGCTGGGAAAAGCTCGAGAAGGTTTTCGGGATCGATAGCTAGGGCTTGCTCTCTTGGGTGGAGTGCCAACAAGCCCGGGCCTGAAAAGGACGACCATGCGGCGGGACAGCTATTCAAATTTCCGGACACGCGGGAGTTTTCGGGGACGCATTACGTCTTCAACAACACCCGCGTCGTGAGTAAACCTGTCTCGGAACTCAAGAAGCTAAAACCGGCAAGACGATCTTCATTTTCGGCAGCGCGGAACTGGCGGATTCACTTCTGAGGGAAGACCTAGTGGACGAAATCCGAATCTGCCTTGTGGCCGTCATCCTCGGCGGCGGCAACCCGCATTTCAAACCGGCGGGCCGGCAGCTTCCACTGAAGCTACTCGACAGCACGACGACCGCAGCCGGCGCAGTTATCCTGCGCTATGAGCCGGTCAAGGCGTACCCCCCGCCGGCTTGGATTATTCCTTCGGCGGCCCGCCCCGCCGCTCCAGCGCCGTCTTGCGGATGGTCTCCGCGATGTCAGGACTACTGCTCGACAACATCTGGAAATCCACGACGTAGAGCGACAGCAGCGATACCTCGGTTGCTGCGCTGACCGTCGCTGAGCGCGGTTCGCCGCTGATCAGCGCCATCTCGCCAAAGAAGTTTCCGGCACCGAGTTCCACTGGATGGTCGGGTGTCGCCACGGTGACCCGCCCCTCGACAATGAAGAACATCTGATCGCCAACATCGCCCTTGCGGCAGATCACGGCACCTGCGGGGACAATGCGCGGCCGCAACGCCCGAACGATCTCGATCAGTGCAGCGGAACCAAGCTTCTGGAACAGGGGTACGGCAGCGATCAATTGCCAGTTGCGAACGAAGTCTTGGCGGCGAACCTCTTCGTAGAAGCCGGTGGCGAGGATGCCGGCCCAAAGTGCAAAAATACCGATCCCGCTCATCATCACCAATCCGGCCAGAACTCGACCTGCAAGGCTCTGCGGGATCTCGTCACCGTAGCCGGTCGTCGACAGCGTCACGACCGCCCACCACATCGCCTGCGGAATGCTGCCGAACGTATCGGGCTGGACGTCTCGCTCGATGATATAACCGGCCAACGCAGCACCAAAAAGAACGATGCCGAACACCGATGTCACGCCAAGCAGATTGCGCGATTCATTCGCGACCACCTTTGCCAGCAGCCTGAAAAAGGTCGAGTCGCGCAACGGCTTGAGAAGCCAAATGGCGCAATAGAGGTTTCGATCACGGGACCCAACGAACAAGAATGCAGCAGCCGGAACCAGAACCGCGAGCAAATCGATCACGAGGGCCGGCATCCCGCCCGACAAGCGGTGTCGCCGTGAAAGCAATGTGCCGCTCAATTGGAGGACATAAGCAAGCCAAATTGCCGCAAGTAGCAGCTCAAAGACAAGCCTCTCCTGACCAGTAAGGCCCTGCGTCGTCAGTGCGGCAACGACCAAGAGACCGATTGTAGCGAACAGCGCGTTGAGCGGCGTCGAAATCTTTGAGAATGGCACTGCCGACATTAGATACCCCCAACCGCCCGGCATTCGTCGACAATAGATACCTTCGGACCACACGCAAGGGAGGTTGGGTGGCGCCTCGTTCAAAAGCAGCCTACCAGGCCTCCATAAGAACCCTCACGCCCCCCCGCCCTGCCCCTCTCCATCCGCCCGCACAATGAAACGCTTCGACACCAGCCAGCACAGCAGCGCCCAGAGCGAACCCGCCCCCCAGCCGGCCAGCACATCCGTCGGGTAATGCACGCCGAGATAGATGCGGCTGAGGCCGATGATGACGGCGAGGAAGATGCCTGCCCCCATGACGAAGATGCGCGTGGCGCGGAAGCGCTGCGTGCGGGCGAGAAGCGCCCCGAGCGTGAGGTAGGTGACGGCAGAGACCATCGCATGGCCGCTCGGGAAGCTCAGATCGTTGACATCGACGAGATGCGGAACAACGTCAGGCCTTGCGCGCGCAATGATGATCTTGAGACCCGTGCTCGCCAGCCAGCCCGAGAGAACCGAGAGGAACAGGAAGACGGCGATAGCAGTCTTGCGGTCGAGCAACAGATAGGCGGTCGCAAGCAATGTCAGCAGCGTCAGAACGGTGACACCGCCGAGGCTGGTAATGTCGCCCATCGCATGAACGAGCCATTGCGGGCCGATGGGCCGGCCGAGATCGCCGGGCTGGCGCAGCCAGAGCAGGATCGTCTGGTCGAAACCGAGCGTCTCTCCCTCCAGCACCTCGCTCGTCAGCCGCTGCAGCAGAAAGAGGCCGCCGGCAATGCAGGCAAAGGTGATGAGCGTCATCGGCTCATACTGGTTCAGCCAGGTCTTGATACGCTGCATTCTGCTCCCATCAGACGATATCGCGCGCCGGGAAAGTACCGGCGCAGGAACCCATCAACTGTGTTCAGCCGATTGATTTTGCAAGGGGTGGCTGATCCCAGATCGCGCACGCCGCGGCCGAGCCGTCGGTGATAGCAGCGGTCCGTCACGACGGCAGGCCGGCACGGTCACATCAGGCTCACGGAACTTTGTACTCACCCCTTCATCTACCGCTTTCTCTACCTTCGTATAGTTACAAATCCCGGCTAACCCGGTGATCCTGAAGGGGCTGAAAACAGTCACTCTTGGACAACGAAGAGGTGGTCATGGAACGGAGCACGCCCTGCCAGGCGATGAGGCCGCTCGCTTATGCTGACGATCCGCCCGTGCGCGTCACGCGTCCGCCTCGCTCGCCGGACGCGCAGTGAATACCAGTTCAAGCAAGCCCATAAGATCATGTCCGTCCTAACGACCCCGCCGTCAAATCCGCAAAGGCAACAATGACATGCATAAGACATTATGGGCCGCGGCCTTCGCCCTGGCCGTTTCCGCCGCGCCCTCGCTTGCTGCTTCCGCCAACGAGAAACCACTGAACGCTCAGACCACGAACAGGATCAAATCAGAGTTCGCCAGGCTGATGGAACTCGCCAACCGGCACGACTTCGATGGTCTTCACGGGATGTTCTGGCAATCTCCCTCAGCCCTCCTCGTTGCCAAGAGCGCCGTTCCCGCCGAGGGAAACTGGGCAGGTTTCTGGGGCAACGAAGCGATCGACCGGAAGCTGCACGATATCGGCACATCCGGCCCGGTCGTGCTTGAGCCTGATTACACCAAACTCAAGATCGTCGGCTTGACGCCTGACGTGGCGGAATCCTACGCGCCGATGAACATCACCGTCTCCTATGCCGGCCAGGACGGGACGCCCAAACCGTTCCTGATGATCATCGACTGGCTTCATATCGGAAAGGACTGGAAGGTTGCTTCAGAAATCATTCTGCCGGTGCCGCCGGCACCCGCTGCCAAGGGTTAGCTACCCGCAAACTGATCCCACCAACACCTGAACCAAACGCCGCCTGTGGCCGGCAGGAACCCCTCCTGTGGCACAGGGTTGCGGCAGAAAGGACCCCAAAATGTCCGGTACCACGAAAAGCCTGGTAATCTCGCTTGGCCTCGCCCTGATCTCACTCTCGGCTGCAGAGGCAAAGACCGCGTCACCTGCCACGGTCGTTACGAGCGGACAGCAAAAGCTGTTGGCGGACGCTGACGGTCAATCGCTCTACACCTTCGACAAGGACCAGCCCGGCAAGTCATCCTGCACCCTGCTGTGTGCCCTCGCCTGGCCTCCCTTCGTGGCACCAGCCGGCGCCAAGGCATCCGGTCCCTGGAGCGTTGTCACGCGACCGACCGGGGTAACCCAGTGGGCCTACAACGGCTCGCCGCTATACACCTATCACTTCGATTCCATGCGCGGAGATATCCACGGTGACGGGGCCGAAGGCGTTTGGCATCTCGCCAAGCCGTAACGCCATGCTGCCAGATGCGGCACCGGCAAGATCACATCCATCATGACGAACCATTGTCGCACCCCGCGAACAACCGCGGTGTGCGACGAAACCTCGGCATCATGTAGCAAATGTCACCAAACCCGCTCACGGCCCAACGCGATCGTTGCCGCATTCCGCTTTGACCATTCCGGCCAATTCCCTCTCGTGTTAGGTTGCAGGTATGAGCCGAGACGCCGCTATTGCCAGAGCAGAGTCTTACTTCGCTTCCGGCGATTTTCGGAAGGATCTGGCGCGACGTGTCGCGATGCCGACCGAGAGCCAGAACCCTGATCGTGCACCGGTTCTCGATCAGTATCTCGATAGTGAGATGACACCCGCCTTTGAAGCCCTTGGCTTTCAATGTCGCAAGCTTTCCCAAAACGGCTGGCCTTTCCTTTACGTCGAGCGCCACGAGGACGCCCTTCGGCCGACGGTGCTGGGTTATGGCCACGGTGACGTCATACGGGGGCTCGATAATGAATGGGCCGACGGCCTTTCTCCCTGGCAACTCATCGAGCGGGACGGCAGGTGGTACGGTCGCGGTGTCGCCGACAATAAAGGTCAGCATACCATCAACATCGGCGCGCTCCGGGCTGTATTGGAGACGCGCGGGAAACTCGGATTCAATGCCAAGTATCTGCTTGAGATGGGGGAGGAAAAAATTTCCCCTGGCCTGCATGCACTGGTTGACGCCCATAAGGAATTATTCCGCGCCGACGTGCTGATCGCCTCGGATGGTCCCCGACTTTCCGCCGCGCGGCCGACCGTCTTTCTGGGATCTCGCGGAGCGATCAGCTTTGACATCTGGATCGATGCGCGCAAGGGCGGCCATCATTCCGGCAACTGGGGCGGTCTTCTCTCCGATCCTGCAATCCAGCTTGCCCACGCGATCGCCAGCATCACTGAGCCCTCTGGCAAGATTCTTGTTCCGGAATGGCTTCCGGTGAGTATCCCGGACAATGTTCGTCGAGTGCTTGCGGATTGTGAGGTCGAGAGCGATGCCGAAGGCCCGCAGATTGATCCGAACTGGGGCGAGCCTGGGCTGACGGCAGCGGAAAAGCTGTTCGCCTGGTGTTCATTTGCTGTACTCGCCTTCGAGGCCGGAAACCCGAGAACGCCTGTTGGGGCTATCCCTGCAAGAGCCTGGGCCCGCTGTCAGTTACGGTTCGTCGTCGGTATTGACGTGGAAAATGTCTTGCCGGCTCTGCGCCGTTACCTGGATCATCACGGTTTTTCCCAGGTTCAAATAGCGCAGGCAAGCGATGAGGTCTTTCGTGCCACAAGGCTCGATCCTGAGCATCCTTGGGTCAACTGGGTAGTGGACTCGATCGGCCGTACAACAGGGAAAAAGCCGGCAATACTGCCGAACCTCGGCGGCTCGCTGCCGAATGATGCCTTCTCTGAAACTCTGCAGCTTCCGACCGTGTGGATACCGCACTCATATCCGGGGTGCTCTCAGCATGCGCCGAACGAGCACCTGCCCATGAATATCGCGCGTGAAGGACTCGCGTTGATGGCCGGGCTATATTGGGACCTCGGAGAGCGAAACGTTCCGGCAGTATCAAGTGGCAATCTGGCTCGTAAATGAGCGCGCGGTTGATGGCATGTGCTGCATGAGAGCGCAAATCTTGCCCGGCTGCGCAATTCGTTCCAATGATAGCGAGCTCAGATTCGCGCCAAAGGCGCTACAGGTGAGCCCCTTTGCATCCTCCCAAATCAGAGCCTCCGAAAAAGGGAAGAGAATGAAAAAACTGCCCGGCGCCGCCCTTGTGTTTGCGTTTGCTGTTTACGGCGCGGGGGCACGGGCAGACGATACGGCACCGCCATCCTATGCCGATACGACACTGACAGGCGATTGGCACGGCTACCGCAATTGGCTGCGGGACCAGGGCGTCACTTTCACGATGTCGCAGACCAGCGATGTGCTCGGCAACGTATCGGGCGGCGTGAAAAGAGGAACGGCCTATGACGGTCTTTTCCAATTGCAGGGCGATTTCGACATGGGCCGGTTGGCAGGCTGGACCGGCGGCGCTATTCATATTTCCGGTTATGCGATCCAGGGCCAGGGCCTGTCCGGCAAGGATGTCGGCAATCTTCTGACCGTAACCTCGGTGGAGGCCGATCCCGGCTTCAGGCTGGGCGAATTCTATCTCTCGCAGAGCCTCATGAACAACACGGTGACGGTGAAGCTCGGGCAAATCCTGGCGGATCAGAATTTCGCGATCAGCAATACGGCCAGCCTTTTCGTCAACTCGACATTCGGATGGCCCGGCATTTTTGCCGCGGATCTGCCCGGAGGAGGACCGGCCTATCCCTTCGCCGTTCCGGGCGCTCAGATCATCATCAAGCCTGACGATGCCTGGACGCTGCAGGCTGCCGTCTTCAATGGCAGCCCGACCGGTTCGGACCCCGATGGCAATGCCAATGGACTGGGGTTTCCGGTTGGCGATGGCGTGCTTGCGATTGCCGAGGCGGCTTATGCCTATACGCCTGGAAAGGGCGAGCCCGGCTTGCCGGGCACCTACAAGCTCGGCGCCTGGTATAATTCGGAGCAGTTCGACAGTTTGTCCACCGCATCGAACGGCGTTTCGCTCGCCGATCCCCTGTCGAGCGGCAGTCCGCGCCGGCTCTCGGGCAATTTTGCGGTCTATGCCGTTGTCGATCAGACGCTCTGGCAGGAGCCCGGGAGTACGGACAATGGCCTCAATGGATTTGTCCGTATCGCGGTTGCGCCGCAGCAGGAGCGCAACAGCATGAACTGGTATTTTGATCTGGGCCTTGCCTATAAGGGGCTTCTGCCGGGGCGCGACAATGATACCGCCGGCGTGAGCTTTGCCTATGCGAGCATGAGTTCGGGCATGTCGGATCTGGTAAAGGCCGAAAATGCCTTCACTGGGACGTCGCAGCCGGTTCCGAGCTCCGAAGCCGTGATCGAAGCCACCTATCAGGCGGCCGTCACGCCATGGTTTACGGCCCAGCCATTCTTTCAATATGTCATCCGACCCGGCGGCAATGCAGCCGATCCCGACAAGCCGAATTCGCGGATACAGAATGCAGCGATTTTCGGGTTCAGGGCCGTGACATCCTTTTGAGAGCGGCAGCGGGCCGCCACGGCGAGCCGATCAAAGCCGGATGGCGGTCTCCTCTTTCGCCGTGCGGATAACGATCTTGGTGAAAAAGCGGGCGACATTGTTTTCGTCGCGGAAAAGCCTGTCGCACAGCGCATCGAATTCTTCCATATCGCGCAGGCGCAGCATCAGGACGACATCGGTTTCGCCGGTGACGGAATAGGCTTGCGAAACGGCCTCTTCAGCGACCGCGATATCCAGAAAGCGGCGCATATGCGCCTCGCCATGCAACTTCATTTCCACCGTCACCAGCGCCTTGATCCCACGTCCGGCCTTGGCGGGATTGAGGATTGCCACGATACGGTCGATCACACCCGATTTGTGGAGCCGCTGCACGCGGCGCAGGCAGCTGGAAGGAGACAGGCCCACCTCCTCGGCCATATCGATATTCGTGCGCGATGCGTCGCGCTGCATCAGGTTCAGAAGTTTTCGGTCGATACGATCCATGCCAGCGAGCATACCGGCCAAACGCGCCTTTGCAATAAAATTGCATAGACCTGCAATATTTGACCACAAATTCGAAGCGAACGGGGCTAACAGATTGAGGCACCATCAAGGGGGTCTCAAATGTCGTTCTTATCGCTCATCCGCCGCAACACCCAGGAAACACTCGCAATTTACTGGGTGCTTGTCCGCATCACGGTTCCGATCGCGGTTGCGGCCGAGCTCTTGTCAAGGATGGGAGCGGTCAAGGCGGTCGCCCCCGTCTTTGCGCCCGTCATGAACCTGATCGGGCTGCCTCCGGAGCTGGGCGTGGCCTGGCTGACGGGCATGCTGGTGGGGATCTGGGGTGCCGTTCCGCTCGTTTTCACCCTCGTTCCCGCATCCTCGCTCAGCATCGCCGACATCACGGTATTCTCGGCCCTCATTTTGTTCGCGCATGGTCTGCCGATCGAGCAGAAGATCATCCAGAAGGCGGGGCCAGGAATGATCGCGACGACCACGCTGCGCATCGCGGGCGGCCTGCTCTATGCCTTCCTGCTGCACCATGTTCTGACGGCGACAGGCTGGCTGTCTGGCCCGGCCAATCCTGTCTGGCTGCCGATGAGCGCAACGCCCGACTGGGCCGACTATATCAGGGGGCTTGCCGAGACCATGGTCTGGATGCTGGTCATCCTCGTCGTCCTGTCCTGGGGCCTTGAAATCCTCAAGGTGACCGGGCTGCTGGGCCTGATGATGAAGGCGCTTTCGCCTGTGCTGCGCCTCGCCGGTATCAGGGGAGAGGCCGAACATCTCACGGCTATCGGCCTGTTTCTGGGCATTTCCTACGGCGCCGGCCTGCTGATCCGCGAGGCGCAATCGGGAGCGATATCGCCGCGCCAGATCTTTCTGTCATGCGTGTTCATGGGCTTTGCGCATAGCGTGATAGAGGACACGATCGTGGTGATCTCGCTCGGCGCGGATCTGCATGGCGTTCTGACCGGCCGGCTCATCTTCGCCGTAGCGGCATGCGCAGCGATTGCCGCCCTGCTGCGCCGCCTGCCCGACAAGGCATTCTTCACGCAGATGTTTCGCCTGGGGAATATGGAAGTCGAGAGACGATGAACTTGCGGACGTCTGCCGCAACACTTTCCCGGCGCAGAGTCACCGCCAATGCGCAGGGCTTGCTTGGGGCACTGAGACCGCCCCAACCTCCCCTCATCCCTGTGCCCGTCACACGGATCCAGCCTGCCCAAGTCTTTGGGCAGGAAAGACTTTTTCGCCTACGGCAAGTAGGGAATCAGTCACCGCGCAGACGCGCGGTGACTGGATTCCTGTGTGAGGGAGGAAAGGTGTGCCGCAACGCACCTGACGAGAGCGCGGCACCCTCTCCTTCGAGAGCACCGCCCATCCATCACACCAGCGGTCCGCGGCTGGTCGCGATCAGATCCTCCTCCTCGTCCCGCTGACGCCCGCCGAAAGCGGCGGCCGCAGCGGCGATGAAGGCACCGACCAGCAGCGACAGCGAGCCGATCAAAGCCGAGGTTGCCGCAGCCTTGCGGGCCTTGTCGGCAGCAGCCTGTGCTGCAACCTTGGCATCGTCGATCTGCTTCAGCACCGTATCGACCCTTGCACGAGCATCGGCTTCCGGAAGGCCCGTGCGGGCCGAGACGATGCCGGCAATATAGGTCTTGTCGCCGTCAGGCACCGAGCCGTTCGCCGCCCCCTGCAGGAGGATGCGGGAGATTTCGGCAGCGGCCGCACCGTTATCCGCGTTGGCGCGGTCGGCGATATTCTGCGGACGCAGCAGCGCATCGGTGAAATAGGCGGTGGGTGCACCGGCCGAATCCGTGTCCGAGGCCGAAACGGCGGCGGCACCTCCGGCGACACCTGCGGCCATGGCGGCCTGACCGGCAGCACTTGCCCCTGCCCCCGCAAGCGAGGTCAGCGACGAGGCCAGAAAGCCGGCGACGAAGACGGTCGCGAGCGCCCAGCTGAGGAAACCATGGGCCGTATCGCGGAAGAAGACTTCATCCGTATGCACCGCCGCCCATTTGGTCCTGAGCCGCCCGGTCAGATAACCGCCGAGGCCTGAGGAAAGCCACTGCACGACGACCAGCCAGATCGCCGCGGTGATGCCGACGGTGGCCGCCGAACTGCTTTGTCCCGCCCAAGGCGACACCATGGTGAGGCCGACACCGGAGCCGAGCAGCAGCAGGATGAGCGTGACGCCCGTCGCCGCCACGGCGCCGCCGATGATCGGTCCCCAGGCGATGGCCGCTACAGAGGATTCGACCGGCATCACACCGGTCTGCCCACCTTCAAGAGGGTATCTGCCTTCAGCAAGAGACATGGAATCCCCCTATCGCATGAACAGAACGAGAAGAATGACGATCGGCAGGGGGATGCCGAGAAGCCAGAGAAGAATACCGCGACCCATGTGAAAATCCTCCATGATATGAGTGTGTTCGCAAGGATCGAACGCCGGCAAATGCTGTTTGTTCCGAAACGGGGCGCCATGATGCCTGCCCGCAATTCTCAGCCTCGATGGAACAGGCGAGTCCGCCCCGCGTTGGGCTTCAAGAGAAAGGAGCGCTTCATGGCCCACAAGACAAAACCGCTCGTCGAAGTCGCCGCCAGGACCGTGGACGGCCGCGTGCCGCTCGGCATCATGAATACCAGGCAGGCGCTTGACCTGCCGGAAGAACTGGACGTGGAAATCTCCCACCCCGACAAGGAAGCCGGTGTCACCGACCATTTCATCGACAGGGACGAGCTGCGCAAGGTCAGGAAGAAGGCCCGTGGCAAGCAGCGGGCGGACTGACCGATCCGGAAGAATTTCGCGAGGCGGCAAATCGGCTCCGGCGAGCCATTGATACACGCGATCCGCGAGCTATCTCGCCGGCATGGGCATCTTCGGCGAAACGTCACGCAGCAAGGGGCTGCGCCTCACACTTCAGCGGATAGAGCGGGGCGAAGGCCAGAAGGCGCTTGCCGTGCAGTTCCTCTTTACCGTCATCGATATCGCCATTCTCGTCTTCTTCGTGCTCGGCCCCTATTTCCGCGCCGCGCCCACCTATCTCGTCATCGATTACGCGATTGCATTGTGGATCGCCGCCGAGATGGCGGCGCGCGCCATTGCCGCTCCGTCGCTGCGCACCTGGATCCTGCGGCCGATGACCTGGATCGATTTCGTGGTACTGGCGACGCTTCTCTTTCCCTTCGCGCTCTTCAACTTCGCCTTCCTGCGGGTCATGCGGCTCTGGGCGATCGGCCGCAGCCCGCTGCTGAGGGTGGCGCTGCGCAGGATGGGCTGTGTCGACCGGATCGATGTTGTCCGGGCGGTCATCAATTTCGTGGTCTTCCTCTTCCTCGTCACCGGCTTCGTCTACACATCCTTCTTCTATAACCTGGAGGGCGGCGAAGGTTTCGTCGATGCGCTCTATTTCACCGTCGCAACCGTCACCACGACGGGCTTCGGCGACATCACACTGCCCGGCACGCTCGGCAAGCTCACCTCGGTCGTCACCATGATTGTCGGCATCTCGCTCTTCGTCCGGCTGGCGCAGGCGGTGGTGCGGCCGCACAAGGTCACCTTTCCCTGCCACCGCTGCGGCCTGCAGCGCCATGACGCCGATGCCGTTCACTGCAAGGCCTGCGGCGAAGTTCTCAACATTCCCGACGAAGGCGCGTGAGCATGGTTGCCCGCCTCGTCGCCGGCCCATGTGCAGCTGATGACGGAGATCGGGGGCTGCTGGCGGAAAAGGCGGCAGGCGGGTGGCTGGGCATATCTGAAACGGCGTGCCGGGAGGCGCCCCTTGTAACTTGACGTCATCCGCTTGCAGCCTAGCTAGCGCTTGAATCAGACCCCACCCGCAAGAGTTCTCCCCGCAACCGAGGAAGGAACACCATGTCCACCGGCATCATCGAAGGCTTCCAGCGCCGCCGCCTCCCGGGCGACGGCGTCGAGATCGACGCGCTCGTTGCCGGCGATGGCCCACCACTCCTCCTCCTGCACGGCTGGCCGCAGACCCGCATGTGCTGGTCGCGCGTCGCACCTGATCTGGCCAGACACTTCACGGTCGTCGTGCCCGATCTGCGCGGCTATGGCCGGAGCGACAAGCCCGAGGGCCGCGCCGATCATCAGACCCATTCCAAGCGCGCCATGGCCCGCGACCAGATCGCAACCATGCGCGCACTCGGCTTCGAGCGCTTTGCCGTCGGCGCACACGATCGCGGCGCGCGCGTCGCCTATCGCCTCGCCTTTGACCACCCCGAGGCGGTTACCCGCTTGGCAAGCCTAGACGTGATCCCGACGGCCGATATGTGGGCGCGGATGGGCGCCAGGGAGGCCGTCTCCGCCTGGCACTGGTCAATGCTGGCACAGCCGGACGGGCTGGCGGAGAAGCTTGTTGGCGCCGATCCGGAGTGGTTCATCCGCTACATCCTCTCGCATCAGTCGGCTCAGGGTTTTGCCTTTCCGGAGGAGAACATGGCCGATTATCTCGCCTGTGCCAGCGACCCCGGAAGCGTTCACGCCTGGGCCGAAGATTATCGTGCCGGCTGGACGATCGACCGCGAACTTGACGAGCAGGATCGCGGCCGCAAACTCGACATGCCGCTCTTGATGCTCTGGGGCGAACGCGGCACGCTGAAGGGCAAGGATGGTCTTGGGCCGTGGCGGGCCTGGGCAAATGCTGTCGAGGGCGAAGCCCTGCCCTGCGGTCACTTCATTCCCGAGGAAGCGCCCGACGCCGTCATTGCGCATTTCACCCGGTTCTTCGGCGCAGGCGCCTGACCGTCCTTGTATGGTCTCCGCGCCATCCGGCTTAAAAGCGGCAAGGCCCATCGCAGGCCATCCCACTCGGGCGCGTCGAGCGGATCGGCGAGCGGGTCTTGTCTCTGCTGGCGGCTTTTCCTGTGAAGCTCGTTTGCGAGCATGATCCAGTTGAGAAGCATGATCCTGCCTCCATCTATGACAGATCCAACTGAGCTAAGGCGCCGGCCCCAGCAAAGGTAGACACGTGGATAAAAGGGGGTTTTCACCGATGAAAGAGGCAAGCTGGGATGACCTGCAGCTCTTCTTCCACGTCGCGACATCGGGCGGCCTGACGGGCGCTGCGGCCCGCACCGGCCTCAGCGCGCCAACCATCGGCAGGCGGATGCTGGCGCTCGAGCGGGCAACCGGGCGCACGCTCTTCCGGCGCGGCCCGACCGGCTATCTGCTGGCTACGGATGGGGAGACACTGCTCGAGCGCGTCCTGGTCATGAAGGAGGCAGCCGAGGCGATCGCCGACTGGCGCGGCGACGTGCTGACCCTGCCGATCGTCTCGACGGGTGCGGATGCCTGGATGTTGTGGTTCATCGCCGGCCACCTGCAAGCCGTCTGGCAGCCGGAAGACAGGTTCCGCATGTGTTACAAGGCGCTCGATACCGGCCTCGACCTGACCTATCGCGAGGCGCATCTGGCCATCATGCAAGGTCGACCCGAGCGCGGCAATTTCGCCACGCGCCGCTCCGTCTCCGTTGCCCACGCAGCCTATCAGGCCAGCACTTTCAGCGCCGCCAATCACAACTGGATCTCGCTCGGAACGGAGATTGCGGTAACCCCGGCCGACAAATGGACCTTCGAGCAGCCCGACCACTGGATCACCAGCTGGACGAATACGCCGCTGATGCTGCTCCACCTCATCCGCGGCGGCGCCGGCCGCGGCCTGCTGCCCTGCTTCATGGGCGATGCCGAACCCGGTCTGGTCCGCGCCGGGCCTGTCATCGACAGCCTGACCTATGACATCTGGATCACCGTGCATGAGGATGAGCGCCAGCGGCCGGAAGTGCGCATAGTGATCGACAGGCTAAGCGCGCTTTTTGCCGCGCATGCGGACCTGTTTGCCGGCAAGTCTGCCCGCGTTTGAAGCGCGCTACAGGGCGGCTGGAGCCGCCCCATGCCGCGGCCATTGCGGCAGATGCACGACAGGATGCGTGACGACCTCGCCTTCGGCATCCTCGTCACAGGCCGTCTGCAGCTTCATGGCGCTGCCTTCGATCTTGTCGAGCAGAGTCTGAACCTCATCGAACCGGCCGAGAAGGCGGTGGGTGAGTTTTCTAAATTTCCGTTGGGACATTGATTGCCTCCTTTGATCCGGGAACGCGGCGGATCGCAGAAAGTTCGAGGTCGGCCCTGCCCCGGTCAATTGCCAAACCGGTCGGGTTGTTATCGTGAGCCATCATCAACCTGGCGCGTAAATGGCGATGATCTACGAGGAGATCCCGGGCGGTCCGGAATTGTTGACCTGGTTCGGCCAGGAACCGGCATTCAACGACGCTGAAATCATCAGCCTGTCGCTTAACCGCAGCGGCGTCAGCGAGCTGAAACTCCATGGCTGGATCAGCACCGACGTCGACCCCGATGGCCGAACCATCCTCGACAAACACGCCGTGGTCACCTTTAGCTTCGAGGAAATCATGGACCTGCAGCTGGATGGTTTCAGCGGGCAAAATGTAATCGCCGGCCTGACGTTGCGCCACGCGACGCATAGAGGGCGGGTGTTGCCGGAACGGTCTGACGAGATCGAAGTAGAACTTCGCCCCTGCTACGGGCTGGATGGATTCATCCGGGCCAAAAAGGTCACGGTATCCTACCGTCCGGGCCTTCCGGATGCGAAGGAGCAACGCGGCAAGCCATGATGCCGGCGAAACTCGGCACTGGTTACAACATTGCCATCCTGGTCGCGACTGGATCGCGCGTCTCTTATACAGAGCGCGCAAAGTGCGCTGCGGTTTTGCGATAACGGATGCGTCAAACAAAGGCTCAAAGGGTGGAAGCGGGAAAGATCGCGACGCGCTTTAGAGGGCCTCCAGGAACGATATCCGGAAAAGGAAGTTACTTCCCGACAGCAATGGTAGCGGATCGGCCTATGAGACTATTGATGATGTTGATCCTGGCGCTGATGATCACATCCGTCGTCGGCATATTGGGCGTGCAGATGTTCGGCGGTAGCGGCCAGAGCGATAAGCCGCCGGCGGTCATCCAGCAGCCCGAGCCGAAATAGCACCCTCACCGCCCCATCAGCTCGCCCATCACCCGCTCGGTCAGCCGGTCGCATTTCCAGCCGGCAAAGGGAAACGCATCGAGCGCGATCGGGCCGATCAGCTCGTCGAGCTGGCGGCGCAGCAGCGCGCGCGCCCGGTGCAGCCGGCTGCGCACGGTTTCGGGCTTGAGGGAGAGCAGCTCGGCGGTCTCCTCGACGCTCATCTCCTCGATCACTCGGGCGATGAAGACGAGGCGGAATTCTTCCGGCAGGCTGTCGGTCGCCTCTTCCACGAGTTTCAGGATCTGTCGCTGCGCCATGGTGGTCTCTGGATTGTCGATGGGCGAACCGGTGGGAAAATCGAGGATGCGGCTTTGCATCTGCGCGGTATCAACGGGTACTTCGGGCGTGCGGCTCGCTTTGCGAAGCCTGCCGAGCGCCTCGTTCATGACGATACGCGTGAGCCAGGTGGAAAAGGCGCTGGCGCCCTGGAAATCACCAAGGTGGCGGAAGGCCTTGAGATAGGCATCCTGCAGGGCATCCTCCGCCATCGCATCATCGCGCAGGATGCCGCGGGCAATGCGGAACAGCCGGCGGTTATAGCGCCGCATGATGGCGCGGAAACCCTCGGGATCGCGCGCCAGCGCCATCGCCACCAGCTCCGGGTCGCTTCTCTCTGCTGCCGCTCTTTCCACCTGCTGCGCCATGGCTCATTCCTTTTTTGCATTGGATGCGGGCCTTTTTCGCATTGGATGCCGGGGCAGGATAAAGGTTCCCGACATCCGGAAAAATCTTTTCGGGAACGTCTGCCCGATGCTGGCATCCAATTCTGCGTAGGAAACATTGACCGGCGGTATCAGCCGGATGGAGGACCAGATGCAGAAACACCTTATCGCCGCGCTCTCGGCTTTCGCGCTCTCCGCCCCCGCGGCTTTTGCCGCCGGCGCAGCACCCACCGATCCGCAGATCGCCCATATCGCCTATACGGCCGGCGTCATCGACATCGTGGCGGCCAAGCAGGCGGTCGAGAAATCCAAGAACAAGGAAGTCGTCGCCTTCGCCAACGATATGATCCGCGACCACGAGGCCGTCAACAAGCAGGCGCTCGATCTCGTCAAGAAGCTCAAGGTGACGCCCGAGGACAATGATACCAGCAAATCGCTGACATCGGCGGCCGAAAAGGAGCGGCAGAAACTCTCCAAGCTCAAGGGTGCCGCCTTCGACAAGGCCTATGTCGATAATGAAGTGGCCTACCACAAGCAGGTCAACGAGGCGCTGAAGACAGGACTGATACCGGCAGCCCAAAACCCGGACCTGAAGACCCTGCTCGAAACTGGCCTAAAACTCTTCGAAGGCCATGAGCAGCATGCCGAGCATGTTGCCTCGATGCTGAAATGACGGTCTTGGCCATTCTGCCGAGACTCTGCCTTGCGGCCGGCCTTTCCCTTTGCGGGACGGCCGCAAGCGCTGCCACGATCGAGGTCACGATCGAAAAGCTCGAGTTCAAGCCAGCGGTGGTCAAGGCACGGCCGGGCGATACGATCCTCTGGCGGAACAAGGATGTGATGGATCACACGGCGACATCCAGGGGGAGTTTCGACGTGGTGATCCCTGCGGGCAAGTCGGGGTCGACTGTGGTCAAGGGCGATGGGGTGGTGGACTATAGCTGCCGCTATCATCCCAATATGAAGGGGCGGATCGAGGTGGCTCCATAGGGGCGGATGGAACGCCCTCGCCCTCAAACGACAGCCGAACCCCTCGCACCGATCGGGTTGCGCCGGAAAAGCTCGCCGACCAGCCAGCTGTCGAGATAGGCGCGCACTTCCACGATCGTCCCGCCCGAAAAGCGGCAGAGCCAGCAATAGCGGTTGTCGAAGCGCATGCCGTCGCGGGCGGTCGCCATGGAGCGGAGCTCGACGATCGCCCAGTCGCCGTCGATGAGGATATTCTCCGTGGAAAGCTGCGTGCCGTCGGGCAGGACCTTGTGCAGCTTGGCGAAGGTGCCGGCGAGGAATTCCTGTTTGGAATGGTAGTGGCCGGCGAGCGGGTGCGTGCCCATGACCGTCCAGTCGACGTCTTCGGCGACCTTAGCGAAGAAGGCGGTGCCGTCGCCCTGTTCGAGATGGGCGAAGAGGGCTGCGATTTGCTGTTTGTTCATGGCGCGTCTCCCCCAAGGATGGTCGCGGGATGCACGGATTGATAGCATGAGTTAGCTGGTGCTGAAATAGCGGGATATTTGCTTGCGGCGGAGATCAATCCCCTCACCGCCAAAGCTTTGAAACTGCATATGCATCCATCCAGCGCCAGACCCAGGCCATGGCGAACATCGTCAGCAGCCAGCCCAGCACGACGTCAGAAAGGAAATGAGCGCCAAAAATCACGCGATTGAACGCCACAAACAGCAGGCAAGGCACCAGCACTATCGCGGCCGCCCACCTGAACCTGGCGGGCACCAGAACCAGCAGCGACAGTGATGCCGCGGCTGCGGAAGCCTCGCCGGAAGGGAAGGAGCAGTTGCGGCTGCACGCGGCGGAAACCTGCCACACCGGCGTAAAATCCATGGTCCCACCGAACTCGACAAGCTCGCGAGGCCGTACACGCCCGATGAGAACCTTGAGCGTTTGGACCGTGAGGAGCGGGCCTGCGGCAAAGCTCAGGAGGACGAACAAGGGTTTGTGCGGCGAGCAGAACCGCATGCGTCCCGGCGGGAGCCGTTGCAGCGCGATCAGCACGATCATCGAGCCGATAAGATAGGGCTGTGCGAGGCGGCTGATATCCCTTACCTCACGCAAGAACGGATCGTCGGCCAGAATGAAGATCCCCCCGCTAACAAACCAGCGCGAGACCATGAGATCGAGATTGGGAAAGGCAACAAAGACGAAACTGACCCACACGATCGACGTACCGATCGCGGCGATCGCCCGGTCCGCCGTGGATGGCGTTGCCGGCAAGGTCACGCCGCTGGAGGCAGAATTCCAGTCATCGAACACAAATTTTCGCAAGCCGGTATCTCCGAAGGCTACAGCATCGGCCCGAAAATCGGAATCGATTTTCGGAACGGCTGATGCGTCAAATCAAAGGGTTAGAGCGTCCTTTGTGCGTCCGAACGGACGCACGGCGCTCTAGTCGGGCGGCAAGCTGGTTTCGAATTGTCAAGAAATGGCGAGGAAGGGATCAAGGCGCTGTTGAGAAGAGGTTGCCTGGCTGCTGAAAGCGCGCTTGCAAATTGCAGAAATCTCGCTTGTCCGCGATAGTGGGCGTCCGGCGGCAAAGCCGACAAAGACAATTGAACAACTGCAGGGCATTGGGGTGGATAACAGTCTCGTTCTGATCGTTGAGGATGAACCGGCAATCGCGCAGATACTGGAAGCCTATTTGTTGCGTGACGGGTTCCGTACCGTTCGCGCCGGCGACGGCGAAATAGCGCTTCAACATCATGCCCATCTGAAACCCGATCTTGTGCTGCTTGACGTGCGCCTTCCGAAACTCGACGGTTTCGACGTGCTCGCGCGCCTGCGCCAGACAGGATCAACGCCGGTGATCATGGTGACGGCTATTGCCGATGACATCGACCGGTTGAGCGGCCTGCGCCTTGGCGCCGACGATTATGTGGTGAAACCGTTCAATCCGCAGGAGGTTGTTGCCCGGGTCAAAGCCGTCTTGCGCCGGACGCGGGGAGAACATGCCAACGTCATCAAGCGGTTTGGGACTATAGAGGTCGATTTCACCAGCTACACGGCGTTTGTCACCAGAGACGAGTGCCGCACGCATCTATCCCTGACGCTCAGCGAGTTTCGAATTCTCGCCTATATGATACGCCATCCGACCCAGGCTTTCGCGCGCGCCGATATTCTCGACGCCTGCCTGCCGGAAAGCGACGCTCTGGTGCGCACTGTCGACACGCATATTTCCAACCTTCGGCGCAAACTGGAAGATATGGGGCAGAACGGCTTCTTTCCTGCCGTGAGGGGAATTGGCTATCGTTTTTCGGATCCGAGATGAAGATATTCAGGCTCCCCTCGCTACCGCTTGCAACGGTTACCGCTGCCATCATCGGAGTGATGCTGCTTCTCAGCGTCGGCATGACCTATCTCGGGGCGATCTGGTATTCCACCTATCTCGAGGAAAGCATCATTGAAAACCTGCCACCGAGAGCCGCGGCTGCTTATCGCGATCTGGACAATGGCGTCGTCCCCGACCAGGATTCGCTCAAGCTCCTCCTCGCTAACCTCAATGGGCTGCAGGAAGAACAGACAGATTTCCAGCTCCAGATCCTGATTCTGACCTGCGGCCTGCTTTCGGCCCTTGTCTGCGCCATTATCGGGATATTTCTGGCGCGACAGATCGCAAGGCCTCTCGCAGAACTCACATCTGCTGCCGAAGGCCTGAAATCCGGCGACTTCTCAGTGAGCGTCGCTGCCTCGCGCCACACCACCCGAGAGGTCTCCAGTCTTCTGGATACTTTCAATGCGCTCTCAGCCAGCCTCGACAGCATGGAAAAAAGGCTGCGCTTCAACAACATGGCGGTCGCGCACGAATTGCGTACGCCACTGACGATCCTGCGGGGTTCATTGCAGGGCATGCTCGACGGCGTCTTTCCAATGGACCGGAAGATGATCTCCGATCTCCTGGTTCAGGTGGAAGGTCTCGGGAGAATTGTTGAAGATCTGCGCACCCTGTCGCTGGCGATCGGCCAGAAACTCGTGATGGAGCGTGAACGGACCGACGTGTCGCAGGTGGTAGAAGCGGTGCTGACATCGGCCAAACCCATACTGGAGACCAGCACGCTGACGCTCGAAACCGGTCTGCAACCCGCCTTTATATCGGTGGACTCGCCGCGTATTCGCCAGGCCGTGCTGGCGCTTCTGGAAAATGCCAGCCGCTACGCGGCAGACGGCAATTGGCTGCGGTGCGAAACAGAGCAATTGCCGGATGAGAGCGTCGTCATCCGCTTTCTGGATCGAGGTCCCGGATTTCCGCAAGGGCTGGATGCCGTGGCCACGAACCCCTTCTGGCGAGGTGATCCCTCCCGATCTCGTGCAACGGGCGGCACAGGACTGGGACTATCGGTGGTGCAGGCCATCGCGGTTGCCCATGGCGGACATCTTGAATTCGCCAACCGGGAAGGCGGTGGCGCGATGGTCGCAATCCACCTGCGTCCGGCATAACGCGCAAAGACCCGACCGCCATTTAGAATGGTCGCTGATAGCCTTCCTGCAAGATCTCCCCCGGCCTGAGATCATGGCCGGCAAAGTTGCCATTGCACCCACCGCGCCCCAGCAGGGGCATGCTCAATGGAACAGTTCGCCGATCGTGTGGAAACGCGATTTGCTCCGGCTGCGCCTGTCCGTTCCGCCGGTTGCGGAATTAGGCACCCTGAACCCATAGGTCTCTTCAGGATCGGCAGAGCGCTCGGCCCAGAACGCATCGATCGCCGACAGCATCATGGACCGCCGTTTGCGGCGGCGATACTGGATCGGCTGCCTGGCCCGCGACACCGCCAGGAAATGCGACATGCCGCCTTCGACGGTCAGCCCCTGCAGGACGATCAGGATCGCCTCCTTCGGGCGAATTCCCAGGAGATCGCGGGTCGCCTCGACGATCAGCCGCTTTCCATTGCGAGGACCCTGCATGCTGCCGATGACAAAGGTGTAGCCGCCCTCAGAGCCCTGGCGAAGGAATGTGAACCTGCCTGTGCACAGGAGGGCCTTGTCGCGCATACGGACGAGCTCGATGGCGAAGGCACCCTCGTGACGTCCGCCACAAAGATCGGCCAGTGCGATGCGGCACGTATAGGCCTCATTGCGGCCGTTCACCACGCCCATGTCCAGCCGTTCCCCCTGCCACAGCCTCATCATGGTTTCCCTGGCCAGGATCTTTTCCGCGACAAGGAAGTGATCGACGAGACGTGCGAGCCGCCCGGAATTGCGCATTCCGTAAACCAGGAATTTCGACAATGGCTTCTGCAGCAACGCGTCATGCGGGGCCGGAAACCCTCGTGCTGCGGCAAAACCCGCGAGGAAGCGCCACCAGCTGATAGTCAGGAGCGGATGGGCGGCAAAGCGAAACCAGAACAGAACGCCGCGCTTCCAACGGGCCCGCAGAACGAAAGTCAGTATTCTCCAGAGCAGGAGAAATCGGAACCGCCGCGGTTCATCAGCAATTTCGGGCGCTGAGTACCGACGAGGAGTGGCGGAAATCTCGCCTTTTGCCGCTGCAGTGATCAATTCATTCTGGATCATATTTTAGGCCCAACGAGTATGGTTGCGGCCAACCATCTGCGGCGGAACTATCAAGATCGCAGCAAGAAACCGTGGTCATCGCGGGGGGAACTGCCGATCAGACCTCTTCGGACATCACCGTCATCTTTCTATTTTCAATGGCATACCGCAGAGCCCGCCAGGCTCGACTTTGGTGCCGTTTCACAATCATGGCCTCACGCGCGGAATCCATGACAGTCCCGGCCTTGTGCCGTGTGACACCCCCACAACCTTTCACCCGTAACGCTGCCTCCACAATGCCGAACCGGCTGGAGGCCATCACCCCTCCTCCACCCGGTCCAACCGCTCACCCCTCACGATCGGATGCCCCTCATGTGCATGTTCTCCTCGCCGCCAAAAGCAGAGCCGCCACAGGCGCCGCCCGAATACGCCCAGCAGAAGACGCCTGATTATGCCGCGGCCCAGTCCGCTGCCGCACGCCGCGCCTCCGAAAAGGTGAAGGGTGCGCCGTCCACCATCCTCACCTCGCCTTCGGGCGCGCCGCCGCTTGCCGATACGCAGTCGCCGGCGCTGTCCGGCAATGCGCTCAAGAAGACGCTGCTCGGGCAATAGGGGCGGATAGCATCAATGGAAAATCATCGTCGCGATAACGAGACGCAGATCGCCTATCACCGCCGGCGGCTGAATGAGCTGAAGGAGGTTCGCCAGCCATGGGAGGCCGAGTGGCGGGCGCTGGCAGAGCATATCGAACCGACGCGGCTCAGGCTCCATTCCGGCCGGGAAGGCCCGCGCTCGCGTGACAAGATCATCGACAGTACCGGCACCCATGCTTACGAGACGCTGAAATCGGGCATGCATTCGGGGCTGACCTCACCGGCGCGACCCTGGTTTCGGCTGACGACCTTCGATCCGGACCTGAAGAAGCGGGATTCCGTAAAAGTCTATCTCGCCGCCGTGCAGGACAAGATGCGCGAGGTCTTTGCCGCCTCCAATCTCTACCGCGCCTTCCATATCGGCTATGGCGATCTCGGCCAGTTCGGCCAGTCGGTGGCGATCCTCGTGGAAGACGAGGAGACTGTCATCCGCGTGCAGCAGCTGGTGCATGGCCGCTTCTGGATCGCGAGGGATCACAAGGGCAAGGCGACCACGCTCTACCGCACCTTCCGCTGGAGCGTACAGCGCATCATCGAGCGCTTCGGTTACGACAATGTGCCGGAGCGGCTGCAGAGCCTCTACGACAGCTCCAAATATGGCGAGTGCTTCGATGTCTATCACGCCATCGAACCACGCTACGACCGCGACCCCAAGCTGATCGACAAGCGCAACAAGCCCTTCCTCTCCAATTACTGGATCGACGAGATCGGTGGGGAATTGCTTGAAGAAAGCGGCTTCGACAGCAATCCCATCATCGCGCCCGCCTGGGAGCTTTCCGAGGACGATCATTACGCGTTGTCGCCTGGCCAGAAGGCGCTCGGCGACATCAGGATGCTGCAGCTGGAGCAGATGCGAAAGCTCGAGGGCATCGACAAGAAGGTGCGCCCGCCGATGAACGCGCCGACCTCCATGCAGAACAGCCCGGCCTCGCTGCTGCCGGGTGCGGTCAACTACGTCGATGACCCGACCGGCAAAGGTTTCCGCCCCGCCATGGAGGTGAACCTCAGCCTTGCCGAGCTGCGCGAAGATATCCAGGAAGTGCAGAACCGCATCGAGAAGACCTTCTTTGCCGATCTCTTCTTCGCGATCACCAATATGGAAGGT
The DNA here is from genome assembly GCF_052113285.1 of Rhizobium sp. YAF28. Taxonomy (NCBI): domain Bacteria; kingdom Pseudomonadati; phylum Pseudomonadota; class Alphaproteobacteria; order Hyphomicrobiales; family Rhizobiaceae; genus Rhizobium; species Rhizobium sp. YAF28. The sequence goes on along the minus strand of NZ_JBFRCX010000001.1, from coordinate 93,373 downwards.
GTGCAGCCGCGCAACCAGTTCGAGCTGACCCAGCGCAAGGAAGAGCAGCTCCTGCAGCTCGGCCCCGTCCTGGAAAACGTCTTCGGCGACCAGCTGGGGCCGACGATCGACCGCACTTTCGACATCCTCGCCGCCCGCGACGAGCTGCCCCCGCCCCCGCCGGAGCTGCAGGGCACGGAGCTGAAGGTGGAATATATTTCGACGCTCGCCCAGGCGCAGCAGGCGGTTGCGACAGGTGCGATCGAGCGCGGCGTCGCCTTCATGGGTCAGGTCTCGGCGGTCAAGCCGGAAGCGCTCGACAAGCTCGATGTCGACGAGGCGATCGACCTCTATTTCGATGCGATCGGCGCCCCGCCCTCGATGATCCTGGCCGATGACAAGGTGGAGGATATCCGCGCGCAGCGGGCCCAGCAGATGCAGGCGGCTCAGACCGCGCAGATGGCCTCGCAGGTGGCGCCTGCCCTCAATCAGGGCGCCAAGGCCGCACAGGTACTGGCCGATGCCAATGACAACCCGAATGGATCAGCGCTTCTGCGCCAGCTGGGTCTCGCCTGATGGATCATTTTAAGGATCAACCGTCTCTGCCCCACAACGTCGAGCGGGATGAGATCACCGCGGCCTTCCGCGAGGTCTTCGCCACCGCATCCGGCAAGCGCGTGCTGTTCTGGATGCTGGAACAGTGCGCGATCTACCAGGAGGCTTACGCGGGGGAACTCGTCAACGCCACGCATTACACGCTGGGCAAGCAGGGCGCCGGCCGGAGGCTGATCGCCGAGCTCGACCGCATCGACCCGACGCTCTACCCGCGCCTGCTGCTGGCGATCGCGGATCTCAAGGCAAATGACAAGGCAGCGGCGGCAAGCCGCGCCGCAAGTGAGGAAGGCGAAGACCATGACAGCGATGCTTAAGATCGGCAGGCCGGAAATCGCGATGAGCGCCGAGGGCCCAAATAGCGGCGGCGGTGGCAGCGGCAGCAGTGAAAGTGCTGCACCGGAAACCATTCTCTTTCCCGATGATATGCCATCACCGGATGGTGACGCCGGTGGCGATGACCACGCCGAAACCGAAGACCGCGACGCCGGCAAGCCCGATGATAGCACCGACGACCCTGCCGACCGCGTGCCCGACGATGGCCGCTACACGTTGACCATGCCCGAAGGCATCGAGGTGGATCAGGAGCTGATCGACGCGCTCGGCCCCGATTTCCACGATCTCGGCCTCACAAACCGCCAGGCGCAGCAGCTTGCCGACCGCTTCATCGAGATCCAGGGCCGGCGCGGCAAGGCGGCTTCCGAAGCCTGGGCCGGCCGCGTTCAGGGCTGGGCCGACGAGGCCCGCAGGGACCGCGAGATCGGCGGCGCAAAATGGGGCGGCACCGTGGGCTCGGCCCAGCGCGCGCTTTCGCGCCTCGGCACCCCGGCGCTGCGCGAATATCTCAACACCAGCGGTGGCGGCAACCACCCCGAAATGATCAGAATTTTCGCAAAGGTCGGATCGATGATCCAGGAGGACAACCCACCGAATGGCGGCGCGGGCGGAAACGGCAGGAAAGCCGAAACCGCGCACCTGATGTTTCCCAAAGACGCACCGAAGGGCTGATAAAACATGGCCACCATTGGCAGCTACTACCCCAACCTCGTTGACGCATTCAAAGGCTCTGCCGAAGGCGCCGTCATCGAGCTTCTCTCCCAGCAGAACCCGATCCTCGACGACGCGATGGCCGTCGAATGCAACATGGATGCCGTGCACCGCCATATGGTGCGCACCGGCCTGCCCTCCGTCTCCTGGGGCCGGCTCTACCAGGGCATCAAGCAGTCCAAGGCGACGATGCAGCAGGTGGATGACACGACCGGCTTCGTGCATGCCCGCTCCGAAATCGACATGCGCCTGCTCGATCTGGCACCTGACAAGGCCAAGGCCCGCCTCGTCGACACGATGCCTTTCATCGAGTCCCTGAGCCAGGAAATGGCCTCCGGCCTCTTCTACCATGATACGGCAACGACCCCGGAGAAGTTCAAGGGCCTGTCTGCCCGCTACTCCGCCTACAACCCCAACCTGCCGAATGTCGCGCAGCCGAACATCGCCAACCAGGTCGTCCATGGCGGCGGCACGGGTGCCGACAATACCTCGATCTGGTTCGTTACCTGGGGCGACCACGCCACCCACCTTCTCTACCCCAAGGGCACCAAGGCCGGTGTGAAGATCGACGACAAGGGCGAGCAGCGCGTGCTCGATGCCAATGGCGACCCCTACTATGCCAAGGAGACGCTCTATACCTGGCATATCGGTGCAGCCGTGAAGGACTGGCGCTACAATGCCCGCGTCGCCAATATCGACGTCTCCGACATGATATCAGGCACCGTCGATCTCTGGGCGCTGATGCGCAAGGGCTACTACCGCCTGCAGTCGCGCCGGCTGAATGCCAAGGCCAGCCGCATCGCCATCTACATGAACAAGGATGTGCTCGAAGTGCTCGACGTCCAGTCCACCGACCGGGCGCTGACCTCCGACAGGCAGAACACGGTCCACCTGACCACGCAGTTCGTCGAGGGCCAGGAAGTGAAGTTCTATCGCGGCATCCCGATCCGCGAAACGGACGCCATCCTCAACACCGAAGCGGCCGTTCCGGCCCTCGCCTGATCGTCTGCATCAGCCCGCCGTTATCAGGCGGCGGGCGCCCCTCCTTTAACGAAAGGCACATCCCATGATTTTCGACCGGCAGACGCTGCTTTCGGACGCGCAGGTTATTACCGCAACCGGCCCCAGCACCAATGTCATCAATCTCGGCCCGATCAAGACGGGTCTCACCCGCGACATCGGCAAGGGCGAACCGATCCCCTTCCTCATGCAGGTGGTGGAAGGTTTCAACAACCTGACCTCGCTTGCCGTCACCATCCAGACCGACGACAACGAGGCCTTCGCCTCGCCGAAGGCGGTCATCACCACGACGCTCACCCTCGCCGACCTCAAGGCCGGCAAGATCATCCCGCCGAGCCACATCCCGCGCGGCACGGACGAGCTTTACCTGCGCCTGCTCTACACGGTGACGGGTACTGCCCCGACCACGGGCAAGATCACCGCCGGCTTCACCGCTGGGGTTCCCTCGCATGGTTGATGTGATCGCCATCGAGCGCGGCTATTTCGGCGGCGCCAGACGCGAGCCCGGCGAGCGCTTCGCTCTGCCGGACGCGCTTTGGAAGGACGAAAAGCACCGCCCGAAATGGGTGCGGCTTGCCCGATCCGGCGCCAGGGCGGAAGCGGAGCCGGCCGAGAAAAAGCCGGCCGCAAAGCCAGCCAAGCCCGCCACGCCTCCCGAGCCAATCGGCAACGGCGTGCAGGAAGCCCTTGGCGGCCCCGCCCCGGACTGGGTGGCGCCGGAAATCCAGAACTCCTCCCAGCCTGGCGACTGACACTCGCTGATCGACAGGCCACCTCTGGAGCGCCGTGCGCCCACTCGGACGCACAAAGGACGCTCCAGCTCTTTTATTCGACGCATCGGGCTTCCGAAAATCGATGCCGATTTTCGGGCCGATGCCGTAGCGGCCTCGGCCGCTCTTTTTTCTCTCCGAGCGAAGGCAAGGCGCCAATGGCGAAACTCCACAATATGCAGCGCGTCCAGGGCGTCGTGATCGTTCCCGACGGCACGCGCATGTTCAACAACCGCCCTGTCATCGGCATCCGCGATGTGGGCGGCGCCACCCTGTTTACCGATAACAAGCCTGTGCTCGGCATCGATATCATCAGCGATGGCGCGACTGTCTATAACGACCTGCCCGTGCTCGGCACCGACGATCCGGCATGGCCCGGCATCCTTGACGGCATCAATGCGTGGATCGTCGCGCAGGCGGGCCGCGAAGGTGTCATGCTCTGCAACACGCTTGCGCTCGATGGCCCCGCCTCCGGCATCTCGCCTGCCATGTTCGTCGACGGCCTTCACCCCAAGCCCGACCTGATGGCAAAACGATCAGACATCCTCCTGCCGATCCTGCAGGGCATGGTTTCGGCCGGGGAAACGCGCTCGCTCGATCCGCTTGCCGCCTACAACATCTTCCCGCCCAAGGGCACGCCGGGGACCACCGGCACCAAGACAAACGTCACCGGCGATGTCGCCACCGGCATGCGCCTGGTTCGCGGAACCGGCACGTCGACCTATGTCGGCAGCAAGGAAGTGCTGGCGGCCGGAAACGAGAAGCAGGTGATCACGATCACGCCCGTCAACGACGCGCTCGCCGTCCATACCTTAACCTACGGCCTGCCGGCCAATCTCAGCCTGACAACGCTCGGCCTCGTCGCCGGCGACTGGCTCGAAATCCAGATCCCGGTCGAGCTGAACGACTGGGCGGGCTGGGATTACCTCGACAGCTCCATCCGCGGCCCCGTCCAGATCGGCAACACGGTGACGGTCACCAGCGGCGGCTGGACGACGGGTAACTACATCGGCGGGCGCAACCGCTCGCTCATCTGCGGCTCGAAACTCTGGCTTCCGACCGGGCTGACGATGACGAACATCCGGCTCGATAACCTGCTGATCCTGCGGCACCTCTGCAATACGGGCGGCACGGGGGTCGCAAAGATCGGGGCGCCGATCATTCGTAAGCTTGCTGCTGATCCTCGGGCCGCATGGAAGCTGGCGACCTGACCCCCGCCGTATCTGAAGCGGGTGTCCTGGATGCCTTCAGTTTGTCCCTCAGCAACAAGAGCAATATCCCTGCTAAAATGACGGCCTGCAAGGACAAGTAGGCGTACAAGATCCACCAGAACATGGCTCATTCATTCTCCCCCTAGGTGGGAGTGAAATATGACAGCAGTTACTACGGAAAACAGGGACCAAGGTCTGATGTGGCGACCCCGCGTGGAAAAGGGTGCCTCCCGGTCAGGGAAAGACACCCTTTTCTTGCCGACTCTGAAGGCGCCAGCAGGAAAGAAATTAGCGGACAGACCGCATTCTGCAATCGGACCAAAGTCCGACGCCGACTAATTCGATGCCTCCGGCCAGCGCATCGCTCAAGCGGCGAGTAGCCAAGGCCAGAAACAGCCGTTCCACCGACATCAGGCGATCGGTTGCGGCATCCGCTACCCTCATCTGCTAGCGAGGACCTTCTTGCCGAAGAGCCTCGTAATGAAAGCCGTTGCCACGCGCAATGCAACGGGCGCGGCAGAGGGCCGGCGAATGCTCGGCTGCAGGCCCGCCTTCAGGCGGGAACGTGGTGTCGGATGGATCTCATCTCTCATGGACCAACCATCGCCTTTCCGGGCGTCTACGCCCCGAGGCGAAATCGCTTCTTTGACGACCCTGTCCTTTGAGCTGACGATACCGGAAACGTTGCCTTTGTTCACAGCTACGGTCTGTATCAACTCGTCTATGTCGTAAACCTGCTGCGTTTCTTCAAACAGCTGCTCGATGCCCATTCCACCCGACCCCGGAAGCTCAACCCGAAGGGAGCGGTATCAGGCTGGAAATTGCACGTAAATCGCGCAATGCAACAAGCCCGAGAGAAAATCAGATCAAGGTCAACCGGTAAGGTTAAATCCCGCAAGGCGGCGGGTCCACTACCCTCATCACCGCCGATCGTCGATCGCCGGAGTGTTCCTTCAGGCCAATGAAGCACCGCAAGCGCTGTAACGCCAGCGTCGTCTGAAGCTTTTGCTGGCAGCGGATCTTTTATTCCCTGATCTTCTCGTTAAGCTGCAGGAAGCATTGGGGGATTACATGAAAAAGCTATTGTTTCTATTGGTTTCGCTAGCTTTATTGGCGTCAAGCGCAAACGCACAATATCGTGAGGCCGACACCGTCAATCTATGGATCGACGAAATTAGAGCTCGCAACCCAGTGGCATATGCAATCCTCAAGGATCATATGCCTGAAGCGCGCAAGATAGACAGGATGTTTCAGGCCGGAAACGCAGATGCTGCTCAAAGAGAAATGGTCGCGGTTGTCTGGAAATATCGCGATCGTGCATTCTCACGCGCTGGCGACGCCGCGGCGATCGAGGTGGTAAGAAAGACGAATGAAATCATTGATTTCCTCAGCAAAAACTATCCGCAGGGATGCCTTGAACTCCTCCGCCAACAATTGTCTCTGAAAACCCTGTCAATTCTCGAAGAGACACAAATCTATCCGCGTTATCTCGAGGCCCAGCGGCTGGCCTATGAGGATGGGAAAAATCACGCCCCGATTGCAAGGATGGACATACCGACCATGTATGACGTGGTGACCAACGATTTGGGAGTGAGCGACGCCGAGATACACATGATCGTCAAGCCCGAGAGCATCCCTGCCGCGCAACTATGTTCCCTCGCAAGAAAGAACCTCAATATCGACGCCATCAGGGAGTCTCAAAGGGGTCAATACGCAAGAGCGAATATCTCGTCGAAGAGAGCACAGTGAATATCTGGCGTCGGTTCATCCAGCTATGGCAGTACTTTACGCTCGCCTGGATCGTCACTCTTTCGTCAGTCTGCTGGCCGCTCGTCACCAATGATTTGTGGTGGGCGGGCGAGACTAAGGTAGAAGAATACGCCTTGACCAAGTTGCCGGTGCGCTGCATCGAGGCCCGTGGCACGTTTGCCGTCGACTACGAAATGCGCGACCCGGCGGAGCCATGGAATCGCGACCCCTATGAAGGGTACGACCTAGCGTGCTGGTACGGCGAAGAGCAATTCAAAGCACTTTGGCCAGAATATAAGAATGCGTCGTTCAACGAGATCTCAGCCGCTCGATATTGGTCTTTGGGCTGGGCCAAGACAACAGATCGCTATATCTTGACGAAGCTGGCCGCGTTTATCGTATTGGGACCGCCGCTGATTGCTCTTGCAATCGGTTACCTCCTCCGGTTGGCATACTAAGGTCTGCCTCCCGGCGCCTCACGATGAAGCGACCATGCTCGACGCACCCGCCGACTTGACGCCGACGCAAGCTATGTCCTGGCCGACTCCGTCATATACGTCGACGGGCGCAATCGCTCGCTCATCCGCGGTTCGAAACTCTGGCCTCCGCCTAGGCTGACGATGACGAACATCCGCCTCGGCAACCTGCTGATCCCAAGACACCGCTGCAATACGGTTGGCACCGGGGTCGCTAAAATCGGGGCGCCGATCATCCGCAAGATCGGCAGTCCGAGAGCTGTCTCGGAACTGGCGGCCTGACCCGCCACCCCAAAACGAAGCCCGCCAAAGGGTGTTGGCGAACTTCCCAGGAGAAAGAGTTGAAAAGGGTGCTCGGGGTCAGGAAAGAGACACCCTTTTCGTGCTGACTCTGGAGGCATCAGCCGAACAGAAATTAGCGGGCAGATCGCCGTCTTCAATCGGACTAAAGTCCCACACGCCGCGCCCGACCCTCTTGCACGACCTCACATCCGAACCGACAAAACGAGCGAGATTCGACGAGGCGAACCGCGAGACGCGAAAACTTTAGAAAATACGAAAATAAAAAACTATTCGTGTAATTTGATGATACTGTAGCAGATGATAGAATAATATTTTAACTGAGGCAAAATCATGAAATCGCTTTTTCCAGAAATGTCCACGAGGCAGATAGTCGTATTCATGATCGAGACATCCGTTCTCGTTGCATCGCTCGTTGCTGTCCTCTCTGTAACGATACCTTTGCTCTGATTTCGACGCCCTTGTGAGTTGAAGCGGACCTTCTTTGAAAACGGCGTCCCTCTGACAAATAAAAGCGGCGACGGCGAAATCGCAAAAAGAGGCCCGCCGAAGCGGGCAAGTTTTTTGAGGAAAGGTCAGACAGCGCGGCCGAGGCTATTGAAGGGTCAAGCGCACGTGCATCCGCCGCGTGGTCCATGCCACCTTAACTGACCCGATATCTAAAAGTTCCGATCAGACCTTGCCTCTGGCGGCAGAGACCAAAACCTTCAACTGGTCGAAATTGTGCACGCCCTCGCGGAACAGTTCGATGGTAATTGCGGCGATGCGCGCCGTCTCCTCATCATCCCTGGCAAGCTGAAATTCCGCCTGCACGGCATCCAGCACGCGCTGGCAAATGGCGAGGTCTTCCGACGTCATCGGTTGATCGCGCCCGCTTATGTGACGCTCAATCATTCGATCCCTCCATCATTGGAAATCGGGATTCGAGATAATTTCGGATGGCGGATTTTCAAGCGTGTTTCGCCAGAATTTACGGGCAGGCAGAGGCCCGGCCCCTCGTGCTGACCAGGCCTCCCCATCACCACCTCGTCAGTGCTGAGCATGGCGGCGGGTCCACTACCCTCATCGCCGCTGCTCGTCAATCGTCGCAGCGTTCCTTCGGGTCAATGAAGAACAGTAAGCGCTGTAACACCAGCTTCGTCCGCAGCCCGGATGATGGCCGCTCTGAGCTCGTCGGCTCCGGCTTTACCGGTCATCACGTCCAGGCAGGCTTTCACGGCAGACAGGAACTCCTCGCCATCGTCGGATGGCCATTCCCTCATCAGCGCGTCGGCAGCTTCCCCGACCGTCCGGACAATCAAACGTCTGTTCTCGTCCTTGAAGACAAGGATGACCGGATCGAACGATGCAGAAGTGTCCCATTTCATTACGCTTGGTTCCCGACGAACTAACATATCGGTAACCTTGCAAAAGTCATGCCGCTGCACGCTGCGGTTAGGCAATTGCCGTTGGCCGCATGGCTGAATGACGAAAAACGGCCGGCGAAAGCCGGCCGTTTCAGAGGCGGTCACTGCGCGCCTCAGACCAGCAGAGAGCTGTTGATCAGGATGTCGCTATGGTCGAAGAAGGCCTTGTTGACGCCGACGAAGGCGATGTCCTGGGCGGCATCCTTGCCGGCTCCGTCGTGATCGTAGGACAGGACGCCGGTGGCGGCATTGTAGGTCAGGACCGCATGATCGCCGCTGACCTTCGGGCCATTCTTCACGAGCACCAGGAAGGCATCGTCATCGACAACACCGTTATTGTCCTTGTCGAGGCCGGTGAAGAAGCTGCCGAGCGAGATCTTGTCGTTGGCATCGAAATCCCAGATCGAGTCCTTGTTGGCCGCACCCATTTCGTTGAAATGGAACGTATCGGCGCCGCCCTTGCCATAAAGGCTGTCATTGCCGGCGCCGCCAGCGATGAGATTGCTGCCGGCATTGCCGGTGATCGTGTTTGCCAGCTGGTTGCCGATGCCGTTGATGGCACTGCCGGAAAGGCGGAGGTTTTCGACGAAAGCATTGTCCTTGAGGCTGACACTGACCGAGGCCCAGATCGTATCCGTGCCGCCGCCCGCTGCTTCGTTGACGACCCGGTCCCCGGCATTGTCGAAGACATAGCCGTCATCGCCTGCCGAACCGTGGACCGTGTCGGCACCGCCGCCGGCATCGATCCAGTCATTGCCCGACGTGCCGTAGAACGTATCGGCGGTGGCCGAACCGATGATGTTCACGCGCTCCACCGAAATCAGCGTGACGGTCGAATGGTAGCCGTCAGCGCCGATGATATCGTAGACGACCGCATTGCCGTTCACCGTTGCAGTAACGGACTGCGCAAGCGAGAAGTCGAGTGCAGCATTGTCAGTGCCGGCTCCGCCTTCGAAATATGCCGACTGTCCGTGGTCGAACGCCCAAGGATCGCCTCCCAGGCCTTGCTTGTAGACCAGCGTGTCATCGCCGTTGCCGCCGCCGACGAAGTTCCGCGAATGATCGCTGGTAACGAGGAACCTGTCGTTACCGTCCCCACCGTAGAGCTCATTGTGGCCGGCGAAGCCATTGAGGATGTTGTCGCCGTCGCTACCAAACATACGATTGTCGAGTTCGTTGCCATAGCCTGCCGCATTGCCCTCAACAAGATTGAGGTCTTCGATGCCGGCCCCGAGAGTATAGGTCAATAGCGTTGTGGTAACGGTATCCGGCGGCCCCCAAACACCCCCAAGCTCGATGACCTGATCGCCGACATCGTCTACGAAATAGGTGTCCCTCTCACTCCCACCAATCATCGTATCAGCGCCAGCGCCGGGATTGATGAAGGCAGACATGCCACCGCTTATCTTGACGTAATCATTGCCGGCACCCGCGAAAATCATCGCGTCATCTGCATACGTCACTTCGATATGATTATCGTCATTGCCCCCGTAAATATGGAGTTGGGCGGCAATCAAGCCGTAGGTATTCAGCGGCGCATCCGACGCTATGCCGCCAAAGAAAGCATTGTTCATGAGCGCGTCGGCCGAGAGATAACTCAGAAAATCTCCCGATCCGAGAGTAAGGCCGAGAGACGTCTTAAAAGAACCTATCGACAGGGAAGTATCGGCCGATCCGCCCGTAAATGTCGTATCATCGATAAACTGACCGAAGGATACGTTTCCAGTCTGACTAAAAACAAGCGTTCCCATGAAACCCCACAAAAAATCTGCGCACGCGGGATTTCTTCCACAGCCACAACCAGAAGTCAAAGCATTGGTTAACAAATACCCAATACTGTTGCATCGCAGCAATATTTTAGATCATATAAATATATCGATACTATAGAGCGCCCTCTCGCCCATCAAAATTGAGGGCGCCCAGCTTCCTCCAGCGCAGAAATACAGCAATGTTGCGCCCGGAAGACGCAAATTCCGATCATCACCACCACTGTACCAGCTTAAACCCGCGGCAAGTCCTGCCGCTTGCCTACCGCAGCCCAGCCTCCGCAAGCGAAGACCTCAAGATACTGTACCCGTCCGGCGAAAGATGCAGTTTATCAACTGTAAAATTCGAGCACCCCTGCTTTGCGAAGCTGCATGTCAGGTCATCCTCGTCGATTCTGACAAGCGTCACACCGGTTTTTCCAGCCAGGTCCCGCTCGATATTCGCATTCACCTCAAGACGATCCTTGGCGCGGAAGGTGAAGCCCGATCCGCGCGGAAGGATGGGCACGACATAGATCGGGCTGTCGCTCCAGCGGCTTCTCAGCTCATCGACGACCGCCACGACACCCTGCGAAACACCGCAGGGGGCAAAGGAGCCATCCCACAGGTTGTTGGTTCCTATGATGAGGACGATGTTTTTGGGCTGGATTGCCGGCGGCATTTCCTTGAGGCGCCAGAGGAGCTCCTGGATATGGTCGCCGAAGATGCCGAAGTTTCCGACGGTCGCGGCCCCGAAATCCCGCTTGAGATCCGGACCCCAGTTCTCCGCCAGAGAATCTCCGAAGATCGCCACATCGAGCGCGCCGGAGATTTTCTGCTGCTCCTTCGCCTTCATGACCCGGACGGGAGACTGCTCGATGACAGGGGTTTGCGCGACCAGAGCCTGGACGGGATCACAAGCCGGAGCGGCATTCGCCTGGGGCGCGGCCCAGAGCAATAGTCCGGCGATCGCGCAAGGGAGCAACCGCGTCACAAAATCCGTCATTTCGAGCCTCGCTGCCAAAGCGTGTCGCGATATCAGGGATTCGCTGACCACCGCTCCAGGTTTCTGTTTTCCGCATGTCGTGATCGCAAAACCGCAGCACGGTCTTGCGCGGCACAGTTTAGCGTGCGGATTTTGCCGTGATTATGATGTGGTCGACAAACTAGAAAAGAAGCCACAAAAAAGCGGCCAACAACAACGCCGCGGCGACGAACTTCAGGATCGTGGCTGGAGACGGGGGTGGCTTCCTGCGCGCGACGATATATGGCTCGATGATATTCTGGAAAAAGATGTCCCGGTCTTCGGGTCGCGTGGACATCAGTTGTACGTACCGGGATATCGTGATGCCGCTTGCGTGGGCGCTGCCGCCATCGGCGTATTGGATCTCAAGGGTGCGGTCGCTCTCATTGTACTTCACCTTCCGCACCTTGTGACACTCAAAGGAAGTCCAGGTCATTGTGACATCCGAATAGAATTGTTCCCGATGTGAAAGACTATTGCTCGCTTTAGGCGATAGCCAGGCTGGCTACATAGTCATACATGACGCTGATCTTGACAAATTGCCCATAATAGTTAGTTGCGAACAATTATTTAGCGCAATGCCACCCGCCACCGGTTTGCAACCAGGATGTGACAGTCGTTATATCTTTTGATGGAAAGCCGGGGTAGGAGATGGCAGAGAGATCCAGGTTCGTCTCCTGCTGCGTTTGCAGCATCGGCAGCGGGCAAGTGAGAGTGGGCAGCAGGAAAGTCTACTGAAACTTGCGGATTGCAACCGAGCGAAGAAAGCGCTGCTCAGGTGAAGAGCTCACCTGCTACGATACGCGATGAAGCCACAGCATTACCTCTTGATCATCTTCGTTGCGCCGCCGCTCATTGCGCTTGCGCTCGGGATTTTCATGATCGCCGCATCATTCCATCATGATCCGGCGGACCCGCGTTCAACAGGAACGATCGGTGTCAAAAAAGGCGGCAGGATCGGCAATCCCGGCTATACGCTTCCGCCCCCGCAACCAGGCGGCGACTTTCAATAGAATTGCCCAAACTGTGGCCACCCCTCGCCCACCGCTGTCAGCGCTGCTTCAGCTCGCGCCGTCTCTCAGGATCTGCGCGCCAGCGGCGGCAGGGTAATGAAGGGATTGTCGGGATCGTAGCTCATCCCCGGCTTGCCCCTGCCGGGCTTGAGCAATCCCGGCGCAAGATGGCCGTTCGGGCCGAAGAGATAGGCGCTTCCCGCGCAGAGATGGGCAAGCGCGCGGTAATCGAAATAGCGGAAGGTGCTGTCTGCGAGGAAGGCCGCCTCGTTATAGGCCTTGCCCTTGATCTCGGCAAAGCGGGTCTCGGCCATATAGGCGTAGAGCGCCTTCTTGTTGAGCGATGCACCGCTGCACAGAGTGGCGAGCGAACTGGCAAGCTTGACGACCCTCAATGTCTGGGCATCCGGGTTGTCGAGCGGCTTCATGGCCTGGGCGACGTAATGGTTCGTCGCCGGATCGTTGGTCATGGATTTTTTCCAGGAGGCCGGCAGCTCCGCCGCGGTCGCCCAGTCAACAGAAGCAAGGCCTGCAGAAGCGATCGCAAGAATTGCGGCGAATAGAGAAAATCTGAAATTATAGGTCACACCATCCCCCCATCCGGCACACCTGCCCTGCATCGTCAGCGCTGCTTCAGCTCGAGCCGGATCCTGTAAAAATTCTCTGCATCCGCCATCGCCTTCACGTCGCATTGCTTCGTGCCGACGGCCACGGTTGCGATATCACGGACATCGGTGGTCAGCCAGATCGGCGCCTCGCGCGTATAGGAGCGTCCGGGAAGCGCGCGCCAGTTGACGAAGAAAATACCCACCTCCTCGCCAGCCGCATTGAGGAAGCCTGCGACGACGCAGACCTGGTCGTCATCATCTGGGTCTTCGTTCCTGAGCGTGATTCGCGAGGTGACGGAGTTCGTCTTCGGGTCGGTGCGGAAGGCGAAGCTGTAATATTGCGGCCGCTTCCAATCCCATTTGTCCTCGACGAGTTTGCAATATCCATTCTCGACGGAGAGACATTCCTGCGCGGCGTGCACGCGCCAGACGTAGTTCTGCCATCCGTCCTCGTTGGGAACGGGGGCATGGTCGCTGGTCAGGAGGCCAAGGGCGATAGAGAGCTGTTTGAGGGTCGGCATAACAGGATGCTCGCCGGATTCGCCGCAGCGCGCAAGCCCCTGATCACAAGGGCCTGCAGGCCGGACCGAACGATCCGGCCTGCATCATCTCAATGTCTTGCAGGCACGATCAGGACAATTGACCGCGCTTGCCGGTGACCATGCGAAGCACCTGTTTCGCGCGTCCTTCGGCACCTTCGGCCGAGCGCGGATAGGCATCGCGGATATGGCGCGTGTAATACCAGCCGGGGGACGTGGCCGTGACCAGGTTTTCATACACGACCAGTGGCACGTTGAAATATCTGCGGTGGCCCTTGAGGCGAATCTCGATGTCGAGGACCCCAGTCGACGGGTCGTAGGCAACGGATTTCACGAGTTTTGACGAAAGTTCCATCGTTGCTCCTATGCTGCGTCGCACAATGGAACCCCGGTTGGGATAATAGTCAAGCCTTTGTAATGTTTCGGGACACATTACCTCATAAACCTTGCCTCACGTGAATGCCGCTCTAAAAGGCGCCGAACCCAGACAGATTGCCGCCCTGCAGCATTTCGCCTCACCTGCCCCTCAACCCAAAATCCGTTTTCCATTGAACGCACCCGACTTCTCCAGCTATATAGGAGAAAACGCAAAATCTCGGAGACAAGCATGCGGCAGGAAGATATCGAGGAGTCCGTCGCCGAGAGTGGCTACAGACAGATTCGCGCGGATATCATCTTCGGTCGGCTTTCGCCGGGGCAGAAGCTGAAACTCGAAAATCTCAAAGGCGCCTATGGCACGAGCGTCAGCACGCTGCGCGAGATCCTCAACCGGCTGACCTCGGAAGGCCTCGTCGTGGCCGAAGGTCAGCGGGGGTTTGAGGTTGCCGGCGTTTCCGTTGCCGATCTCCGGGAGATCGCGGCGCTGAGATTGCTGCTCGAGGAACATGCGCTGGAACAATCCTTCGAACAGGGGGATGTGGAATGGGAGGCGCAGCTGGTCTCCGCCCATTACAAGCTGGCCCGCATGGAAAAGGTCATGGCGACGGGCGATACAGCCCAAGCCGAGGACTGGAAGCGCTATGACTGGGAGTTTCACCAGGCGCTGATTGCCGCCTGCGGCTCGCGGCTCCTGATGGAAACGCATTCGGCCGTCTTCGACAAATATCTGCGTTACCAGATGGTGGCGCTCTCCTATCGCGGCAGCGTGGCGGAAGAGGAGCACCGGCAGCTTCTGGAGACCGCCCTCAAGCGCGACAGCAAGACCGCCAAGGAAATCCTGCAGCGCCATATTCAGGCGGGCGTCGAACATGCGCTCGGCAGGGGGCTGTTGTCCTCCCTGCCCGCGCAGGCCAGGGGATGACGGCCTGATGCGCAGCGAAAAACCCATGCCGAAGCTGGCAAGCGAAGCCTCCGAGACGATCAGCGATGTCGTCTTCAGGCAGATCCGGCAGGATATCATATCCGGGGCACTCGCCCCCGGCGCCAAGATCAAGCTCGAACAGGCGAAAGAACATTATTCGATCAGTGTCTCGTCGCTGCGCGAGATCCTGAGCCGCCTTGCGATGGAAAATCTCGTGCTTGCCGAAGGACAGCGCGGCTTCGAGGTAAGCCCGGCCTCAGTCAAGGAGCTGGAGGAGCTTGCCGATCTCCGGACCGTGCTCGAAACCCACGCGATCGGTCTTTCCTTTGCCGCCGGAAACCTGGAATGGGAAGGCCGCATCGTCGCCGCCCACCACAAGCTCGCGGCGGCCGAGCGGAAGCTTCTGGCGGGGGATGCCTCGCGCACTGTCGACTGGGTGCGCTATGACTGGGAATTCCATCAGGCGATCGTTTCGGCCTGCAATTCCGCGACGCTGATGGCGACGCTGTCCTCGGTCTTCGACCGGTTTCTGAGGTATCACATGCTGGCGCAGAGCTTTCGCGGGCAGGCTGTGGTGGATGATCACAAGCTGCTGTTCGAGTTGGCGCTGAAGCGCGATGTCGAAGGTGCAAGGGGCGTGATCCGCAGGCATGTGCAGAGCGGTGTAGAGCATGTGTTGAAGAGTGGGCGGATTAGCTGAGGGCTGCGGCGGGGTTCACCCCGCATCCCTTGGAATCCCCTCCGGCCGCATCTGCTTCTTCAGCGCCGCAATCCGGAAGATCGCGTTCGGCGCCCCGTATCCGCGATAGGCGCGGCGCTCCACCACCTCGAAGAAGAAGCCCTCCCCGTAAGTCCCGCTATAGAGCTGGAAATATTCGCCCTCCCCATCGCGGTCATAGAGGATGTTTTCGGCCTTCAATCTTTCGGTCAGCTCCGGCTCCAGCCCGAAGCGGGCTTCCACATCGTCGTAATAGTTCGGCGAGATTGGCAGTGGCTTGAAGCCTTTGGCGCGTAAGCGCTCGGCGGTGGCAAAGATATCCTTGGTCGAAAAGGCCAGATGCTGGATGCCGGAGCCGAATTTTTCGGCGATGAAATGGCCGGCGAGCGTGCGGCGGTTTTCCGCACCGTTCATGGTGATGCGGAGTGTCCCCGCCTCGTTTTCGATCACCTGGCTGCGCACCACGCCAGCGGGATCGATGATATCGACCATGGGGGTTTTGCGGGTTTCGAAGATCGAGGTGTAGAAGAGCAGCCAGGTCAGCATCTCGTCATAGGCGACGGTCTGGGCAATGTGATCGACCTGCAGGAGGCCGGCGTCGCTTGTTTCGCCCGCCTCTTCCGCCGGCTCGAAATCGATCTCGGAGAAGCGGCCGAGCGGGCTTTTCTCGTCGATGAGATAGATCAGCCCGCCGCCGACGCCGCGGATCGCCGGCAGCTGCAGCTCGCCTTCAATGACGGCTTGCGTGAAGGGTTCGGCATCGAGCGCCAGCGCGCGGGCATAGGCCTCCGCCGCATCCTCGACGATGAGCGCCACCGCATAGGCAAACGTGCCATGCACGGCATAGGCGGCATTGGCAAAACCTACAGGGTCGACATTGATGAGGATGCGGATATCGCCCTGCTGGAAGAGCGTCACCTTCTTGGAGCGATGCACGGCGGTCTTCCGGAAGCCGAGCGCTTCCAGAATGCCGACCAGCTCCACCGCTTCCTCATCATCGGTGGCGAATTCGATGAAGCCGACGCCTTTGACGGCCGCGCGCGGGGGCATATCGATGCCGACTGGCGTCTCCACCTTGCGGCGGATCTGGTCGGCCAGATAGATCAGCGAACGGTGGCCATCGGCAGCGATCGCCCGCGTCGAGCCGCCGCGGAACTGGTCGTTGAAGATCTCCAGCGAGAAGAAGCCGTCATAGCCGGTGGAGGCCACGGCCTCGGTAAATTCCGTCACCGGCAGATCGCCCTCGCCCGGCATGTTGCGGAAATGCCTGGACCAGTAGAGCAGGTCCATATCGATCAGCGGCGCATCGGCAAGCTGCACGATGAAGATCTTTTCCTTCGGGATCGAGCGGATGGACGTGATGTCGATCTTGCGCGACAGCGAGTGGAAACTGTCGAGGATCAGCCCGACATTCTCGTGATCGGCACGGCGCACGATCTCCCAGGCATCGCGGTGGTCGTTGACATAGCGGCCCCAGGCGAGTGCCTCGTAACCCACCTTCAGCCCGCGCTTGGCCGCTCGTTCTCCCAGCTCGTGGAAATCGGCCGCTGCCCTATCGATACCGCCAAGGGCTGCCTGCGAGACATTGGAGCAGACGAGCACCATGTCCGTGCCGAGTTCCTGCATGATGTCGAACTTGCGTTCGGCCCGGTCGAAAGTGCGGCTGCGCAACCCCTCCGGCATGCCCTCGAAATCGCGGAAGGGCTGGAAGAGCGTAATGACAAGGCCGAGGTCGCGCGCCATGCGGCCGACATCGGCGGGGCTGCCGTCAAAGGCCAGGAAGTCGTTTTCGAAAATCTCCACGCCGTCGAAGCCGGCGCGCGCAATCGCTTCGAGTTTTTCCGGCAATTCGCCTGAGAGCGTCACCGTCGCAATCGAGGTCTTCATGGCTCGCAAATCCTCCTCGTTATCGGGCGCGATGGCGGAAACCAGCGACCCTCCTCATGGCATTATGGCAAACGTCGTTAGGATTGCAATTCAATTGATCAAATCAAAAGTCTCATATGATTTTCAAAAACTATGTTGATTTATGAGCGCCCCTCTGGCAAACATGATGTGAACAGTCGGGAGAGGATGACTGTGAGGCCGCTTTTGACGGCCGCCAAAAAGGAGGAGATTCCAATGCTGAAATCGTTGCTGACGCGGCGTGGCGCCATGCTGGGTGCCGCCGCTCTCGTGGCCGCCATCGGGCTTGCAAACCCGGCCGCCGCCGTCACCCCGGAAGAAATCAAGGCCCGCGGCAAGCTGATCGTCGGCATCCAGGGCGACAATCCGCCATGGGGCTTCGTGACCAGCGCCGGCAAGCAGGATGGCCTGGATGCCGATATCGCCACGCTCTATGCCAAGGAACTCGGCGTCGAAGTCGAATTCGTGCCGCTGGAAGTGAACAACCGCATTCCGGCGCTGACCACCGGCCGTGTCGACGTGCTCTTCGCCACCATGGCCATGCTGCCGGATCGCGCCAAGGCCGTGCAGTTTTCCAAGCCCTATGTCGCCAATGCCATCGTGCTGATCGGCGCCAAGTCCACCTCGATCAAGACCAATGAGGATATGGCGAACCTGACGATCGGTGTCGCCAAGGGTGCCGCGCAGGATACGCAGGTAACGAAGAATGCGCCGTCCACCGCCACGATCCGCCGTTTCGATGGCGATGCAGCAAGCGTGCAGGCGCTGGCTTCCGGCCAGGTGCAGGCGCTCGGTGGCAACATCTTCTACATGGACCGCGTCGAAAAGGCCCGCCCCGGCGAATTCGAAAACAAGCTTGAATTCCAGAAGCTCTACAACGGCGCCTGCACGCGTCTGGGCGAAAAGGAAATCAACGCCTCGATCAATACGTTCATCGACAAGATCAAGGCCAATGGCGAGCTGAAGAAGATCTACGACAAGTGGATGAAGGTTCCGGTTCCGGAATTCCCGGAAAAGCTTGAGGGCATCCCCTTCGCCGTAAACTGAGCGATCCGCTCTCTTTCATGACAGCAATAAGGGCGGGCATGCCAATGCCCGTCAACGCAACAGCCATGCCCAACCACGGCATAAGGCCCTGCCCCGTTTGAGGTGCGCGACATGACCAGAACCATCTTTGTGCTCAACGGACCGAACCTGAACCTGCTTGGCGAGCGCGAGCCCGCCATCTACGGCTCGACCACCCTTGCCGATATCAGGCAGATGTGTCTCGCAAAGGCAAAAAGCCTCGGCTTCGAGATCGACTTCCGCCAGACCAATTTCGAGGGCGAGCTGGTGGAAAGCGTGCATCAGGCCCGCAAGGATGCCTGCGGCATCATCATCAATCCCGCCGGCTACAGTTTTACCTCGATTGCGCTCCTCGATGCCTTGAAAACCTTCGATGCGCCGAAGATCGAGCTGCATATTTCCAATGTCCATGCCCGCGAGGAGATCTATCACAAATCCCTCGTCTCGCGCGTCGCCACCGCCATCATGATCGGCTTCGGCGCCCGCGGTTATGAGCTGGCGATCGAGGCGATGGCGGATATGGTCGGAGCGGCAAAAGCAGCATGAATTATCAACTGGATTTCACGCCCGTCATCGATGGCTTGCCGAGCCTGCTGCTCGGCTGTCTCGGCACCTTTCTTCTGGCGCTTTGCGGCATGGTCCTGGCAATCGTCATCGGCATCGGCGGCGTGGCGCTGCGGGATTCCCATATCAAGGCGCTGCGCTGGCTGGTGATCGGCTTTGTCGAGCTCATCCGCAACACGCCCTTCCTGGTGCAGATCTTCTTTCTCTTCTTCGCTTTGCCGCTGATCGGCATCCGCCTCGACCCGACACCGACGGCCATCATCGCGCTCGGCATCAATGGCGGCGCCTATGCGATCGAGATCATCAGGGGCGGTGTGCAATCCATCCCGAGCGGCCAGATGGAGGCCGGTCTGGCACTCGGCCTCCACAAGGTGCAGGTCTTCCGACTGATCATCCTGAAGCCGGCGCTGAGGGCGATCTACCCCTCGCTGACCAGCCAGTTCGTGCTTCTGACGCTGTCGACCAGCATCTGCTCGGCCATCTCGGCCTACGAGCTGACCTCGGTCGCCCAGCGCATCGAATCCGACAGTTTCCGCAGCTTCGAGGTCTATTTCACCGTGACGGTGTTCTACCTCATCATTTCCTGGCTGATGATGCGCCTCTTCGCGCTCTTCTCGGCCCGTTATTTCACCTATCCGGTCAAGTGAGAGCGCCATGGGCAGCGAAGAATTCACCTTCCTTCTGATCGGCCTGAAATGGACCGTGTTACTCTCGGCGGTCGGTTTCGTCTGCGGCTGCATCGCCGGCCTTGGCGTAGCGCTGGCGCGCACCTGCGGCATAGTGTGGGTGGAGCGGCTGACATCGGCCTATATCGCTGTCTTCCAGGGCACGCCGCTCCTGATGCAGCTCTTCGTCACCTATTACGGACTGGCCCTCATCGGGTTCAAGCTCGATGCCTGGGTGGCGGTGGCGATCGGCCTCACGCTCCATGCCAGCGCCTATCTCGGCGAGATCTGGCGCGGCGCAATCGAGGCCGTGCCGCGCGGCCAGACGGAGGCGGCGAAGGCCCTCAGCCTCAAATATGTCTCGCGCATGAAGGATATCATCCTGCCGCAGGCGCTGCGTATCTCCCTGCCGGCGACGATCGGCTTCCTGGTGCAGCTCATCAAGGGCACGTCGCTTGCTTCCATTGTCGGCTTCACGGAGCTGACGCGGGCCGGCAACATCATCTCCAACCAGATCTTCCAGCCGCTCACCGTCTTCGGCATCGTCGGCATCCTTTATTTCCTGATGTGCTGCCCGCTGACCATTTTTGGCGCGCGCCTTGAGCGTCGCTTCAACGCCGCGCACGCGCGCTGATGCCGCGCCCTAGCGAAACGGACCAGAGACCATGACCAACGTTCCCGCCCCATCATCTGAAACCATGATCACCATGAGCCATGTGGAGAAATGGTACGGCGCCTTTCAGGCCCTGCACGATATCAATATCGATGTGCACCGGGGCGAGCGCATCGTGCTCTGCGGCCCCTCCGGCAGCGGAAAATCGACGCTGATCCGCTGCATCAACCATCTGGAGACCTACGAGAAGGGCGAGATCCGCGTCGGCGGCATATTGCTCGGCAATCAGGCCAAGGCGATCGACGCGATCAGGCGCGAGGTCGGCATGGTCTTCCAGCAGTTCAACCTCTTCCCGCATCTGACCGTGCTGCAGAACTGCATGCTGGCGCCGATGCGCGCCCTTGGCGTGACGAAAGCGGAAGCCGAAGACCGTGCCCGCACTCTGCTTGCGCGTGTAAAAATCTCCGAACAGGCCGATAAATATCCGGTGCAGCTCTCAGGCGGCCAGCAGCAGCGCGTGGCGATAGCGCGTGCGCTCTGTATGCGCCCAAAGGTGATGCTCTTCGACGAACCGACCTCGGCGCTCGACCCCGAGATGGTCAAGGAAGTGCTGGATACGATGATCAGCCTTGCCGAGGAAGGCATGACGATGATCTGCGTGACCCATGAAATGGGCTTTGCCCGCCAGGTCGCCAACCGGGTGATCTTCATGGCGAGCGGCGCGATCGTCGAGGAGGCGGCACCGGCCGAATTCTTCACCAATCCCCGCCATGAGCGCACCCGCAAATTCCTCGGCGAAATCCTGCGCAACTAGGATCTGAAGGAGTTTCAATGTCGGATCTTTCGCGCACACGCCCCCTCGACATAGCCGTCATGGGCGCCGGGCTGATCGGCAGGCGCCACATCGAAGGCGTATTGGCCGAGCCGCGCACCGCCCTTGCCGCCATCATCGACCCCTCGCCCGCCGCCCGCGACGAGGCCCGCGCCAATGGCCTGCCCTGGTTTGCAAACCTCGCCGAGGCGCTGGCAAACACCCGGCCCGATGGCGTGATCGTCGCGACACCCAACCAGCTGCATGTGGCAAACGCGCTGGATGTGGTGGCATCAGGCATCCCCGTCCTCATCGAAAAGCCTGTTGCCGATAACGCCGAGGCCGCGGCAGGTCTCGTGCGCCGCGCCGAAGCATCAGGCGTGCCCATCCTCGTCGGCCACCACCGCCGCCACAACCCCATTATCCGGCAGGCCAAGCGCCTGATGGAAAGCGGCCGGCTCGGCCGCATCCGCTCCGTCCATGGCAGCTTCTGGGTCGCCAAGCCCGATGACTATTTCGAGGTGACATGGCGCCGCGAACCGGGCGCCGGGCCGATCTTCATCAACCTCATCCATGATGTCGATCTCTTCCGCCATCTGCTCGGCGAAGTCGAAAGCGTGCATGCGATGGAATCCAATGCCGCCCGCGGCCATGCCGTCGAAGACACCGCCGTCGTGCTCCTGCGTTTCGAAAACGGCGCGCTCGCCACCCTCAGCGCCTCCGATGCCGTGCCCTCGCCCTGGAGCTGGGAGCGGACATCAGGCGAAAACCCCGGCTTTCCGCAGGAGGACCAGTTCTGCTACCAGATCGGCGGCACCGAAGGCGCGCTGACGATCCCCGATCTCACCCTCTGGACCAATGAGGGCCGCCCCGACTGGCGCGAGAAGCTGACCGAGGAACGCCTGCCCGTCACACCGGCCGATCCGCTCACCCTGCAGCTCCAGCATTTCTGCGATGTCATCGAAGGCATGGCGACACCCCTCGTCAGCGGCCGTGAAGGGCTCGCGACACTTGAGGTCATCGAGGCGATCAAGGCGTCGGCGAGCACGGGAAGGACCATATTCCTAAAAGGCGAAACCCCATGATTAGCGGCACCACACGGCTGATCGCCCATCTCGGCTACCCGACGGAAAGCTTCAAGGCGCCGCTGATCTACAATCCCTATTTCGAGGAACAGGGCATCGACGCCGTCGTCGTGCCGATGGGCTGCAAACCGCAGCATTATCCTGACTTCCTGAAGCTCGTCTTCCGCCTCTCGAACATCCACGGCGCCCTCATCACCATGCCGCACAAGATCACCACGATGGGCCTGCTGGACGAGATCTCCACCAATGCCCGCGTCGCCGGCTCCTGCAACGCCATCAGGCTCGGCAAGGACGGCAGACTGATCGGCGACATGTTCGACGGCGAAGGTTTTGTGCGCGGCCTGAAACGCAAGGGCCAGACCATATCAGGCGCCAAAGCCCTCCTCATCGGCGCCGGCGGCGTCGGCTCGGCCATCGCCGCCTCGCTCGCCTCCGCCGCCATCGGCCACCTGGCGCTCCACGACGACAACAAGGCTGCCCTCGAAGGCCTGGCAACCCGCCTCAACACCTACTACCCCGCAACCAGGGTCACCACAGGCTCAAACGACCCGGATGGATTCGACATCGTCATCAACGCCACGCCGCTCGGCATGCGCAAGGATGATCCGCTGCCGCTGGATGTGAACAGGCTTTCGTCCGGTACCTTCGTCGGCGAAGTGGTGATGAAGGAGGAGATCACGCCGTTTCTCGCCGCAGCAAGGGAGCGCGGATGCCGGTATCAGGTGGGGACGGATATGCTGTTTGAGCAGATACCGGCCTATCTGGAGTTTTTTGGGTTTGCGACGACCACGGCGGAGCATTTGAGAAGAGTGGCGCGGTTGTGAATTGGGGCGCACTAACGAAGCCATTCTACCCAGCCGGTGAATCGAAACGTTTGAAAACAGCTGGATACTCTCAGATCTTATAAAACTACCGGTTGCTTTTTTACGCATGATTATGCTCTGTTGAGAGCAAATCTTCGGAGGCGATCAATTTGGGAGATATAAAGCTCGGTGAACCTTTTGGCATGGACCTTACTGGGGTCTCTGATGCCGACTGGGCGCTAGCACTTCAGCGCATCGTTCATGACCTGCGTTCAGACTTCATCTACGCCCCGCATATCGGCTTCATCTATCGGAAAGTCGGACAAGAACTCGTCGAAATCGTGAAGCAAGAACTGAAGGACGGCCAGTACAAACCGGGCCTGCCACTTACAATCGAGGTCCCGAAATCAAACCGCATGCAAGTGAGGGTTCGTCCTCCACGGCCAGGACCGGCGTATTCGCGACCGGGGAGCGTCCTGTTGCCAAAAGACAGACTGTTATATCAACTCCTTGCAGATAAAGCGGCTCCCATTATTGAAGCCAAGACTGATAAATCCCGGTCGTTTAGCCACAGGCTTGAAGATGCCAATTCACCCAGCATGTTCAAGCCGACTCGGGCATGTTGGGGCGAGCTTCAACGGGCATTAGCCCGGCATTCGTCAGACAGAAAAAATCGATACGTTGTAAAGATAGATGTTGCGAATTTTTTCGGATCGCTAAACCAGCACACGTTGGTCAACGTCCTTGCTGATGCAGGTTATCCCACAAAATTTCTTAGTCGGCTGGAAGCGCTGCTAACCGCCTATACCGGTGAAAGAAGTTCCAGAGGCATTATCCAAGGCATTTATCCATCCGATCTACTCGGCAACTTCTACATGGAACCCATCGATAGATTTCTTGATGATCAAGACATCCCGTCCGCAAGGTACGTGGACGACATGTATATATTCCTCCCTAGCGTCGAAGCTTCCGAACACCTAATGAGGCGGCTGATTCCAGAACTCCGTAGCTATGATCTAGTGCTGAACGAGGCCAAGTCGGCAATCATGCCTAAGGCCGCCTTGAATACTGAGGAGCCGGATCTCGAGGCCCTATTCGAGGAAGCGGTAGAAGAGATATCAAACCAGATCGAGGAAGAGGATTTCGACGCTGACTACGGGTTTCAATCAGAGTGGGAAGACGTAGAAGAAGACCAAGAAGCAGCAGACAATAGCAACGATGATGACAATCTCGAACTGGAAGCCACCAAAGTGCTATTCGATGCCATCACAGACCATCCAGGTCATGAAGAGACCATTGAACGCTTCTGCCTCCCGCTGTTTGCGAAAGCCTACTCCGACCACGCAGTCGACCATGTTCTGGACTCGTTCAAGAAGCGGCCGTCCATGTCTCAGATTTACGTCTCCTATCTGGCCAAATTTCTACCAGAGCCATCGGTCTATCAGTTCCTGTGCAGAAGTCTCGAAGACCGGTCACTAGTAGATTGGCAGGTAATGTGGATTTTGGCGGCACTCATCACTAAGGAGCCTCCCGACGACGCACCGTTAAAGACGGCGGCTCAAATTCTGAGAGACGGCGCAGTGCATGACGCAACGAGAGCGACAGCAGCGACTTATATTGGGCGATACGGCGATGCAACAAGGCGACGGGCATTGATTGGTATCTACGGTTCAGTTTCGCCTTACGTGCAATCCGCTATCTATTTTTCATCGCGATATTGGCCGAGAATCGAGCGCAATAACGCCAGAGCGCAATGGGGCGCTCTCACACCATTGAACGAACTGCTAACCAAGGCGATAGCAAAATAGCTTTAGATTGAAATGCGGCCGTAAGCCAGAATAGGGATATCAACAACGCAATGGTGTCATAAAGGCTACGTCACAATCCTCAGGCGCGGCCTGCTCGGCCCGTCGGAATTGAAGTCACCGTACATACTGACGAAGTCTTTTTGAAACACGCGAGACATCCGCAGGAGTTCGTCTGCCTCAAAACCAAGATCATTGAGATGAGCCTTGATGATGGTTGGAAGCACTGTCGGCGGATCGTGTGGAAAGTCGAGGCTTGCCGGCTCTCTTGTTCGCCAGCCCCGTGCACTGATTTGCTGCCAAAGATAACGCGCTTGATTGTCAGAAATAGCCTTCTGAGCCTGAGCGCTCATAAGCAAGCTCTGCATCGAAACTTTCCATTCCTTCTTCATCGAAGCAAGCAGTTCGAGCGTAATACGTCTTCCGGAAAAGGCTTCCTTCATATCCTCAGGGGGGAGCAGGAAAGCTGAGGCAAAACGATTGGCTTCATCCTCCATCTCAGGCGTCGGAAATTGGTGCATGACAAGGTGACCCAACTCGTGAGCCAAGGTGAAGCGTAGGCGATCTGCTGGGTGGTCGCGATTAATCAGGACGATGGCAGGGCGCCCAGGTACGGCAAACGTCACCCCACTCACGCCCGCGCCATGGAAATCGCTATCTGCCACGATGATCCCGGCTTGCTCCATGATGCGGGTTAAATTCTTGATAGGTCCCCGCGGTAACTTCCAGTGCGCCCGAACAATCGCTGCAACTTTTTCAGGAGACTCACATCGCTCGATGTCGAGATGCGGGACCGACGAAACGCCGTTGAAATCCACATTCTCCAAAAAGACGCGCAGGTGCATAAGGCGCACGTTCAACTCGGCAGTAATCATATCAATATCACGGGCCGACACATCAGCTTTTCCGCGAAGCATTGCATGCACGCTCACCGGTGGTCCGTACACAGTATCGGTGATAGTGAAAAATTCAGGAGGAACACCGAACACCTGTGCCGCCTTGGCAAGTAGCTGGTCGTCAGGCTCAATCAGGCCGTTCTCAAGCCGAGAGAGAACGGTTTGAGCGATACCTAAATCTTCAGAGCTTTTCTTCTGCGTATAGCCCCGCAATTGCCTTGCGAGGCGCAGCAGATCACCAAATGCGGCCATATTTCTTACTTGCTTTCGCGTTCCGGCTTCCGTGGCTTAACCACGACGAGCGGCGAGAACTCATCCGGTGCGGGACCAGCGGGGAAGGGCAAGACACCAGAACCGTCGGCCTCGTCGGCATCGTCATCGATTCTGTACGACCATAGCAGAGTATTCCCGTCCCTTGCCACGACGATGACCTCTTCGATGGCCGTGCCGATGTCGTTGGCCTTCCAGACAATCTCAACCTTTGCCGCTTCCGGTGGGAAACCTGGGAGCGTCTGCTGGGGATCCAGATAGTCCAACACTGCTTGGGTGAGGATGTTCTTACCAAGGTTGTCTTCGTCACCTTTCTTGAAGCGAACGATGACCTTCCCGCCAAAAATGAACTTGATCGTCTGCGGCTCTTGGCGAACGCGTATTGTTTTCTCGCGACCAAAAACAACCTGTGCATTGCGGGCGATGGCATCAAAAACATAATTCGCCACCGTCCGGGAATACAGCACAGAGCTATAACCACTAGTCACTCGAAACGCCGCAACACGCAGCCATTCATCGAAGCCTTCGATGACAACCTGCTTGATCCGGCCATGATAAGGCGAGAGTGCTACTTTCACCTCGTCCTGGGTCATCCTGCTCATTGATGCGAATCTCCGATTCCTCACCGGAGTATAATATTCGATATTTTGTAAATTCAACAAAAAATATTCAAATCCTATTCCAGGTATCCTGAATTGGCGTTGGCGGCATCGCCTCTCCTCCGTCATTCCTGCGCTTGTCACAGGAACCCACCCTGCCCAAGCCAATGGGAAGGAAAGACTTTTCACTAACCTTAAATGACTCATTCACCGCGCACACGCGCGGTGGCTGGATCTCGGTGACAAGCACAGAGAAGACGATGGAGAAGGTTGCCGCCCTGTTGCTCTTGCCGAGAGCCTCCCACTCCACACCCCTTCACCTACAACTTGCACCCCTTCGAAAGCGCCGCACTCTCCATCGCCGAAACCTTGCCCTTAGACACCGCAACCTCGCCTTCCTTATCCCCACCGGCCACACTGCCGATCGGCACGCCGACCAGAAACACACCAAACGCATCGCCGTTGGCGGCCGAGATCTGCTGCTTCGATAGGCCGTCGAGCTTCACCTTCTCCTTGCTGCGTTCGCTGGCGATCTGCGGGCAGCTGAGATTGGTGTAGGCCTGCATCGGGATGTCGGCCTGCACGATGGCGTCAGGTCTTTTCGCGCAGGACGTGAGCGCTGCGGCAAGCGCCACGGCGAGAATGAGTTTTTTCATTAGATAACCCCAGTTAGCAGGTGATCTCTAACATCGCCGCCCGCCTGGCGCGAGTAATGCGCAAGAACAACCACAGAAGAATTCTTGGGCGCGGCCGGTGGCCTTGTGCTGGCGAGGACGGTCTTCTGACCCGCTGATGGAGGAGAGCGTCGGCTTTGGGCCGGCAGGGCCATTGCACCTGTCGCCCTGTGGCGGGACGGCCATCATGAGGCTCGTCAGCGCGAATGACCGGCTTTCTGCCTAACCCTTTTGGATGAATTGCGAATCGACCGCGACGCGACCAAAGTAGCTAAGCGGCGGTAGTAGGATTACAAGGACCGAAACCGATGTGGGGGGCTTGCCGAGTATTGAGTGGGAGCCCTTCGATTATGCCGTTTTAGCGGCGGATGCGAACCGGTGCATGGCAGCAGCCATGGGCTCTACCGGAGCCAGGCGCTTGTCCTGATGTAATCACCCAAAGGAAGTAATTTACGGTTCATGCAGTTCACCGGAAGCGTGGAGCTGGGAGATACCGAGTTTTATGATCCTGATGAGATCGGTTTTTCGAGAGCCGTAGGTCTTGCGATATTGTTCGAGCGTCGGCTTGCTGCTGGCGATCTCGGCGAGCACTGGGTCTCGATTGGTTGTTGCTACTAAAGCACCTTTGGCCCAGACACGATCGAATAGAGCACGTTCCTCGTCTTGAGGTGACATGTATGGCCTTCCTTGAAGATTGATTGGATTTTGCAGTCGGGCAGAAAACCCGGGGTCACTGCAGTCATGCGAGAATGATGCTCCATGCAAGCATCGCAAAAGCAGCCGCAATGAGTATCCAAATGCAGATTTTAAATCCCGCACTGGATGTGATGCCTGTGCGCCACTTTGTCGTCGGCATATTCCCGGGGTTGACCTTCAACATAACCGCCTCCTGCTTTCTGCTTTAAGAGGCAGCCGCTCCAGAATGAAGATAGCAGGCTCCGGGGAGTTGAATGACGAACGGGAATGTCCGTCGCCTAGCCTCATATAACCATCCGGCAGCCTTATTGTTCCATGCCGTGGTCTGCTGTCATTCGCCGTGGTGAGCAGCGCCCTGCCCCGTCATTGCCACGGCCCGCGGCCGCACACATCACCGGAGAAGAAGTGGCAGGAACGTCACGATCGATGGTGAGCCGGCTTTGATCTGCCTTCGTTCCGTGTCCCTGCTCATCTGTCGGTTAATTAGAAGATGCTACTTCATAAATGCTTGAAAATTCATCCTACGTTCACGCAGACAGATAGCATCTTCTAAATTACTATGAAAATATTTTCAAATAAAAATACCAAAAACTTCAGAAAATATCTCGTAATAAAGTTGTATTTTTCCGGTTTTATTTATTTTCAAAATGACAAAAGTCATACTTTTAATTTTTATTATCAAAAAATATTTTATTATTTTGAAAGCCTGCGGTGAGAATGCTACTGGTTATTTTGAAAGCTCCGAATTTGATTTGCAGTCGGCATCCGCAGGAGCTGTTGCGGACTCATGGCCACAGCGGCCGTGCCGTCGAAACCTCCGCGACAACAGCCGAGAGCCTTGGAGAACAGCGTCCCGGCCCGGCGCGAATAACGGAAACGATTGGCGAAACAGATGCAGTCGGTGCGATATAAGAAAAAAGATCTGGAGTTCGCGCGGCTCCACGCCGCAAAGGCGGCGCGGCACATCACCAGCCAGGAAATCGTCCTTAGAAGGCTGCGCATGATCGGGGCGCCGCTGGATCTGGATTATGCGTTGCTTGGCAGGCTTTACGATCGCCAGCGGAAGGTTCTCTACCATCTGAAGCGGATCGAAGACGTCCTCGACGTGAAGTCCCAGCCGATACAGCCCGACCCACCTGAACCCGGTCGACACGACCCCAGCCTGCATAGCGTTGTGCGCTTCGGCCAACGGCCGGCGCGGTTCGATTGGCAGTGACGCCGGCTTTCCACGACAGCCTGACCAGCCTTGAACGCCGGGGCCTCCCGCCTTGGATAAAGCGCAATGGAAGCGCATAGTCAGCTATTCGGCGGTCAACGAAGCGGGCCCAGCCAGACAAAGGCCCCTTCGCTCCGATCCAGGGAAGGTGAGAATCTTCCACCTTCAAACACTCAATCGCGACATGCGAGAACGGTTGGCCATGGTAAAGATCTTCCTTCCAGACGGAACTGCTGCAGCGAGCCGGAAGCGCTGGCGTCTGCTGGGCGGGCTCAAGCGCGCAGACTATGCGTCGTCCGATCCCCGGCCCCCCGAAAGCGGCGAACATCATGAAGAGGCGCTGGTGATCCGGCACATGAAAGACGTGACGATCCCTCGCCCTGGCTACCCGGCTTCCCGGCGGCGCAAGCTGAACCCCGACCAGAAAGCCCTGGCATCATGGGAGAACGAAGGAGGCGCAGTCCGCATGGAAAACCGCCCTTCGTTAAAGCGATAAGTCCGGTCGACGGCCGGACAGGCTTTAGCTAACGCAATTTCAGGATGGTTTCGACGCTGAGCCGGCGAGCGATCCAGGCCCAAAAGGGCCGAAACCTCCTCAGAATTTGAGGCCGGTTATAGGGCTCGCCACGCAATACGTCCGCGAGCCTCTATACCTGCTCAGTCCGCCAAAACGCGTTAAGCGCGTGAAATAATCATGGATGGAAGCAAGAGTCGCGTGAAAAGTGTGTGACACGGCACACTGCGCAATATCGTTTCCATAGAGCGCTCTTTTCGCCGGCCCATGGGCGTGCTTGTCCGATCGATGCCCACCGGTCTATCCGGCCTGCAGCACCTCCCCGTCATAGCTCCTGTTTGCTGCATTCTGCACCAGTGCGATCGCAACAGGCGGGAAGAGGAAGCTCCAGAAGGCGAGCCAGGCGATGGAGATCAGGCGCCTCTTTCCGCTCTCGCCGCCGCGATCATTGAGGAGATCGCCAAGCGTCATGAGCAGAACCGGCAGACCGAGCGGCACGAAAACTGCGATCAGCATCGCGGCAAACGGTGTGAGCAGGCGCTGCGAGGGTGCTACCCCCGCAAGCTCTCCATGGATGCGATAGCACCACCAGGCGAGATAGATGAGCGCCGCGATCGCAATGACGAGCACCGCGAGCGCCAGAAGCTGGGTGAACTCGAAAGTGCCGCCCGCCTCGATATCCCCGCCCTGCAGGCCATAGATCCCGAGACTGAGGAGGAAGATCAGCACCATTGGCACAACGAGGATCACGGCAACCATGAGCGGCGATCGCTTTTGCGGCGCAATCGGCCTGTGGCGCTGACGCGGCGCGTCATCGAAGGCGAGAGGCTGCGCCGGCAGAAGCAGGAGGACGGCAACCACCAGGCAGGCGAGAAAACCGAGGGTCAGGGGCACCCCGCCCTGACCGGCCTGATAGAGCCAGGAGGCGACGACGGGCGCGAGACCCGAGGTTAGAATCGTGGTCGACATCAGTGTCAGCGCGCAGCCGAAATCAATCCTGCCGGACCGCCCGCCGACCAGGAAGATCGCGATCGCCAGCGGGAAAACCGCCCGCGCCGTGCCGAACAACAGCCCGAAGACAAACAGGAACGCGGGCGAAGCCCAGAGCGCCGGCGCCGGGATGACTGCAATGGCGACAAGGGCGCAGGCGACAAGCGGCGCGATCAGCGCCGGCCGGCCATGGCGGGTGGCGACGACGAAGGCCAGGAAGGCACCGATGACCCAGCCGGCATTGGAGCCGAGGTAGAAGATCCCGACCGTCTGAAAGCTGCTTCCGGCTTCGCGCGAAATCAGCGGAAAGACCGTGGTGAGCCCCTGCCCGCCAAAGGCCAGAAGCAGCGAGGCCAGAAACAAGGCCCAGTAGCGATAGGTGCTGAGGAAATCGGCCAGCGTCCATTCGGCCCCGCCGGCAGGCTGAGAGATATCGTCCGTCAATGAAACGCCCCCATTCGAAAATCATCGCTCCTCGCCCTCAATGGCGAACCGGTGGAAATACCGCCCATGGCGCAGATAGAAGTGTGTCGGCGATTTTCGAGAGGCTTGGGGGCCATTCAATCGCGCGCTTTTCATTCGCGCCCCAACGACCGGCGAAAACGTGGCATGTGTGACAGCCGCATCCGGCTTGTATAAGCCCTCAAAAAGCGGTTAGCTGCGACAGTTGGGTACGCTCATTCCTGCACAACCACACAAGTTTGAGATGAAACCTGTGCCGAACGCGCCCGCATTTCGAGGAAAGTCTCGTGCGCTGGTCCAAACCCTTAAGGCTGCATCTCGGCGTCCTGGTCGTCGCATCGCTGCTGTTCACGTCGATGCCGATCATCTGGCTGGCCTTCAGCCGTGGAAGCGATGCTGCCGTGAGCGCCGGCGTGCAGCAGATGCGCGAGATGAGCGTGCGGCTGATCGAGGGATATCGCAACACGCTGCAGGGAGGCACGGAGGCGGTGGCGCTCGCTTCTACCCTGCCGCTGCTCGCCTCTCCGCCGCCTCAGGATATCAAGGCAAAGCAGGAATTCTTTCTGGAGATTCTGCGAAACGTCCCCAATGCGACGAGCATCTACACCGGCTATCCTGACGGCTCCTATCTGCAGGTCATCAACACCCAAAGGCGCGATATCTCCCGGACGCTTGCAGCGCCTGATGGCACGGCTTTCGCGATCCGGACGATCGCTGGCAGACAGAGCGCCAATGTCATCTCGACGCTGCAGTTTCTCGATATAGAGGCAAGGCCGATCGGCGAGCGGCAGGTCGAATACGCATCCTTCGATCCGCGCCAGCGCCCCTGGTATCAGGCCGTCGTTCAGGATGGCGCAACGGTTTCCGTCGGCCCCTATATCGCCGGAACGCTTGGTGTGCCGACGCTGACGATCGCAGCACCCATGCGGGACAACGGACAGGTGGTCGTCGGCATCAACATTCACCTGCAGACCATCAGCCGCCTGCTGGACGCGCGCGAGATTTCCCCGCGGGCGCGCGCCTATATCATCGATGCCGGCGATGATCTCATCGCCCATTCCGACCCTGATATCATGAACCGGATCATCGCTATATGGTCGCGAACATCAGGTTCGCTTGTTGCGACGGCAAACAGTTTCGATTCGAGCCTCGAAACCGTGGCAAGGCTCAGGCGCGATCCCGCCTTTGCCAATGGCGGCCTGGCACGCGTCGAGCTCGATGGCGAAAGCCAGCTCGTGCAGATCGCGCCCGTCAGCGTCTCCGGCCTGTTTGAGGGAAGTGCCGCCGCAATCATCGTGCCGATGGAGGATCTGGTGGCGGAGGCCCACCGGCTGCTGCTGCACAATCTCCTGATTGCCGGAGCCCTCCTGGCAGCCGGTGTCGCGGCATCGGTGCTGCTGTCGCGCATGGTCAGCCGCTCTCTCAACCGGCTGGCCGACGAGGCGCGCAGGATCGGCGATCTCGATGTCGGCGAGAAAGCCGTATCGCATTCCTGGATAACGGAGATCAACACGCTGGCGACTGCGCTTGCGGCGAGCCGCCACGCCATCGGCCAGTTTGCCCTCTATGTGCCGCGCGAAGTCGTCCGGCGGATTGTCAGCCCGGAGGGGCGAACGGTCGTCAAGGCGACGCGGCAGGATGTGACCGTGCTCTTCACCGATATCAGGGATTTCACCGCCATATCCGAGCAGCATTCGCCCGAAGACGTGGTCGATACGCTCTCGGCCTATTTCGAACTCCTGAACACCATCGCCGAGCGCAATGGCGGCACGGTCGTGCAATATCTCGGCGACTCCATCTTCGTCATGTGGAACGCCCCCGTGCAGGACGACAGGCATGCCGAAAACGGCTGCCGATGCGCGCTCGCCATGAAAGCGGCGGTCGACGGCCTGAACGAGGAGAACACCAGAAACGGCCACCCCGCCCTGTTCACGCGCTTCGGCTTGCACACCGGCCCGGCCGTCGTCGGCAGTTTCGGCGCCATCTCGCGCCAGCAATACACGGCCATGGGTGATACGATCAATGTCGCCTCGCGGCTGGAAGGGTTGAACAAGGATTTTGGTACGTCGATCCTGGTGAGTGCGGCCATTCACGACGCGGTTGGCGACGGGTTTGAGTTTCGGCCGCTCGGGCTGGTGCAGGTGAAGGGGCGTGCTGAGAAGGTGGATTTGTGGGAGCTGGTTGGGGAGAGTGGCGACGCCCGGTAGCAAATGCCGCCATCATTGCGCTACTAGAAATTGAGCGGCAATTTTGCTACAAAGGATAGGCTTGGAAGCTTTTCAATACGCGCTTGAATAATCAACGCAGAATTCCGTTCTTCGGTGGGCGGAATGTTCGTTTGGAGGCGTCGATGGCTTTCACACCTTCAACAGCGTCCATGGTGTCTTTCGCCGTCATATCGGTCAGCATTTGCGCACAGAGCGATGCCCATCAATCCGGCAGCGGTTGGGCATACCCGCCCTCGTGCTGCAAAGGCAAAGATTTCGGTGGAGACTGCGAGGCTATACCTCGATCCCGGGTGAGGAAGGGTCCCGGAGCGTTCTCCGTTATCCTTCACCCGGGAGACCATCACCTGGTGACGAGAAACCAGTCGTTCCTGATCCCTTATGGAAATGAGTCACCATCCGGAGACGGCGATTTTCACATCTGCCTTCAACCGACGGACGAAGCCAATGAGGCGGATGGGATAGGACGAGGCGGACGCTACCATATGAACTGTTTCTTTGCGCCTCCTGACGGCGTTTGATCGCCAACGGGCTTTGGTGGCAGTTGCTGCCCAATACCGGAAATCCGCTGACCGCCGATCAGGCGGGACGGAACGCTCGACCGGATGATCCTGCCGCGTGACGACCAGCCGGTAACCTGAATCGCCAATGCCGATAAAATCGCAATCGAGCGCGATAAAGATATTGACCTTCCAGCAGGGGGAAGCCTTAGACGCACATCCGAACAGCCTCTCAAAGGTCGCGAATCATTGGAAGGTCTGTCGAGGATATTGAAGCGGAGCTGCCTTGATCGCAGCTCCGGGGTTATGGGCAAAATGTATCTGAACGCACTGGGCAGACTGCTCCTTTTCGTGCGGCTGGTGATCATCGTATCGCTGGCAGGATACTCGCTGTCCAATGCCAATGCCGCCATGCACGGTTCGGCTTTCCCCGACGTGCAGTCGCCGGCGATATTGGCCGGCGCGCATGACCACCATGCCATGTCAGGCGACGATCATGCCGCTTCGAGCGAAGACGTCACGGTCCAGGGTGTTGCCGACCGGCATGATCACGGCTCGTCCGCGAGCGATGACGAGCAACTTTCCAAGCAGCAATGCTGCAAGGATTTTTGTGGCGGCTTCGGCATCGTCTGCGAATCTCACGAGGTCGGCGGACCCGTCATCTCTTCAATCCGCCAGTTCGTCGACGATCAGAGCATTCTGGGCGAAGTGCCGCCTCTTCATCGTCCGCCCAAGATCTGAATAGCTGTCGTCCCCGCGTCTGCGGGTCCGAAGGCATGCCGTGGTGAACCGCGCCTGCCCGTGAGACTCTACTATTCGGATTTTTAAGATGAAACCTTCCATATTGGTGGTGGGGCTGCCGCTTATTGCGGGCGGCTGCGCATCCACTCTTCCTCCCGATGTCATTGCACCTGTGGATGTCGAGCAGACCTATTCCGTTCGGCCGCTCCAGTATCGTTCGCCCATCTCGGGATTTGTTGCCCGACAGCCGGTCGATCCCAAGCCGTGGCGACAACAGAACGAGCAGCAGTCTCCGCAAAAGGGAGACGCTTCATGACCGCAATCAGAAAGCTTCTCGCTCTCACCGCCCTGCCCCTCGTCCTCGGAGGCTGCGTGAGCAGTGCCGAGTATGCAGCGAGAGAAGCCGGTTTCGCGGCAGTTTCCGCCAAGGCCGGCGGGGTTGCCTCCAAACAGACCGTCTGGGTTCAAAACCGGCAGGAAGCCGAAGTGGCCTCCGCTCAGGTGAAGGCGCTTCTTGCGCGCGGGAAGACGCTGGACGCTGAAACGGCAGTGCAGATCGCCCTTATCAACAACAAGGGCCTGCAGGCCGCCTACGCCGATCTCGGCGAGAGTGCTGCCGACGCATGGCAGTCGACGATGCTGCTGAACCCGACGGTCTCGGTTGGCTTCTCCGGTATCGGGACGCCGGAACTGGAAGCGTTCCGGACGATCGAGGGCGCGATCACCACCAACCTCCTGGCGCTGATGACAAAGAAGCGCGATGTCGAGATTGCCAATACGCGTTTCCGCCAAGCCCAGCTGAACGCTGCGCTGCGCACGCTGCAGCTCGCAGCCGACACGCGCCGCGCCTGGATCAACGCGGTCGCCGCATGGGAGAATGTGGCACAGCTCCAGCGCGCACAGGCCGCCGCCGATGCGGCCTCCGAGCTTGCCGAAAAGCTTGGCGAGACCGGGGCGATGGCCAAGGGAGCGCAGGCTCGCGAGCATGTGTTCGCAGCCGAACTCGCCGGTGAAACCGCCAAAGCCCGCCTGGCCGCCCGCCTGGCGAAGGAAGAGCTGACAAGGCAGATGGGCCTGTGGGGCTCGGATGCCGAATTCCAGGTGCCGAACAGCCTGCCGCCCCTGCCGAAGACAACAATGAAACGCGATACGATCGAGGCGGAAGCGCTCGGCAACCGCATCGATCTTCAGGTCGCCAGGCTCGAACTGGAAGCCACCGCGCGCTCCTATGGCCTGACCGAGGCGACCCGATACGTCACCGATCTCGAAATCCTTGCCGGAGCCGAGTCCGAGAGGGAGGTCGGGGAAGACGGCGACAAGAAATGGGAGACGACGGCGGCCGGAGAGCTGGAATTCGCGATCCCGATCTTCGACACCGGCAAGGCTCGCATGCGCAAGGCCGAGCTTGGCTACATGCGTGCGGCCAATCAGCTGGCGGAGAAGGCCGTGAACGTCCGCTCGGAAGCCAGATCGGCCTATGAGGCCTATCGGTCGAATTACGACATCGCCCGCCACTACCGCAACAGCGTCGTCCCGCTCCGCACCAAGGTCGAGGAGGAATCCCTCCTCACCTACAACGGGATGATCACCAACACCTTCGAGCTGCTCACCGACACGCGGGACAAGATCAACTCCATCCTGCTCTCCGTCAACGCCAAACGAGACTTCTGGCTCGCGGACGCCAACCTCGCGCCCGCCGTCTATGGCGGCGGCACGTCTGCGGCATCGGCCGGAACCGAGGCCGCCTCGTCGTCCGAGAGCGGCGGCGGTCATTGAGAAAGGATTTTCACATGTTCAATAGAAGACAACTCTTCGGTGCCGGCGCTGCCCTGATGGCGGCCGGGGCCTGGACGAAAACATCCGCAATGGGCCTGCCGGACGCTCCGGCCATGGGCTCGGCCGACATGCAGCCGCCGCTGCATCCGACCTCCGGGCCGGACTACCAGCCGGTCGTGACGCTGAACGGCTGGACGCTTCCGCACCGGATGAACAATGGCGTCAAGGAATTCCACCTCGTCGCCGAGCCGGTGGAGCGCGAGATGGCGGACGGCATGACCGCTTACCTCTGGGGCTATAACGGGCAGTCGCCGGGACCGACGATCGAGGCTGTCGAAGGCGACCGCGTTCGCATCTTCGTCACCAACAAGCTGCCGGAACATACGACCATCCACTGGCACGGCATGATCTTGCCTTCCGGCATGGACGGCGTGGGCGGCCTGACGCAGCCTCATATCCCCGTCGGCAAGACCTTCGTCTACGAGTTCGACCTCGTGAAGTCAGGCACCTTCATGTACCACCCGCACTCCGACGAGATGGTGCAGATGGCGATGGGCATGATGGGCTTCTTCGTCATTCATCCCAAGGACCCGAAGTTCATGCGCGTCGACCGCGACTTCGTCTTCCTGCTCAACGCCTATGACATTGATCCCGGCTCATATGTGCCGCGTGTCATGGAAATGACCGACTTCAACATGTGGTGCTGGAACAGCCGGGTCTTTCCCGGCATCAGCCCGCTGGTGGTCTCGAAGAACGATCGTGTCCGGGTGCGGGTCGGCAACCTCACCATGACCAACCATCCGGTCCATATGCATGGCTACGACTTCGAAGTCACCTGCACGGACGGCGGATGGGTGCGGCCGGAAGCACGCTGGCCGGAAGTGAGCATCGACATTCCCGTCGGCGCGATGCGGGCCTACGAGTTCGACGCCAAGTATCTCGGCGACTGGGCGATCCATTGCCACAAGTCGCACCACACGATGAACGCGATGGGGCACGACATCCCGACCTTCATCGGGGCGGACAAGTCGAAACTCGCCGAAAAAATCCGCAAGCTTCAACCTGATTACATGCCGATGGGAACCAAAGGCATGGCCGATATGGGCGAAATGGAAATGCCCATTCCCGAGAACACCGTCCCCATGATGACCGGCTGGGGCCCGCACGGCCCCATCGAAATGGGCGGCATGTTCTCCGTCGTGAAAGTCCGCGAGGGTATCTCAGCGGACGATTACGCCGATCCGGGCTGGTACGAAAACCCGCCCGGCACTCAGGCCTGGGAGTGGACCGGCGAACTGCCGGACGCGACCAAGGCCAAAGACGCAAACACCACCATCACGCCGAAGCCGATGCAACACGGCTGACGCAAATCCCCAGCAACCAAAGGACCTGAAATGAAAATTTATACTCTCGCACTGGCTCTTGCGGCCATCGCCGGCCCAGCGCTCGCCTCCGGCAACCACGCCGGCGGGCACGGCGAAAAAATGGCGGTCGGCGAGCCCGGCGACAAGTCGAAGGTCACCCAGACCATTCGCGTCAGCATGAAGGAAACCGAGGACGGCAAGATGCTGTTCCAGCCCGCCGTGATCAAGGTTCGCAAGGACCAGACGGTCAAGATCTCCATCAAGAATGCCGGGCAAAGCGACCACGAATTCGTGCTCGACCAGGAAGACAAGATCCTGGAGCACAAGAAGGTCATGGAGAAATTCCCCGAGATGGAACATGCCGATGCGAACTCGCTCCGCCTGACGGCCGGCCAGTCCGGCGAGATCGTCTGGAAGTTCACCACCGGCGGCGAATTCAAGTTCGCCTGCCTGATCCCCGGCCACTACGAGGCGGGCATGCACGGCGACGTCAGCGTCGCTGCCGAATGAGACATCCCAAGAGGAAACCGAAAATGAAGACTGCAATCAAGCTCACCCTCGCCTTCATGCTGTCTGTCGGCGCCGCAGCAGGCGCAATCGCACAGGAATACACCAGGGGTGTCGTCAACAAGATCGACACCAAGGCGCAAAAGGTCACCATCAAGCACGAAGACCTGAAGAACCTTGACATGCCCGCCATGACCATGGTGTTCCGCGTCAAGGATGCCGCGATGCTCGAGAAACTGAAGGCAGGCCAGAACATCGAGTTCGTCGCCGACCGCGTCGACGGCAAGCTGACCGTGACTGAGGTCAAGTAGGCCGATCAGGCCTGGGTCCGTCGAGGACCCGGGCCGTCTCCATTCCGTTTCTACGGTGCGCCGGAGCGATTTCGGCAAAGACGCGTAGCGGTTTTGCGTCCGTCACTCCGGCAACCCCGCCAGTCGCAGGCCTTCGATGTATTTGGCCATCAGGGCCTTGTCGAGATAGGGAGCGCGGGCGCTGTAGCGCTCTATCGAGAAGTCGGGATTGATTTTCAGGAGTTCGCTCGCGGCCTGGCGTGCCTCCTCCAGCCGTCCCAATTGAGCATAGGTTGCCGCAAGCAGGCGGTAGGCAGGACCAGGCTCGGCCATTTTCTCCAGAAGAGACAGCGCCTCCAGGTACTTCCCCGAAAGAAACTTCGCTGCGGCGATATCCCAAAGATACCAGTCGGGGCGGCTCGGGTTGAGCCTGACGGCGAGTTCTCCCATCCTGATGGCATCGTCAAGACGTCCGAGATAACCGAGCGCATCGCAATATTCCGCAAGCAGGTCGCAGTTGTTGGGAGCCAGTTCCCTGGCACGCTCATAGCAGGCGACGGCCCGCTCGGCCTCCCCGCGCCAGAGATGGACGACGCCAAGCGCCCAGTGCGTATCGGAGTCGATGGGATTGAGCTTCAGGGCCTTGCCCAACAGGGCTGATGCGGTTGCGAGCGCAGTGTCAATTTCGACGATTTCGTTCCATTTGAGTTTTCTGAGCTCGATCCACGCCAGGCCGATGTAAGGCCGCGAATACTGCGGATCATCTTCGATTGCAGCAAGATACATTTCCCTCGCAAGCCGGACGTCGTCCGGGTTGGAACGCTGATGAAGATGCCGGCCCCGCAGGTACAGGTCATATGCCCTCAGCGACGTCACGGGCTTGCCCAGGACGCGCTGCCGCTCCGCCTCTTCGATCTTCACGCTGAGCGCGGCCGGAATGGAGCGGGACAGCTCGTCCTGGATGTGAAAGATGTCGACAAGGTCGAAGTCGTATTTCTCCGCCCAGATTTGCTCGCCCGAAACATTGATCAGCTTGGCATTTACCCTGACGCGATCGCCAAGCCGCCTGACACTTCCTTCAAGGATATAGGTCGGGATTGGTTCGGCCCGTTGCGGCTCCGAGGGCGGTCGCTGAACGACGACGGTCAGCCTGGAGAACCGCGCCAAGGCCGCCACGACATCCTCCGTGATCCCGGCCCCGAAATAATCCTGATCCGGATCGCCGCTCAGATTGGAGAATTTCGAAACGAAGAGCAGCGTTCTGTTCGGCGAAAACTCCCGCCCCCGATGTGTCCCGATCGGCTGCGCTGCGGGCTCGGCTGCCGGCGCAGGCTCGGGTTTCTCCGCCTTTCCGCCGTCGTCGAGATTGACGTCGAAGATGCGGATTGGCCGCCCGATGTTCTTCAGCGCGTGCTCGCCCCGATCCTCGAAGCCGATATCCAGGCGCTTGCCCAAGGTGTCGCGCACCGATGCGGATATCGCTATGCCTCCCGGCCTTGCGATACTTTCGATGCGTGCCGCCACGTTGACGCCATCGCCATAGACATCGTCATCATCGAAGAGGAGGTCGCCGATATTTATTCCGATCCGGAATTCTATCCTTCGCTCGCCGGGGAGATGCGCATTACGCCTGCGCATCTCCAGCTGTATCTCGACCGCGCATAAAACCGCCTCCTCGGCAGTCTGAAACTCGGTCAGCATTCCATCGCCAACAAGCTTGATCGTATGGCCCTGATAGGATGCGATTTTCACATCCCAGAGTTCGTGCCGGTGCAATTTCAGGGCGGAAAGCGTGCCCTTCTCGTCGACCCCCATCAGTCGACTGTAGCCGACCACGTCAGCGGCCATGATGACAGAAAGCCGTTGCTTCATCGTCGCCCCCATCCATCAGGTCAGCCAATCGCCGCCAAGATTAGCATAGACGCAATCTCGAGACACTTCCCGGTGCGCGTCCAGGAGGTCGACTTCGCTCGGATGGCTTCAGCCGCCGAGGGCGACCGCGATTGCGACCAGAAACAATCCAAGGCAGGTCATCGCCATACCTGCATAAAACGGCCGGCCACCTGAAAAACCTGCCCATGCATAACCTGTCACGAAGAGCAGAACGACCAGAAACAGGTTGCTTGCCCTGAGAGCCCGGTCAGCATTGTCGATCAGAAAGAAAGGGATGACGGCGGGAAGCGCGGTGGCCGAGACCAGCAGGAAGATTGCGACCGCAGAGCGCAGATCAGCCTTCGTCAGAGACAGTTTTACCGGCTCGGCACGACGCGTGAGCGCAAGCATCGAGCGATAAAGCGCCTCCGCATCGGCAGCCTCTGCAGAGAGCGGTGATCCTTCGACCGGAAACTCTTTTGCGATGACGGTGAGCGCGGTGGCTTCGTCCCTGGCCGCCCTGATCTGCCGAAACAGCCGAAGACGCCTGCTCCGGTAAAATGTCGTCCCCAGGATGAACAGGACAGCGTCTATGATGCCCCAGGCGACGTTGCAGCCGATTGTCGCAACGACGAGGTCGCGGACATCCAATCCTTCCTCGCCAAGCACGAGCCTCGAACCGACCGTCCACGTCAGCGCCATGATCAGCCCGAAAAGCACCTCGCCGAGCGCATCGCCGGGATCGAGGTCTGCGAAGATGGAACCCGGAGACATATTCATCGTCTGTGCCCTTGTCTCGTTCGCGGTTATTTCACTGCTCGCGAGCCCGCACGACCAGAAACGTCCGATCCCTCACGACAGCGCGAAAATCCTCACTTCCCGCCCGATGCCCTGAAGTTCCTCCATGCGGGAAACCTGGCTGATGCCGCTGTCGCGCAACATCTCCGAAACCTGCTCATTGCCGACGACCGCCTCCGTCGTCAGGATCACCTGCGGTTCGGCAAGGCCCTGCACGCGGGAGGCGATGTTGACCGTCTGGCCGAAATAGTCCTGCCGGTCGTTCATGCTGACGGCAAGGCAGGGGCCCTCGTGGATGCCGATCTTCAGGAGAAGATCCTCGCTGCCGCGTTCGGCATTCAGCCGCAGCATCGCTTCGCGCATCCTGAGTGCTGCCGCCACCGCGCGGTCCGGGCTCGGGAAGGTCGCCATCACGGCATCGCCGATAGTCTTGACGACTGCGCCGGCCTCGGTGGCGACGATCTCGTGCAGAACACGGAAATGCGTGCGCACCAGATCGAAAGCGGCGAGATCGCCGACGCGCTCGTAAAGCGCGGTCGAGCCGCGCAAGTCGGTGAAGAGGAATGTCAGGCTGGTGATCTTCAAGCGCTGGTCGACATCGAGCGTGTCGGTGCGGTAGATGTCGCGAAAACTCTGGTTCGTCAGGAGGCGCTTGGCCGTCAGGAAAGGCCGCCTGTGGCCCAGTATGTCGTGCAGCTCATCGCCTGCGATGCAGACATTCGGCAGTACGCGGCGATCGGTGTGGTTCTCCAGCGTCAGCCGCAGCAGGCCGGGGCGCAGCGTCAGCGTTTCGTTCGGCGCATGCCCCTGGCTGATGACCATCGAGAGGGCCTGGCGTTCGCCGGTCGGATCGCCTTGCACGTCGATGAACTGCGCCGAATGCGTCACCGCATCGAAGATGATGATGAATTGCGCCGGCAGCTGCAGCGAGACGAAGGCCCGCTCGCCGGGGTCCAGTTCGACCATTTCCAGCAGGATGCGCGCAAACCTTTCTTCGAGGTCATCGGGCAGGTCGACCCCGGACGAGAAGAAGATCTGCCGGTAATATTCGAGCGGCGGCAACCGGTCGGGATCGTGGGCGGCTATCCTGCGCACGCGCGGACTGACCGTGAAGGTAACCTCGACCATCTCGTCGAGCGTCGGCTCGTAGCCGGCTGCACACAGCGCGCAATGATAGGCATCCCGGTCGACGGCTTTCAGGGTGGCACCCGTATCGAGCACGCCGCCGCATCCCGGGCAGAGCACATTCCAGGTCATCTCGAAGGCGCCGATGCGGGCTGCATGCAGAAACGCTGCGATCACCTTCTCTTCATCGAGATTGTGTGCTTTGGCGAAGGCCAGCGCATTGATGCGGTTGAGCTCGCGATCCGAGCCGTGCCTGACGACATGCTCGATGCACTCGACCGTCCGCGGGTCGGCCGCCTGTCGCAAAGCGGTAAAAAGAACGTCCACTTCGCTCATGGGACAAGTCTCCGTGCACGCAACGCTACGGCGGATAATCCGTCGCAGAGCGGAATTATATCACGAAATCTCCTGATAGAAATCTGGACAGCCCGAAGTTGCATTGCGCTCGATCGAACGTCAATTTTTGTAAGTCAGTCGATCTCAGCCGCTTGCCCTACAATTGATACGGGAATAATTCCTAGGCACTTTATTGGTGACCGGGCACCCGACCAGGGAGGGACAATGCGGAAATTCAAGATTCCTCACAGCATGAGCCTTGTGATCTGGCTGGTCCTTGTTCCGGCACTGCTCTTCGGTCTCGGGCTATGGCAGGCCGAGCGCGCTGCCGAGACAGCGGCACAGTCGCAGCAACAGGCACAAGACCTCAAGGCAACGCTCGCCGAGGTCAGGAAGATCGCGGAAACAGAACCGGGAGCCATGCTGACGTTTCAGTCAGACGCGGGGCCGAGGTCGCTCTCTGCAATGGTCGCCGTACCGCAGATCGAGGCGGCACGGGACCAGGCAGAACAGGATCTCGAGATTTCATCGATCCGCCGGTCGCTCCCCTGGGGCACGATCGGTGGCGCGATCCTGGCATTCGTCAGCGGCATCCTCGGGCTTGCCACGGCGACCATCAGCGGCTTGAGGGCACGGCGATCTCAGGAGCAGTTGGTCAGGAGTTTCGGACGCTTACGCATCATTCTGCCTTTCGTCCTTGCGGCCCTTGTCATCGGATTTTGCATCGGTATCGTCTGTGCAACCGTATTCGAAGCGATCAGTATGGGCCTATGGGCGGACTTCTCGTCCGGCAGCGCCAAGCTTTTCGTCCTGGCCCTTGGCCTGGCCGGGCTTGCCGCCTACAGCGCCTTCCTTGCATTGCGCGGTCTCAGGAACGTCTTTGCGCTGTTCGCTCCCCAGCCAATGGATGTTTCCGGGCGCAGGGTGGAAGAAACCGATGCACCGGGGCTTTTCCGCTTCGTCCGCGATCTCGCCGACCGGCAGAAAGCCGTGCGGCCGGACACTGTTGTCGTCGGTCTCACCAACGGTTTCTTCGTCACCGAAAGCGAATTGCGGCTTTGGCCGGAAGACGAAGTCATCGGCGGGCGAACACTCTACCTGCCCGCTCCCTATCTCGACCT
The DNA here is from genome assembly GCF_052113285.1 of Rhizobium sp. YAF28. Lineage (NCBI taxonomy): Bacteria > Pseudomonadati > Pseudomonadota > Alphaproteobacteria > Hyphomicrobiales > Rhizobiaceae > Rhizobium > Rhizobium sp. YAF28. Next base: position 49,568 of record NZ_JBFRCX010000001.1, on the reverse strand, counting down.
GCTCGACGAGCCGGAGGTCGCGGCGATCATCGGTCACGAATTGGCGCATTTTTCCGGCAAGGACACGCTCTACAGCCAAAGGTTCACACCGATCTATGCCGGTCTCTGGCGATCGCTTTCAGCTCTGCAGCGCGGCGACGGCGGCAGCTTCGTCCTGTATCCGGCAGCCATGCTGGGCTTTCATGCCCTCCAGCAGTTCGACCATGCGGTAAACCATTGGAGCCGCATTCGCGAGTTCGATGCGGACCGAAGCGGCGCGCAGTCCAGCTCCGTCGTCGGCGCGGCCTCTGCCCTCATCAGAACCGGGCTGATCCCTCCCGCCCTCGATCACGTCTTCAGCCTCGTCGCCAATCGAGCGCTGGCTGTGGAAAATTCGGAGCCTGAGCCTGACCTGGTTGCCAAGACCTCGGATCTCGTTCGTCTCCATGGCTGGTCCGATCCGGTCTCCCTGCTCGAAGATCGGCAGCCGCATCCGACCGATACGCATCCACCGACCATCCAGCGCATTCAGGCAATGGGGCTCACGGTCGACAAACGGCTGCTTGACCTCGCCACGCGCGCTCCAAAACCAGCCGGCCTCACATTCGCCTTCGAGCTCTTTTCGGATTGGAAAGCGCTTTGCAGCCAGCTGAGCGGCGATTACCTGGACCAGGTGCGCGACCTGCGCACGGCTCGCCAGCAGGCGCTCGAAGAACTCGCCGCCGCGGCGCCGGGCGAAACGATCCTCTACGATAACGTCAAGCCGATGATCTGGACGATGGCGATCGTCGCAGCCATCTTTGCAGGGTTCGGAGTGATGGTTACGGTCTTTGCGGCGGAGCTCGGCTTTGCGCAGGATTATTTCGCCAGGACACTGCTATCCGGTATCGCCGCAGCCGGCGTCATCGGCTGCGGCCTTTACGCGCTCTATCTTCACAAATCGGCAGCTCAACCCCTCATGGTCCTGACGCCGGCGGAGTTGCGGGCCTCGATGCTCGACGGGCCGGTTGCCTGGACCGATGTCGCCGCCCATCAGGTATTTGCCTCGAGCCGGTTTGCGCTGCGCCTTTGGCTGGCCCCGTCTGCCTCGCTTCCCGCAAAGAAGTGGCGAGCGCTTTACAGCAAGATCGACCGCAAACAACGCGTCGTTACCATCGGGGCAATGGGCATCCGCGGTATGAAGGCCACGGAATTCAGCGCGCTCGTCGAACGTTACCATAACGCAGCTCACGCGCTGAAGGAGCTTTCCGAGTTCTCGTGAAGTCAGCAAAATGCGCAGCGGTTTCGCGTGCGGAATTGTGTGAAAACAAGGAGATAGAGCATTTCCGTGATTTGAGGAAAAACGGAAATGCTCTAGACGTTTGGCTGGACCCGTTGGACTGGGTCACTCCGGATCAGAGAAAAGAGATAACAAAATTGCAGCAGCGAAACTCACTGAAGGTCGTAGCCACCCTGGCGGTCGTCGCATCCCTGTGGTGCGCGCCGCCTCTGCAGGCGCAGGAACCGGCGGGTGGCCTGACGTGGTCCAAGGATCCGGCCAGCCATTGCGAATTCGTGTCTCCTGTGTCCCTGACGACGGGCCCAACATACTGGACCGGCGCATGCCCGGGAAATAAGGCTTCCGGATCGGGAATGCTGCGTCGCCGCGATGGCGATCGCGCCGGCCCCGCTTTCTACGGGGAAATGCAAGCCGGAGTGCCCGTCATCGGCGTGATCGACAACGAAGGCTATCGTGTCGGCGGCTTCAAGGACGGCGATATCGGCAGCGATGCGGAACTGGAACCTCAGGTCAGGCTGGACGCGTTCCGCGCAGCAGCAAAGGCCGCGCGGGAAGTTGCCGGGCTATACGCCAAACAGGGGAATGCAGCCTCGTCCCGTCACTACGAAACCATCGCGCAGCAGCTGGATATGCAGATCGAATGATGGTCCGACACGGCGGTTCTGCGGATTGCGATCCGCTTCGCGCCGCTTTCTCACATCTCTTCCGTAAACGTCTCCACCGTTATCCCGAACACGGTGATCCGGTGCCACTCGCTGCGGCTGGAAACCATGGTTTCCTTCGAGACCATGGAGATCAAAAAGTCACGGCCCATTGAATCACGGAACTGGCTGGCGGGAGAATCCCATAGGCAGCAGGAGCGTTTGAGGCGGTTCAAACCCACAGTCTTGATGAGATAGGCTTCGGTGGCAGCCGCATCCCGGCCGGATACGCGATATGTCGCCTCAAGCGGTTTGCCCTGCCGATCCGGGGCGTAGCTGCACCCGGCAAATTCTACATGATCGGGCTTCTTCTGCATCTGCGCCAGAAAATCGCCGCAACCCTGCGCCGTCACCAGGATGGGAGCGGACGCTGCCATCAGCGGCGGCGCAAAGGCGTTGCACAACGACCATATGGCAACAAGACAAGCGGCGAACTTCATATCCAACCTCGACTGCGCCGCCTGGACGCTCTTATGCGCGGCATGGATTCTTTATAGCGAATAATCAACTTCGGGACAGATACGCCAGTCAGGGTGCGTACCTGCTGAACACGAAGTCGCGGTCCTTGACGATCGAGTGGCAGGAAAAGCATGCTTCGGGCATTGCCGTGGTCGAGGGTTTATAGTCGTCAAATTCGACATATCCCCAGCCGCCGGTCGAAGCATATTTCTTTGCGTCCTTGATCATGAACTGCACACCATTCTTGGGCGACCCGGCGACGAATGACTGGGGAGCGCCGAAGGCTTCCTTGCTTTCTTCCAACGGGTGATAGTCCCACGCCAGGCGGGCAATGATGGTGCCGTCAGGATAGGTAGCGGCCCCTTCCCGGAAGGCTTTGATCGCAATATCGTTGCCCAGGATGGCTCTGAGATCGTTGAGCTTACCCTCTTCGTGCGCCACGGCGATGACCGGCCAGTCGCGGTAGCCGCCAGGCATTTCAGTCAGGACCGGGGTGCGCCCCTTATCGGTCTCTCCGGACGCACTGGCATTGTAACCGATCAAGCCGGTAACCAAACCAACCGTCAACGACACCACGATAATCTTCTTCATCGAAATACTCTCCGCCATCAGGTTCACGCGGCGATCCTGGCAGATATTCCGACAGGCGAAACCATACTTTGATATGGTAGAAACGGTTCCGCGACAGGCCGCCTACAGGCCCTGCCCCACTCTGTGTTGTTCTCGATACGTGTGACCCACCCGACGGCCCTTGCCATCAAATAGACAGGCCATTTCCCAGGACGACCGGATGCACCAACAAAGAAATGCCGGGGCTGAAAGCAGTTCCCAGACCCGGGCCTCCCCTTGGGTTCTGACGCTTATTGCTGGATATCGGGCTCGACCAGACGTGCCAGATTGCGCAGCGATTCCTGCCAGCCGAGGTAGCAGGCCTCTGCCGGGATGAGATCCGGGATGCCGGCCTGCACCACATGGAGTTCGGTGCCGACGGAAACCTTCGTCAGGGTCACGGTCACGTCCATTTCGCCGGGCAGGTTGGCGTCGTCGAACGTGTCGGTGTAGCGAAGCCTCTGGCCGGGAACGAGTTCCAGATATTCGCCGCCGAAGGAATGGCTGTGGCCGGTCGTGAAGTTGCGGAAAGACATCCTGTGCGTTCCGCCGACAATAGGCTCCAGATGATGGACCGTGCAGGTAAAGCCGTTTGGTGGAAGCCACTTGGCCACGGCGTCCGCCTCCAGGAAGGCGCGATAGACCTTGTCCGGGCTGGTCGCCAGGACGCGGTGAAGTTTGATCGTGCTCGGCATGTTGATCCTCCTTTGGATTGAACTTTGGCAATGCCTCGAGGACGGGCCTGATCTCGCCGATCCGACATTGCGATCGGAAATTTTCGGCTCGGCCTGGTGTCGGTCATTCCCCGCTCCCCGAAGCGGACCCAACACGCCTAGTGTCCGACGCAGGAATATAGCGGTCATTGCCCTGTCTCCAACCCGTCCTATCTCTTGCGCGGGATTATCAGCGAGAGAGGACGCGCATGCCGATAGACAATGCGAGATTGGCGCCGATGCAGCCGGGTGTATCTGTGGAGGAGCTGAAGGCGGCTTTGGGGGCGAACTGGAAGGAGCCGGGCATCCAGGCGGAAGGCCGTCTGCATATCGAGGAATTCGGCACGCGCATCACCGCCGATGGCAGGCTCGGCGAGGTTTATTTCCGCGCCCCCTTCGATCTTCCGGGGCCAATCCATGGCGTCAGGATGGGAATGCCGGCGGGCGAACTGCATCGGCTTTATCCCGGCGCCGAGCGCATCTCCGACGAGAGAGAGGAATATGGCTGGACCATTCTGAAGATGAACCTGTCGGATACGCTGGAGCTCGGCGTCGCCATCAGGGAGGATGTCGTCAGGATGATCAGCCTCACGGACCCGACGGCGATCTATCCGGAACGACCGTATAAATATGCCGATCCCGATCTCGCCGAGGCCTACGACCTGACGCTCGCCGACCCCGTCAATCTCGCGAGGCGACCCGAGAACGGCTGGTGCTATGGCCGCCCGCCCGGCATCGATGCCTCGATGTGGCCGATCAGCGCCACCAACGGAATGCCGCTTCGCCACGCCTTCACGGTAAAATTGCCGCCGCAATATCGCACGCTCGGCAATGAGTATGTAGCGATCTCGCTCTTCGTCGACGAGCAATGGGAAACGCCGCCGGCAAGCAGGAATGCCGGAGCAGGCGGCGCGCGGCGGGCCGATCCGCGTCGCTTCGACATGGAATTTATGGACAACGGCTACACTCTCTTCTGGCTGACGGATGAGGAATTTGCAGCACCTCTCGGCGCTCCGCCGGAGATCGAAGGCGCCCCTATTCCGGGCTGGCTCTCGAAATCGCCGCTCGATTATTTCGGCGAATTCAACCTGCCGAAGACGGTGGCCGAGCAGCAGGCGAAAAACGTCTTTTCGCCCGGCGGACTTGCCGTCAACGAGCTTCTGGCCGCAGCCCGGCCTCCGAGGGGCTGGAAGAACTTGCCGGGAACAGAAGCGCTCGATTACGGTTGGCCGATCGAGATCACCTTGCGCGAGGGCGACCCGAATGTCGGCAAGCCAGCGCGCGAATTCAGGCACGAAAACGAGTTCAGCGGCTATATCACCGCCTATTCGGAGGAAGGCCAGAAACTGGGGCTGGAGCGCTTTCAGGACTGGCACGCCCATCTCGGCGGCACGATGTTTCCCATGCAGGGCTATCCCGATTTCTCGCCCTTCTACATCGAGATCTCGGAGATCTTCGGCGGCTTCAATTTCGGCGACGGCATCGCCCAGATCGACCTCAAGGAGATGAAGCTCGAATGGGCCTGCTGATGCTGGAGAAATTTGGCGACGGCTGCCAGTTGCCGGGCGCAAGCCCGGCCGATATCGCCGCCTGCGAGGCGAAACTGAAGATTATCCTGCCGGCGGAGATCAAGGCCTTCCTCGCCTCCTCCAACGGCTTCAACGGCGAGGTCGGCCAGGGCTATCTGATCCTGTGGAGTGCGGCGGAACTCTCCGGGGCTGACGGCTACGAGATCTTCGAGTTTCGCGACGACCAGCTGCTGATCGGCTCGAATGGTGGGCCGACGGCCTATGGCTTCGTCAAGGGCGATTATGTCTCCATTCCCTTCGTCTTTGCCGGAAAGTGGCTGAACGAAGTGCGCGTTCTCGGCCGTTCTTTCGAGGAATTCATCGAGGCAATCGAGCGCGGCGACGGCTGGTAATGGCCGGTTGCCTGCCGGTCCGGCTTGCGGCTAATCTTGCCTGATGGCGCGAAAGAGAAACCAAGAAGTCACCTCCTGGTATGAGGCACCGACGCCTGATATCTGCCCGCTCTGCGGCCGGGTCGTTCCGAAAGAACAGCGGGACGAGCACCATCTCGTACCCAAGAGCCGCGGCGGACGGGAGACGCAGGTTCTGCACCGCATCTGCCATCGCCAGATCCATGCGCAGTTCAGCGAAGCGGAGCTGGAACAGTCCTACACGACCGTCGAGGCCCTGCTTGCCCACCCCGCTATCCAGACCTTCGTCGCCTGGGTGCGGAAGAAACCGCCGGGGTTTTACGATGGCACGCGGCGGAGCAACCGTCGGCGGGAGTGAGGCGGGCTCGTCAGCGCTGCCGAACCTACCCGACCTTGCCTGCCCGCCTGCCCTTATCCTTGCCCACCCGCTTGCCCGCGACATCGAGCAGCCGCCGGAGGGTCGGGCATTCCATATGGGAAGGCCGGCGCGGCACGGCCTCCGGCCTGCTCGGCCTGTCGCGCAATATCGGCCTGATCTCCGGCGCATCCCTGATAGGCGCCGTCTTCGCCTATGGCGCCGGCACAGAGGATTTCATTCATGCGACGCCGGCAGCGATTTCAGCCGGCATGCAGCTAACCTTCCTGCTTGCCGGAGCGCTGATGATTGGCGCTATGGCGGTTGTCTTCGCTGGTGCCTCCGAACGGACATCGGCCAGGGCACAATAGTCCGTAACTGCCTTGGGCGGCGCTACCACCGCCCGAGGCCAACCTCTGCTAAAGCAGCCGAGAGCGCTCGACGGGCTTGAACTCTGCAAACGCTCCGCCAAATTCACCCGCGCCACGGGAAAAAATATCCATGAAATATGCCAGTCTTTTGCTTGCCGCTCTGCTCGCCAGCGCGATCGTGGCGAAAGCTTCCGCGGCATCCGATCAAACGCAACCGGAGGCGCGCGATTTGCAGGCTCTGACGACCATGTCCACCGAATTCGTCATCGAGACGACCTTCCTGCCACAGATCATGCGGGTGAAATATGATGACGACAAGGGGGCGATACTGGCCGATATCGGCAGGCTGGAGCCTGAGGTGCGCAACCTCTTCTGGCTCTCATACCTGCATTATGTGGTGCCGGGCGGCGAGTTGCATCACTTCTTCACCACGATTGCCGAGGCGCGCAAAATCCAGGAGGAGGCCAAAAAACTGCTGGTCGCTCAGGGCCAGTCCGTCAGCGACGACACGCTGCACGAGATGACCGAGATGAGCAAAAAATCAGACCCGGCACGCAACGCGGATGCGGTGCTGCAGGCGCTGACTGCGGCCGGCCTGACGCGGCAGGCGCAGGCCTTTGCCGCAGTGCGCGACCTCGCAGCCAAAAGTGAGGACGCCGATTTTGCCGCGCTCGATGCCGCCTTCGGCGAGATGACTGAGCTTCCGGGCGCCATCGGCAGCTATGTCGAGCGTACACCTGATCTCGTCGAATGGTCCGCCAAGGCGCGCGAAAAGATCGGTGACGAAGACCGACTCAGCTACCTGACGGGAAAACTCAATGCGATGGAGGACGCCGAGATCGATCGCCTTCCAAAAGCGCTGAAGCAGATCTACGTCGTCGATTATTTCAACGCCGAGATGCTGAATGGCGGCGTCCATCAATTCTTCTTCAATTCGTCCGGCGGTTATGCCCCCGATGTCGCAGTCGCCTTGCGCGAACTCGGCTTGACCACACATGCCGATGTTATCGAGCGCGGCATCGACATGTTCAGCAAACCCTATCCAACCGACATGCAGAAGCGGCGGGTGCTGAATTTTGCCGGCGAATGGGGCGCATGGGACGAGGCACTTTCTGCCCTCACCTATGAGGTCGACGACGGAGAGATAACGCCTGCCCTGATCGCGCTCGCCAAGCGTGAAAATCTGCTGCCGCGATAGAGCAGAACCACCCCACCCCTAAAGCAGCCGAACCATCAATGATCATCGGGCTGCCGGTCATGAAGCTCGATTGGTCCGACAGCAGGAAGAGTGCCGCCTGCGCAATTTCTTGCGCCGCGGCCATCCGCTTCATCGGATACAGGCTCGAAATATAGTCGAGGAATTCAGGATTATTCTCGCCGCCGGCGGTTAGGGCCCTATCGCTTCAAATGAATCCATTTTGCGGTTGTATGGGGTCACACAGGGCAACTCAGGCAAATACGGTAATACAGACGGCCATCCAGATTAACGCCGTTCCCAGTGCCATCGCTCGCCTGGCGACGACGACTTTGTCTGCCTCATCCTCCGCGACAGGTGTGGTCACAATCCAGGGCACGCAGCCAAGTGCCGCAAATCCGATGACAGCAACAATCATCACAAGATAATCGATTGCACGCCAGGTCCCCTGTTCATAGACCCCCCAGTAACCCAGAAAGGCCATCCCGACTGCAAACATGGTGGCGGACGCAGAGCAAAGCCCTGTAACAGACCCGGTAGGTGCGCGCATGGTGCTTTTTTCACGTGTCTGCGAGTTCATGACGCAATATCCACGACGGTTGGCTGTCTCCCTGCAAATATGTCAGGAATCGAGTGCGGCGTGAAGCGCCGGTGACCCTCTGGGACGTGACCCTCCGGGACGGCCGCGAAATTCCGCGCCTCGGGCGGCGCAACATCGCCCGAGGCCACTTCTGCTAAAGCAGCCGAACCGACATGCCGCCATCGACGATCATCGGGCTGCCGGTCATGAAGCTCGATTGGTCCGACAGCAGGAAGAGTGCCGCCTGCGCAATTTCCTGCGCCGCGGCCATCCGCTTCATTGGATGCAGGCTCGATATATAGTCGAGGAATTCAGGGTTATTCTCGCCGCCCGCCGGCGTGATGGTTCCACCCGGCAACAGGCTGTTGATCCTGATGCCATCGGCCGCGTAATCGGCGGCGACCGATTTCACGAGGCCGATCAGGCCCGCCTTGGAGGCCGCATAAGCCCCCATGCCGGGCAGGCCGCCATTGCTGTATCCGACGAAGGATGAGGTGAAGACGATCGAGCCGCTGCGTTGCGCTTTCATCACGGGCAGCTGCGCCTTCAGCGCAAGGAACGCGCTCGTCAGGTTGGTGGAAATCACGGCCTCCCAATTGGCCGCACTCATCTCGGCAAAGGCGCCCATCTCGCCGACGATCCCGGCATTGTTGAAAGCGCCGTCGAGCCGGCCATAGCCATCTAGCGCCCGGTCGACGAGGCCCTGCGCGTAAGCTCCCTCGCGCACGTCACCGGCCAGAGACACGGCCGCACCCCCGCTTTCACTGATCTCGGAAACCAGCGCGTCGAGGTTCTGCGCCCGCCGTGCACCGAGCACGAGCTTCGCGCCCTTGGCCGCAAACAGCCGAGCGGCGGCCGCTCCGATGCCACTGCTTGCGCCGGAAATGATGATCACCTTGTCTTCCAGTTCCATGTCCAGACCTCCTGTTTTGATGGTCATGGAGGGGTAGGAAATATGAGAAGCGGCAGCCACCCGATTCCGGATCGGCAACCTGCCGGGCGGCAACGCCGGGCGAACGGTCCGACCGAGAAACCTGTTAACCATCTCCCGCTCTCTAAGACCATAGTCCGGCGGATGCCGGACCTCGGTCCGATGCACGCGCCGCGTTTCGCACCTAACATCGTGATCCTGATGGCCGCCTTCCCGAGTCGGCTGTCCCACGATTTTTGATGAATTATCCTGCGAGGGAGACCCGGATGCGTATCGCAACTCTTGCGTCCATAGCCGCACTTTCGATGATCATGGCTTCCAGCCCGCTGACGATCACCGGCGCCGATATTGCCGCCATGGCAAAGGGCGGTGGAAACGGTGGCGGCAACGGGGGCGGTAATGGCGGAGGCAACGGCGGCGGTAACGGCAGCAGCAATGGTGGCGGTAATGGCGGCGGACAAAGCAGCAGTCACGAAAATCGCGGCCACCAGACCGGCAGCTCCCAGACCGGCAAATCACTGCGCGACGGTTCGAAATCCGGGAGCGGAGTGAAGGGTAAATCCGGCGAGGCGAAGACGAAATCGCTCAATGCGAAAAACGCCGCAGCCGATATCAAGCAGAAAAACCTGGCCTCCGAACTGAAGGGCCTGAACTCTCTCAACCGTAGCTACAAGGCCTATCTGCACACGTCCGATCCGAAGATGACCGCGATCGCTGCCTACGCGGTTGCCTATGCCCAGTTTGAACTCGACAACGGCATCGAGCCTGCAATCGACGATCCGGTGCTCGGCGACGCGGCACTGGAGGATGCGCTGGCTTCCGCAACGCGCAGCGGCGAAGTGAGCCCGGCAGTCCTCGCCGAGGCCAAGACCATCCTCGGCGTCGGTGACGCTGACGGCAAAATCGACCAGATCCGTGAATCCCTGTCTTACTCCGCCCCGACCTCGACAGGGAATTAACGGCCGCTCGATCCGCCGGGCGGCATACCCGGCGGATCGATTGCACCTGTCATGGGTTTTCCCATGGGCAGAATAATCTCTTTCCCCCTGCATTGCGCCATTCGCCGCACCGACGCTCCAACTCTTTGAATCGACGCATCAGGCTTTCCGAAGATCGATTCCGATTTTCGGGCCGATGCTGTGGCCCGGTTCCGAGCGACATCCCGGCCGCCCTGCAACAGGCATCAAGCCGAAATCGAAAAAACCCGCGAAAAACCTCTTGAGCCGGACCCAGCGTCATAGCTTAGAAGGGTTCCGAGACATCGCGGGAGGCTTGATGGACGCCGAAACAGGAAAACAGAGCTGGCTGACGGCGGCGCAATGTGCCGAGCGGATCGGCATGACGGTGCGTGCGCTGAGGCTCTATGAAGAGACCGGCCTCATCCGGCCGCCGCGCACGGGAAAGAACTGGCGGCTCTACGGCACCAGGGAAATTGCACGGCTCACCGAGATCCTGGCTCTGAAGCGGCTGGGGCTCAGCCTGCAGGACATCGCCCGGCTGCTCGCCGGCCACGCGACCGATCTCGACCGCATGCTCGCCATGCAGAACCTCGCATTGCAGGACCAGCTGACCCGCACCCAACGCAGCCTCGCCATCATCGACGCGCTGCGGGCGAAGATGGCCGCAGGCGACATTCTTTCGATCGATGAACTGCTGAAGCTCGCAAAGGACACGAACATGACCGACACCTCAGCCGATGCCATGGCCTGGCGCCGCTATGAGCAGGCACGGCCGCGCACCGAACAGAAGATCGATCCTGCCCTCTATGCCGATTATGCCGGCCACTATCATCTGGGCACGTCGGCCTATGTGGTGAGCCTGCGCGACGGGCGGCTCTTCACGCGGCTGACCGGCCAGCCGGAACTCGAAATCTTCGCCGAAGATGTCGACCGCTTCTTCTACAAGGCGGTTCAGGCGCAGATCACCTTTACCCGCGACGAAGGCGGCACCGTCACCGGCCTCGTGCTGCACCAGAACGGCTATGAACTGGAAGCATCCCGCATGGACGAACGCGCCGCGACCGATCTGGAAGAGGCGCTTGCTGCGCGCATCCGCGACAAGCAGCCGGTGGAAAACAGCAGGGCACTGCTGGAGCGGGTCATCGAACAGCACCAGCGCGGCGAACCCGACTATGAGCGGATGAGCCCGCCGCTCGCCGCCGCCGCACGCGAACAATCCGCCATGATCAAGGCCGATCTCGATCGAATGGGGCCGCTCAGGGACATATCCTTCAAGGGCGTGACGGCGGAAGGCTGGGATGTTTACGACGTGACCTTCGAAAACGGTAATCTCGAATGGAGCTTCGCGCTAGCGGCAGACGGAAGATTCGGCGGGATGTTTATTCGACCGGCGCTGTGACGGAGGCGTTTCGTGACGACCCCTCCCTGCAAGGGAGGGACTAACTAGTGGCACCGCCCTGCTCCTCCGCCTCCCTCATCTCTGTGCCCTCGTGTCAGCACGAGGAAACAGGAATGAGGGAGGTTAGGGTTGGCGTCGATACCCAAAGCTACGCCAGCATTTTGGCCTTGCCGAGGGCAAGAAATCTCGCGTGCGGCAGCTACCCGATTTCAGATTGGCGGCATGGAACGCATTTCGCCTTGCGCGCAGACGTCGGCTTTGCAGCAGATGCCATATCAGGAAATTTGCTTTGTAAGGAGCGGAGTGGTTCTGTCCTCATCGACGAGGAGCCATCCAAGCTTTTTGTAGAAGGCCACGGCATCCGGTGCGGCATGAACCTCCAGCCGCGTAAGGCCTTTCTCAGCGGCAAGTCGTTCAAGCGCGTGCATCATGGCCCTACCAATTCCTTGCCGCTGATACTGCGGAACGATCGCGACGAGCCGTACGGTTCCGGGGTCGGCGTGCGCGGGCCCGATATCCAGCCGGACGGCGCCAACGGGCACATCGTCGCAAATGAACAGCAGGGGAAAGTGATTTTCCCGACGCTCGTCCGGATGCATCTCATCATAGTCAGCCTGGCCGCGCAGTTCGAAGAGAACGTGACGCCTGATCGCGTGATAGTCCTGCCACTGGTTTCTGTCCTGCACCTGTAGGAGCTGCATTTTCATCGCCCGCTCGCCTCGTGTCTTGTTGCTGCAAGGTGTGTTTACGCTGGAGTACTTATCCTCGCAGCCCCGGCGATAAACTTTTTGGAGTCTTTGGTCCGCAGACGATCCCACCTCAAGCCTGCTCCTCGATCGCCGCCTGCGCCACCTGCGGAACCCCGCCATTGATCCGCGTCGCGATCAGATGCCCGAGTGCCACCGCCCCGATGCAGAGCACGACGGAGGCCGCGACATTGATGCAAGCCCTGACCGTTGCGCCCGAGCGCAGCAGGTCGAGTGTCTGCAGGCTGAAGGAGGAGAAGGTCGTGTAGCCGCCGCAGAGCCCGATCATCACGAAGAGGCGCATATTGTCCGAGGCCGGAAACCGGCCATTGGCGAGCGTCAGCGTGCTGAACAGGCCGATGATCAGCGAGCCCGTGACATTGATGATCACAGTGCCCCAGGGCAGATCCCGGCTGATCGGCATGGCGATGATCGATACGGCATAGCGGGCGAAGGTGCCGAGCGCACCGCCGGCCATGACGATAAGGCAAGTATAGAAGGACATGCTCGCTTCAAAATCTCGGGCGGGCAATAAAAAAACCGCCTTGCGGCGGGCTCCGGACAGATTCCCACCGCGGTTAAACACGGTAGGAGTCATCAGCCTTGTGGGCGGTTTCGGGGGCACTCCATCCCCATCGCCGGGATGTATAGCCTGGGCTGCGGCGGGCTGGCAAGGGTGAGTGTCAGCCTCTCCATCGTCGAGGGAGACACACCCGCACCTGAAAATTCATTCCCTCGTGGCGTCCGCCACCAATTCCCCAACGACAACATCCCTCAGCCCCTGACGCAACGCCGCGATATTCGCAGCCCCATTCAGCTCTTCAAATTCACGTTGCGCCGCTTCCCAGAGCGGCTCTGCCTTCTTGTGCAGCCGCCGGCCTTCGTCGGTGATTTCGACGATCCGCACCCGGCCGTCGGCGGGCGACGGACTGATCGCGACAAAGCCGTCGCGTTCAAGGAAGCCCAGCATCTTGCCCATGGCCGTCCGTTCGATATCCAGCCGTTCGGCAAGCGTGTTCACGGTGGCACCGCCGGCTTCCTCCAGGGCAGCCAACATCAGGAACTGGGTAATGCGCAGGCCGACGGGTTCGAGGTGGCTGTCGTAAAGCCTGGTGATCTGGCGGCTTGCCTTTCTCATGGCAGAACAGGTGCACTGATCGATCCCAAGCGGCTGGTCGGCCAACAACATCGCATGTTCCTTTCGATTCCCGCCTCATAGGTGCCATGGGCGCGGCCCTCAGAAAAGCTCCGCGCCGATAATATGGTTCAACGGCATCGTCGCGATAGCCGGCGTCAGATGACGCCTTCCGGCGGTGTGATGTAGCCAGGCACGTCGGCCGAAAGCGTGCTCTTCAGCACGGTCGTGCCGCGATCGGCCATGACTTCGCTCCTGCCGGCGGCAAGCGCGTCATAGGTCTGGCGCACCACATCCTGCGGACTTGCCTTCGGCACGTCGATGCCATCGGTCAGATCCGTATCGACGAAGCCGACATGCAGGCCGAGCACCTGGATGCCTTTCTCGCGCAGGTGAAAGCGAAGCTGGTTCGTGTAGCTCCAGGCCGCAGCCTTCGATGCCGCGTAAGGGGTAAGGATTGGGCGCGGAAGCCAGACGATATCGGAGAGGACATTGATGATGGCTGCCTGTGGCTGCGCCGAAAGGATCGGCTCGAAGGCCCGGGTGACACGCACGACGCCATGATAGTTCACGTCGAAGAGACGCTGCGACTGTTCTTCGACATCACCAGACAGGGGGCCGTCGATCAGCTCTGCGATGCCGGCATTGTTGATCAGCAGCGTCGTATCGGTGGCGAGTCCGGCAGCGGCGGCGATCGATGCCTTGTCCGTGACGTCGATCCTGACCGGGATGATATCGGGCTCATTGAAGCCAGCGGTGTTGCGCATGCCGGCATAGATCTTGGCTGCCCCGCGGCGGCGGGCCTCACGTGCGAAGGCAAGGCCGAGGCCGCGATTGGCGCCGGTGATGAAGACTGTGCTGTTGGCGATATCCATGGCTCATATCCTTTGAAAAGGCGGGATCAGGCGGCATTCTGCACGCCCGGTCCGGCGGGTGACTGCGATTCAGAGAAATAAATGCTCCGGCAGTTTTGCCGAGAGCGCCTCTCGCAGGCCGGCGGCAAGCGACAGGACGGAGCCGAGCGGGCTCATGCGTACGCTGACGTGCGGCACGGATCCGTCCGGGTTGCGATCGACGATGACAGCCGCGGTCAATTTTTCACCGCTCACCAGAACGGCTTCATATTCGAGGAAGAGCCGAGAGCCGACGACCTCGAAGAAGGTCGGCGTCTGCAAGGCATAGAAGGTGCCGACGGTATTGACGGCGAGCGTGATCTCGTCGCGGCCGACAACGGGTCCGCGCAGCACGGAGCTGACGAGCTCGGCGTCGGCGGTCAGGTCGTCCAGAAAGGGATGACGGTCATGTTTATCGTGTGACATGGTTTCCTGCTTTTACGTGCTGATGCGGTTTTGCGGTCAAATAAGAGCATATGCTCCTATTAAGGTAAACGTAGGAGCATATGCTCTTTTCGTCAAGATTGAACGCTGACCTCTGAGATGATGGGGGATCGATGGAAGGAAAGAGGTAGAGAAAGGATTCGAAGATGTGTACGGCCTTCGGCTCACCTGACCGTTGTCGAGCCACGGGTCTCGATCCGTCCTTCAAACTCCCGCCGGGAGAAGGAGATCCAACACGACCTCGGCATTCTCAGGGATGTCCCCCTCGCCCCTGCAAGGACGCCCGAGATCAAAACAACAAAACACACGACGCAATAAAAACTGTCAGGTATCGTCCGGGTCCAAAGCGTCGACCATCAGCCCGGTCGTTCAAATAATTCTCCCGTCCCCCCATTCCCTCCCCAGCCTTACCCGAGGAGGGAACGAGGTGAGCGCCGGCCGCCGCCCCTCGCGTTGCGGCCGGCGTGGTAACTCATGCGCGGGCGGTCTGCCGAGCCGTCTGGGGTCCAAATTCCGAGGCGATCTCGCTCACCAGGTCTGCCGGGAAGCCGCCTTCGCGGGCGTGGCGGTAGACGGTTTCGGCGCTGTCGGCCTCATGCACGCAGTAGATCTTGTCGCCGGCGACATAGCTGGTGATCCATGTATAGGGCCGGTCGAGGCCGGCCACGACCTGGTTCGACTTTGCGGAAATGTTGCACAGGTCTTCCGAGGTGAGCTTGCTTGCGCCGGGAATGTTGCGTTCGATAAGATATCTGGGCATGGCGACCTCCTGTTCGCATCCTTGTTGACGAAACGGACGCTAGGCCGATGCCGGGGCCGGCGCATCGGGATATCTCCCCATTTTCTGGCGCTCGCCGCCCTATTTTGGCACGTTCCTATTCCCAGCCGGCAATGATGCTGGCAATAATCCGCCATGCGACTAATCGAGCGCGCCCCCAATCTCGATCATCTTCAGTCGTTGTTGCGCGAGGCCGCCAACGGCAATGGCAGGGTCGTACTTCTGGAAGGGGAAGCAGGGGCGGGAAAATCCTCCCTCGCCGCAGCCTTCGCCGGCGCCGTGCCTGAAGGTACCCGCATCCTCTCGGGCGCCTGCGAGAATTTCGGCACGGCCGAGCCGCTCGGGCCCTGGCGCGATATTGCCCGGCAAGCCCGCTGGACGCTGACAAGGGCCTCCAGCGGCAACTGGATCACGCTCTTCTCCGAAGTGCTCGATCTTCTGACCGAGGCGTTCCAGCCGACATTGCTCGTCATCGAGGATATTCACTGGGCCGACGACGCCACGCTGAACCTCATCCGCTATATCGGCCGCCGCATCCGCCACACCTGCCTGCTGCTGGTCGCAACGGCGCGGAATGACGATACGCCGGGCCAGACGCGGCTCAGGCGGCTGCTCGCCGATATTCCGCCCGCCCATTGGCTGCGCATCACTGTCCCGCCGCTGTCGAAAGCCGCCGTGCTGGAGCTTGCGGACCGGAAAGGTCTCGATGGCGAGGCGATCTTCAGCGCCACCGGCGGCAATGCCTATTTCGTCAGCGAGCTCGTGGATTGCGCCGGCAGCGATTGCCTGCCGCCACTCAGCCGCGACCATCTGCCGACAACCATCCGCGATGCCGTGCTGGCGCGGGCCGATATCCTTGACGAGGCCGACAGGGAGGCGCTCTGGGCCGCCTCCACCTCGCCCGATGCCTTTGCGCCTGAATTGATCGAGGCGATCTGCGGCAGTGATGCCCGCGCCTCGCTTGAAGCCTGCACGGCTTGCGGGCTTCTGGTGCCCGCAAGTAGTGGCCCGGGGGGCAACCTCTTCATGTTCCGCCATGAGATCGCCAGGCAGGCCGTCGAGCAATCGCTGCCGCCGCTGCGCCGCCGGGCGCTGCATGAAAAGGCGCTTGCCTATTTCCGCAACCGTGCCGAGGCCTCGGTCGCGCGCATGGTCCACCATGCCAATGAGGCGCAGGACATGAGCGCGATCTCGGAGCTCGCCCCGAAGGCCGCAGCCGAGGCCGGCAGGCTCGGCGCCCACCGGCAGGCGATGCGCCATTACGAGCTGGCGCTCGTCCATGCCGGCGAGTTAAGCGATGCGAAGCGCGCCTGCCTCTACGAGGGCTATGCCTTCGAATGCCACCTGACCGGCCAGATGGAACGGGCCATTGCCGCCCAGACCAGCGCGCTTGCGCTCTACCGGGCGCTCGGCGATATCAGGCATGTCGGCGATAACCTGCGCTGGCTGTCGCGGCTGAGCTATCTCGCCGGAGACCGCAAGGGCGCCGATGCCTTCGGCCGCGAGGCTGTTGAGGTGCTGGAGCAGGCAGCAAGCCCGGCCGAGCTCGCCATGGGCTATTCCAACCTGTCGCAGCTCGGCATGCTGGCGGGCGATGCCGAGACCGCAACCCTCTACGGCGAGCGCGCCATCGCGCTCATGACATCGGACGATATCGCCAGGCCCGAGGTCCTCTGTCATGCGCTGAACAATGTCGGCACCGCCATCTGCTGGCGGGAGCCGGAGCGCGCCCGCCAAACACTCGATCAGGCGCTGGCAATCGCCCTCGAGCATGGCTTCCAGGAGCATGCGGCCCGTGCCTTCACCAACCGCGCCTGGGTGGAAATCCAGCTCCGCGCAGTCGATGCCGCCGAGAACGTGCTGGCGCACGGCATTGCCTATTGCATCGAGCATGACCTCGATACCTGGCGCGACTATATGCGCGGCGAGCTCGCGGAACTGCTGACCTTCCTCGGCCGCTGGGAGGAGGCCGCCGCAGCAGCGCAGGCCGTGGTCGACAACCAGAATGCCCCGGCGCTCTCCCGCTACCCCTCGCTCGTGGCGCTGGCGACGCTCAGAACGCGGCGCGGCGAGACATCAGGCGAACTGCTGCAGGAAATGGCGAAATTCCTCGAAAACACCTTCGAATTCCAACGCCTGTCCGCCCATGCCGCGCTGGTGGCCGAACGCGCCTGGCTCGGCCTCTGCGACCGGGAGGAAGCGCTCGCCGGCCTGCGGCAGGCCGCTTCCCTCTGCAGCGACGATGCCGCCGGCTCGATGATCGGCTTCTGGGCGCATATTCTGGGTGAAACCGGCCTTGCGCCTGAGGACTCCAGCGGCGACGCCGCCGTCATCGCCATGCTCAACGGCCGATGGCAGGAGGCCGCCGATATCTGGACCGACCGCCGCGCGCCCTATCTCGCCGCCCTTGCCCTGCTCGACGGCGATAATGACGCGCTCTACCGGGCCCTGACGACGCTGGAAGCCCTCGGCGCCACTGCCGTTATCACCCACGTGAAGGACCTGATCCGCAGGCGCAGCGGCCGGCTTGCGACGCGCGGCCCGCGGGCCAGCACCCAGGCCAACGCCGCCGGCCTCACGACACGGGAAATGGACGTGCTGCGCCTGATCGACGAGGGTCGCTCGAATGCCGAGATCGGCGCGCGCCTGTTCGTATCGGCCAAGACGGTGGATCATCATATTTCCTCGATCCTTGCCAAGCTGAGCGCAAAATCGAGGGGACAGGCGGCTGCCGAGGGACGGAGGCTGGGGCTGCTGGGATAAGGTGAGCCACAGCGCGCGGGACAGAGGGGGGTGTCACTCGGCACAGCTTCAGTTTTCAGCCCTGACCCGTTGCTGCCGGGACCCGAAAGAACAGGTGAAATCCATTAGAGAATAAAAGTATCGGATCCGCACATTCATAGACCATCAAAAGCTGACTGACCGAAACATTCTGCAAAACAAATCCATGAAGATGAATTTTATTCCTGAACAATAGACTACTATAAATTTATATAACCACGCAAAATGGACTACATATGATTTATTACTAAAATTATCTTGACGTGCACCTTATGCGATAGTTTACTTGCAATATTGCCACCTCACCGGGAGGTTGCGCATCGAGACGGGGGCTTGTCGCATGAGCAATAGCAGCCGCGTTATCCTTTTGGCCGTGTTCTCCTCACTCGTTGGTCCGCTGACAGCCAATGCCGCGCACCACGCGTACCGAGGCATTTGCGAGGCCTCGGCCGCAGCATTGGTCGATAAGTCTCATGTGGCCGTCGCAAGCGACGATTTCTCTGCGATCATGATCTATCAGCGGGGAAAGCCGAAACCGGTGACAAAATTCGCTGTCGATGATGTAACTGACATCGAAGGCAGCGCCCGTGTCGGCGACACGATTTTCTGGCTCACATCCCATTCGCTCAACAGCAGTGGGGAAGACAAGAAAAAGCGCAAGGAACTGTTGGCAACCGCCGTATCCGCCGACGGGACATTGTCCAATTCCGGCGAAGTCTATCGCAATCTTCGTGCGGACATGGCCGCAGCACTCGGCAGCAGCGAAGACAGTTTGAAGACCCATCTCAACATTGAAGGTCTGGCAGCGACACCCGAAGGGCATCTCCTGATCGGCCTGCGGGGACCGTTATCCGATAATCGCGCCATTGTGCTCGAACTCGCCAATCCGATGCAAGTGGTCAAACTGGGTACCGGCGACGTGGGCTCTGCGCAAATTACCCCTCCCGTCATGATGGACCTTTCCGATGGACCGGGAACGACTGGCCGCGGCGTGCGTGACATCGCGCTGGTCGGCAACCGATATCTCGTCCTGGCGGGCTCCGAACCTGATGGCGGCAACCCGCCACCGAAGCTCTTCTGGTGGGATGGAAATAAAGAAGGCCGCGTAACGCCCGGTCCGGAGGTTGATTTTACGGGAATGACACCGGAGGCAATCGTGGTCTGGAGCGATCACGAGGGCGAAATCCTGAGTGATAGCGGCGGCGCGATGATCAACGGGGTGAAATGTGCCGACAAGGATCCGCCAAAGGACGCCTTCTTTCCCACCGTTGATCTGAAATTCTGAGTTTTTCGGCTGCGTTTGATCCGGCAGGCAATGCGGAGGCATCCTCCCATCGGTTGGTGTGGCGACGTCCCTTCCTCCCTCATTCCTGTGCCTGTCACAGGAATGAGGGAGATTGTGTTCACCGCCTTGGGCTAAAAGGCAGGCCCCTATCAGTCGCCCGGTGAGGGTCTGGGGAAGTAAACGCCATCACAACCGCCCCTCGACACCCGCGCCGGCCGCCGCCTCGAACAACTGCGGCACAGCCGGGTTCTTCGCCGCACGCGAGGCGCAGAGCACGACATCGAATTCCGGCGCATCGTCGACCTGCCTGGACACCACGCCCTCCGCCAGATCGCTGCAAAGCGATTGCGGGATCAGCGCCACGCCCAGCCCCTCCTGCACCAGCCGGATGATCGTGTGCTGCAGGCGCGGCTCGAAGGCAAAATGCGGGATGACGCCGCCGGCAGCGCAATAGAGGCTGATCGCCGAGCGCAGTGTTGGCGCCACGGTTGCGGGCGCGGCGATCAGTTTTTCGCCCGCAAGCGACTCCGGCCCGATGGTTTCGGCCTCGGCCAGTGGGTGGCCTGACGGCACGATCAGGCACAGCCGGTCACGGGCAAGCAGCAGCGTGCGCAGATGCGGTGCGGGACCGCCGCCGAAGGTGACGGCGGCATCGAGTTTGCCTTCGGTGAGCATCTCCTCGATATCGGTGGGTATGCGCTCCTCCAGGATCAGCCGCACATCCGGACGCGCCTGCGAATAAAGCCGCACCAACGCCGGGATGACGCTATGGGCGGCATGCATCATGAAACCGAGCTTCAACTCACCCTTCATGCCGCTGGCGACCAGTTGCACATCGCGGCAGGCAGCATCGAAGCGTTCAAGCACGGTGCGGCAATCGGCCAGGAAATGCCGGCCGGCCGGCGTCAGCGCCACATTGCGCGAATTGCGTTCGACGAGCCGCACGCCGAGCGTCTTTTCGATCCCTGATATCTGCCGGCTGAAGGGCGGCTGGCTCATGTTCATGCGCGCGGCCGCATGGCCGAAATGCAGCGTTTCGGCCAGCGCCACGAAATAGCGCATATGGCGTGTGTCCATTCGATACCCCAGAAGTATCAATCAGCATTGCAGATGACATTGGATTATCTCGATCTCAGGCGCTAGGCAATCATCGCCCTCAAGTGAGACTTGTCCATGCTGACGAACCTTTCGATTGTCCTGCCGATCTTCGCCCTCATCCTTGCCGGCTGGATCGCCCGCAAGACCGGGGCGCTCAGCGAAAATGCCACGCGCGAGGTCAACCGGCTGGTCGTCTATCTCGCTTTGCCCGCGCTCCTCTTCGATATCATGGCCAATGCCAAACCCGCCGAGATCTGGCAACCGGGCTTCATCCTGGCGTTTACCGCCGGCTGCGCCGTCATCTTCGGCGCCACGCTCTTCTGGCGCGTCGCCAGGGGCCGGCATCTGGCGGATGCCGCGATAGACGGGCTGAATGCGAGCTATGCCAACACCGGTTTCATCGGCTTTCCGCTCGTCCTGTCACTGATCGGCGACACCGGCATGGCACCGACGCTGATCTCGACCATCCTCACCGTCTGCGTACTCTTCGCCGTCGCCATCATCCTGATCGAAGGCGGGCTGCAATCCGAAACCCGGCGGCGCGATATCGCGCTCAAGACGGCGCGTTCGCTGGCGAAAAATCCGCTGTTGGTCGCCCCCGTGCTCGGCGCGCTGGTCATGCTCTCGGGTGTGGCGCTCCCAGCCCCCATCCATGCCTTCCTGAAGCTCCTGGGCGGGGCAGCCTCCCCCTGCGCGCTGATCGCGCTTGGCTTGTTTCTGGCCGGCACCAAGGCCGGCGAAGCGGGCGCCCGGGCGACCACAACAAGCATTCTCGTCGGACTGAAGCTGATCGCCCAGCCCGTCGTCACCTGGCTGATCGCCGCACCGCTCTTAAACCTGCCGCCGGCTGCCACCCATACCGCCGTGCTGCTCGCAGCGCTGCCGACAGGCACAGGCCCCTTCATGCTGGCGGAATTCTATGGTCGCGAAGCGAGCCTGACGGGCCGCGTCGTGCTCGCCTCCACGGTGCTTTCGGTGCTGACGATCTCTGCCTATCTGGCGCTGGCGGGGCGGGTATAGGAACTGGCGGCACCATCCATCTCAGAGCCCAAGAAATCGGCGCAGCAGTTTATCCATATCCCGCCTCTTGAACCGGCGCGGCGTTGCAGCATGTCCTTGACTAATCACTTTTCGTTAGTCGCCATTTCAGAGCGTGGCGGTATCTTTGGTCAGGGAGGATGCAGCCATGGAACGCGTAGAGCCTGCAGATGTCGAGCATGATGCCCTGACCAAGGTCTGGTCCGTTACTGAGTTCTGCACCCGACACCGGATCGACGGCAAGGAGGAGAAGCGGCTGCTGCAGCTCTTCGGCGCTTTCGCCACCGCCAGTGAACTTCTGCACAACGCCCGCCGCGAACCGCGTTTCCGGTAATCGCCCGGCAGCATCAGGCATTCGGGAGCAGGCCGGACACTCCATTCAGCGCGCGCAGATTTCACCTGGCTAATGTGCGGTAGCCCACCTTTTTTCATCCACCGGCTGCACTAGCTTCTGTCGCGGAGATCCGATCCCTGGTGCATGAGGCGGCATGATCCGAAGACGCAATCTGCTGGTCGGCGCAACGGCCGCAACCATGCTTGGCACGGCGAAAACGACCCGCGCCGCCTTTTATCCCGAACCTTCGGGAGAGCCGGGCGCGCCCTTCGGCGATCCCAATCTCAAGCTCGTCGTCATGTCCGTGATGATGGACAAGGGCATTCTCAATCTCGGCACACGTGAGGAACTGGCAGGCCATGTGCTCGGTCGCGCCGTCGATCTCGACACTGACGGCCATCATCCGCTCCTGCCGGTGCGCGCCTATCTGGAGCGCTATCCGCTGACGCGGGAGATGCTGGACCAGGTGGACACGCTCTATTTCGACGGCGGCAACACCATCTATTCCTACATCTGGAAATTCTGGAGCGGCGAAGATGACAGCTTCGATGTCGCCAGCATGGCTGGTATCGCCAACTGCCCCAATATCACCGCGCTAGATCTCACCTCGATGGTCCGCTTCGTCGATGTCGAAACGCTGAAACCACCGCTGAAGCTGCAATATCTCACCCTCGGTGTCGATCTCGCCAACCTGCCCGCGCTGCTCGACATGTCCGCTCTGCGCGGCGTGAAGATCTATGATGACGATATCTATCGCGATGTGATGACGCCGGGCAGCCCGGCCCGGCATGTGATGGAGAGGCTGAAGGCACGCGGCGTGTCGGTCTGGGTTCACTGGATATCAAGCGATCAGGGAGAGCCGCCGGCCTATCAATGAGCAGGCTAGAACAAGCCGACCAGCCGGGCGGAACTGATCGCAAGGCCGGCGATCGCCACCAGGATGAAGGCGCACATGATGACGAGAAAGATCGGGTTCTTCACTGTTTCTCCTTCGAGGCCGGGCGATGGCTAGAGGGTGACCTAGCAGCTGCCGACAACAGCGACAACCATTCCGCCGACGACTTGTTTGTCACAGACCCGTCTGCGGGCGGGCCGCATCATCGACACCGGCCAATTCGACACCTCAAAAGCCGGATATCGTAATTGCCCGCCACGCCGCAAAGATGCAGGATCAGCTGCCGTATTCATTCCAGCCGGCATTGAGGGAAGCAGGGCCGATCATGTCATCGATCACCACAGGCAATGCCGAGCAATATAGCGACAGCAAGAAGCTAGCCGCGCGTGGGCGCCTGAACCGCGAATATACGATTGCCGAAACCGGATGGTTTCCCTGGGTGGCGCAGCAACTGCCGCTGAAACCGGGCGATGCCGTTCTTGACATCGGCTGCGGCCCCGGCTGGTTCTGGGCCTCGGTGGCAAACGAGCTGCCGGAGGGCCTGAACCTCACGCTCGCCGATCTCTCCCCCGGCATGCTGCAGGAAGGGCTGGAGCGCTGCCAGGCGCTCGGCTTCGCCGCCGTTTCCGGGGAGCAGGCCGATGCCGCCGCCCTGCCCTTTGCCGACGCCTCCTTCGACACCGTCATCGCCATGCACATGCTTTACCATGTGGCCGATCAGGCCAAGGCGATCGCCGAAATGCACCGCGTGCTGAAACCGGGCGGTCACCTTGCGGTGACGACAAACGGCGCGGGTAATATGCGCGGCATGTATGCGCTGACCGCAGTTTTCGGCAGCCCGCCCTACGACCCCGCCGGCGCCGCCTTCGGCTATGAGACGGCCGAACGGCTGATGCTGGCCGAGTTCGGCAATGTGACCATGCGCGAGCACCCGGCGCATATGCGGATAACGGAGCCGGAGGATGTATTTCTGGCGCTGACATCGTATCCACCAGGTGACCGAGCAAGCGAGGAAGAGCTTACGGCTTTCCGGGCGGCGATATCGGAGGCGTTCCAGACGGGCGGCGGCGTGCTGGAGGTGGGCAAGGAGACGGGGTTGTTTGTCAGCCGCAAGGCGGGGTGAGTGGTTCGGGCTCGACCGCGCTCGAGCGCGGTCGGCAGCATGAGAACCGGCGAAGGGCATCTCCTCCGGCATGGACCTTGCTATGGAGCGGCATCCCTCCTCCCCTCATTCCTGTGCTTGTCACAGGAATCCAGTCTGCCCAAGTCCTCGGGCAGGAAAGACTTTCTTCCTTGAGACATACTTTCGGTCATCGCCATGATCTGCCGCTCCCCGCCCAAGAGACCTTTCGGCTTGCGGACGCAAGCTGGCTGGATTCCTGTGACAAGCACAGGAATGAGGGAGGTTGGGGGTGCCGCCTCGCCAGTTCGGATCAGGCGTCGTCTAGCCAGTCTTGCATCGTTGCTGAACCGTCGGGAAACACCGGACGGGCGGATGAACACATCCAGCCAACCCTTCGAAACATCCACTCCACATATGATTCTGTTCACGGTAACCTGCCTTGTGCGTGCGGTTGGAACCAAGCGACTGTTCGGTCGTACGTGACGATGGTGACGATCCCTGGCTCATCCACGGTTGTAACCGGAGGGGAGAACGGGCGACGCTGCCACGCCTCTTGCCGGGTGGCCACCCGACAAGAGGCTCAATCGCACAAAATCACCAATGTGCAGATACAAGGGAGGAAAGCGCGTGCCCTGTCGCCCGAACACAGCACGCGGCCCCCTCTCCAGCCCATTCCTCCGCCTTACGCCGCCCCCACTTCACCCCAACAACCATCCCCACGTTAGCCCTATCCCAACTCAAGAGGTTGGTTCATGGCTACCGTCGTCTCTATCTGCAATCTCGCCCTTTCCAATATCGGCAAGGACAATATCAACGATCTCACCGAAAAGAGCGCCGAGGCGCGCGCCTGCAATCAGTTCTATGCGCAGACCCGCGATGTACTGCTGCAATCCTTCCCTTGGGCTGTGGCGGGCAAGACCGTGGCGCTGGGCGCGCTCGACAATGACAAGCCGGGTGTGTGGCGCCACTCCTATGCACGGCCGGCCGATTGCCTGCAGATCCGCTGGATCAGGCCCCGTTATTCCGCCGATGCCGTCATACCGCCCGAAACACTGAAGCCCGATCTCGATGAGGCCGGGCGCGAGATGCAATATGCTTATGCGCTCGAGGGCGACCGGCTCTATTGCGATCTCTCGCCGGCGCTGCTGCGCTATACCTGCCGGCTCACCGACCCGACGAAATATTCGCCGCTCTTCATCGAGGCGCTCGCCTGGCATCTGGCCGTGCGCCTTGCCATGCCGCTGACGCGCGATCCGAAGATCCGCGCCGATGCGATGGCGCTGGCGCAGAGCAGCCAGCGGGCGGCCGAGCAGGCCGAGGCCAATCAGGTGAGGCACACGAGCGAGCGTTTCGTGAGCGAGCTGATCGCGGTGCGCGCCCATGGCTGATTTTCGCGCCTACCAGCCTTCCTTCACCGCCGGCGAACTTTCGCCCGCCCTCGGCGCCCGCGTCGATCTTACCAAATATCAGAGCGGCCTGCGCACGGCGCTGAATGTCTTCGTGCACCCGCATGGTGGTGTGTCGAACCGGGCCGGGCTGCAATTCGTCCACGAGATCAAGGACAGCTCGAAGCAGGCCCGGCTGATCCGGTTTCAGTTCAATACCGAGCAGACCTATATCCTCGAATTCGGTGACAAATACATCCGTATCTTCCGCGATGGCGGGCTGGTGCTGACGGGCGCCGCCCCTTACGAGGTTGCGACCGCCTATACGGCAGCAGACGTGCAGGACCTCGTGTTCGTGCAGGAAGCCGACGTGCTCTACCTCTGCCACGTCAATCACCCCGTACGCAAACTCGGGCGGCTGGCCGACAACAACTGGACACTGACGACGGTCCAGTTCAAGCCGCTGATCAACCCGCCGGCAGGAACACCTGTCGTCACCAAGCCCGGCGATACAGCAGGCAAGCCGGGTTATGTGGCAACCACATACCGCTACCGTGTCTCTTCCGTCGCCGATAGCGGCGAGGAAAGCCTGCCGTCCAATGCCGGCGCCACCGTCAACGACCTCGCCATCCAGGGCGGCATTAACCGCGTGGCCTGGAGCGCCGTTGCGGGTGCGGCGCGCTATATCGTCTACCGCGACGATAACGGCATTTTCGGCTATGTCGGCGGCACGACGGGCCTGAGCTTCGATGACGAGAACATCACGCCCGATCTCTCCGACACGCCGCAGAGCGGCCGCAACCCTTTCGATGCGGCGGGCAATTATCCGCGCTGCGTCACCTTCATCGAGCAGCGCCTCGCCTTCGCCTCGACACAGAACGACCCGCAGGCAGTCTGGCTCAGCCAGTCCGCCAATTACGAAAATTTTGGCGTCTCCTCGCCCGCAAAGGCAAGTGACGCCGTGACCTTCCGCATCCGCGCCCGGCAGGTGAACGAGATCCGCTCGATGATCTCGGTACGCGGCCTGCTGCTTTTGACCTCCGGTTCCGAATGGATCGTCACCGGCGGCTCGACCTCGGATGCGATTTCCCCCTCCGCCATCAAGCTCGATAACCAGGGCTATCGCGGAGCCGCCAAGGTGCAGCCGATCGTCGTCGGCAATACGGTGCTTTTTGCCCAGCGCCTTGGCGGCGTGGTGCGCGATTTCTCCTATGACTATACGCAGGACAGCTATGTCGGGAAGGATCTGACGATCCTTGCCCGTCACCTCTTCAAGGGCCGCGAGATATCAGCCTGGGATTATGCCCAGGCACCCGACTCCGTCGTCTGGGTGGTGCTTGATGACGGGGCGCTGGTGTCGCTCACCTACATGAAGGAGCAGGATGTCTGGGCTTGGACGCGCCACGAAAGCGGCCCCGGCAACGATGCCTTCTTCGAGGATGTGACCGTGATCGAGGAAGAGGGCGAGGACGTGCCCTATTTCATCGTCCGGCGCACGATCAATGGCCAGCAGAAGCGCTATATCGAGCGGCTGCACAGCCGCGCCTTCGAGGATGTGCAGGACGCCTTCTTCGTCGATTGCGGCCTCACCTATTCCGGCCCGCCGGCGACGGTGCTGAACGGGCTAAACCATCTCGAGGGCCAGACGCTCGTGGCGCTCGCAGACGGCAATGTCGTGCGCAATCTCACCGTCACAGGCGGCAGCGTGCGGCTGCGGAACGCGGCATCGAAGATCCATGTCGGCCTGCCGGTGACGGCGGCGATCGAGACGCTCGATCTCGATGTCGGCCAGGTGCAGGGCCTCGGCACCGTGCAGGGCCGCAGCAAATCCATCTCCGAAGTGACCTTCCGGGTGGAAAACACCCGCGGCATTTTCACCGGCCCTCAGGACGGCGAGCGCGACGGCGGCACGTTGGTGGAATACAAGCAGCGCCGCAACGAAAACTGGAACGAGGCGATCAGCCTCTATACCGGCGATCTCACCATCACCCCTTATTGGGACTGGAGCACCAGCGGCGCCATGTGGGTGAAGCAGTTCGATCCGCTGCCGATGACCATTCTCTCCATCATGCCGGATGTCACCCTTGGCCGCTGAAATCGCCATTATCGAGGCGCGGCCGAGCCATGTCAGGCAGATTGCCGCGCGCATGCGCTCAGCCGACCGCCACGAGGTTTTCGCCGCCTCCGGCCGCTCGCCGCTTTCGGCGCTCTCCTTTTCCTACCGCCACTCCTCTCAGGCGTGGACCGCCCTCTTCGATGGCCGGCCGGAGGTGATGTGGGGTGTCGGCGATATCAACATCCTGACCGGTATCGGTGCGCCCTGGCTGCTCGGCACGGACGCGGTGGAGAAGAATTTCCGCGGCTTTCTCAAGATCTCGCGCAATTGGCCGGCTCAACTGTTGAGCCGCTACGGCTTGCTTCGAAACTTCGTGGATGCGCGCAATACGATCTCCCTACGCTGGCTCGAATGGCTGGGCTTCCAGCTGTTCGAACCCGTCGAGATCAACGGGCATCCATTCCGGCTATTCGAAATGGGAGAAGCGGATGTGTGATCTTGGTCTTGCGCTGACACTGGGGTCGACGCTTCTCGGCGCCGCCGGCCAGGTGCAGCAGGCAAAGGCGACGGCGGAGGCGAACAAATACAACGCCCAGGTCGCCGAAATGAATGCGCAGATCGCCGACAAACAAGCGAAGGACGCGATCGAGCGCGGCAAGCAGGAAGAGCAGCAGAAGCGCCTGCAGACCTCCCAGCTCGAAGGCCGCCAGAAAGCCGCGATCGCCGCAAACGGCGTCGATCTCTCCTTCGGCTCGCCGCTGGATACGATCGTCGACACCGCCAAGATGGGGGAGATCGATGCGCTGAACGTGCGCACCAATGCCTATCGCGAAGCCTATGGCTACAAGGTGCAGGGCACCAACCAGCTGGCAAGCGCCAAGCTGGACCGCATGCGCGCCGACGCCGCTGTGAAAGGCGGCTATCTCGATGCCTTCGGCACGATCCTCGGCGGCACGGGCAAGGTCTACACCCAGGCAAAGACCCTGGGCTATATCAAGTGAGGTGATGCATGCCGACAGTTCCGACCTATCAGGATACGCAACAGCACGTCCCGCTGCGCCCCGAATATACCGAGGGATTCACCGTGCAGGCCGATGCAGAGGCTTTCGGCTCCGCCATCGGCAAGGGCATGCAGGGGCTCGCAACCGGCATGGGCACGCTCGGCGAAGCCGTGGTGGAGGTGGAGAAGCTTGATAATGCCAATGCCGCCAAGGATGCACAGACGAAGCTCAACGACTGGCAGCGCGAGCAGCTTTACGGCAAGAGCGGCTTCCTGACGCTGACCGGCCGCGCCGCCGTGGAAGGCCGCGCCACCTTCGAAAAGCTTGCCGAGCAGAAGCGCGCCGAATTCGGCAAGGGCCTGACGCCGGGTGCCGCCCGCACCTATGAAGAGACCAGCCGCGCCAGCATGAACACGTTGCTGGACAGCACGATCCGCCACACATTCGACCAGCGCAAGGCATGGTTTGCCGAGACCTCGGCCAACAGCATCAAATCCGCCAGCGCCAATGCCGTCGCCGTCTATAGCGATCCGGCCAAGGTCGATGCCGAAATCCGCAAAGGCGTCACCGAGATCGAGCATCAGGGCCACATGCAGGGCTGGAGCAAGGAAAAGCTCGACCAGGAACGCGCCCGATACGTCTCCGACACGACGAGGAACGTGGCGCTGCGCATGGCCAATGACAGCCCCATCGAGGCCGAGCAATATGTCAAGGACGCCGGCGACAGGATGCTGCCGGCCGACAGCACCGCAGTGCTGATATCGCTGGAACCCGCAGTCCAGGACGAAAAGGCCAGACACAACGCCACCGACATTATCGCCGGCCGGCTGCCGACCTATACGGGCGCGCCGGATGCCGGTGCCGGCCCCTCGCCCGCCGCACCGGCTGCAAACGCCGATGCCGTCACGGGCGGCCGGCCACAGACAGGTGGCCCCACTCAGCCTTCCGTCGCAGGCGCAAGAACCACCGGCCTCGAAACGGATGGCGCCGGCAGCACAACCGGGAGAGCACGCACGCTCGGCGCGCGGCCTTCGGCGGGCAAGACCGCAGCCCTGCAAACCGCCGGCAATCGAACCGCTGTCTCGCCAACCACCAGCCCGCAGTCAGACACGCCTCAGCCCAAACCCCGCCAGCCTAGCGGCCCCGAAGATTTCCGCACTGTCGCCGCCACGCTCGCCTTCCCCGGCAAAGCGAAGGACGATCTGGCACTGGCAGGCTTCGTGAAAAATGCCGCCGGCAACACGGTCGATCCCTCGCTCAGGGGCTGGCTGAGCGATGTCACAGGCGCCCTCCTGGGCACCGCCGCAGCGCCTACCAATCTCGTCGGCAGCGCTGCTGCCGACGCCACAAGCTTCCGCCATTTCGGCCTGCCGACGCAGACACCCCACCCCGGAGACATCGTCGTGCTCGGCCCGCAGCAAAAGAAAGGCGCCGGTAGCAACAACGGCACCGACAAGGGTCAGATCGGCTTCTTCCGCGGCTACGATGCCGACGGCAACATCCTCGTGCTCGGCCCCGATCCGAGGCAAACAGGCGATACGGCGCTAACCGCCCACGCCGCAAACGAGGTCGTCAGTTTCCGCACATCCGGCACCGTCGACGAAAAGACCATGACCCTGCCGAACTACAATCCCGAGGGCCTGCGCAGGATCGAAGAGAGCCTGAACAGCATCACCGACCCGGCGCTGCGCGCCGCCACTGAAGCCCAGCTCAACGCCTATACCGTCTCGCAGAAGAAGGCGCTCGACGCCCAGCGCGTGCAGGTGCAGGAATGGGCAAACAACCAGGTCATCGCAGACCCGACCTTCGACCCGACGAAACTGCCCGTCCACATCCAGCAGGCCATCCGCCCATCCGGCTTGCTTACGCTGCGCGACTACAAGGAAAAGGTCCGCGCCTATGGCCAGCCGGCGACGGATACGCAGACGCTCTACGACCTGCAGACCGAGTTCGCCAGGGATCCGGCCGCCTTCTCGCAAATCGATCTCCTCGAATACCGTCCCAAGCTCTCTGACAAGGATTGGGAAAAAGTCACCGGCTGGCGACAAACGGCACTCACCGACCTGCGAAAGGCCCGGCTCGAAAGCCTCGATATCAATACCGCCTTCGAACTCGCGAAACCCCAACTGGAAGCTCTTGGCCTCCTCACTCAGGACGGCGGCTTCGCCACCTCCTATAGTGTCCCGCGCCGCGTTGCCGAATTCCGGTCAGCACTCCTCGATCAGATGGATGTATTCAAGGACAAGAACGACGGCCAGAACCCGACCCAGAGCGATACCCAGAAAATGATCAACCGCCTGCTGTTCCCGATCGTCGTCAGCACGCCGAACTCTTTTTTCAGCGGCGGAACTCCCGCAAAGAGCTCCGGCTACCTCTATCAGGTCAACTCGCTTACCGACGATCAGAGCTACGATATCGCCGTGCAGTATGAAGATATTCCGCGCGATCTCAGGATGGAGTTTGAAGCCGAACTGACGAAGAAAAACGGCAAGAAGCCTACGCAGGATGAAGTTGCAAACGAGTATGAATTATTCAAGCTCAATCGCTGACACCCTGCATCAGTGAAAACCAAACGTCTTTATCCTCGCAGGAAAGTATGGCCAACGCCTCACTTCCCAACTGACGCCTTCTCGAACTGAACCTTGAGCCGCTCCACCGCCTCGGGCGACCACCCCGGCGGGTCCGTCACCGCAAGCCACGCGTCGACATAGTGCTGCGGCGCATAGACATGGCCGTAGCCCATCGGTGATGTCGTGGCGATCATGGCGTCGAAGCCGAGCTGAAGGGCCGTGACGATCGGATACCAGCGGAAAGCTGACAAGACATCAGGACTTCTCTCACCCACATGAAAACGCAGCGATCAAGGCGCCTGCTGTCACGGCCGCGAACAAGGCCCGTCTGCCCGGTGACGAAGCAAGACCATCTCGCGCTCGAAGCGGATTGGCCAGGTCAGGCCGACAACCTTCCTGAGCCTATGGTTCAGGAAACCAGAGGTACAATCACATGACCATTTCGAGCGAGATAAACCGATCCGGCCCCTATAATGGGGACGGCGTCGCCACGGCTTTCGAATACAAGTTCAAAATCCTGGAGCCCCATCATCTGCAGGTGATCCGGACGGATGCATCGGGCACGGATTCAATCCTGGTGCTCGACGCCGATTATACTGTGACCGGCACTGGCAATGATGGCGGCGGAAGCGCGGTCATCGTCCCCGCCCCGGCGGCCGGCACCAAGATAACTTTGCTGCTGGACGTGCCCTTTACCCAGGAAACCGACCTGGAAAACCAGGGCGCCTATTATGCGGAGACCGTCGAGCAGGCGCTCGACCTCGTTGTGATGAGGCTCCAGCAGCTCAAGGAAAGAGCGGCCCGCGCAGTCACCATTCCGCCGTCATTCGATTCAGCAACGATCGACAAGCTGATTGCAGACGTTCTGACGCTCAGCGACAAAAGCGATGCGCTCGAGGCCGTTGCCGCCGTCTCGCAATATTTGGAAACTGTGGCTGATATTGCTGATGACATCCCTGATGTTGCCGGCCTCACACAGACCGCCCAGCAGAAAGCCGCGGAAGCCGCTCAGTCGGCAACGAACGCAAATGCCAGCGCCGGCCTCGCGACCGCCTACGCAACGAATCCGGAAGATGTCGCGATCCCCGGTTCGGGCGGGCTGTTTTCCGCCTTTCATTGGTATCGGAAGACGTTGGCGATCTACAATGCCGTCGCCAATACGCTCGCCGGCTGGCTTCACGGCGCAGCTGCAAAGACCGACATCATAGATGGCGACGAGTTCGCCATCGCCGACAGCGCGACAGGCTGGGGCCTGAAAAAGGTTCTCGCGGGTAGTATTGTCAAATATGTGGCGTCAGCGCTCGGGCTGGACTTCATGGTCGGCTTTGTGCCAGCCTACTCCACCGCGACAACCTTTACCGTAGCGGCCGGCTTCGGGTTCTTCGGAGGCAGGAAGCATACCACAGCTGGGGATGCCTCCTGCAGTCTCGCAGCCGTCTTCGGGACAGGCCCGGGTTGCCTGGATACCGGCACGGTGCAGCCTGGTAAGACCTACTTCGTGTACGCCGTGAGGAGCCTGGCGGATGGGAGCACCAAGTTCGTCGCCTCATTGTCGGCCGTCGAAGGCGGGGTCGCGGTGCCCTTGGGGTGGGAGCTGTTCTCTGGTAGCCGGGTAGGCATAATCCTGACGAACAGTTCCGGAAACATCGTCACGTTCCAGCAGTCGGGCAATCGGGTACTTGTCACGAGTGACTTGCTCTATTCCAGCACATCGGGCAATGCGACATGGACACTCCTCACCCTTCCCAGCTGTCCGATGGGTATCTCGGTGGATGCCTTGGTATTTATCGACATAAGCACAGGGACGAATGGTGACGCCATCTCCGCTATAGGCCCAGTATCCTCTCTCTTCACTGGCCTGATGATTGCTCGTAGCCGCGCCACGGGTAACTCAGGAGGTGGCGGAACTGAACTTGGGGCTCTAACCCCAGTCAGGACGAATGCCTCGGCTCAGGTAATGCGCGAGGTGGACATAGCCGGTACAGCAAGTGTGGCAGCATACTTGACAGGCTGGGATGATTGGCAAAGCAAGAGGTTTTGGGCATGACCACGGTTTATGTAAGACAGGACAGTGAGGGAAAAATCCTCGAAATTCTGGGGGCTCCGCAACCAGGGATGCCAGATGTCACCCCTCACGACGACCAGGAACCCTTAATCGCCAAATTCCTCCGCGACCCGCTCGGCCTCGAAGACGCCTTCCCTTCCCTCAAGAAATGGCAGCTCTGGCTCGCTGCACTCGAACTCGAGCCGCCGGTTTTCAAGGCCGATGTCCTCTCCCTCGTCAACGGTATGGCTGACATGTCGGTGAAGGACAAGGAAACCGTGCGCATCATGATCGAGGACGCCCAAGAATATTCCCGCAACGATCCTCGCATCGATCTGCTCGCGGTGGCCATGGGCATTCCGCCGAACCAGATGGACGATCTCTGGAAATGGGCGGCCCAGATCGAGCCTTGACGATGTAGGTTGTCGTAAAATAGCAGGCCGGGACCAGCCAATCCGGCCGGCCCCGCTCGCCAATGACCTTATTGCGGCAGCGGCTTGCCCGTCTGCTCGGCCATCATGTATTCCGCATACCAGTCCGGCCAGTTTTCGTCATGCTTGCCGCCATTGCGCTTCTCATGCTCGCCATGGGCTTCGGCTGCCCGGCGCAGCCCTGCAGCAAGGTCTTTCGCCGTGCCGAAGGCGGCAAGGTCGGAGGTGATGCGACCCGGCAGCCGGGCGGTGATTTCCTGGAAGAGCCAGCCGTTGCCGTCAGGGTCGCTGAAGGAAGCGAAGGAGCGATAGCTGCCGCCGTCGGGATCAGGACCGCTGACCCGGCGCAGGCCGAAGAGATAGGGCACGTCGGGCCCGCTATAGACCTCGCCCTCGGGATGAAAGGCCTCGCTGACCTCCACACCGCGCGCTCGCAACTCTTTGCGGGTCGCCTCGATATCGGAGACTATGAGATAGAGCCCCTGCGCGGAGCCTGGTGCCGCCGGTGTCACGTTTTTCCCGAAGATGACGGAGGCGTTCGAGCCCGGCGGGGTGAACTGGATCACCCGGTAATTGTCACCAGAGGAATAATCGGCATCGAGGCGCCAGCCGAGCCCGCCGTAAAATGCCTTGGCCCGGTCGACATCCGAAACGGGCACGACAATGATCTCCAGCTTCATCTCGCTCGTGCCGTTGCCGGTCATATTGCTTGCGCTGCTCATGATCTTCCCCCTCCATTGTCACTACGACGGTGTTGTTGATGATGGCGATGCGGCGAATGCATCGCCCGCCCCCACTCTACCACGTTGCGGGCCGATGATCTCTGCTCACGCCTCCCGCGGCATCGCCTTGACGAAATCGATGAAGGCGCGCAACGGCGCCGGCACCAGCCGCCGGCCGGGATAGTAGAGGAAAGGGCCGGAAAAGCTTTCCCACCAGGGCTCCAGCACCGGCTCCAGCGCGCCGCTTGCAAAATAGGGTTTCAGCCAGTCCTCGAAGGTGAAGACGACGCCGGTTCCGGCAACGGCCGCATCGACGGCGAGATCCGTGCCGCCGCCATTCTGGACGATCAGCGGGCTCGGCGGATCGACCCTGATGATCTCACCATTGCGCTCGAACTCCCAGACCGGGATGGCGCGGCCGGCAAAACGCCCGCGGATGCAGGCATGTCGAAGCAGATCCCGCGGATGCTCCGGTCGCCCGTGTTCTGCGAGATAGGCGGCTGAAGCACCGCCGGCATAACGCTGGACGCGCGGGCCGATCGGCACGGCGATCATGTCCTGTTCCAGCCGCTCGTCATAACGGATGCCAGCATCGCAGCCTGCGGCAATGATATCGACGAAATTCTCCTCGGTGACGATTTCGAGGCGGATATCCGGATAAGCTCTTAGAAACGCGGGCACGATGCGCGGCAGCACCAGCCGCGCCGCGCTGACCGGCACATTGAGCTTCAGCGTACCGGCCGGCCTATCGCGAAAATCTTTGACGAAATCGAGCGCCGCATTGATCTCGCTGAAGGCGGGGCCGAGCCGCTCCATCAGCCCGCGGCCGGCCTCCGTCGGCACCACGCTGCGTGTCGTGCGATTGAGCAGCCGAACGCCAAGTTCCGCCTCCAGCCGCCGCACCGCATCGCTGAGCGCCGATGAGCTCATATGCCCTGCCCGCTCCGCCTCGCGGAAACCACCGGCCCTTGCCACAGCGAGAAAAGCGCTGACATCACTGATTTCTGGCGAACCTTGCTTCATAATCCTGATCTCACCGATTGTCCTCCATACAGGACAGCCCGTCCGGATTATAGCCAATTGTCGCAGCAATGATACGGGCCTATCTCCCTCGTGCCTTCAATCGGGGCCTGCCTTCAATCGGAGAAGAGATTTCATGTCCACTGTCGAAAAATCCGGAACCTTCAAGCTCGGCGACCGCGCGGTCAAGCGCATCGGCTACGGCGCCATGCAGCTCGCCGGCAAGGGTGTCTTCGGCCCGCCGCGGGATCGAAACGAGGCGATCGCCGTGCTGCGCGAAGCAGTCGAAAGCGGCGTCGACCACATCGACACCAGCGATTTCTACGGCCCCTTCGTCACCAATGAGATCATCAGGGAAGCGCTGCACCCCTATAGAGACAATCTCGTCATCGTCACCAAGGTCGGCGCGCTGCGCGGCGCCGACGCCTCCTGGAATCCGGCCTTCTCGAAGGAAGAGCTGACCGCGGCAATCCACAGCAACCTGAAAAACCTCGGCCTCGACGTCATCGAGGTGGTGAACCTGCGCGCCATGTTCGATGTGCATGGTCCGGCCGAAGGCTCGCTCGAGGCACCGCTGACGGCTCTCGCCGAACTGCAGCAGCAAGGCCTGATCAAGCATATCGGCCTCTCGAATGTAACCGCAAAGCAGGTGGATGACGGCCGCAAGATCACCGACATCGTCTGTGTCCAGAACCAGTACAATCTCGCCAACCGTGAGGATGACGCCCTGATCGACAAGCTTGCTGCCGAGGGCACGGCTTACGTGCCCTTCTTCCCGCTCGGCGGCTTCTCGCCCCTGCAGTCCTCGACGCTCTCGGATGTCGCCGCCCGCCTCAGCGCCACGCCGCTGCAGGTGGCGCTCGCCTGGCTCCTGACGCGCGCGCCGAACATTCTGCTCATCCCCGGCACATCCTCGCGTGGTCACCTCAGGGAAAACCTCGCAGTTGCCGATATCGAGCTGCGCGATGATGTAATGGCTGAGCTCAACGGCATTGCCGCTGCGTAAGGCGCCTGACTCTACGCAAGGCAACAGATGGCGGCGGATCATCCGCCGCCGTCCAGGAAGTCGCGTCACAGCCTCCTCACAGGCACCTCCCCAGATTGACGAATCGCGCCAGCATCGACATCTTCTGGCTCAGGCGTGGCCTGCGCCCAACCTCCAACGATCCTCCCCGGCAGGGTCTTTCAAACGGAGGCAAAGGGACTTCCGTCTCGGGTTCGAAAACCTTGGTCCGATCGCTCGGGCGTGGTTGCCGGGGAACATGCGTCCGTGACGGAAAGGCCCGACAATGACCCGAAACGGAAACTTCAAACGCAGGGTACGCACCCGCGCCGCAAAGACCGGCGAATCCTATACTTCAGCCCTCAGCCACATCCGTGCGCCGCAAACAACATCCCAAACAGAACCGCAAACGGATGGGCCAGCCGGCAAATCCCTGCGACTGGCCGTTGCCCAGACCACGGTCCGCCTTGACCCGCGCGATGCCGACGCCTTCCGCGCCAACGGCGCCGAAATGCGCCGCCTCATGCGCCAGGCACGCGATGCCGGCGCCCGCCTCCTCCACTTTTCCGAGGGAACGATCTGCTTTCCCAACAAGCGCATCCTCTCCGAAATCGGCCCCGCCGAGATCGGCGCTGCCGACTGGAGCCGTTACCAATGGGAGGTTCTACGCGAGGAACTGGAGGAGATAAGAAAGCTCGCAAGGGAGCTCAAACTCTGGACGGTCTTCGGCGCACCCCACCGGCTGACCCCGCCGCACCGGCCACATAACAGCCTCTACGTCGTCTCCGACCGGGGCGAGTTGGTGACGCGCTATGACGAGCGCCTGCTCTCCCACACCAAAATCTCCTTCATGTATTCGCCGGGCAAGATCCCCGTCACCTTCGAAGTGGACGGCCTGCGCTTCGGCTGCGCTGCCGGCATGGAGTCGCACTATCCCGAAATCTTCATCGAATATGAAAGGCTCGATGTGGACTGCGTGCTCTTCTCGACATCGGGAGAAACACCCTCCGCAGCCCCGCCCTTTGCCGCCGAAGTGCTGGGTCTCGCCGCCAGCAACACCTATTGGGTCAGCTACGCCTCCCACGCCCCGCAGAGCGTGATCGCCCCCTGCGGGATCGCTGCTCCCAATGGCCAATGGGCAGCCCTCTGCCCAGCGGACGGCACGCCCGGCATCGCCTTTGCCGACATCACCACCAATCCGGAGAACCCCGCGCGGCCCTGGCGGCGCACCGCCCGCGGCGATCTCTACCGGCTGCACCAGATCGAAGGCGACCCCAGAAGCGACAGCCGCGAGGCGTTCTGAAGTCCATAGCCGGCGGGCAAATTGCCCGTCGGCATCCGATCGCGTCCGACTACGCCTTTCGCAGGAATTGCAACTATCAGTGAAATCCCTATCGTCGAGCCCGAAAGCCGACCACGGGAGATCTGATGTGGAGACTTGAGCGGGCTGCGTGGTAAGCCCAGCCCGTCTGCCATGTCCTCTCTCATCGAGCCCCACTATGGATGAGACCAGGAAGGACCTTGTTCAGGCGTCAATTGCACCCCGATCCTCCAAAGACCGGCAGCGACTACGGCTCGCCCTCAGCGCATTTGCCGAAAATGATCCATCCATCACTTGGCCATCCATCACTTGGATTGAGGCTGAAACCGGCAACGCGCTCCTGAGAGCCGCAAACGAAGCCGATCTCGCCATCGCTCTCGATGAGATCAAGCGCGCCTACGCAATCGACGCCGACATCAGTCCGCCGAAGGTCGTCTACCGGGCGACCATCGCGCGGGTCACCGAGATCGACTACACCCACAAACGACAGATCGGCGGAACCGGCGAGTTCGCCCGCATCAAGCTGACCGCCACAGCAAACGATATCGGCCGAGGCTTTAAATTCCGGTCAGAGATCGTCGGCGGCGCGGTGCCGGAAGCCTATATTCCTGCTGTCGAAAAAGGCCTGCGATCGGTCATCGGCCCAGGCATGATCGCCGGTGATCCCGTCGTCGATATCAGCGTCATCCTGTTCGATGGCGCCTTCCACGATATCGATTCTTCACCCCTCATCTTCGAAACCGCCGCGCGTATGGCGATGCGCCAGGTGCTTGATATGGGGGAGCTTGTCATTCTCGAGCCGGTCATGCGGCTGGACGTCGTCACCCCGGCAGACTACGCCGAGTTGATCGCCGCCGATCTGCGGGCGCGGCGCGGCCGGATCGAGCGGCTGAATCTGGATGAAGACTCTGCCATCATCCACGCCCTCGCCCCGCTGGCAAACCTGCTCGGCTACGGCAACCAGCTCAATGCCCGGTCCGATGGACGGGCAAGCTACAGCAGGCGCTTCGACCATTATGACCGGGTTCCGCCCGAGCATCCCGAACCACCATTCCGGCCGGCGGCAGCGATGCGCTTACAGCGATGCAAAAGACGCGGCCCGCCCCACCCTCATTGAGCGAGATGTTTGAGGTCACCGAGATAACCGAGGCCCGCGAGCACAAGCACGACAATCAAGCCGGATAGCACCCCTGCGAAGCGATCTGCGCTTTTGCGTCTCACAAAACGGACGATGAAAAATGCGATCAACCCAACGACGAACGACGGCAGAGATCCGCCGATCATCTCGCCGATAAATCGGGGCGCCCCTGCCGCCGGATAGGTCGCACCCGTCGCGATGAACCGCGCGACAGTGCAGACCAGCGCGGCCGCCGCCAGGATCGCAATTCCCGCTCCCACGCCACCTTTACTCCCCGCCGAAGCCCCACTCATATCAGTCCCGTTTGCCATCGGCATCCCTCCCTCGATTTATAAAACAACCCTTCCGCACCTACCCCTGTCTCTCGGCCGAACGGGAGACAGTCATGGATAGCATGCAGGACAATAACGCCTTGTCGCGGAAGCGGGACCAGAAGGCCGCAGCCACCGCAAGCAGCATTATTCAATCCTCGGATGAAAATCCAGATGAGGTTGCGGGTAACCTTAGTTTCGCGCGTAAGTTTTCAGAAACGACAGGAAAACCCGTCTCTCCACAGATGATCACGGGGAATCGCGAGCTTCTTCAGGGAATTATCGACGCCGAACGCAATAGACTTATTCTGTCTATATCGCCGCGGACGGCAACTTGGCTTAGCGAAAACCCCACCGCAGCAGTGTTGGCGAAGGACGATATCTACAACCTTGGTTCTTTCGAAAAACTGGCGCAGAAGTTAGGCCAGGTTCCCAAGGCTTTCGGCGAGCCGAACGATCCCGCAGCAAAGCTCAATGCTCGAGCCTCACGACCCGTCGGGCCTTCCACAGGTCCGACGGCGCCAAATTGGCCACCAGTCAACCAGATCCCACCGACCACCGCTCCGTTCATTACCACGTTCACGCTTCCCGTTGCGCCGACGTTGGAACCCTCCGCTCCAGCGATAGAGAATGGCAGTTCCGAAACACCGTCCACCACGCCTGCCGCAGGTCCAGTTGCGCAAGCGCCCTCAACAGGTGTCCCGCCCCCATCCACCTTACAATCCACGCCTTCCGTCACAGGATCTGCTCCTGAAACGAGCATGCTTCAAGGATGGGAGAACGCACTCATTCGCGGCCTAATCAAGCAAAAGCAGAAATACCATACGTTTATGCTGGATTTCACTGCAGACCCTGCTGGCGACCGCACAATGCCATTTTGGCAAATCGTTGATAGCGAGCGAGCTGTCTTCCATACCCGCAGCAGAGACATTAAAGAGTGGATAGGACCGGACGCACTCTTTCACGCTGCAGTGCGATACAGCAGCGCCCGCATCATGGATTTCATGATAACCGATGAGGACGCGGCTGCCAGACACTATCTCGAAGCTCTTGCGGAAGACATCGCGGCTGTAAAGGCTTTACCCAAATCGTCACGCGCAGCTAGCGTCGAAAAGTCGATAAACGTCGAAGGAGCATCCTTTCCGCAGACCCTCATGAATGCGGGCTCCGCTGTCTGGAACGACCCTGTGGGCGCTCTCTCTATGACTGCCGAGAATACAATTGAAGATCTGCCACAAGCCGTGCCCGGCATCGTAGCCGGCGCGGTAACCAAAGATCCCCGTATCGTATTCGCCGCTGACGCTGTAACGAACTACCTTGATGAATATTTGACCGCTCAAGCCGATTACTTCGAAGAGATCGGCATAGACATCTCAAAGCCCGAAGACAGAGAGCGGGTTCTCAAAGACCCCTCTATACTGAAGGCGGCCAGAGAAAGAGCCGTATCTCGCGCGAACGCGCTTTTTTTAGTTGATACCTTATCGGGCGGCCTGTTCGAAAAACTCGGAATCAAGAAGCCGTTTCGTGAAGCCGCTGCAGATACGCTCCGCGAAATGATTACCGCCGGTGCGGGCGAACTTTTCGCAAGACTCGCATCCGGACAAAAGATCGACTGGGGCGCCATTGTCACTGAAACTATGAACCCTATTGCAATTGCTCCGAAAAAATTCGGCGATGCAACTCGCGAGTCGGTCAGCAACCACAATCAAGCCATCACATCCGCAGGAACCTCACCCGCCCCCACGACGCCTGCAACTCCAGTTCCGGTGGCGCCCGCGGCATCTGCACCGACGACCACGGCGTCGTCGACAACACCAGCTGCCGCATCAACAACACCCGCGGCCGCAGCACCCATTCCCACGGGACCTGCAGCACATGCGGCCCAGGGAGCCGCAGCACCTGTCCCTAAGGCGGCACCTGCGGCAACTGCACCCGCAGCCACGGCACCTGCAGCCCAAGGGGTCGCAGCTCCGACAGCCGACCCCGCGACGCCCGCTGCCCTAGCATCCACGTCCAACACGTCGGCAACACCAGCCACTGCGCCCACAACACGATCGGCTCGAACACCCAAAACCGATCGCATCAAAATACAGGGCATCTCAAAGGCTTCTGAAAGTTCATCGTTTCGCAGGCGCTCTCCGGAAGATTTTCACAAACTCGCGGAGGCTTACCTGGAAGGTACGTCGCTCCAAACCCTCTACATTCCCATCGACAACTTCGCGAAACAACTGAAAGCAACCGGCACCGATCTGCATAGTTTTGCCGCCAATACACGTGGCATGTCTGTCCATGACCTAGATGTGTCGTTGGCAACCGGAAGTGCAGTCAAAATTCCCACCGCCACCTACGCCACGGACTATGCTGGCGGGAACCTCGACGGGATCTTTCAGGAAAATTCGAGCTTTGATCCCCATACGCCCACAGCCGCTGAAGCAAAATCTCCGCAGCCAGCAACACAACGCAATAATTTCAATCCGAGAGGTGAGCGGATCGCTCCCTACAGGAATGCCATCGACCACACCACCCGGCGGCTTATCGAGCGCGATCTGGCTGCACGTATCCGGAAAAACATTGCCGACACGAATGCGGTGTCGGAGTCTGGAAAAGATCACGCGCCCGTCACACCCGTTCTAAAGAAGACGGGGCGCATCGGAAACTCCGGAAATACAAAGCGCTACCCCGCTGGGCTGAGCCTCAAAAGCCCCACTGACCAACCCTGACCTTCAGTAGATTTCCCGAGGGGATTCATGTTGAAAAATTCGACCAATCGTTCGGCCGATGGTGAAGCCGTATCCACACAGCCTGTTCTTGGCGTCTCAGTGGTGGAAGCCGATGTTCCCGCTGCTACATCCTTTCTCTTCCACCGCCCGGAGGGCACATCGGCAGATGCAATCCACCTTCCGGTCGGCACTGATGGCGAGACCATCATCGATGTCTTCGGCAGATCCAGCTTTTCCGCGCTGTTTCACGGGGCGAGCCGGTACTTCCTTGAAATTGTGCAGGACATGGCCCCACGCGATATTGACTCCGGAGCCGAAACCCTTGCCCATCTTGAAAGCTGGTGGCGCGAAAACGCCGCTGCTCTAGCCGCAGATGCCAAACGCGTCGAACCCGGCTTCAAAATCATCGCGAAAGACGTGCTCGTCGCGCTCGATCGCAGCACTACCGGGAGTCCAGCAAAGGACACCGCCATCGATGCCGGTATGCAATCCTTCTTCGCACGCGCTGCTGAAACCTACCTCATCGAAGGCAAGGCACCCTCACCCGAGATGCGCGGCGTCTTCGAACAGTTCCGCGACTGGCTGCTCTCGGTCTATCTGCGGCTGGCCTCGTACAACATCTCCCTCGCCCCTGATATCGCCGCCATCTTCTTCCGCATGCTCGCCTGCGACACGGCAATCGACATGGCCCAACAGGATGTCGGCGGCGATGAACCCGTCTTTGCCGGCGCCGAGACCGCTGGCCTCACCCAGCCGCAATACGACCACCTGCTGAAGCTGCGCGCGCTCGCCGCGCAGGAGGCGAAAGCGCGGCTGTCACGCCAAATGATGGAGCCTGTGCGGCGCGAGGAGCAGAAGGTCTATCAGGCAGAAAAGGCAGCCGTGCAGCGCGAGGCGGAGAAGGAGATCAACGCCACCAGCCTCTACCGCGCCATCGAATGGATGGCGAACCGGCACTGGCTGGATG
Organism: Rhizobium sp. YAF28; assembly: GCF_052113285.1. Classification (NCBI taxonomy): domain Bacteria; kingdom Pseudomonadati; phylum Pseudomonadota; class Alphaproteobacteria; order Hyphomicrobiales; family Rhizobiaceae; genus Rhizobium; species Rhizobium sp. YAF28. The sequence goes on along the minus strand of NZ_JBFRCX010000001.1, from coordinate 6,860 downwards.
CTGAAACGCCCGCACCGGCAGGTGACATCCATTTCGACAAGACTGCCCTCGTAGCACGCTATGGTGCGGCCGTTCTCAACGCCCTGCCACAGGGCGAGCACCCCCTCTATGCCGATGAGGGCGGGCTCGATCCCGATATCGTCGCAGATCTCTTCGGCCTTGGTTCCGGCGATGAGCTGGTGGCGGCCATGGCGCTGGCGCCGGCCCGCGCGGATGCGATCGCGTTCGAAGTCGAGCGTGTCATGCTGCAGCGCCACGGCGATATGCTGATCGATGGTTCGGCCGAAGAGCGGGCGATTGCCGCTGTCCATAATGACAGGCGGGCGCAATGGCTGGCGGCCGAACTGAAGGCGATCGTCGAGGTCGCCGATGGTGGCGAGGGGCTGACGGTGGCCGAGGCCGAAGCCTATGCGCTTTCGGCCACCGCCGGCATGGAGGTCGGCGATGCGATGGACGGTGCGCGCTTCCTCGCTGCCGGCCGGCGCACCGGCCTGGAGGCGGCCCGGATCGGCCTTGAGCTGGCGCAGGATGAAAGCTGGCGAGAGAGGGCAAGCCGGGGGGGGCGCCGGCGAAGGCGAGGCGCAGACGGCCCCTCACCCCGATCAGGACGAGCGGATCGGCAAGCTGATCACGGCCAAACGCCGTCAGCTTCTCAATCATGCGATCTATGCCGAAAGCCTCAAGGTGGCCCGCGAGGTCGAGGAATTCGAGGCTGATGCCGCGCGTCTGGCAAGCGGCCCGGCACGCGAAAAGCTTGCCGAGGCGAGCCGCCGCGACAATGGCCACATTGATTATCTCGGCGCGATTGATGCCCTGCTCGAGCGCTACGGCCTTGGCGGCGAAACAAATGGCCGGCAAGCCGGGCAGAATGATCCGCGCATGGTGCTGAGAAACTACATCCTGGCCATGAAGGAAGCCAGCCGGGAAAACGAGCTTGCCATTGCCGATAGCGTGCTGATCGCCTCCGGGCGCCAGTCCTACAAGGAGATCACGCTGGAGCGTTTCCGCGCCGTCATGGCTGCGGTGAAGAATCTCAAACATGCAGCAGAGCGCGCCAGCCGGCTGACCGATGCCGATGGCGAGGCGGATTATGACGAGACCGTCACCGCGCTCGCCGACGCCATCGTCAAGACCTCGCCACCCGCCGACGACGGATTCCTGAACCTCCCGCATCTCGATCACGCGCTGGAAGCAGGCGCCCAGTTGCGGCAGATCGGCGGCATCGCCTATCAGGCCATCAAGGCGCCGCTCGATGCAGCTGCAAAGAGGCTTGCGCAACGCAGGCAGAAGGCCGCCGCCGACCTGCGGGCGCTCTACGATGTCTATTCGCCTGAAGAGATCGGCGAGATGCGCAAGCCCCGTTACCTGCCGGCCCTCGGCCAGTCCCTGTCAAAATGGGAGGCGATCGCCATTGCGCTCAATACCGGCAATGATGCAAACCGCCGGCGACTGACGGATACTCGCATCCCCGGCGCGCTGGATGAGGCCGGACTTGGCGCCGTGCTCGCCTCGCTGGATGAGCGCGACGCGGACTTCGTGCAATCCGTCTGGGATTTTCTTGGCCGTTTCCAGCCCGATATCGCCGCGCGCGAAAAGCGCCTGACCGGCATCGCGCCGCAATGGGTAGAGCCCGCCCCGATCACCATCGCCGGCAAGGCGCTGAAGGGCGGCTACTATCCGCTTGCTTATGATGGCGCGGACGCGGCGCCAGATCGGGCGCAGGCGCTGGTATCAGGCCGCGTCACCAAGTCGCAAACCGAGGCCGGCCACGGCCGGTCCCGCGCCGATCTCATGGCCGGGCCGCTCGATCTCGATATCGCCGTGATGCACCGGCACGTCAATCATCTGCTCTACGATCTCGAATTCTGCGAGCCGCTTGCCAATGCCAGGCGCCTGCTGGACGATCCCAAGCTGGGGGCCGCCTTCGTGCGGACCAAAAACTTCGCAACTTCGCACCGCCTTAAAGTCTGGCTGGACGAAGCCGGCGCCGGCGAGCTGCGCGCCGCAGATGGCATCGGCCGCATGGCACGCCTCATGAAGAAGAACCTCACCGCGACAAGCCTCGCCAATGATCTCGCGACAGCGCTTTCGCACCGCTACCGGCTGGACGACATCATCGCCGCAACAGGCAGGGGCGATTTCGCCACCGCGCTTCAAGATGCCTTCCGCCCCGGCATCATCGACCAAGTCACCATCCGCTCGCCCCTCATGCTGGGTCGTCAGGCTTTTTCGGATGCCCGAACGGCGTGGGAGACGTTGGCTCGCTGGCTTGAGGAGACGCTGCGATATTGTTTCATCGAGATACCGGCCTGGCTCGCGCATTATCACAAGGGCCTCAAGCAATTCGGCGGGGATGAAGCGAATGCCCTTGCCCATGCCGATACCTCCATGCAGCAAGCAATATTCAACCCGTTCCCGGCCCATGCCGGCGGGGGCGAAACCCTACGCATCTTCAAGGCCCTCGGCGCACATCTTGCGGAGAAGTTCAAGGCTAGCGCCGGAGGCATAAATCAGAACGCCGCAGCCATCGATCAGAGCGCTGAAGCCACCGATCAGGACGCGGCCGCCCGGCAGGGCATTGCGCTCGCCATGGATCTGATCGCGCTCGCCATGACGGACAGGGTGTTTACCGCTGCCCTCGGCGGACACGATCGTGACGTGACATGGCCGGCATATCTCGCAGAGCATACCGGCTATTCAGTCATGGCCGCCCTGCCCGAAATCCGCCATGCGCAAAGCCCGTCCGCGGGCACGGCGAGCGATACGAGCGATACAAGGGCGCTCGCAAAGGCCATTCGCCCGCCGCGCGGCGATCTTGGCATCGGCAACGAGCATATCACCGAAATCCTCGAAGCCACCGGCCTCTCGGCGGAGTCGCCCGCCGACGCGATGCTCAGCACGGCGAATGCCGGCCTGGCAAAGATCGCGGGGCAGTGATTTTCGCTCTCAACCGTTCGCCCCCTATCCATGATGCCAAAAGAGGAATGGCATCATGGACGAAACAACCCGCAACGAGCTTGAAAAGCTGCATGGCAGGATCAACGATTTGAAGGAGCGTGTCGTCTCGCTGGAAGCGCAGCAGCCGCATATCAATGCCGCCCTGCTGCGCATCGAAGGCAGCGTCGAGAAGCTCGCAAACCGCATCGGCAAGGCGCTCTGGGCAGTCGTCGCCATCGTGCTGGCACCGCTCGCAGGCCTGCTGATCAAAGTGATTGCGTCCGGCGCGCTCGCCCGCTTTCTCTAGAGCAATTCCAACAAAAGTGCGTAGTGGTTTTGCGTAAGGAATTACGTAAAAACAAAGAGATATAGTATTTTCCTGATCTAAACTCTCCGAGTTCAGCCCGACAACCCTTCCCAGGCCATCCTGCCGCCATTCATCACCACTCAGGGCAGCAGACATGACCCTCGTCTTCATCCGCATTCTCCTGCGTTACCTCGCCGCCGTCCTCGTCACCCGCGGGCTGATCGCACCCGATCTCGGCGAGATGATCTCACGCGATCCCGATATCGCCATGGCCCTTCAGGTCGCCTCGGGCGCGTTCATCGCGGCAACAGCTGAAGGCTGGTATTACCTGGCGCACCGCTGCGGATGGGCGAAATGAAGTGGCTGACGGACCTGCTGCTCGGCGGCATCATCGAGAAATTCACCGGCCCGCTGCTTGCTGCCTATCAGGCGAAACTGGAGGCTGAGACCGATCAGCAGATGCTTGCCGCTGCGGAAGTGATCAAGGGCATCGAGACCGCCCGCGACATCGCCGTGGCCGAAGCCGCCGACCGCTGGAGCGCCACCCGTCTCGGCCGTCCTCTCATCGTCATCCCCTTCGGGCTCTGGTGGGCTGCGATCTACATGGTGCAGATCCTCAATCCCTGGTTCGGCCTCGATCTCGTCGTCATCGACGTGCCGCCGCGCATCAACGACATGGCGCTGGTGCTGATCCCGGCCATCGTCATCGGCGATGCCGGGGCACTCTTGGCACGGCGATTGAACAGATAGGCAAGACACCGCCTCAACCATTGCCTGCCATCATCACCCCATCAAGAGAGCGACGGGTTGGGGGCCGAATTCCTCCGGTGACCTTGCGAAACGCCTTCGGCCGGCGCCAGGCGCTCTCTTGATACCCCATTCCAGGAAAACCCGTGATCACGCAGCTAATGCCGCTAATGGCCGCCTTCGGCCCGAAGCGGACGAAATTTCACGATGAGCCTGAAAGGATACCGATAGCGCGGTCGAATATCTTTTGATCGACATGTCCTGCGCCAGGAATGATTTCCATCCTCCACGCAAGTTGTCCCCCGCATGAGGTCGCAAGGCCCTGGCAGAGCTTAAAATGCCACAGGCCGCGTGCAAGGCGATGTGGGCCTTGCGCCATGGCTTCGTCGTTGCGTGGAAGATCAAAAGCTGTTCCATCGCAGTCGCACTCCCCAAGCAAGATGGTCAAGCGCGCACCGAAATATCGGTTGAGTGCGATCTCATCCAGATCAAGACCACCCATTCCGCTCGGATACGCGACTTCCAGATCGGGCAGCATATAGATTCCACTGTTCGATGCGACCGCCTGGTCGACAAGGGCGGCTCCGTTCAGTGCCAGATAACGGAGAACAAACTGGGAGCCTGCTGAGTTGCCGAATAACCCAAAGGTTTCTCGGCGCGATCCCAGGCTGTCTCTGACCTGTTTGAACAGCCTGTCTATAATGCCGAAGGTCCAATGTTCCCGTGGAAGGACCGCAGCGTCACGGCCATCAGGCCTCACATTTCCATAGTTGTAGGCATATACATCCGGAAACGCCTCCATATCGAATTCAGGAACGAGAACCATCATTTGGTGGGGGTCTGCGGGTTGCGTGAGCACATCTCGAAAATCGGATGCTTTGCGGTCAAGTCCGTGCATTCCAACAGCGATACGGGTGTCGGCGGTGATTTTGTCAGGTAGGAAATAGAAAACGCGCAGAGACTGCCGCTTCCCTGCCGCGTGGTCTTTGAAGACAAAGGAGCCAAAGCGATCGCTCGCAGAAAATACGTCTAACATAACCATCGATCCGTCGTTAAGAACTTTGCTGAAATCACTTGAAATTACGGATCAGTTGCTCTGTTTGCAACGTTCGCTTGTGGCGCGAAGCTGCCTCGTGCCTTGCCGGCATCTCCCGGCGAATTTCGCAAAGCCTTCGTTCACCTATGCTTATTCTAGGCTCGTTTCGGTATCAGGGAGAAAAGACGCCCACCATGCCCGCCAACCCGCATGAAACCGATAGCACGCTGACCCTTGTCTCCGCCGAGGAGCGGCCAGATCTCATCCCCGCGTTCGCCGAACTGGGGGCGGCCGTCTGGCCGAAATTCATCGGCAGCGACGCGGTCGTCGAAAGAGACTGGGACAGCCTGTTTTCTGAGCGCCTGCGCCGCCACCAGTTTCTCATCCTCGGCCGGGACGCGCACGAAAACGAGAGGGTTCTGGCGACATCGAACAGCATTCCCTTCCATTGGCCCGAGCCCGATGATGAAACCTCCCTACCCGACGAGGGGTGGGATGCGGTTCTCACAACCGGCGTCGAAGCCGCCGCATCCGGGCAAAAGCCCAACGCTCTCTCCGCGCTCGCCATCGTCGTGGCGCCCGACATGCGCGGCTCGGATCTCGCCGAACGCCTGATCGCCAACATGAAGGACAGTGCCCGGCAAAGCGGCCTCGATGCGCTCGTCGCACCCGTGCGGCCCACGAAGAAACCGGCTTATCCGCTAACGTCCTTTGCCGATTACATGGGCTGGACGACAGCCGACGGCGCGCCCTTCGATCCGTGGGTGCGCAAGCATTGGCAGCTTGGCGCGCGGATCGCGAAAATTGCACCGCGCTCGATGCGGGTTCAAGCGCCGCTGTCGCAATGGACGGAATGGAGCGGGCTGCGCTTTCCCGTATCAGGGCCGTATCATGTAGAGGGCGGGCTGGCGCCGCTGATGGCCGATTGCGATACTGGCCTCGGGCTCTATGAGGAGCCGAATGTCTGGATGCGGCATAGGCTGGAGGTTTCCGCGCGCTGATGGTGCGGACGGCTATCAGGCATGTCTCCAATCGATGACGCCGAGGCTATGGGCATAAAAAGCGCACGCTCCAGCGTCCGCCAACGCCGTTTCCCGGACAGGAACAATCAACAGCCGAGTGCATTCCCTCATCGACCCAAGGAGGGACCAATGTCACGCAAGACCGAAAAAACTGCCGCATCCGCCACAGTGACCATCCACGATCAGCGCCTTCACAGGGGCGTCGGCGGCGAGCTCCACCAGATCGCCGAAGAGGGCGCCGAGGTCTTGACGACGTCACAGGGCGCCCCCGTGGCGGACGATCAGAACACGCTGAAGGTCGGCCCGCGCGGACCAGCCCTGATGGAGGATTTCCATTTCCGCGAAAAGATATTCCACTTCGACCATGAGCGCATTCCCGAGCGCGTGGTCCATGCCCGCGGTTACGGGGCGCACGGTTTCTTCGAGACCTATGAATCCCTGTCGAAATACACGAGGGCCGATCTCTTCCAGCGCCCCGGCGAGAGGACGCCGGCCTTCGTGCGCTTTTCCACCGTCGCCGGCAGCAAGGGATCCTTCGATCTCGCGCGCGACGTGCGCGGTTTTGCCGTGAAGATCTATACCCAGGAAGGAAACTGGGATCTGGTCGGAAACAATATTCCGGTCTTCTTCATCCAGGATGCTATCAAGTTTCCGGATATCATTCATTCCGTCAAACCCGAGCCGGACCGCGCCTTTCCCCAGGCGCAATCGGCCCACGATAATTTCTGGGACTTCATCTCGCTGACCCCGGAAAGCATGCACATGATCATGTGGGTCATGTCCGACCGCGCGATCCCACGATCGTTCCGCC